>NYXK01000013.1 GCA_002685535.1 Deltaproteobacteria bacterium
CAATTGCAGCACTTCTGATCGAGAAAGGAGCCGATGTGAATACTCAAGGCGAAGACTATGGCAATGCACTTTATGCAGCTTCAGCAGATGGTCACGAGGCAATTGCAGCACTTCTGATCGAGAAAGGAGCCGATGTGAATGCTCAAGGCGGACTTTATAGCAGTGCACTTCAAGCAGCTTCAGCAAATAGTCACGAGACAATTGCAGCACTTCTGATCGAGAAAGGAGCCGATGTCAATGCTCAAGGCGGACCCTATGGCAGTGCACTTCAAGTAGCTTCAGCAGGAGGTCACAAGGCAATTGCAGCACTTCTAATCGAGAAAGGAGCCGATGTCAATGCTTAAGGCGGACATTATGGCAATGCACTTTATGCAGCTTCAGCAAATAGTCACGAGGCAATTGCAGCACTTCTGATCGAGAAAGGAGCCGATGTGAATACTCAAGGCGGAGACTATGGCAATGCACTCCAAGCAGCGTCAGAAGGAGGTCACGAGACAATCACAGCACTTCTGATCGAGAGAGGAGCTAACAAATGATTATATCAGAGTAGACAAAGCAAAATGATACTGATAATTTTGCTTTTACTTGGGAAAACAAATGTGTTTTATAAATCTTCAGACCATCTACTGAAAAAATGAAGTAAAAAAGTTTCATTTCAATATTCCTGTAACGTGCTGCACTTATTACAGTAACACAGTTGCCAACTGCGCTTCTGCAGTACTCCAATACTTCTTCTCTATAAATGTTTATAACTTTGTTTGAAAGGGGCTTGAGGAGGTAGCCTCTATATACCCCAGTACTCCAATAATATTCTGGAAGGTTCAAGTTCATTCGGTCAATGGTGTGATGGGCTTGGTGTGGCACGGATGGCCACGTGATAATTCACCATCCTTTTAAGGTGGGGCTCCGAATCTTCTAGCGAGTGTGCAGAAGGAAGCCGATTTTGTAAGCGTCTGTGGCCTTAGCTATCTTCGCTGTCGAACTACCATCGTCTGGTACCCGTATAGATCATCCTCACATCACCTCAGACCCACTCAAATTCCTTGGTTCTGTCGAAAGACACGCTTCCTAGCGTCGCATGAATCCGATCAACCTCACTCCTCTGCCCAGCTACTCTCAGTATCAAATCATGCCGACATCCCGCCAATTTAAAGTCACACCGAAGAAAAGGTGGAACAAATACAGGAGCCCAGTCACAATTGCGGAGAGAAGTCGCCAAGCGCTATTGGGTTGCTTCGCCAGTCACCAGAAGCCAGGGTCTATAAGTTGATGGGTATGTTTGATGGACTATGGCTGTAATTGCACGTAATGGAATTGTATCAGAGCAAGATTAAATGTATAATATACTTTCAACGCAGGATGCACAAGGTTGAAACGCGAATTTATGTTTGAGCATTGGCATAGATGTACCATAGTGTAAGCTTGTAGATCTAGAAGCTTGAGAATTGACCCTTCTACGAGGATGAATATGCCTCCGTAGAGTCTGTTCGTCATTCATTACAATGCAGTCAGAGCTGACAGATTAATCTCTGGAAACACAGCCCCAAACCGCTGCGGAAACGCTCGCATATAGGATCTCCATGTCTCTTTGCAATTGTCACACAGCCGAATGCCTCCAAACTGCCTGGCCATCATGGAACTATCAAAGACTGCATGAGAACAGTGACGACAATGCTTCTCAGTGCTGCTCTGTAGAAGCTCCAAAAAGCCAGGAAACATATGCTCGTCTGATTGTGCCCTACCGTCCGCGAAGCCTGCCTTCATAACACGCTGCGCACCGATCTCCTCGACCAGGTGCCACAATTTGAAATTACTACGGGTCAATTTCACAACTTCTTCTGTCTCTGGTTTCCCGATCATCAATCCATCCTCTACGAACCGATACCTTCGCGTCGTCATGTGGATTGGACCTCCGAAGTATCTGGTGAAATTGAGGACGCAGCGCTTCGCCGGATCTCGTGCCCAAGCAACATCTAGCGCCCAGAGCACCTCTCGATATAATCGAAAGCTTGCCGCCCGTGTCTCTTCTCCAACGTATCCAAAAGTGCTGTTCGTTTCGCCCTCGGCTCGGTGTTTGTAATAGGCGACGGCATCGTAAAGTGTATCGCCCAACTCCGCAATAAGCTCCCACTGGTCGTCATTAAACAGATGATCATTGAAATCATTGCAAGCCAACGCGCTGGCGATTGTATACCGAGCAAGAGCGTCGCAGTCGCGGAGGCGAAACCAGGTCTGCGGGCACTTCGTAAGGGCGTTGAGATAGCGACTGAAAAGGTCAGAATCCAGTCTTTTGCTTGACTTCTCAGCTGAGATGAGCAAAAATGTTTTAAACTCGCGGGACATAGGGTCGTGCATGGACGTCCCACCAAAGAGAATGTTGAGAAGGTCATGTATATCGTAACCGACAACCCTCTGACGACAGTCATCCGGAATCAAATCGCCACGGAATTCGGCGATAATAGCGATGATGATAGTTCGATTGAAAGCCAAGTATCGTTCCCAATTGGTCCACTCGGGTATCACGCATCGAGAATATTCCCAAGCGCAAGCAAGAGTCTCGTCAATAATTCGCTTCGGGAGATCCAAGGGTTCCAGACCAAGTCTTAATTCTTCCGGGAAGAACCAATTATCGCTGTACCCTTTGGCACCTTCTTCTTCCGCTAAACCGCCGTTGCAGTCTCCCATTTCCGTTGCCATGGTGCATAAGAAGCTTGAAGGTACGCGCGAAAGATTGGGTACCAAGGTATTCTGGAACTAGAATGCAAAGCCTGCTTGACAGGACTTCTTCTTAAGGCAGGAAAAACACGATGTTAGACGACGAAGCGGTGGTATCGACAAGGGTATGACAAGCAGGATCATCCCAGCCGAGTTTTCATTATTGACGGATCATCCCCAGATCATCCAGGGTTAGTCAGCTTACATAAAGTTTTGCTGTGCATGCTAAGTCTGCTTCCCCATGCCGTTTCTCAATTTTACTTTGATCAAAATGGCGTTTCAAAGCTGGGAACTATTGGTCTCTGGGCGCGGACTTATCGCAGGAGTCGCGCTGATGCTTGTTAGCGTCGCCCTGCATCGCCATTACTTCAGTGACCTATCAAATGTCCCAGGCCCTTTCTGGGCATCCATTACTCGGCTCTGGCATGTATGGTACATCCTCAATGGAAAGCAGAATCTACATCTCAAGGCTCTCCACGAGAAATACGGCCACTTCGTTCGCATTGCTCCCAACGAGGTAAGCGTCAGTCATCCGGATGGCTCGACGCTGCTTCTCCGTGCAAAATTACACAAGGTTGGGTTTGGACTCCTTCTGGAAACAACGACTGATTATAACAGAGCGAATGGTATACGGTAACTGCGGTCCCTGACTTTCGCTTTCGGAACCCTATGTCAACAACAGACCCGAAGAAAAAGATAGCCCTTTCGAATCACTTTGCTCGAGGCTACAGCAAAATCCTAGAATCGGAGCACAAGATCAATAACAATATCATGGACTTACTCTCGAGGATGAACACTTATGCGGAAGGCCAGACAATTATGGAGCTGGATAAATTTATAACATACACGACATTTGATAATATTGGTACTGCCTTCTTCTCAGAGTCCTTTGGATTTCTCCGAGCAGTATGTTATCCCCTAGCCACACGTTGCCCCAGTCTCGAGCTTACCTTCTCTAGGGACACGACATTGGTGGGACGCTGAGGAACAACGTTACGTTGAGCAAGTTTGCAGCAGTTGCGGGCTTCTTCATTCTCCCTTTGCGTATCCTTGTGAATCCCCTAAATAGCTGGGCTGCGCTTCTGCCTATGGGCCACCTCTTCACAACCACGTCTGCGGCTATCAGAAGGCGAGATATTAGCGATGAAGCTCGTTGCGATGTTTTAGAGCATTGGATTAATGCTAGCAGAGGTAGTTCTGGTCAATTGAGCCTCCGTGACATCGAGGCGCAAGCCAACGTGAACGTGGGAGCGGGCGCGGAACCAGTCTCTTGTTCGTTTTCCCTCTGTCCCCCTCACCTTTGCCTGACTGAGATTACGCACAGCCGCAATTCAAAGCTTTGTCTACCACATGATACAACATCCCAAGGCATGGTTGAGGGTTCTTAGCGAGATTGATGCTGCACAAGCTCGGGGCTTGTGTCTGGACCCCGTTATTACATTCCACGACGCCGAACAACTTCCATATTTCAGAGCTTGTGTTAAAGAAGCATTGCGTATTTTTAGTCCGACTACCATGGGCTTGCCTCGCGTGGTGCCGAAGGATGGAATTACTATTGGAGGCCGTCATTTTCAAGGAGGGACAATTTTGAGTATTTCTCCACAGAACGTGCACCAGATAGCTCAGATGACAACTTGGTTACTAATAATTTCTAGGGTGGTACATTCCTCAAAGGCGATCTGGGGTGCAGATGCTCAGGAGTGGAACCCAGAGCGTTGGTTGTCAGGGAATACGAAAGACCTAGACAAGAATTGGTTGGTGGTCAGTCGTCTTGCTCAATGGATCCTGAGTATGGGCTTATAATGGTAGTTCTCTGCTGGATATATGATGTGTCCAGGACGTCACTTTGCGAGAATGCAGATCTTAAAGATAGCAGCCACTATGGTTCGAGATTACGACATTCGTCAGGTTGACCCTAGAAACGTCTGGGACTACCAAGCTAACTTTACAGCCTTGACACACTCGTGGCCAGTCTATGTTGAGAAGAGGCAAGTGGTTCAGAAGTGATTGTCTAGCCAGGGTAGTTGCAGTTTCAGGAATCCCAATGACGCTCACTGAAAGATGCTCTTGATAGGGTATACTGAAGGAATGATGTCGTGGCGACTTGTCTGACAGAGAAGATCCGCGCAACGAGCTTCTGCATTCTTAACATCCTTCAAGAAGAAACCCATTTTTTTATCTAAGAATCCTGTTTGCCTCCGCTCTATCAAGAAGGCTCCTCAAACCAAGCGACATTGTCGAGAGAAGGGCGTTCTTAGAGATCTCGCCAATGTGGGTGTTTCTTCCAGTATTATCTTGAAGGCGAGACGCTGTACTTGTCAGAAAGTAGACCAAATATAGTGCCGATAGAGCCAAAGACCTTTTCTGTACTCGTAGATGAACATGCATAGGAACACGAGTAAGAACAATATGAGCAATGCGCCGATGATACCACCAGCAATAGTAACGTTTTTCATGGAACGCTGCATAGAGTTGGATGACGGATTGACCTTTCGGACATAAATGGGCTCTGATATCATGTCTGGCTTCACATTGGCTTGGAAAGAAGTTAATGAGAGATGGCATGAATGGGTGTTATATCACCTATGATATTTGTTAGCTCGGTCACTTTAGCGAAGAGATCATCCAGGTGGGTACAGCATGGAGAGGACCTCTCGGTAGACCATCCCATGGTTTGATGATAGACTACCACTGTCATTCAATTTCACCGTGATAACCATGGAAGTAAATCTTCTCCTGTCGGGAACACTGTTTGACTTTTATTTAGAATTCTATGTCATAGCGCAAACACGACCAGGCTCAAAGAACGAAAGCTCCATCAGAGTTGCGCCAGTGGAAGGTCCAGAAGGTAGGTAGTGGCTTTCAAGAGTCTCCCAGCGAGCATATTCCACAAAAGGTATCATGACTGTTGGCGAAACATACGTCAAAAATCTGTGCTACTATCAGTCAGAACAATGTTCGGAGCGAGTAGCAGATTCCTCACATCTTGTATCTCTTTTAATGTAGCCCAAGAAGTGACCTCGATGAAATTTGACGCTTCTGATGACCATTGATCGGGGTGTGTGAGCATCAATTTTTCATCTTGTGCAGGCGCTACACCTTTCTGCATCATCTCCATTGCGATGACTCCCAGCGAGCGAGCCGAGGCAGATTCTGCGGACTGACATTCATCGAAATGAGCTTGCAATTCTCAGATTAGTGTAGCGATAATGTGAGGTGCTTGAACATACCTATTTTTACTGAACCATCGGGGAGAAATAGGATTTTGGATCCATCAAGCGTTTGGTGCGCGATCCCAAATCTAGAAAGATGTTGCATTCCTTGATAGACCTGAATGGAGTCATTAGAAAAGCTCTAATAGAGGATTGGGGGCTTCCCTGGTGACAAGTTGCAGACACGTGTAGCTCAAGCAATGGAAGGGGAATTGCGATAATATGCTGCAGAGTAGTGACAGTATAGTCGGTGACAACGAAGAAATGACCTTTGAATCGAAAGATTTTTATTATTGAGAGCAGGTTTTCGTGTTGGCAGCTTCTGTAGTTCTTGAAATGATCCGAGGAAAGCTCTTTCACAGCAACCATCTTGGTCGGCGCCGTTCGTGTGTATGCTGCGGTGATTTCACCACCACGCTGGAGAGGGCGGAGCGCAGTGTAGAAATCCCACGGACTTTTAATTTCGGGAGATAGAGATCGTTGTTGTTGGATTAATGTGATCTTTTCTTGAGGGGTCGGCCTCGACGGCGAGGAGCCGGCTGGGTTAATCTTCAAGCGTATCGTAGGGACGGTGCGAAAAGCTTCTTTCGACTGCGACACAATCGGAAACTCGGTATCTCTTGCTGTGAACAGTTTCTGCAAGCCTTTACCACCAGGGAATACGGTATGACGGTCACTCACAGGCTTCGAACTTTTGAAGTCAGTAGCTAGGTTCTCTTGCCTGAGGACAAGGTCGCTAGCTACCTTTGAGCCTGGAAACTCTGTCAATGGTCGAGTGCTCTTCTCCATGGCTGAAGGGTAGGTTTCTGATAGAACAAAGATAAGAAGATATCCAGAATGAGCAGGATAATTGAGTGGATCCAGGGATGACCTCAGGGATGACCTTGGGATGATCACCCTGGGCCACTCTCCTTGGATTGCACACTCTGCCTGGATTGCACACTCTGCTTGGATTGCACACTCTNCTTGGATTGCACACTCTNCTTGGATTGNACANTCNGCNTGGATTGCACACTCTGCCTGGATTGCACACTCTGCNTGGATTGCACACTCNGCNTGGATTGCACACTCTGCNTGGATTGCACACTCTGCCTGGATTGCACACTCTGCCTGGATTGCACACTCTGCCTGGATTGCACACTCTGCTTGGATTGCACACTCTCCTTGGATTGCACACTCTCCTTGGATTGTACACTCCGCCTGGATTGCACACTCTGCTTGGATTGTACGCTTACAAAACATGGACATCTTAAAGGATAAAGATGCCAAATATCTGGGCACTGCTCTGGTGTCGATTGCGCATTTAACTTTTCCGCATCCATGTAGNCAAATTGACCGGAAAGTTGTCGAACAATTGAAAAGGGACTTTGAGGGGGAAGGTTGCTTGAATGAGGACATATCGAATGGGGTACCGGTTATGATTGACAACGAGGCTTTTTATAAAGGCTTAGAAAAGCTGGCCATGAACGCTGGAGACTTCAAAGCTGTCCCCAAGACTGCTCCAGTACGTTTCCAATTGGACCACGGTACAAGGCTAGAATGTCTTCATGGACAGCATAGGATTCTGGCTGCTAAAGAATTTCTTTCTTCCGTTGGGAGTTGGTGGTCTGCTGACTTCTATAGCACTGGTAGGTCAGATCCCCAGATCCGTTCTATGCTAATGGATACAGATCTCAACACGGCGACCAAGCAAACGCTCCGAGAAGGGTACTCATATTCCACACCATTCTCATCCGGCGAAGTTTTTCGACAAATTCGACTGTGCCACTTTGATAAAGATGAAGTAGGAGAACAACATTGGCGAGGAAGGCTGAAGCCGTATCAACAGAAGTATCTAGACATAATACTGAAACGGAAGCTGCTCATCAATGCTCTGGACTCTGTTCTACATATCAGGGGCCTATGGAGGACCTTTTATACAGGTTCATTGAATGAATTCATAGCTCTGGGGTTTGACGAAGTTGGTGTTTATAGCAGAGATCTCGAAAACTACTAATTTGCGACAGGAAATTGGGCATTGTATCCATACTGTAAAAAGAGTTTGGACAGGTATTTGTGGCGATACTGCCATAATGATGAATACTACTTCTGAAACGGTGGAACACTTACAGTCCAGAGCTCCTGCATTTTCAGCATCGGACTTTGCGTATCTTCAAGAGCATATGGACTCAGAAGAGCTTTTTCCAGAAGTATCGGACCCGATAAGAAGAAGTCAAATAACGACTAGTCTCCTTGCCATAGGAGAAATGATACCAACTCTTTGGACACTGCTCCGAGACATCAGATATTTCAAACAGCCAGCACGAGCTCTGCAAGCGCTACTACCACCACGACCCAGAAAGAGCCAAGGCAGAAAGAGCCAAGGTAAAAAGAAGGAGACGCCTCGCCAGCGGTTCCTCTCACACTTTACCCAGCAAGATCCAAGCGGGAGTATGGTCGAAGTACAAACATCAGCATCGAATTTCACGACTGTGCCCTTGAATGGCATGGATGCTTTTGAAGTCTCGTATCAACAACTGTGGCTGTGCTGCTGCCGAATTGCGAAAGTCCGGAACCCATACGGCTCATTGCAACTAGCTACACTTGCCAGTCGATTAGGTTTCTCGAATTCTGCGATTGAGCGAGAACTAAGACGTGACCCCGCCCACACTATCGTCCAAAACGCTGCCATCGAAGTTTTCAGCGTCCTTCGACCAAATGAGGCATTCGTCTTCGACGTTAATCATGCTAGACCGGCAGTCACTTCATTGAAGACTTACTTCAACGATATCCTCGGGACCCCAGTGACAGTTGAAACGCCTTTTATTACAGTAGCGGGTGCAGGGGAGCCATTAACCCTCCGCTGTGGACGCGGCTCGACGGATTTCCAGGACCTCAGCCACCTTTTCATTGGCAAAATACATGCTCCAATGATGGGATATCACACGAGCGGCAAAGAACTGAGTTCTTTCTTCGTTAAGCGATCCCGACACCTTACATTCTTCAGAGCGCTTGACTTCAACATGAATCGCTCTGACATGTCTACTGCACCGGCTGAGGCCATCCGTCCAGTACAGATCTCAGTCCCACCCTCACAGCCGACCTCCCTGACCACCCCTGGTGAAGAAGTCGTTCCTGAAACAGCGTATCGACATCACGACCGAGCTGGCTCAGTGGTCAGGTTCATACAAGATGCCACAATCCAAGAGGTACCATACGAGAAAGAATCAGTCAGCAATCAAGCTCGAGGATATGCGAACGATGGAAAGAGCCTCTCTCTAATCGATGGTGGCAATTTCCTCTGGCAGGCCTGCTTTGACATACTTGTCCGTACCGGACAGTCAACCGTCATCGTATCCAATGCGACTCGGGTGCTAGGCAAGCGGGGTCGAGACCAGTATGAAGAAGACTCTCGAATTGAGTAGATAGGAGCTGGATGTAAAAGCCGAGTATCTACTTGAGCCTTGAAGACAGATGTCGTTTGTTGATTTATTTTATCGAAATTTCCTTCTGGACAGTTGTGGCTAGCACCCTCGTCCCCGATATAAATGCCATCTCCCTTCTATAAGTTGGTTTGATTATGCTTGTGACCGTCTCTACCTTTTTTTCTGGTCATTCACTCCCTCCCTGCTCTCCTGTTGTTTCTTATTACCTTCTCAGTACCTAGCGTGAAAGCTAGATGCCGTACGCTATGTCTGGATTAACACTTTACTCTACGTGAAAGCTCAATTGATCAATTGGCGGTACCTAATTCACCTCTGGATGAGGCTAGAATGTTTGCAGTAGGTGCCCATCAGAAAGCTGAATGTGGCCTGGTTGCTGATGGTCACGAGTCGCTTAGGGTGAGCTGCACCCCAACCAGCTGAAACATAGAGGGCGCTTGCGCCACCCCCGCCTCAAGTAGATGTGTTTCGCTGTCCCCTCCTCCGCAACCTCTGATCCTCCATTGCAGTTCTCTGCCACCTCCCCCGACCTATCAATCGCAGCGCGCTTTACCCTCTCGGCCTTTGACATTCGCACGTTACAGCGCATGACTTAAGCCGCTCGACTAAAGCCATATTCTTCGTAAGTTCTCGCTGTCAGAATTTTCTCCCTGTTTGTCTGATAATGATTTCAATGTATCTATGCGTATCTGACTCCCAATAGAATAGATAACACGACAACTCTCACGACAGTTGGCATACACAATGCGAGACACATCCCTTGACTAACTTGACCAACTCCTAAACGAAATACATCTCGCGATCGGCTCCTACCTCAAAGTCCCCGATCTTGCAGCCTGGATGAGAACGTCTCGTCGCTTTCACATTTTCCAACACAAGCTTTATGGCATCGTGGTCACATATGCAGTCCGCCCGAACGAGGAAGGCGATGTGGAGTGAACGGTACTACAATGGGCTATCAGGAAGCTAGAGCTGCGCAGACGTACACTCGCTACTGTGATACGAAAGGGGGCAGATATCTACGTGAAAGCTTGTTCCCTACGCTTTTGCACGATGTTGCGGATCGGGGAGATGAAGAGGCTGCGAAGATACTTGTTGAAGCCGGCATACATCCGTGGACATTGCTCTATCGCACACTACCCTTTGTCTACGCATCAGCAGGCGGCCATGAAGCAGTCGTCCGATATCCTCTCTACGATGCTGTGGACTTGTGGCGACGAGAGGCTCTTCACCTTCAGACGACCTGTGAGAAGTGGAGCAAACCCAATCAACCATTGGAAGATTCACGCCGACGGTGGGCTCTCCGAGAGGGGCTTCGCTATGCAGCCAGCAACAGCCATGTTATCATCGTCAAGCTCTTATGCCACCATGTGAGCGTTTCTGAAGTATCGGCGAAGGAGATTCCATTTACTAGCAGCGCTGCTGAAGGGGGGTCGATTGAAATCTAAGAGATTCTGCTTGGGCTTGGGCCCAAGTTGTACCTTGTAACGCTCAATCTTGCTGCTAGTCAGGGCCATGTTTCGATCCGACACCTTAAACCCCGCTGCGGTGAACGGGCACGCAGACATAGTACAAGTGTCACTGCGTCATGGTGCCTACTTATGAAGTTCAGAATGATTCCGAAGCCACACCTCTGCATCTGGCCACGGAATGTCGCCGCAACGACGTTATCAATATCCTTGACGACCTGCCCATCTTGCCTATCACAGACCACCCATTCGACTAGCCACTGTCTCTGGAACAGAGGCTGTCCACAAAAACGGCCATATTTCCTTCTCCACCAGTTGGCCTGTACCGGATACCTCATGTATAATAAGTTCCTACGTTGACGTGATGTCTGGCAGCAATAGCAATTGCACAATACTCTTCATGTATCAAGAACAAAACCTTCAGTGTCATGAGCATAAACATCTTCCATCAAGTCCGAGAACTTGTAGGAAACACTCATTATGATGTGCCAGGTCGCTATCGATCCCCAATCTCACTAGATAAGGCGTATTATCGGGGCTAGAGTAAGAGTGCGCAAATTCTATCGTTAAGAGTACCTCCGCGTACAAAGGCACAGTGCTACCTTTCTATGTACGGAGAGAATGTTCTCCCCTCTTTGATTAGCCTGGATACGGCATCCTGAACCGTCTATTCACGATGCGCTCGAAGGCATTATAGTTGAACCCTTACCGCTTGCTTCAAATTCCTCAACCATCAAGACAGTACATATAGTGAGGGCCATCATTTATAGGCAGGTGAGATCATCATCGAGGATTGTTGGCAAGTAAACCTCTTGTATCATCCCAGTGGTGATCACCACCGATACTTGAGGGAGAGATCGTCACACTAGAAAGACCAACCCTAAGTGAAATTTAGGCTTGGTCGTTGTGCGTATTTTACAGCAAGCACCTTCCATGGAGCAGCAGGAGGCGAATGCCATAAATTTTATTCCCAGGGTTGAAGGAAACCTTTCCAGCTGGCCGAGAAGAATTTGGAATCTTTACTTTGGAGCGATACGCGAACGTGAGCTTTGCTAGTGTTATATCTGACTTCCTGTATATAGCTCAGAGATGCTCGCCATCAACCAAGGGGAGGGATGATATCTCCTGTATGATTCATAATCATATCATATAAGATGCTTGAATGCCCGTAGAGCTTTGCCCAGATATTCTGGTTGCTCTCAGAGGGTTCAGCCACCTGTGATGTCACACCATCTACGACGGAGAAAGAAGGTGTCCTCCTTCCTGGCTCCAAGACAGGCGGACAGTTCTTCCAATGATAAAGATCAAAGTACAGAGCTTTTGTCCGGTGGAACAGTTCAAAAGTTGCTCGAAGTCATTCTAGGTGATCCCTGGAACGATTACGAATATCTTTACCACCTAGATCAAGTGATAGTTGCAAAGCGAAGATCTAAATACTTTGATCTGGTTCACATTCGAAAATGTCGCAGTTCGGACGCCATGGAACACATCCGTGCTCTCTCCAGTATTCAAGGACCTAATATTGCGACGGTCCATAATGTCTTCTGCGACGGCGACGAGGTCTTTGTGGTCACAGAACGCCTTGACTTAGTCTTCCCCCAATTAGAAATACAAAGATACGAAATGGATGAATGGGAAATAGCCACCATAATCGCGGAGGTAAAAATCCCTTTTACATAATAAATCAGGACTCACTATTCCAGGTGCTGAAAGGAGTTGCCTTGATCTCCTCTTTCAAGATATCTTGCAAGTCTCTATCAGAAGCGAACATAGGATTCTCTCTTAATGGGGCAATAAAGATCAGTTAGTTTTACATTTTTCCCCATGATCAGAATTGACAAGTTCTTAGTCCCAGATGTGCAACTTGAGCGCGATCATTTGCATCAGTCGCCGAAATCATCGCAAGTTCTTTTGGACTTTCCAATAATAGCTGAGCTCATAGAGGATATGATGCTTTCACGCTTCCATCTTAGTTCCAAATGGTCCGAGCATGCTCTTGGCTTTCTTTCTTGCACATTAACAGGATCCCTTGAGAACCTGAAGCAGGTACTGAGAATTTAAGACTGCAAAGACATGTGGCTGATGGATATAGCACCGCTTCTTAAATCTTGCCGTGTCTCCAAGAAGGCTCATCCCACGAATTCGTTTTGCCTTCGGGATGTCGCGTGAATGTCCACCCAAAGATGACGAGACCAAGTTTTGGGAGGTGGAGACAAACGATGTGATGGAATTCGCAGAACGATAAACCTATGCTGCAGCCAGGCGTAATTAATCCAATCCAGATAGCGTGATTTCTGGCAATCTAAAGACTGGCTCGATCAAACAAGGCTCAATCGTCTGGTTGCAAGTCCACAATATGGATCATCTAGATAACCGCCCGAACTTTATGGCTTCATATACTTGATGGACGCAAGAACATCCTCTAGCACGTATAAGTACATCGGTCTAAGCTGTGTCTAACTGAACACCAGCTATTCTATTCAAGCCCAGCATGCCTTTTGAAACCTTTCTCCTAACCTCAGAAGACAATGCCTCCTGCAATTGGCCAGAACAAGCGGTTCTGTGGGTGGAGGCATTATCCAAACAGCAGGTTCTCGAAGAATTACACAGTATCATGAATGACCGGAACTACTCCTGGCATAGTATCAATGCATTACTTCAAAGTCGACTAGAGCAAGGCGACCTCGACTTCACATTCGAGGACGGAGATGTTCTGTTCGAGTGGAACAATCTCTGCGACGAGAAGCGTAGATGGGAAGTGAAAGGGGAACTGTCCCAAGATTCTGACGAATTCAATCAAGATTCCCTGATAAATCTCCTAATACTGCCGTTCGTGGGCGGGTTAGGGCCTGAAAGTTGGTTTTCCAGCTCGTTTGCCTTCTCAAGCTGACAGAATCAAGGTCTCCCATTTGTGACAAAAAACATGGACAGCGAATCCCTCTCGACAGGGAGTCTATGGGTTGCACTTCAGGACTGGGAGGTCCGGAGCATCACAGATGATGAGAGTGGGTACACAGATGATGAAGAGTGGCCATCGTGGATAGATGATGATAGCGAGTATTCCGATCAGAATTCGACTTACAGAGCCGAGCTTGCAGAAAGTAGTAGTGAGAGTTCTGAGGATCCGGAGGATTTTGAGGATCTGGACGATCTGAACGATACGGAGTACCTCTCGGACATCCAGACAGCCGACGAGGATAGTACCAGATGGATGAATAGTGATGACGAGAAGAGTACAATAGAATGTAGTGATGAGGAGAATAGTGAAGGGGGAAGTGGGGAGGAGTGTATTAGTGAAGCAGACGATACCCAAGGAACGGATCTAAGGAATGATGATGATGAAGTTGAATCAGAAGAAGATTAGATGGATACAAATGCAGACTTTTTTTAAGGATTGCTGTAGATATCACTATCTTTCTGCACCCTCAAACCGTGAGAACATGTCAGATTGCTTAGGACTTACATATGTTGAGACCGCTGGCGAACATGAAGGCAAGGCTGACTTTGGTTCGGAGTAAATTCAAGCATGAGAAGACAATTCAAGCAGGAGTTATAAAAGCATTAATTTCTTACAGAAGAAAGACTCTCAGGTAATTAGACGTCCCTTTCACGACACACTGTCATATGCAGGACTGAAACTACAGTTCAGGCTAGGAACTCGTGATATTCAACCAGCAATCCTCCCATAATATAAGCTACCAATAATCAGATGCTAGCTACAGATCCTGGAGGCCTTACAGCAGGCTTCCCTTGTCCATTGGTATTGACTGTGTATAGTAACACAATCACAGCCTCTAGAGTTTCTACCATGACCTTTGACCTCCGAAGCTCTTGCGTAATGGCAATATTCGTGTCCGTCGCAAGTTGACAGTGCTTCATTACCTGTCCGCAATCTTGTGTCGAGCGCGCTAATGCATCCGTGTACTCGTTGATCTGCATTTGGAGGCGGCGGGTTTTTCGCTTCTCCCTTTGAAGCTTATCAGATGCTCGTGATAGCTCTTGCTCGGCGACGTTGGCACGATGCTGCCAGTCGTAGGCCTCAGCCATGTTGACAGATGATAGTGTCGGGGTTTGAGGGTCGGAGTCGTCCGCGATATCAATGATGCGGACTTTGGGCGTCGAGGCATCTTCGTCGCTGAATTCGACCGAAGGGAGAAGCTCAGGCTGGAACTGTGTCAGGAACCTTGGTCAATAGACCGATTCAAGGATCTTACCAATGGCGTACTCATGATTGCTCAAAACTCAAAACTTCGAGTCAAGCACCGGTGTTCTAAATGGACCATAGACTAGTATTGTTGCCTCTATATATGTAGGAGTCTACGTTCCTGATGGAATCATCCCCCGCAGAATTGTGCTGGTGATCCACGTAAAAATGGATTATCCTTGGAGACTTCAACAGCTAGTATAACCTTTACGAAATTTGGTACATATAGCCTGTGTTTCCACGGATACAAGTCCTATATCACTATCAACCAGGGACATATCAGGTATGCGATATGCGCTGTTTGTGTCAAAGGCCTGACTGATGAACTCCAGTCATGTGTCTAATAATCTGGATTGATCGAAGTCGCGAGGATAGAGATAGTTTCGCACGAGAGAAATCGAGGATCATGATGGACTGTCGACGCAGATATCCTAGACTAACATCATTTTTCTGTGGACGTGACGACATACCACCTCATTGCCTCAAAAAATCCCAACCGCATCCCGATCCGACTAAACGACCCGATTCCCTGTCGCTTCCTACATATCAACGGCTCAGGAAGCCTGTCAACGAAATGAGAGAGAAGGATTTCGGTGAAGCTCGTGATGGAAAAGGGTCATGAGGATTGAAGTAGCTCATCAATCATGTATGCCTATGGTAAACAGCTTTGGCGGATGGATAGAGCTATACAATAAACTTCAGAAATATATGTCGAGAATAATTTTACTTTAGAACCTGGCGCAAGAGCAGATGACTTTCTGTGTTCCCGTGCTTCCTCATTCTGTGCCATCGTCACCTATGCATAAGTGGATAGGGTACACGCTATCACTCCCAGTTCTGAAAGCGACAACTGGCTACTCGGATCTCGACTAGCTGTGCTAAGGTCGGAGCTTCTCTCATAAGACGCCTGTGCCAGAAAGACGGTAAGTATGCGAGGAATGAATTATCCGCCGGCTTTGGTAGTAAGTAAGACCGAAGATCATCCGAAGACGGGGCCTTTAAAAAGATCATCCTGGATTATCCTGGATCATCCCGGATCATCTGAGAGATGGGTTCAAGATCATTTAGTTTAAACTTTGTATTTGCACTCTTTTACATTTAAAACGTGCCACTCGCTATCTTGGTGCCCCGACAAGAAGGCCAGGACCTACCCAAATGTCTCAAAGGATCAGGTATCATCATGACTCTGTGTAGTCACCAACAGTGGCTTCGCATTCATCAAGAAGGGAACGAATTCATTTTGCAGGACGGAAACCGACTCGGCCACATCGCAAAATCCTTTCCACGTCCTGCAAAACAATACCCTTCTCTTGTGCACTTCATTGGTACACAAAACAAGTCGCGAGCTCTTCGGGCTATTTTCCCCGAGAACAGCATATCCAATTGTCGCAAATACGGGGTGGCGAACATATGCGCCGATCTGAAAACATCCCTTAGCGATTACCCAATCTTGATTGCCGAGAGTACTCCTGACCATGTGCAAGCAAATCTTAGGGGGAAGCTTGTCTGCCACGAGACAACCAACAATCCCGTAGCCTGGCAAGATGATGAGAGTGGTCATTGCACAGCCCAGAGCTTAGCCGATTATCTCCACGCAAGACTGCTATCAATGTTCGTCGACGTGCTCTGTCTTTTTGCCGAAGACTATGGTAGCCTCGATCATCTTGCAGAAAGACTTGCGTCTTGGACGACGCTCGGTTCCGCATCAAGTCTGCCCACGAATACTCGGCCTCGGTTAATTGTTATCACCAGTATTCCTGGCCATACTTTCAACGCAGAAGCTCTGCGTTTTCGCTTGACGGTTCTCTCACATCCAAAATTTGCAGGATCTTTCGCATCACTGAAATTGGTAAATGTTCTGGGATCAAAAAACCGTTCATCGACACTATTCAGTGGGGTGGAAGAGGTTATACGCCACGATATCAATCTGGCACGCATCGAAAGAGGCAATGCACATGCCATGTTTTCTATGGTCCACATTGCGAGATTTTTCGCAAGTGCGCTACATAATTTCTGCACGTCGCCAAGGCACACGTTTGACTTTATCAAAAGCTCTAGGGAGAGTAATCCTCTGTCTCCTAATCTTGAGAATCACCTCAGGTCCTTTCTGAGGCTAAGTCTTGAGCACATGTTGAATGACAGTATTCTGTGGAGCTTCATCAGTTCTGCTATAATGCTGGATTTTTTCCCGCCTGATATGCACTGCAAGTACTATCCTTCATTTGAAGAGCCCGCAAACACTGACCGTGGCCAAGTGTTCAATCCATCAGAAGTGTTCCGTGTTATGTACTACCAAGTCTGTGTCGCAGCAATATCTGATTTTGCCACGTCAACTAACTCGTCTGGCGAGGTAATTTGTGGCAAGATCGAAGCGCAAATGATACAAATGTTCTCGTTCATGAAGTTCGAAGGCAACTCTGCAGCCATCTTACGTCTGCAGTGCCTGCGGGAGGATAGTGGGTCTTGGCAACTACTGAAATCGAACGTAGATTGTTTCATCTGCCTGCAGAGAAAGCCGGAGCATATAACGGAATGTGGTCATGGCTTATGTGATTTCTGCATTCGCATCCCCAATTTTAGCAAGCCGATGAAGGGTCGAGAGTACTGCTACGAGATCGACAACTGCCCTCAATGCCAACGAGAGATCCATTTCCAAGCAAGGACTCTGCCACCCACTTGTCGGATAAGATTTCTAGGNATAGACGGGGGTGGCTCGAGAGGTATCGTGTCACTNGGATTTATAGAAGCATTGAGGGAGGCTCTCGGGCTGAACTACCCAGTCCAAGAGAACTTTGACTATGCAATTGGAACGAGCTCAGGTAGGCTGGACCCACATTCCTGATTCCGATTCTGACATGGACCAGGTGGTATTGCAACCATTGGACTCTTTGGTAAGGACTGGAGCCCGCAAGAATGCCTCAACTTCTTTCGAAAGTTTGCAATCATTATTTTCCCACCCAAAGCCGCCATAGCAAGGTCTATCTGCGGTGTAGTTCGGCGGATACTTTCATTTTCCCTTCAGGATGGTAAGTATAATTCTTCTATTCTAGAAGACGCTCTTCAAGAGGCTCTGGGACCTGCCCTTACGTTCGGTCCTGTTGGTTTGAGAACTTCTGGTATGAAATTTGCTGTTACCACGACTACGATAACCGATGCCACATTGTGCTTGATCTCCAACTATAACGGTAATGGCCAGCACAAAAATTCAAGTGAGTTGTGTATCCCACTTTAATCGTGGCTAAAATTTCAGGATACAAACACCTTCGCGCGCTACGGCCGACGGAGGAGATAAAACTGTGGGAAGCGTACGTATTCCAGTCNTGAGACTNTTCAAGCTGACTGATGACAGAGCAAGGTGCACGACTGCAGCGCCGAGGCAAGACCCAGTAACGATTGCGGGAAGTGTTTTGTGCTTACAGATACAGTTATTTCAAACCAAAACAGCTACGCGACTTTGGTACATTCCAGGATGGCGGCCTGAAGTACAACAATCCAGTACGACCCGGGCTCCGAGAAGTCCAGCGAATATGGGAGGATAGAGAATGTGACATAGTCCTCTCGATTGGCACAGGATATGAGCAAAAGCTTACGTCCCCGGTTGCTTCAAATGTTCGGAACCTTTTCCAAGACGGCACGTTGGCCCGTTTCTACCGGGCAGCTTTGCAGTCTCTTTCACTAAATGGACAACTCAGTTGGGAAGATCATTGGTCCGGCTTACCGGATGATGCAAAGAAGCAGCAGTTTCGGCTTAATTTACCCCTAGTAGGAAAGGAGCCAAGCATTGACGACGTGGGCAGTATGCAATACCTTCAGGACCAGATACAGTATCATCTGGAAGATATCGAGGGCATTGCTCGTGCATTCAAAGCAGTGTCTTTCTTCTTTGAGCTCAACGGGTTGCCTCTCTTCGAGGGTGGCCGATATTGCTGTAGAGGATCGGTTCTCTCTCGGAGCCCGAATAGTCTCGATCTCATCCGTAGCCTCGGTCTCAATTACCCCTATGCGCAATTCTTCAACCAGGACGTCCCCCTCGGTTTTCTCAGAGCAAGCGATATTTGCACGCTCTGTGGATGTTTTCAAAAGGAGGTCACCTTTTACGTACGCCACCCTACTGATCGAGTGAATTTGCAGCTTGTTTTCAACCGGCTGTATCGTCGTAGTATCAGTGCATTCCCGCAATCTCTAGACTGGTTCGTAGACAGGCAAAAGCTCGATGCATATTTCGGCCAGCCAGATCACAAGAGTAGAACTGGGCATTCTCGAGAGCATCGCTGTCCCTGCGAGGTCCGACGACGTCAGGATGTCTCGACATCAGAAGCGACCAACAAAAAGCGCTCTCTGCCCCTCCAGATGAGAGTGCGAAAGAAACGGCGTTATTAATTCCAAGGGATTGGGAATTCGGAGTCTCTTGTCTTTTAGTGAAACAGCTCTAAGTTACCAAATTATAATGCCGCTCAACCGGCAGAATCTCAAGACAAAACCATGATCAACGGAACACTTGTATACAGTTAGGTTCCCAAATATTTCTGCTCGAACAAAGTCCTCCCTTGCGCTTTCATATGGATGTAACCGAATAGTCCCGCTCTGCCGTATCACGTCTGCCGCTGCGCTGCGACTTTGGCCAATCGTACCCAAACAGCTCCTTATGTCGCTTGCATACTGGACATGGGCTGCACAGGGCGCTCTCTTGTAACCTAGCAGCCCCTGGGCAAGCATAATGAGTCCAGGATCGAGTTTCGGCACGGGGAGAATCCTCCGGAGTTCGAATGCGGGAGCAGTCAGAATGCTTTTGGTTTTCCGGGTCCCAGCCATTGCAGCAAAGATTCTCACAGGTCTTACAAAGACAGTCGCAGTTGTCTTCTCCGAAGTAAGTCTTTGCGTAGTAGACAGTAATCTCATCACCAACCTCAATGTCTCGTGTGCTCACGACTTCCATTCCCGATCTTGCAATCGTCACAAGGCGGGCGTTTGCCTCGCAGTCGTGATTTAGAAAGCGTGCTGGTCCGAAAAGAAATTCTTCACCGCCACTTCGGGTCGTACATATTATACTGAATTTCTGTCCTGTGCTATTGAGTTCCGCTACTTCAGCACCTGTCAGAGGAATTCTTATACCAGTAAGATACTTGATTGTCACGCCACTCCGTATGGCTTTCCGGCATGCAATCTTTGCGTCTTGAAAATCCGTTGTATACCGGTTGGTTCCCAAAATTTCAAAGGGACAGTCGGGCATGTAAAGGTTCAGATATCTTCTCATCTGTTGTTGGAAAAGCCGCTGCTCAGTGGGGGAGCTCAGGTCCCTGAAGAAACTTGCAAAGCTAGCCATCTCGAGCAGTTGACGTCCCGCTTCCCGACAATCCTTCTCCTTGATAATCGTGTTTCGTATGATTGATGTGANGCCACTCCGATTTCCCACCCTTGAGATGTATGTAGTGGAGTATTTCCGGATGGCACCCCCGTAGCATATCTATATATGTAAGCCCCGGCTCTTGTTGGTCTAGTTGTGGTAGAATGGTGACTTACTCCATCTAGAATCGTGTCTGTCATCAGATCGTCGTAAGCACCGAACTGCTGAACACTTAGACAGTGCCTTCCGGTAACGTTCGACAGCTTCGGAGATTGGTGCCACTGTTCCCTCCGTCGCTTCTTCAATGGTAACAGCTGATCGATGTCGCTGGCCGGGTCAAGATCATCAACAATTATCGGGGAATCTGGTAAATCATTAGACGGCGCCCAGAACTATCTCGGCTCCTCACCTCGAGAACCCATCCCACGGTATCTTTCTTTCTTCTTGCCATTCGAAATACGATCACCTCCACCACAGGCCATGATCTTGGACGCGGTATACCTGTTCAAAAGTTGTCCAGAAGTATGGAGGCATGGAGCAGTAGGATAGGAAAGGTAGAAAGCGTCAGCTGGGATTTTTGTACTCAAAGGACTTCTTAGCGCAAGAAGCAGGGGTAAACCTTGGCCTAACTGACCCGGAGGAAGTCTAGCGGAATCTTGTATGCTGCATAGAAAGCCTGTCGGTTTACTGTCACGCTTGACTGCTTTCGCCCGAGGATATTGCTGCATCTGTGACTCAGCGTTTGGGTTGGCAATCATACGCTGGTGCTTCTCTGCACAGATTCGGTTTGTGATCATTTAGCTGATCTTCGAAACTTCATTGGCTTGTAAAAGAGATCTGCACTATAGTGGTGCAGCAAAAGCAAGCCGGTTCATCGTTGGAAGTCAGCATACTGGCCAACATGTCACGGTGTCGATCAGGAACGAATGTAGACCCAGTGAAATACAAATAAACGTCTTTTTATCAAGTGTCAAGCATGAGATCTAGTCCGAATCACTCCAATGTTAGAAATCTTCTACAGTCGCTTGCAAAATCGGCTTCCCCTCCGCACTCACCAGGAGATTTTCAGTCTCACCTCAACGACAGGGCTAAGCGAAGCATCATCTGACCATCAAGCACCAAGCACATTACATCGTCGACAGAACGAACTTGAACCTTCTGGAAGATAATCAGAGTAGCTTAGTATTTAAAAGTTACTTCCCCCGAGCCCCTCTTTATCAAAGTTATAAATACATATATAGGAAGAACAATTCGAGCATATCGAGACGCTAAAGTCTTGAGAAAGTTTCTTGATTTTGTTTGCCATTTAATTGTTAACGGCCACTTTTATTCTCCTGTGACATAAAAATCTGACTTAGTAGAAAGCAGACTTACAGTATGCTGCTAGTGATATTTATAGAATAACGGACGTAGAGTGGACTTTCCCGATACTGTATTCATATCAAATCCAGCGGGCATCAATTTTAGTAGACACGTCCGCAATAGAAACGATCGAATAACGGCGGTTACTCTCGAGGGGATATGTGCTGCTCTCATGCTGATATTGAGTGCCGGTCTATGTTGTCGCCAGGTATCTCAAAGTTGTCATTAACATTTGAACATCTATACAGTATCCGTGTCCCAGTGTAAAATCTTTCAGGCCCAATGATGCCCCAGAAGTGTGCTGTGAGCGAGCCAGGTCTCGATACACTAAGAGGCTCGCTACCAAACCATATCTAGAATCGACATGACTCCCTACAAGTTTCGATCTGGAATAGACATCGATTTCGGTGAGCCTTTCTACGCTTACGTATCCGACAATACTAGAACCAAATCGCAGCAACAGCCGATTATTGCTAGCACGGTATGTTAACATTAAACACCCTCAACCCCTCTTTATCAAAGTTGTCAAAGTTATCAAAATAACACATATTCCAAAGTGAGCTATGATTACGCCGAAGTTTTGTATATTGAGTTCAAGCTCATACAATCAATATCGAAGCTTAAAACTCGGCCGTTCCTAAGCCCGATGGTTACCTGATCTCCTCTTACATCATAACATTGTGACTCGAAATCTGTTGGTAAAAGAAAAATAGGCACTGCTCCATAACTCACCCACTGATTACCTACCCAGAGATTATTTGATGATTCAAAATCAAAGCCTTGCGTTAGGGTGTTTTCAATCTTAATCTCCCCGATATTTGTTACAAGGCATCGGCCGTTTGTAGAGAATCTTAGGGAGGTAACCGGCTCTGAGGTCTTGATGTTCTGCCATTCAAGAAACGTGAAATGACTACCAAGAGAGCTGCCGAGAAATTTAGGGACTTTTAGGGATATAGTAATATCCCACAGCTTAATAGTCCTGTCATCAGACCCTGACGCGATCTGCTTGCCGTCTGGCGAGAAGGCGACGGCTGTAACCCAGCCCGAGTGGCCCGCAAGTATCTTCTGAAGGTCGCCTGTCCTAGTATCCCAGAGCTTAATAGTCTTGTCACTAGACCCTGACGCAATTTGTATACCGTCTAGCGAAAAGGCGATAGCCCTAACCGAGCTCGAGTGGCCTATAAGCGTTTTCTGAAGGTCGCCTGTCTTAATATCCCAGAGCTTAATAGTCCCGTCATCAGATCCTGATGCGATTTGCTTGCTGTCTAATGAAAAGGCAATAGCCCAGATTGAGCTCGAATAGTTTACGAGCGTCTTCCGGAAGTCACCTGTTGTAGTATCCCACAGCTTAATAGTCCTGTCATTAGACCCTGACGCGATCTGCTTACTGTCTGGCGAAAAGGCGACGGCTGTAACCCAGCCCGAGTGGCCTACGAGTATCTTCTGAAAGTTGCTTATCCTAGTATCCCAAAGCTTAATAGTCTTGTCACTAGACCCTGATACGATTTGTATGCCGTCTAGCGAGAAGGCGATAGCCGAGATCGAGTCCGAGTGGCCTGTGAGTATCTTCTGGAGGTCGCCTGTCGTAGTATTCCAGAGCTTCATAGTCTTGTCAGCAGACCCTGACGCGATCTGCTTGCCGTCTGGCGAGAAGGCGACGGCCTTAACCCAGCCCGAGTGGCCTACGAGCGTCTTCTGGAGATCACCTGTTGTAGCATCCCAGAGCTTTATAGTCTCGTCAGCAGACCCTGACGCGATCTGCTTGCTGTCTAGCGAGAATGCGACGGCTGTAACCCAGCTCCAGTGGCCTACGAGCGTCTTCTGGAGGTCGCCTGTTGTAGCATCCCAAAGCTTAATAGTCTCGTCAGCAGACCCTGACGCAATCTGCTTACCATCTAGCGAGAAGGCGACGGTCCAAACCGAGCCAGAGTGGCCTACAAGCGTCTTCTGGATATCGCCTGTCCTAGTATCCCAGAGCTTGATAGTCTCGTGATCAGACCCTGACACGATCTGTTTACCGTCTAGCGAAAAGGCGATAGTTCTGACCCAGCCTGAGTAGCTTACGAGCGTCTTCTGGAGGTCACCTGTCCTAGTATCCCAGAGCTTAATAGTCTCGTCAGTAGACCCTGACGCGATCTGCTTGCTGTCTCGTGAAAAAGCAACGGCTCTGACGCAGCCTAAATGGCCTGCGAGCGTCTTCTGGAGGTCGCCTGTTGTAGCATCCCAGAGCTTAATAGTCTTATCAGCAGATCCTGACGCGATCTGCTTGCCATCTGGCGAAAAGGCGACGGTCCAGACCGAGCCAGAGTGGCCTGCGAGCGTCTGAATTAAAGATGCCCATACGTCGTCTAACTTGGGCAGCTTTCTTAACCACGTAGGAACCTTGTCTAGATTATTGTTTCTCACAAAGCTTGCTTGAGGACTAAAGATTACTGCAGAACTGTAGGTCTGCAACGGCCAGGTCGCCAGTGTCCGGTAGTGTCGCAACAAGAAACGTGTAGCATCCTGCACAAGCATTGATAGGAAAGAGTTCTTCTTTAACTAACGAGTCTTTAATTAGCGAGTAATGCTTTAAATCCGATGTATTTACTTACGTCTGAATTGTCTGCTAATGTCTTAAAAGCCTCAACAGCGCGTGGGAGCTTGTCTAACAAACTAAGACACTCTAGCCACTCTAATAACTTAGTGTGGAGGAATATACCGACTTCCCCATGCGCAGTAAGAGCTTTCTGAACAGTCGTGGTGTTCTTGGCGTCATCAAGATGTTGCACCCAGAAGGTGGCTGCGTAGGCTACGCTGGCCGCCAGTCCATTCCATTTCATCACTTCCCTGGTCGAATTAGGTCGCGGTAGGTCAACCAGGTTAACCTTGAGTCGTTGAGAAAGATATGACAAACAACCTAGTGCAACGCCAGCATGCCCGTAATATTCATCAGAGTTGAGAATGGATTGGCCATTCTCTCCGGTCAAGTAGTCTCGAGCCGATTGATGGACGAATTCGATGTCGGTTCCACGCATCTTGAGAAATGAAGCACATCGATCAACCAGCGCTTCAATAATAGCCAATTCGTCAGACAGGCCTGACACGCAACCAACCTCTGCCATATTCAGGGGTCGATAGGCCAGCATCATTACCCTGAGGAGACGCATACATCCCTTTACAGCCGCTGACTCACCTGAGCTGAGCTGAATGAGGACGCGATGATAAAGAGGATATAGCCCTAGCGGCAAGTCTTGAATCGTAGTCAATGCCTCGTCCCGATGCACACTTTCGAGCCTCTTACATACCAAGCTTACCCACAAATACGTGTCCTCAGCCTTTTCAGTAAGCTCGTTCTGTATCTTGCGCCGTAGTGTTTCTCCATAGCTGCAGCGACGATCGAGCTCATCCATTTTGGAAGTAATATAAATCTGTACAGCTTCAGAAACATGTTTTGAGTTGAGCTCCAGGCTGACGAGCACTTGGTCAGATCCAGATAGCAACTCCCGCTCACCGCTATCTAACGGTCGACTTGTTAATAGCCACTTGATTTTGGAAGGACGATGAAGTCCCGTTCGGACAAGAAGCTTCAGGAGATCGGCGATGCCATCATCTTGGCACTCATCGAGAGCATCGACAACCACGTACACTCTCTTACACTTGCAGTGTTCTAACATCTCTAAAAAGATGTCCCAGAGCGCCCGCCACGAGGTAATTTCCTCCTTGAAACGCTCGTTCGTAGTATCCCAACGAGATCGCAAAGATATTTTGAGCTCCTTCTGCTGATTCACTAATTGCAGAATTAGACCCTTGAGAATCGCTTCAATGGTGTTAAGCTCATAGTCGGCATTTTGGCAGAAGAAATACGTCACCACGGTAGATTCATCTTGTAGGAGTGATAGCCGCTCGATAAGGCCAATCGACATCATAGTCTTCCCTTTGCCGGCGCCGCCCTTGATCCAGAGCAAACAGACGTCGTCTCCATTTCTCCAATCGAGATATTGCGGGTCTTGAAGGATCCACTCGATTGATTTGTGAAGCAACTTGTCTTTGCTCTCTTTCAGCCGATTCTTGATAGCCAGTGTATCAGGGCATCGCAAGGTGCGGAGACAAGATCGATCTATGTCATCAACACTGACATTTTTGTTTGGAATATGATTGTTTACTACACTACTGATTAACTAAGAACCCTCCTTACTATGGTGAAGACTGAGAAGGCGTACCGATGTGATTGGTACCGATATACTGTTGACCAGAACCATACATTTGATTGCCACCGGAGTTGATATGCTGGCCAGTGATGTTGTTTTGAGCGCCGCTGCCATAGTGTGCGTATGTCGGCATTTGTTCGAAGCCATCAGGGAGGGAAGGTTCCATCTTAGTCACCTCCTCGACGGCCATTGCCAGCTGTTCTTTCCTTCTTTGGGTTGCTACTTCTGGAAACCTCGTTGCTAAGAGCTGCAAGTCGTCCAGAATCCTCCTAACCAAATCCTCTACACGACCACCTTTTCCAATAGTCCGAGCAGCTTTCACATATCGATCCCACCTCGATTCACCGTCTTCCGGCATGACCTTTCCGAATAAATCCTGAAGCTGTATTGCTTGAGCTCTACAGTCCTCCAAAGTAGGCGTAAAGGCAATCCCCGTCGCCTCATCCGCTGTCTTGACGTATATCTCCGCATCTTCGAGAAGTTTCGAGATAAGAGGGAGTTTTGTCGCTGATTTCTTGAAATTTGTTGGAAGACCCGCTTCGTCCTTGACAGCCTCGTAGACTTGGTGGGTAGCATCGATGATCGAAATGATAGCAGATATCATGCCCAGGGCAAGGCCTGCTGTTTCGATGCCTGACATCCTTATCGAAGGAAAGCTAGTGGTAATTAGCAATAACTAGTGCAAACCCAAAGGGTCCTTACAAGGCTGCGAACGAGAAAAGCGCCCGTCGGATTTTCGCAGGAGTCGACTCTTTGCGGGTACAAGAGACCCAAAGAATAAAAAGACAGTATACAGACACGCAGTCACGATAATGGCAATGCTGGATGTAGACCACAATACAATGGGTTAGTGTTGAAGGAGAGGATGCTGAGGTAGATCGGGTGCATCTGCCGCCCGCCCAAGTACAAGCGTGGTGGGAGAAGCGCTGCCTATTTTTAGAACAAATTAAGGCCGAGTGCTTGGTCGGTCCATGGACACCTGATAATGCCTTCCGCCATTTCTGAGTAGAGGATTGTTTTGGAAATGTTATACCGTTTGTTCTGACCAGTTCAGATACGGTAAATATTCCCCAATAGTCAGTGGGTCGGTTTTATGCTACTGTACAGTATCACCATATCATCACATCACGTGATTTGGAAATCTTCTGTAGGTGGGGCTGAGAATCTTGACGCGAGTGTGGAGGAAGCCGATTTTGCAAGCGATTCGCTGTAGCTTGTCTGGTCCGCTTTCTTGCTCGGCCTTCCATGTTCGAATCTATACTTGCTTGAGTGTCTCTATTTATCATGTGGCCCTGGTTCGCTGTTTCTGTCTCAGTGAAGCCACGACATATGCCTGCAACTAATCCAAGCTTGCTCTTCAGATCGCGGTTCTCGATAGTCAAATCTTCTTTGCTACGAACCAAACGACCTATGACCATATCTTGGACGCGTCTCCTCTCTTTGTCTCGTAAGTAGAAATCAGGCCAGTGAAGGTTCTTACATACCACATAGCNATCTCTTATCTTTATTAAGCAATTTGATGTCGCTAGCTGCATCCATCAAGTCTTCTTGGAATCTGCCGGCTCTCTCTACGTAATCTGTCAGCCTCACGTGTTCCATATCTATCGATGGCGGAAAAAATTTATACCCTGAATTGCCTGCAACGCATTTTGTTGCTGTGTCAAATATTCTACAGAAGATGTAAGAAGGAGGATANNNATGTCGTGAAGACGACGGCTCACCAATTGTGCCATCTATCACATTCAATCGANCTTGNAGNATGGAGTAGTNCTGACATTTGCAGCCATCTTGATACGCTTCCATCTCTTNGCTATACTGAGTCGACAAAACTAGAGTCTGTCAGAANGAGGCAGCCAANATGGACTAGACATGATACCTNTTAATTGCGCGACATAAGGATTTTCGCGAATTGATGATGCAGATTCCTATGCTTGTCAAGTTCGACATACTATATCACGAGCCTCATCGGACACGTACACCCTCAGTGGTTGGCTCAACCTCATCGTCTGAAGATTCACTTGTGTCGCTTGAACAGCTAGCTACATNTGGGTTGAGGGCTGTCGCATGGTCGTCAAGTGCGGCTCTATCAGCAGGTCAGCCAAGCGCTCAGCAGAAAGTAAATAATGCGTACGTACGCAGCAGAGGCATCATTCGAAGGCTCAGTCATTGATTCCATGGTCTCATTCAATTATTCTATCCAGCGGGAGTGCAAATGAGATGCCTTACTCACACGCAGTGGGCGATGAAAGAAGTGATTACGGATCAACCACAATCGATAGGAATCTAAAGCCTTTTATACAGCCTACAGTCCAGCTGCTCTGCCTTAGGCACTCCGATTACCCTTCTCAGTCACAGCAGCGCCCCGCTCCGAAGTCAGTGATGCATAGTTTTGCAGCTGGATACGTCTCAAANTAGGCTCCTTCNACCTTCGCNCCCACAACAGTTACTNCAGCTCTNATANTNCCGAAGCTNAGCNANTATNATGATGGGNNCAGCGTTGANCCTTGTCCCTGCTTGATATNGCTGTCAGAAGGNTNAGTGCANTNCGATGGCATANGAGGGCAAAGACGCCTGGCGTGTTTGCCTCNGAAAGGAGTTATGCCGTGAAGGATTCCTCAGGGAATAATCGAGATCTGTCACTTCAAAGAAACAAGAAGTGAAATCTCGTGATTGAAGGAGCTTGGTCGATATCCTCTTTCCCGTTCTTGCTTTAAAGTGCCACCAGACTGAAACCTAGAATATGAATCTAGGGAAGGGAGCCTAGTTTACGAAGGGCACGACACTGCCTCAACATGTAATGTCACTTTCTAGGGCATGTATACGTGTTGTACTAGTCATCTCTTCAGTATCATAATTTTGTGATCAAATATTAAGAAGGAGCTCGCTTATTTGGTTCCAATCAAAAGATGCCCCTTTTTCGCTCGCTAAGTGCTGTTCACCTTCATCGCCCTATCATATTTGAGATGATCTCGGCAGAGAATATGATCCATGAACTCATCCGGTGGTTCATCTAATGTGCTCTAATTTCGTTACTCTTCAGCGTGCCCGTCAAGCAAGGTGTATCCATTACGTCGCTCACTCAGTTCTAAATTTGTATCGTGGCCATGAAATGTTTAAAACGAGAGTGCCTTCCGTATCACTCCGCTGTCTGAGCTAGAAGATTTTCCGAACAGGAAAAGCGTTCAGGTTTTGACAATATTGGAGGGGGGCAATCGGAACTGATCTTAAGTAAGGTTATATTCTCCCTCTTGGGATGGTGCATGTTGCCTTGTTAAGAACACTGCAATGGGAGCAATGCTCCAAGATCGCTAGTCGCGAAATCCAAACTTGCTCAGATTTGGATGAACGACCAGTCAATACCGGCTCTCTAGGGATATTGATCTAGCTACAATGTTGGATGGTTCTGCTGCTATCCAAGAAAGAAAGATTAGAAGGGGGTGGAGTACTGTTCATCGGAGGGTCTGTTCCTATAATCCATGTCCTATCCCAAAGACGATTAACGCAAACAGACCTTGCATGGGTCATTGGTTGCTCACCCTTCAGATCAAGCATTGTGGTACCCTTGACTCGCACTGGGAGGTGCCGTGAGCAAGTACACTGCTTTACGTCCCAGCAAGGAGAATCACTTTGTCCTGTTCGATTACGGTCTTAGGATTCCTGATCCGTAACAGGGTGGAGTCTTGGTGACCTCTACCAGGACGGAACCGAGGTGGCCATGAGTGACCACCGCTTCAACTCTCATATGTACCCCAAGGGGAACGAGTCCGCTCAAATGAGAGCCGCTCCAATGAGCGTTTAGAAGAAGCATCCGCTCTCTAGGCTTTCATCAGATTCAGTTCTAAAAATTCACTCACACGGTTCTGTGATCCAAACACATTTCTCGCGCGCGATATCCCTCGCTTCATGCTTTACATTCAAGCTCGCTAGCCTGACTAGCGCCATGTATGTATCTGGGGCGGTGCTTACAGCTAAGGATAGTTTCATTGAGCGACCGGGCGGAAGCACATACTCACCATTTATCGAGCTCGAGTAGGGAATCCACCGTGTTTCACTGATTCGTTCAAAGCCTGATGGACGAAAACCCACTCCACATGCAGATACGAGCCAGGTCGATATCTGAGTCATAAGAGGAAGTACGCCGACCTATAAGTCTCCTATTCCCCTTCTTTTTATCTCTCTCGTTCCCATAAGCAATTCCCTCTGCTACTGTCTCATCCAGTCCATCAACTGTTATACCAGGCTTCCAAGGCGGTTCCAAAGGCAACTTACTCTTCTTAATCGCCAGTATGGGCTCGGTGCATTCCCAAGGGGGCGTGGACGCTTCGTGGCGAAAGATGAAGTTTCGGAAATGGCCCACCACAAACAAGGAGAAAGCCGCAACCACGCACTCACCGGTTCGCACTGATGATAAGAAGAGGCACCCAAAGCTTGATATGCTCCACATACTTTCTCAAGGGCAAAATTTGAACCGCTCGTACACCACAGACGAGTTTGGGGTCGATAACCTGGGGCAAGTTCTTCATATGCTGCCGGCATATGACGGGACACCGTGGGGTCTGGAGTGGTTACCGCCGACCAGAGTCCCGTCGCGTATCGCAGACCAATTCGTCGCGATTGCTTGTCAAGAAATCTTCCAAGTTTCCATTTTCAGAGTCGCTGGGTTTGTGCTTGGACAAGTCGACTGTCATCCTCTTGGAGGTTTACTCGATAGAGTATGCTATATTCGGGATAAATTGCAAGCACTTCAAGTTGCATCCGACTGGAAAAATATCTTCATTGAAGTCGAAGAGGTCAGTTGGAATAAGTCTGTATGAGCGATTACTAAAAGCATGCAGATACTCCGTTTGAAACAGCCACAACTGGCTCATTGGGTTGTTGCGAGTAGTCTCTCGAATCCCCAATATCCACTTCACGACGCCTTGAAACCCATCACCGACCCTGTAAAAGAACTGCTTGCGACAAAAACCTTGAAACTCCGCCAACAGCAACTTAAGAATTATGAGCAGTTTATAAGCGGCTACAACTGGACTTTGGCGACAAACGTTCCTAAGATCTAGGAACATACGTACGAGGAGTTCTGGAACCAAGAACCATGAAACTTTTTGAGAAGAACTATTGAAAGCTCTGCTTTGCTTGCCACTAGTAGAATATCGAGACCAATGTCCAGTCAATACTCATGAAGCCTAAAACATCTATTTTTTCATTCGGGGAATCAGCAACCACTTTCTTGAAGTCCTGTCATTCGCCTCTTACAAAATGGGTGTTTAACTATTCTACAGGAGGTAGAGGCACTACTGGCGCCATTCATAAGCATCTTCCTGGACTCGCCTGTGGGCCGGAGGAACTCACTGAGGCTGCCAGTTCAAGATTTCGCTCCTAACCATCATACTCAAGCTAGCAGTGCGACAAGTAGGATGGAGCATTGCGAGCGGCGACCACAGCCAACGAAAATTGCCACTTGGAATATCTGTTTGACTCTTATCATAGTGGCAGCTGAGAGGGGCAAGTGGGTTCTTGCAACAGCCATCTGGTTGTGGAGCCTGCAAAACAAAGAAAGAAGAGAATAAGGGCTAGAAGACGACGGTAACGGTACCAATTAACGCTGAGCGCTAGCTCAAGAGGCATAACATGTAACGTTCGGTCATTAGTAACTCAAGACAACGATATAGAGAAGTAGAAAAGGTAAAATGTGATATTAAGGTAAGGTGTGAAGTGAATTGTATTCTAGTGAGACTCCCTTTGATTTAAAACAGATGAAAGTCGTGTGAGAGGTCGGTACAGACGAAGCTAACATTTCCCCCGGCTCCTATCCTCCCGCCTAGTTCAAATGTTATTATCGAACTTTCAAGGGCCAGTGGCCCGACTATCTAGTTTGAATAGTCAGAACGGTTACTTGAATTCGAACAACAAACCAACATCAAGTCTACTGTAAAGGTAATGGTAGCTTTATAAGGTCCAAGAGAACTTCCACCGAAGCCAAGTTGTTCAACTCATGGCCCCTCGGCATANGTTTTAAAAAGAANNTTCTTTTTNTGTGTGCCGNCAATAGAAACGATACNTGATAGGGGGAATNTTAATGGCAAAGCGTTGGGGCAGCNGCNCGTGCCGTAACTATAGCGTCAAGGTTCCCTGAGATAATTCNCTNGTTTGATACGAGTAGTATGTCTTCCAATTCANGAAACATCCCTCTGNATCANTGGATCATCCTGTGGGGCGTCCCTGCGGATCATCCCTGTGGGTCATTTGGATCATCCCTGTGGGCTTTTCAGNTNTACTNGTGCAAGCCTACTTGAATTTGAACCTCTATCTAGATCTGAAGGNCATCTCCNNTGAANCTCAACAGTGCNGAANCANATANTTCAAAATCAGTTCGATANATNCAAGATGAGCTGCTCAACGTACGGATGCCCAGGTGATACTGGAAACAAGGCTAACAAGCTTACCAGTCAAAGCGGAAATGGATNTAATACANAGNNTTCTGTCTCCAACCATGNGTGCAATCGACCGGACGACAAGAACNCAAAGGACGCAGCAANGCTTNACACTAGAGTAGGAAGATTCTCTATCCTTTTCCAGTATCTGCTAATATTGCTCCAAAGACTGTAAACNCAATGGAGAGTGGCCGAGGCACTGATCNGGCTCCATTGAAGCCGGTTTTCGACACTGCGAGAATAAAAATCAAGTTACCAGGAAGTCCGAGATCTAGGCGCGAGCTCCTAGAAGCAGTCNAGACAGCTGTCAAAGCCTCAAACGAAGGAACTNTAGGGACCNAGAGTGGCATNGGACAAAGCTCGGATGANACTGGCAGCACTATCGACCTTGACATGACNGCCNTCTCGGANAACAACATCACCATGGNATCNGTTGAGACNACCAGGACTATCGATCTCAACAAGCAAGACTTCAGCGGAAGTCTCCCAGAAACCGAGATTCCGTATATCACCCTGGAATCTCCAAAGGGCCACCAATGCTCCGTTGAGACTGCCAGCCCAATCGATCTTGATATAAAGGACAACTCATTGCAGCAGAAGGATCTTAGCCTTCTGGCCAAGAAACTTTCTCAATCCGCCATGGACATACGTCAGCTCGGTTCCAATTGCAGACGGGTTGACATGATGAGTGCCGCTGAGGATGGGCTCATTGATGCGACTGGTGAGAATTTTTCCAAGATTATCGAGCAGTTCATTCACCGCTGCAACGTCCGAAAGCCTGAACATGATACGACATTTAAGACTCGGCAGAATGGTTTCGATGCAAAGGGTGATGACAACAGCATCGGCGATTTGAAGGCCGAGTTGGATGCTCTTGAAACTTCCTGCACCTGTGGTGACAACACTTTCCATCTTCCCACCGGCGATTGGGAGGCCGATTTGGATGGTCTTGAACCTTCCTGCACCTGTGGTGACGATACTTTCCATCTTCCTACCGGCGAGTTTTCCTTCCGCTCCTGCAGCTGCGACGAAAACACTTACCATCTCTAAGCTGTGTTTTCGTCACAAGACACTCCGTTCTAAGATGGACAGTCTTGAAGTCTTCGAGTTCTGGTTCTCCAGTTCCTCAGTGGCCCAGCAAAGGAATGTAATCACTTTCGAGGCTACTAGCAACGCACGCAGAGCAAGTTACGAGGCCGGCTTGCCGACCGACGGATATCGGTACAGGGCACTCTTCTGGAATTTGGATTGGATATCAGAATGTTTGTCGAAGGGAGAGATATGCTTAGAGTCGATCAGTGATTTCGTTTGTTATTTAATCTGAGAATTCTACATGTTTGTTACTTTCAACGGGAGCATGAATACAAATTTAACCCCGATAATTGTGTTATATCGTATATTTGAGAGCGTATATTACAGATCTAGCTTTTGCAAGCCCATCCTCAATACGCCTGCTGTAACCTCTGGTTCCTAGCCTGGCATAATTAATGATCGTGAGCACACTAGCAACAATACTGCGAGATGATGGCTGTGGTTATACTATGCCCTGACCATGTTGACGCTGACTATCTTGAGATTGTACAGTAAGAAGATAATGTGTGTGTTCCTCTTAGGAAATGACTCTTGATGTGGCTAGCGTTGCGACGTCGAGAGAGGCATGCAGGAGGTTTATCAAGATGTATACCTACTAGAGGGGTGTGGGCTATGAGTATGATGGAACAAGACATCCGAATTATGAGGGTGGTAGGTGATCGATCATGATTTATTCAGTAATCAAGTGAGGTGGATGTGTGCGTCAGGTGGGGCAAGGGGTGGTCAAATTAGGCGAGGTGGTGTTGTCAAGCACTTGAATTAAGCGAGTTGGCACATAATTTAAGCGAGGTGGTAAAGGGGTCATCAACACCAGGATGCCCCATAACTGCAAACACTCCAATAACTACGCTGGCTTATAAAAATGGCGGCGAGTGCAGATATTACGTAATCTCAATCAAAGCATGCAACAAATTTATTCATAATAGAGTTGCTTGTAGATGATTGCAATTGTAACTTCTTCCATTTAATCAAAGAATGACCTTGGACACACTCTTTTTACCAAACGTGACTTGATATTGTGTACGCGGGTAATTCATCCGCTGAAGAGCGTCTGCGATCCTTCATCAGAGACCTGCTCTCGATGATTCTTTGGATTAGTTGCTCCCTCCACAATTTGAGCGCCCACATGTTTGCGGTAGCTTGCGTACATTGGAAGCGTAAGAGAGTCGGGTCTCTTGAAAATTGCTTTCCGAGGAGTCTGTTGGACGGATGCTCCTTCTGTATGCGGGCGAGGGTATCTTTCTTGGGTCGAGGAAAATTTCGAAACTAGCCGTCGGCATTCACGTCTGAATCTTGACCCGTTAATCCTTTCTTGGATCGCCTGGAACCGGTCTTCGTTGAGATAGATACACATTGCTTTATCTGTTAGATTCGCTATGACTATCAAAGCTGTTGGGGTCTTACTTCCGTTTGAGTTTTCCTCTCAAGTGAACTTTGAATCTTGGGATCTACAGATGTGAGATTTGAGATCGACTGCGTTTACACCTTTCAAGTAGGATTGAATTATAGCCAGCTAACTAGGCCTTCAATTATTAGATGGCTTTTAATACTACCCGTTATGGGTATTTCATAATTGAAGGTGGTCACTATAGATGCAGTAGCAAATCGATGGCACGACTAATGATTTATCCTCTAATTGCTTTAGCAGACCCGGAACTCGTCTTCAGTCTTTTGATCGACATCTCACAATAAGTCGTATAATTTCATGAAAATCTACATCTCAGTCCGGACCCGCAAAAGCATATTTTTAACAAGTAGTAGGAAGAGTCTGTTTTCACCGACAAGCTGGAACAGATGCCTCTCACGCCTGCAACGCAAAAGGTTAATGTTGCCGACGCCTACGACGCG
>NYXK01000014.1 GCA_002685535.1 Deltaproteobacteria bacterium
AGAGCCAGAGCCAGAGCCAGATCCAGAGCCAGAGCCAGAGCCAGAGCCAGAGCCTGAGCCAGAGCCGAAGCCAGAGCCGAAGCCAGAGCCGAAGCCAGAGCCTGAGCCAGAGCCTGAGCCGGAACCTGAGCCTGAGCCTGAGCCGGAACCTGAGCCAAAGAAAATAGAGCCTAAAATTGAAGAAAAAAAGAGAGCAGTAGCACAAAAGCAGGAAGTAATCAAAGAAGAGGCTGAAATAGCGGTTGAACAGGACGCAGATAAAAGTGTAGAGGCACCAAAAGCTGTCACAATTATTTCTGCTCCACCTGAAGAAACGGATACTGCTGTTTTTGAAATGGAACTGGTCTATTTTGACTACGACAAGAGTGTAATCAGCCCAACCTTTGCAGAGATCATTGATATTAATTATGAGTGGATCGCAGAAAACCCAGATGTACAGATTCAATTGGAAGGTCACTGTGATGAGCGTGGAACCAATGAATACAATCTGGCTTTAGGAGAAAGACGCGCGAAAGCTGTCTTAGACTACCTGGTCAGTCTGGGAGCAAATCCATCACAATTTTCTATGGTCAGTTTTGGTGAGGAACGTCCGGCAGCCTCCGGCAGTAACGAAGTTTCCTGGGCTAAGAATCGACGGGTAGAGTTCACCCGCCTGTAAAAAACATTACGACTCTGCCACTAATTGACTTTTCTTAGAATCATGCTCACCGAATGGTTAGGAGAAACGAGCATAGTCGGTATGGTACTGAGCGGGAGTTTTATCGCAAAGCTCGTCTTGCTCATTTTAGCCTTGATGTCGGCCCTTTCCTGGGCCGTCATCATTATAAAGACACTTCAGTATATAAATATCCGCAAAGAAAATCAGAAGTTTTACCAAATCTACCTCAACGAATCCAGTCTTAATCAAATCAAAAAAGTATCATCAAATTTTCCTTATTCTGCTTTTGCATCAATGTACTCTGCCACGTATCAGGAAGCAGCCAGAATGAGCCAGCGAATACAGCGCTCAAGACCTGATATTACAGAAANCNCATCAATGCTCCCNCATCTTAGTCAACAGTTGCAAAGGGTGATTGAACAGACAATTAATGAAAGATACGCTTTCATAGAAAACCGTTTAAACATCCTGGCAACTATTTCAAGCGCGGCTCCTTTCATTGGTTTATTCGGAACGGTGCTGGGAATTATCAATTCCTTTCAAAGCATAGGAACTTCCGGAGTTACCAGTCTTGCCTCAGTTGCCCCTGGAATTTCAGAAGCTTTGGTTGCTACTGCTGCAGGGTTACTTGCAGCNATACCTGCTTTAATGGCCTACAATNATTTCCGTAATCNGGCCCGTATTTTAACAAACACTATGNGTAATTACGGCATGGAACTTACTAATCGTTTTGAATGGATAGTACATGGGCGGCTCCTGGGATCAGAATGAACCACTGAGCGAAATAAACGTTACACCTTTTGTGGATGTTCTGCTGGTCTTGTTGATCATCTTCATGGTAACTGCTCCAATAGTAAACCATATTATTCAGGTGGATCTTCCTGAAGACAGTTACAACCAGGATAAAATGAAACCTATGCAGGAACCTCTGCGGGTGGTGATTGACAAATCCGGAGTTTTGTATTTAGGAAACACCCGTATCGGTGGGAGTANTGAGGNCGAGAGTCAGAGAGTGCTAGGGGATAAAATTAAACAATGGGCCAAGGGTCAGAAAAAACCATGGCTGGTTGATGTGGAAGCTGACGAAAAAGTGGATTACGGGTCAATTGTGCCAGTCATTGCACGACTCAAAGAATTAAAAGTCAGCATGAATCTGGTGATTCAACCCAAACCAAAGAAATAACACCTGCGTTCAGCTTTTCTCCTCTTTTACAACTGTGCTGTCTTCTTTTATTACAGTAGTATTTTCATCAATTTTTGCTTGATCATCTTTGTTTTTCTTGGTCGCGCTTTTAAAATTGGTAATCATTCCGCCAAGTCCCTCACCAATTAGAGGCAAGCGTTTTGCTCCAAATAAAACAACGATAATTGCCAAAACTATTAAAAGTTCCCAAATGCCTAAACCAAACATAGTGTGCGCTCCTGCTTATTGTGTCATTGGCCGTTAGACCGTATAATGTAAATAGATGTTATAGTAGATCGAATTCATCTGATAATCGCAAGATTAATGAAACAAGTCAACCTACGAAAATTAGCTTAATAAGAAGAACCGTCCATGAGCGCAGAAACTCCGGAGCAGGAATCCACACTGCACAANCTTAAATTTTTNGCAGATGCATCGCATGTGATGCAGGCNGAAATTGCCCGTACCGACATTTCCCTGAATGAGGTCATGCTCTGGAAACAAGGGACTGTGGTCGTGCTGGACAAGATAGTCGGTTCTACGATTGACGTTTTAATCGGCGACCGTTTAATTGCACGCGGAGAGGTAGTAGTTATTAATGACCGCTTTGGCGTCAGGATCAGCGAAATCACCCATCCTGACGAAAAACCTAAGTTAGGCTGGAAATAATAATTCTCATAAATCAGCTTTCTAGCCCTTCATTTAATCTTCTGACTGAATTCATTCTCCACGCAATGCCTTTGGAAATGCTGTTGCGGTACGTTCNAGATCTTCCTCAGAATGGGCAGTTGAGACGAAAAGCGATTCAAATGCTGAGGGTGCCAGATAAATCCCCTGTTTCAGCATACTCCGGAAAAAACGGGTGAACTGCTCTNTATCAGTCTTAAGCGCCTGTTCATAATTCTTCACCGGTTCTGCTGAAAAGAATAACCCGAACATGCTGCCCATGGCCTGGGTCTGAAGCGCAACTCCGGCAGATTCAGCAGCGGATTCAAATTCTCCGGAAAGCCATGCTGTTTTTTGACCAAGTTCCGGATAAGGATTCTCTTCTTTTAAAATACCCAGAGTAGTTAATCCCGCAGCAACCGCAAGTGGATTTCCTGACAGTGTCCCTGCCTGATACACAGGACCTGCAGGGGCCACTTGAAGCATGATATCCTGACGGCCTCCATATGCTCCAACTGGAAGCCCTCCTCCGATTACTTTACCGAAAATACTCATGTCCGGAATAATTCCAAAGATGTTTTGAGCCCCTCCGTAATCAACACGGAAACCGCTCATTACTTCATCGAAAATCAGCAAGATACCCTCACGGTCGCAGAGATCACGCAAGCCTTGTAAAAAACCATGTTCCGGAGGAATCATNCCCATATTTCCGGCCACTGGCTCCAAAATCACGGCAGCAATTTCACCGGAATTTTCATCAGCAAGTTTGATGACAGACGCAAGGTCGTTAAATTTGGCCTGCAGAGTCAGTTCTACAAAGGCAGCCGGAACTCCTGGCGAATCCGGAATTCCTAAAGTCATTGCTCCAGATCCTGCTTGAACCAGCAGTGGATCCACGCTGCCGTGATAACAACCTTCGAATTTAATAATTTTGTCACGGCCGGTATAACCGCGGGCTACCCGGAGAGCTGCCATCGATGCTTCTGACCCGGAATTAACAAGACGCAGCATTTCCACACTTGGCACCGCCCCGCAGACAATTTCGGCTAACTCAATTTCACCTTCAGTCGGAGCGCCAAACGATGTTCCTTTCCGCAGAGTTTCTTCAAGTTTGCGGACAACTTCAGTATGAGCATGGCCTAAAATCATCGGCCCCCAGGAACCTACATAGTCAATATATTCGTTACCGTCCACGTCAAATAGTTTTGAACCCTGAGCACTTTTGATAAANAGAGGATTCATCTTTACGGATTTGAAGGCACGGACAGGACTGTTTACTCCCCCCGGAATACTTTGCTGCGCACGTGAAAATAATTGTGTAGACTGTGTGATCTGCATGAAGGTTGCACTTAATAAAGGTTAAAAAGATTTTTTATCGACTGAATACTTTTAGTCTGCATAAATACAATATTGCTGTTATTGCTAGTTTGGAGAACGGCTCAAGAGTTGTCAAGCCTACACTATAGAAAATAATGCCCCGTATAATTTTATTCGCCATTTTTTGCTTCATTTTANTCAACGGATGCNCCTCAACTGCNGAGAGCATAAAAACATCATTTGATCCGAACTACAAAGTCCTGGACCGCGGAAACCTTGACGTTATTGTTAAAAGCCGGGCCTGCGCATTAATTGCTGAAGATGCAGTTTCGGGAGCAAAGCGTAATGCGGAGTTTCATCTGCGCAGCGTCATTGGGAATCAAAATCACCGCAGGGAATTTCAGGAAGTTAAGCGCTACATGGAAGGTCAGAAATTCTGTGTTGAAATGAGCGCAACCGCATTGCCTCCTTTATAAACGCGTGCTCATAAATTAAACTAAAGAACCTTGATTACTTGCTATTTCAAGAGCTAATCGATAAAGTATTATAAGCAAATAGGCTTGTCAGTTTGTGATTTATGTAAAAGGATCATGNATCCTNACTGTTTGCNGATCTTNTACAACANCCAAGCATCTTTGNGGACTTCACTCACCTAACTCAATAAAAGGAAGTTTATGCCCGGCGGAGCCCAGGAAAAAACTACTGGACCAAATCAAATTGCGCTACCTATGTTGCCAATGCGTGATATCGTGGTCTTTCCTCAAATGACAGCGCCTTTTTTCATCGGCCGTTCTCTTTCAATTGCCTCTCTCGAAAAAGCCCTTGAAGGTGACCGTCAAATTTTTGTCGTTGCTCAAGAAGACCCCCTGATTGAAGAACCTGAGGCAAAAGATCTATTTCGTGTAGGAACAATAGGNAAGGTTTTGCAGATCATGCGTCTCCATAACGGTACNATAAAAGCACTCTTTGAGGCAAAAACCAGAGGCCGTCTGATTGANGCTCATATGGACGAACCACATTTTGCCGCAATTGTAGAACCAATCCCCGAAGAAGCTTCTGATGCACCAGAACTGCATGCCCTCAGCAAGAATACCCGTGCTGAATTCAAACGTTACCTGAAGGATGTGAAACGTCGTACAGAAGGTATCGAAAAGCTGTCCATTGATTCAGAAGATCCGCACATTCTGGCAGACCGTATTGCCCCTCTGCTGAACATGGATCTGCAGAAAAAGCAGGCTTTACTGGAAAACAATGATCCAAAAAAACGACTGGAAATTGTTTATGGAAGAATGCTTGAAGAAAAGGAATTTAAAAAAGTAGAGCGNAAACTAAAGGAGCGTGTACAGGGACAGATAGGCCGAACCCAAAAAGAATACTACCTCAATGAGCAGGTCAAAGCCATCCAGAAAGAATTAGGTCAAGGTGAAGACGGTAAAGCGGAAATGGAGGAGTACGCCAAGAAAATCGCGGATATGGAACTTTCTTTAGAAGCCAGGGAGATGGCAGAAAAGGAACTGCAGAAACTGAAGATGATGCCTTCCATGTCTTCAGAAGCAAATGTAGTCAGGAATTACATAGACTGGCTGTTGGGCATGCCATGGGCAGAAATAACGGANGATAATTTTGACCTCGAAAAAGCAGAAAAAGTGCTGGACGCACGGCATTACGGATTAGAGAAAGTCAAAGAACGTATTATTGAATACCTTGCTGTGGCTCAGCAGGTAGGAAAAATGAAAGGACCTATCATTTGTCTGGTAGGACCTCCCGGTGTNGGAAAAACATCTCTGGCGCGTTCTGTTGCGGAAGCATTAGGTAGAAAATTTGCGCATGTGAGTCTTGGTGGAGTACGCGACGAAGCAGAAATCAGAGGACACCGCCGAACATATATCGGTGCAATGCCCGGAAAAGTAATTCAATCTTTAAGGAAAGTAAAACACAAAAACCCGCTGCTGCTTTTTGATGAAATCGACAAANTGTCTTACGGTGTGATGGGTGATCCTGCCGCTGCTTTGCTTGAGGTACTTGACCCTGAACAGAACCATACTTTCATGGATCACTATCTGGAAGTAGAATTTGATCTTTCGGATGTCTTATTTTTCTGCACAGCCAATGTTCAGCAGGATATCCCGCCTGCGCTTAAAGACCGGATGGAAATTATCCGTCTTTCCGGTTACACGGAACTGGAAAAAGAACACATCGCACGTGAACATCTGCTGCCTAAACAAATAGCAGAAAATGGNCTGACTTCAAAACAAATTCAGTTCCAGCAAAAAGCGATTTTGAATATTATCAGGAGTTATACCAGAGAAGCAGGAGTACGTAATCTTGAACGTGAAATCGCAAAAGCATGCCGTAAAGTCGCAACCCAGTTAGTAAAGAAAACAAATCTCAATAAAGTCGTTGTAACTCAAAAACGTGTGGAAAAATTTCTGGGTGTGCAACGTTACAAAGANGGTAAAGCAGAAGAGCAAAATGAAATAGGTACTACATGCGGCTTAGCCTGGACACAGGCTGGAGGTGAGCTTTTAGTGACTGAAGTCAATATCATGAAAGGTACCGGTAAATTGCAGTTGACGGGCAAACTCGGTGATGTCATGAAAGAATCTGCACAGGCCGCTCTGAGTTATGTGCGAAAAAATGCAAATCAGCTGGGAATTTATTCTTCAGTTTTTGAAAATACAGATATTCACATTCACGTCCCTGCTGGAGCAGTTCCGAAGGATGGACCTTCTGCAGGAGTAACTATTGCCACTTCATTAGTCAGCGCATTTACTTCCATTCCTGTTCGCAGAGATGTAGCGATGACCGGAGAAATCACANTGCGCGGAAATGTCCTCGCGATTGGCGGTTTGAAAGAAAAACTCCTTGCGGCAAAACGAGGTATCATCTCTACTGTCATGATTCCGCAGAATAACGAAAAAAACCTCAGTGAAGTCCCGGATGAAATTCTAAAGGGTTTAGTAGTCAATCCCGTAAAATCAATTGAAGAAGTCCTGAAAGTTGCNCTGGTACAGCTACCCACTTCAGTCATAGATCCTGTTGATGAGACTGNAGAAACAACTGATAGCGAAAGTCAGGAAGTCACAATTATTCCTCAAACAGATATACCTGAATCACCGAGGACTTATGATGCATAGTCATAAGTTTGCGACTCAAGACCGAGTGCAATTTACATCAGCAAATAACTGACAACTTAAAACAGTCTGAATGTTTAAAAGCTGTTATTACTTGGGAGTAACCCTTAAAAGTAAAAAAGATGATTGATGATATGGAATTGAGCAGTTCTGATCAGGAACTGATGACCGANATAAACGCCGCAATAGTACGCTTCATTCAGTCGGATGAATCTCAACTGCAGATGGAGCCAATGAATTCATACCGCAGACGGATGGTGCACAAGATCGGCATTGAATACAAACTTAGTTCTGAATCAACAGGTGAAGGTGATAGCCGATCCGTACGCTTGTCCAAAACAGCAACTACAGCAATTCCGGAAAATATTAACAAAAAGAGGNTTATTGATAGAGGCATCGAAATTTTTTATGCAAAACCTGGTGCAGAAATTGTTTTACGTAATGACGGCAGTTTCGGNGTTTCACTCAAGGAGCGTGAAAACAAGATACTTGACAGACGTACTGTAGAGGAAGGGGAATTTCGCATACGTGATAATAAGATCATCTGCAAACAAGACAGCAACTGGTGAACAATACGCAATTTGACGCACAACTTACAATTCCACTGAATGAGCATTCGTCTTTTTCTCTGGCTTATTTAGGTGACGCATTTTTCGAACTTTGGTGCAGACAGAAGATTTTGCAGCGTTTGCAAAACCGCAGACTGGTTCACCGCCACGTTGTTCAATGGGTACGTTGTCAAACACAGGCACAGCTCGCGCAACTGATTCTTCCCCTCCTGAAAATTGAAGAAGGAAAAATTTACCGCCAGGGACGTAACAGCAAAACTGTTTCTCCGCCCAAACATGCAGCAATCAAAGATTACCGAGCGGCAACCGGATTTGAATGTTTGGTGGGCTACTGGTATTTGGAAAAACAGACAGATCGTTTTGAAGAGCTGATGAATCGCTCAGAGATACTGGAATATCTGGAGTCCGTCCTGCCGGAGAGCAAAAACTCATTTACGACTGCTGCATAAGAGAATGTNCTGTCTCTCAGCAATGGATTGATCTGCTATTTAAATTATGCAAAAAGCCATTCTTTAATAAATCAGCAGCTTTGCAGCCTCTTTGTGCATCAAAAACACATGTTATCATTGCAATGATATTAACAATTATATAGTGGACACAGCAAGTAGATGATTTGGGCCTTTATTTTATTGATTATCGCAGGATCGGTCGGTGCAGTCGCTTATCCTCTTTTTAGGACTAAGCTGCAGAGCTATGAACTGCCTGGCACAACTAAGCATGATTTTAGTCAAGCGGATTCCTGGCTCTCTGCACTAAGCGATTTGGAAGATGATCTTACTTTAAAACGGATGTCAAAATCTGATTATCAGCAGCAGAAAATATTTCTTCAGCGTGGTTATCTGGAATGGCAGAATAAATCCGGAAATACTANAGACTGAACAGCGAAATCANGAAGCAATTTTCTGCGGCAGCGNCAGCGGTTGATAGTTAAGGTTTTTTCCGGAATCCGTTGCAACTAGGGCTCGTGCCAAATTCAGGGTTCCTTCCACAGTTGTGAAATAAGGCANATTATGTAACAGGGCAACTCTCCGAATATGTGNCGCATCTATTNAACGTTTTCTTGAGCGTGTAGTGTTTACAATCAGTGCCACCTCGTCACGGTCAAGGTATTCAAAAATATTCCCNACTGCATTGCGGTCCAGACTTGTTTTTTCAATATTTGTGACACCGGCTTTTTTCAACACTTTAAATGTTCCTGCTGTTGCTAATATCTTACGACCGGCCTGCTGAAACTCTAATGCCGCAGGAATCATTTCCTGCTTATNCTGATCAGTCACACCGATAAAAACGTAACCCTCCTTTATCTCTGACTGATAAGCCGCAACCTGAGCTTTTATAAAAGCTTCTTCAAGGCTTTTTCCGCGCCCCATTACTTCACCGGTTGATTTCATTTCCGGACCAAGTTCTGTATCCGCACCGGAAAAACTAACGAAAGGGAATACCGTTTCCTTGACCGAAACTGTTTGAGGAGCCTCATAGCTAAAACCAATTTCACTCAAATTTAGTCCGAGCATCAGCCATGTTGCATACTTCGCCAGCGGGTGTCCGATGGCTTTACTGACAAACGGAACTGTCCTTGAGGCCCGCGGATTGACTTCAATTAGAAATATTTCATCACCTTTAACAGCAAATTGGATGTTCATTAATCCTTTCACNCTGAGTTCTTTGGCCAGGGCTTTTCCCTGTTCTTCTAATCTGCGTAACACAGTTGAAGTCAGATTTTGCGGTGGTAAGATACATGCACTGTCTCCTGAGTGAATACCTGCGCGTTCCACGTGTTCCAGAATACCGCCCAATTCGGAGTTTGTTCCGTCACCCAGCAGGTCCATATCAATTTCTACTGCACCCTGCAGAAACTGGTCTATCAAAACAGGATGCTCAGGAGAAACCCGTATCGCTTCTTTGAAATATTCCGCCAGCTGTTTTTTTGATTCTGCAACCATCATCGCGCGGCCCCCCAGGACATAAGAGGGTCGAACGAGGATGGGATATCCTATTTTTTCCGCAATTTTTTCTGCATCTTTCAGTGAACGAGCCATTCCATTTCTGGGCTGTTTCAGTTTCAGTTTTTTCAACATCTCGGCAAANTTTTCCCGATCTTCTGCAAGGTCAATGCTTTCAAAAGGAGTCCCGAGCAGCCGCACACTTGCGTCATTGAGTTGTTGTGCCAGTTTAAGCGGAGTTTGTCCACCGAGTTGAACAATCACCCCAATCGGCCGTTCGAGGTTGATCACATGCATTACATCTTCAAAGGTAATCGGTTCAAAATATAGACGATCCGAAGTATCATAATCAGTACTCACAGTTTCCGGATTACAGTTGAGCATAATCGCTTCATAACCAAGTTCACGCACTGCCCAGGCCGCATGCACACAGCAATAATCAAACTCAATTCCCTGACCGATTCGATTCGGTCCTGAACCTAAAATGAGTACCTTTGCTTTTTCTGTAGGAAGCGACTCATTTTCCTCACCGTAAGTTGAATAATAATAAGGCGTTTCTGATTCAAATTCAGCAGCACAGGTATCAACTTGTTTGAAAACCGGTAGTACATTCCATTCATAACGCATATTATGAATCCGGCTTTCCGCAACATTAAGTAATTCAGCTATACGTTGATCAGAAAATCCGAGCCTCTTCCAGTTTCTTAATTTAACCGGTGATATTTCTGCTAATTCTGTTTCCTGGATAAGCTGTTCTTCTTCAATTAAACTCCGGATTTGCCACAAAAACCAGGGATCAATTCCAGTCTGTTTAAAAAGTGCCTCGTCTGTCCAGCCCTGCCTCATTGCGTCAGCAACGTACCAGATGCGTGTACTGCCTACAGTTTGGAGCTGCTCCTCCAGAATCTCATCTGCTGTTTTATAATCATCAGCATAATCCGGAACATTAAGTCCTGTATGCCCGGTTTCCATCGAGCGTAAAGCTTTTTGAAAAGATTCCCTGAAGGTACACCCAATCGCCATTATTTCACCTACAGACTGCATCTGCGTACCGAGACGGTTATCAGTCAAGGAAAATTTTTCAAAGGCAAACCTTGGGATTTTTGTCACCACATAATCAATAGAAGGCTCAAAAGATGCCGGTGTNTTTTTTGTGATATCGTTGGGAATTTCGTCCAGTGTATAACCAATTGCCAACTTGGTAGCAATTTTTGCAATAGGGAAACCGGTGGCTTTAGAAGCAAGGGCGGAGCTGCGCGAAACTCTGGGGTTCATTTCAATCACAAGTATTTCACCGTCAACCGGATTCACGGAGAACTGCACGTTTGAACCTCCGGTATCAACGCCAATTTCCCGCATAATTTTGATCGACATATCCCGCAGATTTTGATATTCCCAATCTGTCAGTGTCTGTGCAGGAGCAACAGTAATGCTGTCTCCCGTGTGTACNCCCATGGGATCAAGATTTTCAATCGAACAAATAATAACCACGTTATCTTTATGATCACGCATGACCTCCAGCTCGTATTCTTTCCATCCGATGATTGACTGTTCAACCAGTACTTCATTAGTCGGTGAAACTGCCAGACCGTTGGATACGATACGAATTAATTCCTCATATGTATGTGCAATCCCGCCGCCGGCTCCTCCTAAAGTGAAAGATGGTCTGATGATGAACGGAAATGGATGGGTCTCTGTCAGAATTTTTACATCTTCAAGCGAATGGACAATGGTACTGCCCGGCATGCCAACACCAATCTTATTCATTGCCTGCCTGAATAACTCCCGATTTTCCGCCTTATTTATTGCATCAATGGAAGCACCGATAAGTTCCACGCCATATTTTTGCAATACTCCGTGTTCATGAAGTTTAATCGCCATATTGAGCGCAGTCTGACCACCCATAGTGGGTAAAATCACATCTGGTTTCTCTTGCTCAATGATCGATTCGAGTGTGCTAATGGTAATGGGTTCAATATATGTTGCGTCCACCAGTCCGGGATCGGTCATAATGGTGGCAGGATTACTGTTGATTAAAACAACCCGGTAATCCTCTTCCTTGAGAGCTTTGCAGGCCTGTGTTCCGCTGTAGTCAAATTCGCAGGCTTGTCCAATCACAATTGGACCTGATCCTATGAGTAAAACAGTTTTTATGTCTGTGCGCTTGGGCATAATATTGATCTTAAAATTGCGGCTTATATCCAGCCTGATAATTTATAACTAAGTAATCCAAAATATTCATGTGAAATAGTCTGAATGCGATTAAAATTTGCCCAGTCAAAATAACGCCACCAGGGGATGGACTCTTTTCGATATGACTGGTTTGCAGCGTATGCAAAAGCCTCAACACCTAATTTTTTAAAGACAGAAACGAGGCGAAATAAATGGTAATCATGAGAAACCAGCAGGACAGTTTTTAAATCTAAACGGTTCAATATTTTGGAAGTTTCAATTCCATTCCTATAGGTGTCTGCGGAACGGTTTTCAATGATGATGTTATCCGCCGGAACNCCCATTCCCTGTANAATAATGGCCATACCTTTAATGTTCANNGGTGGAAGATACGGTTTGGTTACNCCACCCGTAATTATAACCAGCGGTGCNACTCCTTCTAAATATAATTTANCAGCCGCGTAAGCTCTCAGGGNAGAACCCGGTGTCGGTGCTCCTGAACCGTGAACTCCTGCGGAAGCNACAACAATCGCATCACTGCTTTGTTTTTCACTTTTTGGAGTCAAATATTTTAAAGGCAGGTAAATCGTATGAAAGAACAGCGTGTTACTTCCCAACAGNAGAATCACCCAACTGGCTAACATAATGCGGAATGAAAGTTTAAAATGCTGCCTGTGCCTGTACATCAGCATCAGCGCACTTGATAATAAAACTAAAAGCAGTATTGGTCCAAAAACAATGTCTTCAACAATAAATTTTAAAGGGCGTTCCATTATTATTTGCTGAGATAAATCGGGGAAGGGGTTTTATTTTAGCATTTAATAAGTTGATGAATCACTTTTTGAACTGNAGTCCCAAGATTAACTAATCTTGTTTTTTGATTTTTTACAGATTTGCAGCAAACACAACTTTTCATGATTCCTCAGGAAGATTTTTTGAAGATTTGTTATCTGACTTCATAGTTAATTTTTCCGTTAATTTCAGCGATCCTTCATAAGATCTGTTTATGGTTTTAATCTCATTTCCATCTTTTCTTTCACGAGCTAGCTTTTTGAGACAGACCCGCAACTCCTGAAGTTCTGAAACAGTTGTGGGATCTATTAATTTTATACATTTTTGCGGCTCTTCTTCTTGAGCGAAAGCCCTTCCATTCTCCACAAATTCTCNAAAAAAGACAACACTCACTGAACAAATAAATAAAAAGTTTAAGAAACACAGAACAGAAACTACGCTGCTGTCCATGATCCTAATAAATATCCGCATAATCTTCGGCTTGAAAGTTGTAGCCATATCTCTTAAATTTAAAGGTTAGAGTTTAGTCTTACCTTAAACAATTTTTTGCAGTAATGCTGTTTCAAAAGTTTTCTAAATCATGTTAAAACTATTCATTGCAGCTTTTTCAGTAGGCCTGTTGTACTGGCTTTGGAATAAAAAGTCTCAGATTTTTGCCAGTCGAAACAACAAAGTTGATCCATTTATCACAACAATTGAAGCAATTGAACTGCAAACCTTTTTAGCATGGGACACACCNCGTTCATGTCTTGAAAGTGACGGAATACGTTACGGCAAGCAATTTAAGCTAAAAAAACCACCGAACCTGCCCCATGAGCCGGGATGCCGCTGTGAAGCCACAAAGCTATTTTATACATCTGATGATGTTTTTCAAGGCACTTCGCCGATTTTAACACACAAGTCCGAGTTGGGAGACATCAGCGCCAAAGATGCATTGTTGCTGAAAAACATTTTACTCAAAATAATTAATGATTCTGAAGCTGAAAGTTTTTCAGATTTTATAGCACAGTTTGAGANAAACAGTTTTTCCACAAATATACGTTCGCAGGCAATTAAACTGGCGGAACAGGCATTTGAAGCAGCAAAAAACAAATGATGAAAACAACTCGTCATGAGTTTAGCGTAACAGTCTTCAGACTTCAAGCAAACCAGCAACAGAAATAAAAACCAAATTTTAAAAACAGACCCACTATGAAAATGCTGACTCAGTTTATCAAATGGGCATTCTGGTTAGTGATCATTACAGGGACTATTTCCGCGGCTGCACTCGGTGTATTTCTGTTTGAACTCAGTAAAACTTTACCACAAAATCTGGAGGACGAACTTCACAAAAGAAATGATGTTTTGCCGACTGTTCTTTATGACCGTGAAGGTAATCAGATTGAAGAACTATTCATCCAGAGACGGATAGTAGTACCTTACGAACAGTTTCCTCCGCATCTTGTTCAGGCGCTGGTTGCCAGTGAAGATTCCCGTTTTTTCTCTCACCTTGGAATTGACCCTCTGAGAATCCCCAAAGCTTTCCTTGCGAATCTAANAGCAGGCCGAATTGTTCAAGGTGCAAGTACCCTTACTCAGCAAACAGCGAGACTATTTTTNTTGAGCAGAGAAAAGCAGATTGTCCGTAAACTCAGGGAGATGTTGCTTGCTTTCAGGATGGAAATGCAGTTTTCGAAACAGGAAATCCTGTCGCTCTATCTGAACAAAGTATATTTAGGCAATGCGGAAGGTATTGAAGCTGCGTCACAGGGATATTTTGGCAAGCATGCAGAAGAACTTAATCTCGCGGAAAGTACTCTCTTAGTCGGTATTCTCCCGGCACCTTCACGTTACGCACCTCACGTTAATCCGGAATTCGCCCTGTTGCGTAGAAATACCGTTTTAAGAAGAATGCGGCAAGAAGGCTTCATCTCGGAGCAAGAATTGCAGAAAACAAGTGAGATGCCGATCAGCTTAATTCGAATTCACGATTCAACCACAGAAGCCACCTCTTATTATGTCGAACATGTACGGCGATATCTGATCAAGAAATATGGTTCAAAAGTTCTGTATCAGGGTGGTCTTAAGGTTTATTTAGCAATGGATCTGAACTATCAGACATATGCTCATGAGGCTTTANGGAAGGGGATTTTAGAGTTAACAAAAAGGCAGGGATTCCGTGGTCAACAAAAAGATGAAAGCCTTGATAACAGTAGCTCTACAGACAATTCTACCTTAGACAATACTGTAAAAATTGATTCATTGTTCCTCGGAAATATCGTCGGCGGTACAGTCAATGAAGTCAGTGAGAAAAAAGTTTCTGTAAAAATAGGGAAATCTTCCGGAACTCTGGAATGGAACAATATTAAAACTTGGAGAAACGGNAATATCCTGAAAGATGAAAGACCTTCCCGAATTGCTAAACCCTCAGAAATATTTTCTACAGGCGATGAAATTCAGGTAAGACTTGCCGATTATGACACAATAAATAATTCCTTCCGTCTGGAGTTATATCAGGAACCTCTAGTCAATGGTGCTTTATTGGCGATGGATCCAAAGAACGGTGAGGTTTTATCAATGTCCGGAGGCTACCGTTATGGAGAGAGTGAATTTAACCGCGCAATACAGGCACAGAGACAGCCCGGTTCATCATTCAAGCCTATCGTGTACTCAGCAGCACTAGACGCGGGATTTACACTCAGCAGCGCGTTAATCGACAGTCCAAGGGCATATGCCACTGGAGCGCAAACCGNTGGGGATGCAGAGATCTGGACTCCAAAGAATTATGGAGATAAAATAATGGGCAAAGTTTCACTGCGTACTGCTCTGGTTAAAAGTTTAAATTTGCCTACTATAGGACTTTGTGAAGAATTAAAGCCAAAGCAGGTCATTGTCTACAGCCGCCGTTTCGGTATCACTGCAGACATGATGGAAAATTTAACCACATGCCTCGGATCATTATCCNCGACCTTACAGGAGATGATAACTGCTTATGGTGTTTTTGCGAATCAAGGACGTCTGGTAAAACCAATCTATATCCTGCGTGTAGAAGATCAGGCAGGAAACACTCTTGAGTCAAGTTTGCCTGAGTTTAAACAAGTCACTTCCGAAGAAACAGCATTTCTGCTGAGCAATGTTTTACAGGATGTGGTTCAGACAGGAACCGGAAGGCGTGCGCGTGCGATTGGACGACCTTCTGCAGGAAAAACCGGAACCACGAATGACANCGTTGATGCGTGGTACATTGGTTACATTCCGCAACTGCTTACCGGTGTTTATGTAGGATTTGACAAACCAAGACGAATGGGAAGATCGGAAACCGGATCAAAGGCAGCAGCTCCAATTTGGATCGATTTTATGAAAAATGCAGTTACCAACCTGCCGACAGAACAATTTAAACAACCTCCGGGGATCACCACTGTTAAAATTCACAAATCCGGCAGACGTGCAATACCCTGTGATAATGTNAAAGAGATAAAAGAGGAACACTACAAAACCGGGACAGAACCTGTTTTGGATCTGTCACGTTCCGGAAGGTGCGGACAGACAGTAACTGAAAAAACAGAAAAAGAGGAAAGTGAACCTGAATTGTAGGTGAGTAAAATNCGGNGCTACATCGTACAAGGCTCAAGGCAGAAACAATGTTAAAACCCTGAACCTTGAATATGATGGCCTTAGTTCAAAGCGCCTTTGAGTTTGCTGCCAGCTTTGAATTTTGCACTTTTCGAAGCTGGAATGTGTATTACCTGTGAAGGATTTTGGGGGTTTCGACCAACGCGCGCTGCGCGGTTGGACACAGAGAATGTGCCGAAACCAATCAGTGTGAGAGAATCGCCACTTTTAAGTGCTTTTTCAACATTGGCGGTGAAAGACTTTAGAAAACGATCTGCGTCTGCTTTAGTAAGTCCGGTGTCTGCTGCAAGAGCATCAATAAGATCAGATTTGGTCATAGTCATTATCCCAGAAAAAAGATTAACAAAACGGTTGGGCAGTCCAGCTAGTAGCACCCTTATTCAGTAAACAAACCGCTAATTCGCATCGGGCGTATCAGCAGTTACCGATGAAAACACACGTATCAAACTTTCATCGACGGTACCAAAAATATTATTATTTAGAAAATTAGTCAAGGCCTGACAAGAAAAAAATGAATTTTTTTCAAAAATTAGACAAAATAGCGATTTTTCCTGGGGATTCCGCAGGAATAAGTTCTTCAGTCAGGCAACTGAGCAGTTTTGAGAGGCTGATTTTTTTTCATGATCAAGGAACGTTTACGTTCCTTTTCATCGGTTCTTTGTTGCTGCATATATTTCTGGGTTTAACAATAGGAATTATTTCAGAATTCTGGGTAGCAGAGCCGCCACCCATTCGAGCCAGAATTGGTGTAAGTTATGCAAAACTCCCCTCAAAACCAACGCTCATTAACAAACCAAAACCAGTTATTGAAAAACCTGTTTTACAAAAACTTGAGACAGGCTTGAAACCAAAACTGCTCAAACTTGTTCCAGATAAACCTGTACTGAAGAAACCTGTTCTTGATAATAATCTAAAAAAAACTGTACCGCCAAAGCCCGCAATAAATGAAACTGAAGCACCGCGTCTTAAAATGTCGCAGCCTCAAATCACAACTAAGGCGCCAAGCATTAAGCAAAGTCCTAAGATAAGTCCGCAAGCCTTAAAAAAACCCCGCAAACCTTTGCTGTTTCAGCCTGAATCTCCGGAAAGATCAAGTGCGATCACTAATTTACCGAAATTGAGCAAGGAACCTCTTCCTCTTTCTCCCCTTACGTCAAGAAAATCTGTACTAAAGCCGAGCCAGATAGAATTACCCGAATTTTCGCGTGAAGAGATTTCACCGCAAAAATTAAAAACGCCAAGTTTTTCAAAACCTTTAGATCTACCCCTACAGAAACTCCCTGAAATATCGCAGCCTACTGTAGAAAATATCCCGACAATCTCTCCGGTCAAACCTGCGGCAGAAGCTGCTGACAAAGCTGAGCCCAAACTTGAGGAATTATTCCCGGAAGGAATAAAACTTAAGGAGTCTCTGCAGGATTTAGGGATTCCTGAGCAGACTCCTCTCAGCAAAACGAAAGAAATAACCGATACTAACTCCTTGCAGCGTAAAAGAATAGCACAGTTGGCAGGAGCGGAATATAACGTGCACATTCGTAATCAGATCAAGGCAAAAAACATGCGGAAAAGTAGCAAACTCGGGGGCTACCCTGCTGAGGTGTTTGTACGGGTACGGCTAAAGATTATTGCATCAGGTGAAATAATTGAATATGAATTCATTAATAAAAGCGGATTCCCCTCCTTCGACCAGGCTGCTGAGCTTGCGGTGCGCAATGCTGTGCTGGATCCTCTGCCCCAAGCTCTGGCTCAGAATCCTCCCTACATCGTGTTGATTAGGATAGTACCTCAAAATTAATAATTGGATTCTGCCTAAACTTATGCGCTTACACAAAATTCTTTTAAGACAACTTTCTTTTAGATTCAGTTTAATTATTTTCGCCCTTTGTTTCACGACTTCGTTGCAGGCACAGACTTATTCCAACGAGGAGATTGTCATCAGTGGACTGGGCTTTGCCAGATTCGGTGTAACCATGGTTCCGGAAGAGAGTTTTACTGAACATCCTGACGCGAGTCGCTGGCTGCGGATTCTCGACCGTAACCTCTGCTGGAGCGGTGTATTCCTGGTGACAGACTCACGCTATAAAACCTGCCGTACAGCAGGTGCTTCTCAGGTCGACATGAAAATACTGCTCAAGCTGGAGCGCAGGTATGCAGATTCCGGAGCTTTAGTCTCAAAACATTTGATGCTTACGGTTGCGGATAATGACGGTGCGGAACTGTTTCCACTTGATTTGCCTTTACGCAAAAATCGTTTCAGGGAAGCAGATTTGATGGATTTGATTAACAACATGTCTGCCCAGCTCACAGGTCTGGAAGGTGTTCTTGGAAGCACAATAGCTTTTACACTTAAACAACCGAAACGACGCAAAATTATTGCCAGGATTAATACACACGGGAAAAAATTGGCGGCAGTTTCAAAAAATTCGTCTATCAGTCTTCTGCCGAGTTGGAGTCCGCAGGGTGATGCCATTGTTTATACGACCCTAAGCCGCAGCGGAACTGCAATTATTTATAATAATTTTAAAAATCGGCCGGTAAGAATACTGCGGTCCAACACATCAGCAACACGTTATTCAAACAATTTTCTAAGTGTCAGCGGAGGCAGCTGGTATTCCGAGGGACGTCAGCTCGTTGTGACATTAAGCCGAAAGGGCAACACAGATTTGTATTCCTTTGACAAACAAAAAAGGAAAGAAACACGTTTGACCACTCACCGGGCGATTGACACTGTTCCTGATTTATCTCCGGATAACGCGCATCTGATCTTTGTCTCGGACCGTACCGGACATGAACAGATCTTCTATCTGCAGCTCGGCACAAAAATTCCGTTTCAACTCACTTTTGGCCAAGGCAGCAGCAGTGACCCTGTCTGGTCACCGGACGGTACTCTCATCGCTTATTCAAAAACCAGCAACAGGCACAGCCAAATTCATTTGATGGATCCGTTTACTGGTGAAGATCACTCGCTAACACGGGGACGTTACAATTCGGAGCAACCTGCCTGGTCCCCGGACGGACGTCAAATCGCTTTTGTTTCTTCCTCAACCGGCCGGGACAAATTGTACATTATGTTTGTGGACGGAACCGGGCGGCGGCGTTTGACACGTACACCCAAAGATTTTGAAGAGGGTTCTCCGACCTGGACTGCAAGGAAATTTTGATGCAAAAAAATGATTGGCAGACTGAACAGGACGCTAAAATAATCCGACAGGAAAAACAAAAAGCAAGAGAACTCCGGAAATCACAATGGTGGAAAAACCGGAGAGCGGGTAACAGCTGTTATTACTGTGAAACACCGACTCCAGCACGTCAATTGACAATGGATCACCTGGTGCCTTTAGCACGCGGAGGACGGAGCGTTAAATCAAACCTCGTACCTTGCTGTAAATCCTGTAATACACAGAAAAAAAACTTGTTGACCATCGAATGGATCGAATTCCTGGAAAAAATTAAAAAAAATAAGTAACTATTTTCCCAAATAAAAATATTTGTCTTAAGTTCTGAATTTCCTGCCTTTTATATTTTAGCCCTCATTAATTTAATATTTTTCAGCTTTTAAAACTTTACAAACGTGTTGCTTGATGTTAGCATGACCGCCATAATATGTATGGTATTTTTTCCAGTTGAATGACCGGCAAAATATTGATGTTGATCTCAAACATAATTTTTCTGAAAAATTAAGATGGACAACAAATTTAATCGACAGGCTAAGGGTTTTGGAGCTGACAGGAAAGTCAAAGCAAAAGTTGGTAAAAACTCAATAAAAGCCAAACCTTCCAGTGAAGATATTGAACTTGCCACCAGGGAGTTCCTCAGAAAAGGAGGAGAAATTGAACATGTTTTACAGAATCCTGCGGTTACACAAAATGAAGTCTTTCGAGCAAATCTAGAACCTGACTCCCGGTTGGGTATGGGTACTCTGGTAGACGATTCATGGGACTGTTGGGAAAACAAGGATTATGAAACTAACCCAAGCGGATCAACACTCTAAATCTTTGAAGTCATCCTTTAAGGCTTTAAAAGCTATTGCTTTCATGATGTGTATGCTGATGTTCTGTAGCTTCTGCTGAACGGTGCTGGTTGTTGGCCTTGCAGCGGAAATATTACGCAGAAGAGCAGTCCCCCCATTTCTTGATTAAGCTTAATTTTTTCTAAAAAAACAGCTGTAGACCAACTCCAAGCTGTTTGTGGCGGATTTAGATTACTTTTCCAGTCAAGATTTCTATTCACAGTATTAATTTTTTTATTATTGTTTTTTGTTTTATCTGCGTAATTAAGCATGGATATTTTGTCCGCAGGCCTGACCCTGCTGCTGATCATGGATCCTCTGGGAAACATTCCCTTGTTCCTCTCAGTCTTAAAAACTGTCGAAAGTGAGTCGCGCAGACGAAAAATATTAATCCGCGAATTATTTTTTGCTTTGCTGGTTTTACTACTGTTTTTATTTGCCGGTGAATATTTACTTAAATGGTTAAACCTGCGACAGGAAGCAGTGAGCATTGCCGGTGGCATAGTGCTGTTTTTGATTTCTCTGCGCATGATCTTTCCCAGTGAAAAGGGCATCATGGGTGAAATGCCAGAAGGTGAACCATTTTTTGTTCCCCTTGCAGTTCCTTTACTCGCAGGACCTTCCACGTTGGCAATGCTGATTTTACTCGCCAGGTCTCAGCCTGAGCGAATCTTTGAATGGTTAGCTGCTGTTTTAGGTGCCTGGGCGGTAACCAGCCTGATCATGCTCTCTTCAAGCAAACTCAACAAACTATTCGGCAAAAGAGGACTCATTGCCGTAGAACGTCTGATGGGTATGGTTCTGGTGGCAATTTCCGTGCAGATGCTGATGGATGGAATATCAACTTACTTGAATGTATTGACAATCCGCTGATTCATCCGGTACAAGTCTTTTTCAAATGTAAAAAGATTCTTTCTTTTCCCCTTTGAACTCCTTAACTTTCTTTCCCAACTTCTCCTCAATCTCTTCTTTTTTCTGTTGCTGAGTCTACTGGCACAGTTTTTGTTGTATTTATAGGAAGAACAATCGTTTATCCGCTTTAGTTTCAAGGTTCGAAGTCAACTAAGAACAAGCCTCGATCACGTAGAAGACACCAAACGATACTAAAAATCATGTCATTTAAATTTCACCTGAGCGCAGTAATTGCGGCTCTGTTTTTTTTCAACAGTCCTGCTCCTGCAGCTTCATTGTCTGCGTCCTCAAAAGCCGTTGAAGCTGAAACACTTCCACTGGCGTCATTTTTATTTGCTCAGCGTGATCCGATGCGAGTGGGCTGGTATGACAATTCTAACAACCAGGAACTGAAAGATTTGCGTCCGGAAGGAACTAAAGTGGTCGGCTCCTTATTTGTGCAGTTGCGGCCGAGAAAATATGAAGGTGAATATCAGCTCGCGCTCCGTGTTTTAAGGGACGGATCACATCAGTTTCAACTCATACGTGAATATATGAACGGTCAGCCGCTGAATCACAAACGTTATTTAACTATCCCTTTTGAACAGCTGATAGGCGCAATTCAGGGTGAAGCCCTGCGTGTACTGTTTCCGAATGATCGTGTTGAATTTGGAGGATGGCGTCATCAAACTACATACGGCTGGGAAACTCCGGACTTGATCGCGAAATCTTTTACCAGATCCGCAAATTCCATTTTTCCTCAACAAGTTTACAAACAAGGTGAAACATTTACCATTCCCTGGAACATTTTACGTGCCGATTTGGAACTGCAACCTCTAGCTGTGCATAAACCGCTTTTCATCAAAAAAGACGAATCCGGACTGCGCTATGCCTTTTACCGGATTCAACCAGGAGATACACTTTATTCCTCAGTAGTAATACGTTTCATTGGTGAAACCAAGCATTACGTACGCAGTCAAAATGCCAGTGATTTGTTGGTTTTAAACAGACTTGAGGACGCACACCAGCTTTCAGCAGGTCAATTAATAAAAATCCCGCTGGAATGGATACGTCCTGAATATTTACATCACGTGCCTGGAATTTACAGAATCTCTAAAGATTTAAATGCAGAGGCAAAAGAGGCTGAGCCACAACGCGGGATATCAACTGAGATCGGCCTTCCTCAAGCAGAAAAGCTCTACCAAATCAGCATCATCAGCCAACGTTAACATAATGAAACTAAAGTTTGTCATCTTCGCACTCGTTCTTTCTTCTTTGTTAGGTCTGACAGAAAAGACATTTGCAAAGTCGCCTAAAAGTTCTAACTGGAAGAATTTCCGTTTAGAGTATCAAAGTACGGGAAACTCCGAAATGAAGGTCGGCTGGAATGGTAAGCGGCTAGTTGTAAAACTCAAGCCTCAAGGCGGAGAAGGAGGTTACAGTCTGGCCAGGAGAGTTCTGGAACCAAAATACAGAAGTCTGAAAACAATCCGTAAATACAGCAAATCACGGCACCTGTACAGAAATCGTTTCATAACATTTCCGTTCAAGGTCATTAGCAATGTCATCCGCAGTTCCGCGCTTAAAGCAATATTTTACAAAGACAAAGCCGACGAAGACTATTGGAAACATCGGGTAACCTACGGCTGGGAAACAACCACACTGATTGCGGGTCTCTTCACCAAAAAAGGCATAAAGGCCGGACATTTGGTACGCTATAATAAAATGCGTAAAAATGGGAATATCCTCAAAAAAGGTGATGTTATCAAAATTCCTTGGAAGTGGATAAGTTCGGAACTTGCGTTGCGCCAAGTTGCTGTTAGAGCTCCTTTGAAACTCAAGCAGGAAGCTTCAGGAAAATTTTTCGCGCATTATCAGATGAAACCCGGTGAGACACTTTATTCTTCGGTTGTGATCCGTTTTACCGGACGTCTGTTAAACGATGAGGTAAATCAGGTAGCAAACAAAATATTAAAATTGAATAATATCCCTGACGCAAAACTCATTCAGAATCGGCAAAAAATAAAAATTCCACTTGAATGGTTAAGTGAAGAATACCTTGGTAACCAGACAAATGCGAATTTGTCCACAAAAAAAGCTGCCTCAGCCAGGAAAACAATTAAAGTAAAAAGTAAAAAAAGCAAAACAGCAAAAACCGTTGCTATTAAAAAGAAAGTTAAAAAAAGCAAAACGAGGATAGTTGCTAAAAAAACAAAAAGCAAAACCAATGTTCATAAAATTCATGTCATTCTTGATTCAGGTCACGGCGGCGGCGATCCCGGAGCTTCAGGGGGATCCAGAAAAAATAAAGATCTGATTTATGAAGATGAGG
>NYXK01000015.1 GCA_002685535.1 Deltaproteobacteria bacterium
AGCGAAAGAATACCACCGATTATAATTACAAATACTAATTGGTTCCTAATAGTCAAACGTTTTAAGAACATAGAGAATTTTTATTCAACAGTTATATTAATGACCTCCGACATTACCGGAGGATCGTGAGGAATATGGGAATAATCTCCAAATATTAATTGGATTGTATGTTTACCTGCTGGCAGTTTAAGCGAAATTTCTGTTTGCCCCTTATGCAGGTGTATGTGTTTGTTACTGATGGACTTGTTCATATTAGTAATAGTTGAGTCGATTACTAAGTGATGATGCCCGGTATCAGGCCAGTCAGCTAGAGCAGGCGCGATTCCCATCTCACTTGTCAGGCCGAGCTGAACAAGGTATGGACTCTTAATTTTTTGGCCTTCAATTAAATTTATGAAATAAACCCTGGTACCTGGAACTGAAGGTGTCTCACCCCCATAGACAGATACGGTTGAAAAACTGAAGATAAGAATAAAACAAAGAAAAATCAATTTTTGAATTTTAAACGAAGACTTTAGCATTAAGAACCTTTCTAAGGTTTTATTGTTTTTAAGAAATGACAGGCGAAAATTAGCACATAATAATTTAGCTGTCAATAGTTTCTGCTGTACTTTTTCCTGTTTGATTGTTCTCAACTATTGTCGTAAATGATTTCATCAAGACGGAAGGATGATTCTAATGTTTCATACTCATCAGCATGTACTGAGTGCGTTGTGGTTCAACGAAGTTGAATCAGGCGTTTGACGATTCCTTCGAGGTTTTTCACTTCATCCACTGCACCGAATTCCACGGCCTTGCGCGGCATTCCATAAACTACACAGGATTCCTCGTCCTGGGCTAAGGTCAGTGAACCTGCATTGTGCATTTCCACCATACCAGCGGCACCATCGTCACCCATGCCTGTAAGAATCACACCAGTAGATTTTTTCCCGACAAGATTTGCAACTGAGCGGAAAAGCACATCGACTGACGGACGATGCCGATTTACAAGTTCTCCACTGTTCAATGTAACAGTATAATCTTTACCAACAAGTTTGAGCATCATGTGTTGATCTCCTGGTGAAATCAAGACCTTACCGCGTTCCACTTTTTCGCCTTCTTTGGCTTCACACACATTCAAGTGACATTCATTATTAAGACTTTCTGCAAAAGAGGCAGTGAATGCTTTCGGCATGTGCTGAACGATGACAATTCCTGGCATATCGGCTGGTAAAGGTGAGAGTACCTCTCTCAGTGCAACAGTTCCTCCAGTAGATGACCCTATGGCAATGATTGAATCCTGTCCTTTAATTCCAGTTGGTGCATTTATTGCGGCAAGAATAGCATCTGCACTAAATTTCTTCGCGGGAGTCATAAAGCGCTGATGCGGTGTGATGACTCTGGCCTGTGCCGCTGCTTTTATTTTATCACAAATCTGGATCGAAATTTCTTCAAGTGCCTCTCTGACGCCCAGTCTAGGTTTTTCTACTATATCAACTGCACCAAGTTCTAAACTGCGCAATGCCTCTTTACTACCCTGAGTAGTTAACGCACTGACCATTACGACCGGCATCGGATTCGACTTCATCAGACGTTCAAGAAAAGTCAGACCGTCCATCCTGGGCATCTGTACATCAAGACTGATAACATCAGGTTTTGATTCACCTAACATACGGAGAGCGATTAGCGCATCCGGTGCAGTCCCAACGACTTCCAGTTCAGGATCCGAGGAGTATATCTGCTTCAGCGTCTGCCTGACTACGGCAGAGTCATCGACGATAAGTACTTTGTAGGGGGGAGACGGCTTCTCTCTCATTCTTCACTCTTTTCTGCCAATAATGTGTCAAATTCTTCTTTGGATAACAGAAAGTCAATATCCAGCAGAATTACCATTTCATCCTTAGTTTTAGCGACGCCTTTAATAAATTTAGTATCAACATTTACTGCTAACTCAGTTGTCTCCTGGATGTCTTCTTCTTTGACAAAAATCACATCGGAAACTGAATCTACTGTAATTCCGATGTGTTTATTTTCCACTTCGACAATGATGATCACTGAGAACTCATGCCTTTCCTCACCTGACATATTGAATTTTGCACGAAGGTCCATGACTGGAATTACCAGTCCCCTCAGGTTGAACATTCCAATAATGTAATCCGGCACTCCGGGAATACGTGTCAGACCTTCCGGAAAGCTNATNAGTTCCCTAACTTTAAGAATGTTTAGACCATATTTTTCCTCACCAAGAATGAAGGTTATTAACCTCGTACCTTCGCTGTAGGAAACCTCCAGGCTCATATCTTCCAGATCTTCATCAGAAAGATTTACTGAACCGAGATATTTTTTACTTTGATTATTTTCCATCACTCCCTTTTCTTTGGGTTTCAATTAACAAGACTTGCAATATCTAAAATGAATGAAACTCTGCCGTCTCCGAGAATGGTAGCTCCGGCTAAACCCGGTACTTGAATAAAATTATCTTCCATACTTTTGATGACTACCGGTCCTTGATCTACAATTTCATCTACGAAAACACATTGTTTATGGNTTCCATGCTGCACAACAACTACCAGGCCTTCTGTGGGTTCCTTGTGCTTAGGTTTGATGTTCAAACGCTCATGCAGGCGTAACATGGGAATATATTCACCTCTAATTTCCACCAGTTCACCTTTATTTTTGATTTTTTTGATTTGGGATGGAATAGGTCTCAGTGACTCATTTACTGAAAGAAGAGGAATGGTGAAAACCTGATTACCTACATCAATCATCATTCCTTCAATGATGGCCAGTGTCAGCGGTAATTTAAGTTTAGTACTGGTTCCTTTGTGCAATTCACTAGAGAGTTCTATTGTACCCAATAAGGCTTCTATGTCACGCTTTACTGTATCCATCCCTACTCCGCGTCCGGAAACATCAGTAACTTCTGTAGTAGTTGTAAAACCTGGTAGGAACAGTAATTTGTAAATTTCTTCTTCAGTCAGTTCATCTGTTTCATTGATAAATCCTTTCCTCACTGCAGAATCGAAAATCACCTTGGAATCAATCCCTTTTCCGTCATCTNCNATTTCAACAATAACATAACCTTCCTGTTGCGATGCTTTGAGAGAAATAGTTCCGGTAGGATCCTTACCATTTTTTAGTCGTGTTTCTGAATCTTCAATCCCGTGATCCATTGAATTACGAACTAAGTGAACCAACGGTCCCTGAAGCTGTTCTGTGACTGTTTTATCCAGTTCTGTATCGCCGCCCTCAATTTCAAGTTTAATTTTCTTTTTGCTGCGGGTGGCATAATCACGAACAGTTCGTTTCATGTTATTTAAGATACTTCCCACTGGAATCATGCGTACCTGAAGGATTTGTTCCTGGAGCTCATCGACGGACTTTTCGTTGTCCTCAACAAACTGCAGAAGCATCTCTCCAAGGTTCACATCGATCTCCATTATTCTGTCACTCAGGCGGTGCAGGCGGGCTTGATTGATTACTGTTTCACCAACCAGGTTCTGCAGTTTATCAAGTTTATCAATCGTGACACGAATTGACTGTGTAGCCTTGATTCCAGAATCTTTCTTCGCATCATCCTTTGGAGGAGGCTTCGGAGGTACAGGAGTGACTGCTGCTTTTGGTTCTTCTTCAGCGGAATCTGTTTCCTCTGAAATTTCTTTTGTGGGTTCCTCTGCTACTTTTTCTTCCTGTTTTACTTCTACATCTGGAACAACTGCTTGATTCTCTGCTAATTTTGCATCTACTTCATCCTGATCAACTTGTATATGTTCCTGTCCTTTATTTTCCTGATCCTCATATATTCCGAATGAGGCAAGCCCCGGATCTTCAGGCGGAGTTTCCGCGAGTTCAAACTTAACTTCATTTTTTTCATCCTGAAAGAAAATCGTGATATTTTCAATTTCCTCANCAGGATGGGTGGTGACCAACTTTGCACTCCACCAGAGATAAATATCTTGCGGATCAAGGTTCTTCAGATCAGGCAGTTTACCTAAATGCGGAATTATATCCAAATCGCCTAACTCTTTTAAATCTTTAAGTAAAAGTATCGGATCAGAACCTTTACGCAGCATTTCTGTATCAAATTTCAGATGAAGCAAATATGCTGTTTCTTCTCCTTCATCTTCATCATCCCACTGAACTTCTCCCTGTTCTTCAGTCTTTTCGCTTTCGGCAGTTTTCTCTTCCTGCGGGGGACTTGGTTCCGCTGCTATCTTTTCATCCGGAGTTGGTTCTGTTTTAGCGACGTCGGTGACAGGTGTTTCCTCTTCAGTTTTTCCTGCAGGAGGTGTGGCAGAAGGCTTGCCAGCATTACTTTCAAATTCTCTAAGTTGAACCAGNGTCTGATCTATAAGTTCCTGATTTACATCACCGCCTTCACGTATTTTGTCTAAAAAAGATCTAAATCCATCAATTGAACTCAACAGTAAGGATGCCATTTCGGGAGAACAGACAATTTCTCCGTTACGTGCTTTGTCAAGCAGGTTTTCGAAATGATGGGCATATTCTGCTAATTCTGTCTCCATGACCATGCCTGCTCCACCTTTTATGGTGTGCATATCTCTAAAGATACGGTCGATCAGTGAGCGTTTCTTCGGTTGGGCTTCGAGTTCGAGGACTCCTTCTTCCAAATCCTCTATTATCTCCTCGACTTCCTCAACAAATTCTTCCAAAGCTGGATTGTCCACTTTGTCTCTTCCTGTTTTTAAATGATAATTATTTGTTACTGATTCAATGGTAGCTTCGTAACAACTCCTGAACTAATTTATTGTCGTCTCGAGCTAAGAGAAAAAATATAAAAATATCAGTATTTAACATAAAATAAACTTTTTGCTTTATTCGAAATAACAACTATTTATGAAACCATTATTTATTCAATGAAATTTTATTTCTGATCAAAAATCTGCTGACCCTTCCAGTNTTTTGGAGGAGGTGTTTTCTTAAATATTTTGCAACGCTCCAAATATAATGCAGCTGTTCCATCTTCAGGACAGTCTTTCAAACAGGATTTGAATTTTTTCGTTGCTGCTGTCCATTTTTGTGCCCGGTAGTTTGTCAAAGCTTCTGCAAACTTTTCTCGGGAGGCTAGTTTTTGTTCTCGAATTGGTTCAGGGTCACTGTTGCAGACTTCAACAATGGTGACAGGTTCTTCTTTTCCCTTTACCTGAACAAGGTCAAGTTCACGAAACTCNATCGACTCATCATCCTTAATAAGCTCATAAGTTGACTGAGAAATTAGTATTTTACTTTTATAGAATTTCGTCAAACCTTCCAATCGCGAGGCAAGATTTACAGTGTCACCGGTGACAGTAGATTCCATGCGTTCTTCTGAACCAACTGTGCCGATAATCACAGGTCCGCTGTGAATTCCGACCCCAACCCTTAGCAGATTGTCGTCTTTTCTTTTGTTATCTTTGTTGAAAGAGTCAATCTGCTGTTGCATACCAATTGCGGCCTTGACGCTGCATAAAGCCTCTTCCGAATTTGATTCTTCCGGAATACTGAACAAAGCCATGACCGCATCACCGATAAATTTATCAACAAAACCTCTGTTTTGAGAGATAGGTTCNGTCATCCGTTTGAAAAAATCATTGAGGAAATCCACAAGTTCCTGTGGTGTCATCTTCTCAGAAAGCGTGGTAAAGGAGCGTATATCACAGAAAAGAATGCTGATGAAATCTGTCTCCGCTTTTCCAAATTTTAAATGCTCCAGTCCGTCCGGTGCAATACGTTTAATAAACTCTTTGGGCACAAATTTTTCAAAGACTGCGGTCAGTTTTGCTGCAGCTTCGGTTTCAGCCAAACGCATTTTTGTCGTCTTTAACTCTTCAAAGGCTTTTTTCTGCTGAATCAGAGAGAGTTCTAAATCCTTGTTGAGCCTGCGTGATTCGTCCTCTGCCTGTTTGATCCTTACCATCACCTTGACCCTTGCAGCCAGTTCATCAAAATCAAACGGTTTTGGCAAGTAGTCATCCGCACCTAGTTTTGCCAGCCCAAGAACTAACTGGCGGATATCAGTTTGTGCAGTGAGAAAAAGTACCGGAATATTCTTCCAGTCATCATCCTGCTTTAGAATTTTGATGCACTCGTCACCGCTCATGTTAGGCATGTTCCGGTCAAGAACAATCACATCCGGGAGATCTTTACGTAAACAGTTTGAAAGCCAACGTAGTGCTTCTAAACCATCTCCCTTTTCCACAATAGTGTAATTTTCTTCAGTCTGTTGTTCGAGTGTCCTCCGGACTTGTCCCCGGATAGTTCTCGAATCGTCAACTGTCATTATTATTGCCGACATAACGAGTTAAGCTTTCTTAGAATCTTCAAGCATTGATTCCAATCCTGTTATTATTAGTGCTTCTCTGACTGCTTCTGACTCAGAGCTAATCCTGAATGTCTTCCCTTTTTCCAATGCGTTATTACGACAAACAGCGAGAAGTTGAACCCCTGCAGTGTCTATTGCTTCTACGGCTGATAAATCAAGTTCTACACTGCTGCGTTCAGACTCAATCAGTTCCAGCATAGTTTTTTGTAAAGGCAGAAGATCCTGAATAACACAATTACCTTTTACTTTCAGTCCTGTACTTTCGAGTTCAATATCCATAGATGTTTTTGAAATATAAAAAAANGATTCAAATTTTTTGATAGATGCTGAGAGATAATTTTTCCATGCCTTCTACTTTGTAACCGGTTTCGGTAATACCCAGAACAAGCCAACCTCCTGTTTCAAGATGATCTACCAGCTTTTTCAACAGATATTCCCTCTTATCAGGATGCAGGTAATAAAGAAGATTTCTGCAAAAAATCAGTTGGAACTTAGTCGCAATGGGATAGACATTAGCCATGAGATTAAATTGACGAAATTGAATTAATTTCTTGATCTCTCTATTGATCTTTCTTTGAGGATCATTTTTTCCAACTGGTTCTGGAATGAAAAAACGCTTTTGGAGAGCGGCAGGTATAGTACTAGTCTGCTCTTCGCTATAACCTCCATTTATAGCAGATTCAAGTACACCGGTGTTAACATCTGAACCAAGAATCCTTAAACCTCCGTTTGAAATCATTGCTTTTCCAAAAAAATCATGTGCTTCCATGGCTAAAGTATAGGTTTCCTCTCCACTGGAACAACCGGCACTCCAAAAACGCAACTTTGAATCTGTGGTATTATTTTGATCTTTCATCACTGGAAAAACATTTTCCCGAAGGAACTCAAAATGCTGCTTCTCTCGGTAGAATCCACTTTTGGTAGTTGTGACCGCATTGTGGAGAAGCTGGCGATCCTTTCTGTTCTCCTCCCTTNCAATATAATCATAATAACTTTGAAAGGTTTCCAACTGATGTTCCTGCAGTATTCGCTGTAACCGTGCATAGAGCAGATATTTTTTGTCCTCTCCCCATTCCAAGCCAAGATCTTTTAGCACAAGGTCTTTGAATAGCTTAAATTCATGGTCCGTCGGTTCATTAATCTTGATCAATCTTGCTCTATTGGCCACGATATCTGATGAATTATCCAATAGCATCGCAAACTGTTCTCTGTAAAATTATGGACTGATTTAAATTGATCATTCGAAAGGTGCTAAATTCTGGTTTAATGTGTTTTCAGACTGAGAAGCCGGCTTTGCAGTTTCCGTTTTTTCCGGAAGTTGTTCTAACTTGTTTTGTTCCAGTTCGAGTTTATCATTATTTTCAGTAGAGCTGTCAATGTACTTGGTTTCATCTCCCTCCACCTTAAAAGTGTTAAGTAGTTCATGCAAGTCTACCGCTGCCTTTGCCATGTGTCGGCTTGCTGTTGTATTCTGTTCAACCAGAGCAGAGTTTTCTTGTGTTAACCTGTCCATATCCGTGATCGCCTTGTTGATCTGGTCAACTCCTTCCGCCTGTTCCTGAGAGGCAACTTTGATGTTTTCCATCACCTCAGAAACTTCTTTGACGGATTCGAGAATTCCGTCAAGATTAGAATCGCTCTGAGATTTGAGGTTGTTGAGGTTTGTTTCTATTTTTGACCTCATTTCTTCGACTGATTTGAGAATACCGTTCAGATTGGAATCACTTTGAGATTTAAGGTTATTGAGCATGGTTTCAATTTTTGTTCTCATTTCTTCCATCCCCTTATCTCCGTCATTTACAAGATGACGCCCCGAAGTGATGTGTTCCAGACTGGCCTGAATCAATTCTCCGATCTCGGTAGAAGCTTTTGCGGAACGGTGAGCAAGTTTNCGNACCTCCGATGCAACAACAGCGAATCCCTTACCATGCTCACCAGCTCGTGCTGCCTCAACAGAAGCATTAAGTGCAAGTAGATTGGTCTGAAAGGCTATGTCGCTCATTAGTGTGGTGATACCCTCAATTTTTTTGGAGCTTTCCATTATTTCCTCCATGGCTTCAACCACATTGGTATTGGTACTCTGTAAATTCTTCAACATCTCCTGATTTGTTACGATGGAGTTGTCGACTGTATCGAGTAATTCGGTTCTGCTGTCAACGACCGATTGCTGTGCTTTCTTCAGCATGTCATGATTTGCCTCAATGGAACTTTCGACTGTATCAAGTAATTCTGTTCTACTATTAACTACAGATTGTTTAGCTTTCTTTGTGATTTCATTCGCATTTTTAGCATCTTCCGCGTTGTTCTGCACGATACTGTTAATCTCTTCCATTGCAGATGCGGTTTCCTCTAGCGAAGAACTTTGCTGATGAGTACGGTTTGAGAGATCCTGGTTACCTAGTGCCATCTCCTGAGAGGACTCATTAATGTTTGAAGCATGTTTTTTTATGTCAATTACCATATTGTTGAGGCGTTCGAGAAACATGTTGAACCAGGTTGATAGTTCCCCGAGTTCATCTTTGCCGGCAACCACAATCCTTTTGGTGAGGTCGCCTTCACCCTGTGCAATGTCTTTTGACATGTCGACTAGATCATTAACCGGTGCAGTGATCGACCTTCTCACCAGGAATCCAAAGATAAGACTGATAAGCAAACCAATTACGGTGATTACTAGTACGATCCAAACAAATTGCTGTGCTTCACTTACTACATCATCACTAGATTTATCGTATTGTGTATTTACAACCTCTCTTAAATTTTCAATTGTTGAACCTAATTTTATATTATTATTAATAATTTCATTCACACTAAAATCTAGATCCTTTNATAAGCGATATTCATTAAGAACCAGGTCTATATTTTGAGTTAATGAACTGGTGAAATTGTTGTACGTTTTTTTGTAGGTTTCAACTTTAAATAATTTATAAAATTTATCAAATTCCTGATGACTCTTTTCGTAGCGTTTTTTGACATCAGCAACTTTTGCGGTTCCTCTTGACTCTATTAAAGTATTATAGATCGTCTTATANTCCTGAATAATTCTATAAAAATTTTTTTTAAATTCTCCTCGCTTTTTTACCTTGTCGGAATCCGCTTTTTCCCACACGCTTCCGGCGAGCGACCTCATCATAAAGATGCGACCATAAATTTTATCTTTGCTTTTGTCGAACGTCTTAAAGTCTGANATTANTGCAGGAGACTGCTTATTAATCTTACTATCCGCCTGCTTAAGTTCTGCAAGTAACTTGTTAGTCTTATTCAGTCCTAAGACCTGATTGTGATTGATATTAGCGATTCCCTTGATNTCACTGTTAACATCTTTGTCTTCTTTTGTGAGAAGTTTATGAATCTGACTGTATTTATCTGCAGAGATTTCTCTGATCAATTCATCAATTTTATTTACTGAATCAATTAATACGTTTGTAGATGTTATTTGTTTCTCAATAGAATCAATATCTTGAAGTGATTTTGATTTCTTTAATTTTTCCTGCTCCAGTCTCAAATAATCCAGATTTGATTTAAAAACAGAAAAAATCTTTGAGTTAAATTTAATTGAGTGGGAAATTCCTATGAANGATTGAATAACTAAACCTGAAATTATAATTGTTACAAAAGAATTAATTAAAAAAACAGATAGCAATTTTTTGTTTATAGTTATTTGTATAGCTTTCACTTCAAATCCTTGCTGGAAAGTTTTAAATTCAAAAAATATTTGCTCATTAGTCAATCAAACATCAACAATATGTACAAAATAATATAGAACCCACTATTCGAAAGGAGCTAAATCTTTATTTACTGACTTTCCAGACTGCGAANCCGGTTTTTCTGTTTCTGTTTTTTCAGAGTTTTCAGACTGCGAAGNCGGCTTTTCTGTTTCCGTTATTTCCGGAAGTTGTTCTAATTTGTTTTGTTCCAGTTCGAGGCTGTCATTATTTTCAGTCGTGCTGTCAATGTATTTGGTTTCATCTCCCTCAACCCTAAAAGTATTAAGAAGTTCCTGCAAGACTATTGCTTCCTCTGCCATGTGTTGACTGGCAGTAGTATTTTGTTCAACCAGAGCAGCGTTTTCTTGCGTTAACCTGTCCATATCCGTGATCGACCTGTTGATCTGGTCAACTCCTTCCGCCTGTTCCTGAGAGGCAACCTTGATGTTTTCCATTACCTCTGAAACTTCCTTGACAGATTCGAGAATTCCGTCAAGATTAGAATCACTCTGAGATTTGAGGTTATTGAGGTTGGTTTCTATTTTTGTCCTCATTTCTTCGACTGATTTGAGAATACCGTTCAGATTAGAATCACTTTGAGATTTAAGGTTGTTGAGCATGGTTTCTATTTTTGTCCTCATTTCTTCCATGCCCTTATCTCCGTCATTTACAAGGTTACGCCCCGAATTAATGTGTTCCAGACTGGCCTGAATCAATTCTCCGATCTCAGTAGAAGCTTTTGCGGAACGGTGAGCAAGTTTTCGTACCTCGGACGCAACAACAGCGAATCCCTTACCGTGCTCTCCCGCTCGTGCTGCCTCAACAGAAGCATTAAGCGCGAGTAGGTTTGTCTGAAAGGCGATGTCGTTCATTAGTGTGGTGATACCCTCAATTTTTTTGGAGCTTTCCATAATCTCTTCCATTGCTGTTACCACACTGCTGTTTGTACTTTGCAGGTTCTGCAGCATCTCCTGATTTGTTTCGATGGAATTGTCGACTGTATCGAGTAATTCGGTTCTGCTGTCAACGACCGATTGCTGTGCTTTCTCAAGCATCTCCTGNTTTGTTTCGATGGAACTATCGACTGTATCAAGTAATTCAGTTCTGCTATTAACTACAGATTGTTGTGCTTTCTTCGTGATTTCATTCGCATTTTTAGCATCTTCCGCGTTGTTCTGCACGATACTGTTAATTTCTTCCATTGCAGATGCGGTTTNCTCCAGCGAAGAACTTTGCTGATGGGTGCGGTTCGACAGGTCCTGATTACCGAGTGCCATCTCCTGAGAGGACTCATTAATATTAGTAGTATGTTTCTTGATTTCAATTACCATGTTATTAAGGCGCTTAAGAAACATGTTGAACCAGGTTGATAGTTCACCGAGTTCATCTTTTCCTGTAACCAGAATCCTTTTGGTAAGATCGCCTTCTCCCTGTGCAATGTCTTTAGACATATCAACAAGGTCATTTACCGGTGCAGTGATGGACCTTCTTACTAGAAAGCCGAATAGTAAACTAACCAATGCCCCAGCTATTGATATAATCAGGACAACCCAAATGAATTGCTGAGTATCACTAATAAGAGTGTTCGCTGAGTCATCAAATTCTTCATTTAGAATTTCAGAAACATTCTGTATCGTTGATTTAAATGCCTCATTGCTATTTGTAAAATCTTTNGCTAATAATTCATTATTTTGAATAAAGTTTATCTCATTTATAAAAACATTATTAAGTGCATTAAAAATCTCATAAAACTCTTTTGTTATATCCAGTGCTGGGTCTTTTTTATCATTAACCAATTTATTATAACCGGTAATGAAACTTTTATATTCTACTTCAAAAACTTTTTTTATATTANTAACTGCTTTAGTTCTCCTCCCCTCAAGAAGTTGATTATAATTTGATGTCATATTTTTCATAAACTTTTTGAATTCTTTTGAAAGCTTTCTGCTATCGGCTGCAGTCATTTGTTTACTTTGTACCAAATTGAGTGTAGTAACTCTCAATTTGGTTTTCATTTGTCTCTCACTTGAATTAAGAGATACAAAAGCATCTGAAAATACAGGTAACATTTGATTTATTGTACCAGTGGAACCTAGAATATTTTTTGAATTTTCACCAATTTCATTAATTTTGTTAGATAAAATGTCTTTCAATTTATCCAATTCATTAATTTTATTGCCTACTGTTGAATCGTTAATCTTTATTGCTTTAATTGCTNTATATTTGTCCTCGGTTAGTTCTCCAAAANGAGCACTCATGTTTGCAAATGAGTTAGTTGTTTTGTCCAGGCTGTCTTTAATGGTGTTTNTATTTACATTCAGATAAAAACCTTGAGTTAGACCCTTTAGGCTGGCTTGTTCTGTTCTTAATGATTCTAAGTTTTCTTTATATTTTGAAAATACTTTTGAGTTGTATTCAATCGTTTCTGATAACCCAAAAAATGAACTAATAACCATTCCTGTTATTGCAAGAGTAACTATTGTGTTTATTAAAAAGATAAAAAATAATTTCTTGCTTATTGTCAAGGATAGTATTTCCATTTTAACTCATTGTTGGTTAGTTTTAGTTTCAAAAAATATTAGCGTATCATTCAACTATAATGGTTTAAAAATTCTCCAAAACATTTTGAAAAAATTTAAAACTCCAAGCAAACTAAATCTAATCCCCATATTTTTTAAATGTCAACAAACAAACAGCAAAAAATATGTACAAAATNATATAGAANCCATTATTCGAAAGGAGCTAAATTCTGGTTTAATGTGTTTTCAGACTGAGAAGCCGGCTTTGTAGTTTCTGTTTTCTCCGGAAGTTGTTCAATCTTGCTTTGAGCCAGTTTGAGGTTAGTCTTTTTTTCCTCAATGATATGTTCACTGGAATCGTCATCACCTTCTTGCACCTTGAAGGTGTTAAGCAGTTCCTCCAGGTTTTCAGCTTCCTCTGCCATGTGTTGGCTGGCAGTTGTATTCTGTTCAACAAGTGAGGAGTTTTCCTGAGTAATGCGATCCATATCCGCAATCGCTCTGTTGATCTGGTCTACTCCTTCCGCCTGTTCCTGAGATGCAACCTTGATGTTTTCCATCACTTCTGACACTTCCTTGACTGAGGTTAGGATTCCATTGAGATTTGAATCACTTTCCGATTTGAGGTTATTGAGCATAGTTTCAATTTTTGTTCTCATGTCATCCATGCCCTGCTCACCGTCCTTGACAAGATTCCTGCCGGAGGTGATGTGTTCCAGACTGGTCTGAACCAACACGCCAATTTCCGTAGATGCTTTCGCTGAACGGTGAGCAAGTTTACGAACCTCAGATGCAACCACTGCAAACCCCTTACCGTGCTCTCCTGCACGTGCTGCCTCGACAGAAGCGTTGAGTGCCAGCAGGTTAGTCTGAAAGGCGATGTCGTTCATCAGAGTGGTGATTCCCTCAATTTTTTTGGAGCTTTCCATTATTTCTTCCATGGCAGTAACTACGCTGGTATTTGTACTTTGCAGATTCTGCAGCATTTCCTGATTTGTATCAATGGATTTATTGACTGTATCAAGTAATTCAGTTCTACTTTCAACCACGGATAGCTGCGCTTTTTGTGTTATTTCATTCGCGTTTTTAGCATCTTCAGCATTGTTCTGCACTATACTGTTAATTTCTTCCATAGCAGTAGCGGTTTCCTCAAGTGAAGAACTTTGCTGATGGGTGCGGCTGGATAAATCCTTGTTGCCGAGAGCCATCTCTTGAGATGAAACATTGATGTTTGCAGCATGCTTTTTGACCTCAACAACCATATTGTTGAGACGTTGAAGAAACATGTTGAACCAGGATGACAGATCACCGAGCTCGTCTTTTCCGGCAATCGCAATCCTTTTGGTTAAATCTCCCTCACCCTGTGCAATGTCCTTTGACATGTCGACCAGGTCATTAACCGGTGCTGTGATCGATCTTCTCACCAGGAATCCAAATAGGAGGCTGCCAAGCAGTCCAATTATGGTGATAACCATCACAACCCAGATGAAAGTGTCAGTTTCTCCAATAACGCTGCTATTGATTGTCTCTATGTCTTTGGTGAGTACAGCATTTATGTCATCCAGGATCCTGGACAAAGTGAAATTCAACTCAGTATAATTGTTGTCCAGCAATTGACTTTCACTAACCAGTAAACCGGACTTCTTAACACTCTCGAAGGTTTTAACAAACTCTTTATCAACAATTGAAAATGCATCAATGCTGTTCTTTGACTGTGTTTCATTGACTATTTTGGCCAAATCATCGTGGATTAATTTATAGTCATCGAGCATCCATTCAAGATCTGAAATATTTGCTGAACCAACCTTATCCCTTTTTGCTTGGGAAGCGCTCGTTATTTCATCCAGTTCAACAATTAGCTGACTCAACTGATAGAATAAATTTTTATTGAGGAATTCTTTTTTCTGGAATCCATCCACTCCATCAGCCTCACCACCCATCATTTGCGCCATGAATGTTTCGTATTCCGGTTTGCCCGCAATCAGACTCCTTTTCGCTCTAATTTTAAAAATTATTCTCTTCCTTTTACTCTTAAAGTCATTAAACGCATTTATTAGATTAGAAATATTCTTTTTTGCAACAGGTCCTGAGTTCATCTTCTCACTGGAAACTTTTGCAATTCTATTGGTAAAAATATTAAGTTTATTTACTCCTTTTTCAATTTGTTCCAAATCCTTTGAAATAACAGTCTTAAATTTTGAGGAGTTGATAAGTTGATTCAGATCTTTGTCTCCTGTCCTAATAACTAAATCATCAAGATGGAAGTCATAGATAAAAGTTTTGTTTTTCAGCTTATTTTTCAATGAATTTAATTCAGCATCATATAATTCCTCAGACTGTGCTGTTCCGTATTTAGCTTTTAAAGAATCAATTTTTAATAAGTGATCG
>NYXK01000016.1 GCA_002685535.1 Deltaproteobacteria bacterium
GCTGGCGCCTCCTTCCGTACCCTCCGTCTTTCTCATCGCACACTCCAAACCAACATCCTCTCCCTCCTCTCTCGACATCCCCCATTTTAGTCCCTTCTCTTTTTTATCACTTTGTCATTTCTTCCTCTCTCTACTCGTCTCTTCTTCGCACAGCTCCTTCTCCCCACACATGTGTCTATGCCTCGAGCGAGATATACTGCAGATGTGCCGACACTCGACGATGAGAGCACCTCCGATTCCGACACGGACAGCTTGTTCGATGACGAAGCAGTCTCTAGAACCGATACCGACCTGGATAGCCTCCTAGCTGAGGAGGATAATGACGATGATAACGATCTTTATGATGATGAAGTACGACATCTTTTAGAGCATTACCGCGCTAACGCTGCAAACTTTGACGTGCAGCGTCTTTGACAAAGGCGATATAGCCTCAAGACGCAGGCTTAGCTTGACCGGGTGAAGGAGCACTATGAATAATACTGCACTTTCCAGACCTGGGATCTAGCGAAATGCTATGAGGAAATCTCGCCCCAATTTATCCACGGCTTCCTCAGCTAAGCGTGCAATCAACGACGAGGGAAAGGTAGCCGAAGGCAGCCAGGAATCAAATACGCAAGCTCGCTGGAAACATTCTGGAAGTGCTACCTGATAATGTACAAGATTGAAAGTGAGAGGAAGCTTGACCTTATGATCCAGGTGAATGGTCAAGATTTGTCAAGATCGTAGCAGTAGAAAAGGACCTCGATTTCACAAAGCGGCCGAGTGCGATCATGTATGCTGAGGATCTAGTTGAATTCGCGCGAGTTCTTTTAGCTACGACCGAGATGATTTATAACATCGGATGGCTTCGAATCCAACTTGTCCTATTCTGTCAGCTTGCAGGTATTACAGGGAATTGGCTGGAGGCTTTGGTTGAGCTCCGGTATCGACACCTGAAGTTGACCTTGATTCGAAATCCCGATAGAGGTGGTCGTCCTCGTATTTTTATTGAATTGACGCCCGAATTCACGAAAGGATTTCTCGGCTCCAAAGATGTGTATGTTCCCTTCTTTTGCCTCTAGCTACACTGATATATTTTGTTGACCTTGCTAGAAACGAATTCAAAATTCTCAAGATTATCTACAATCCAACCCTTGTGCTTAGCCCGCACGTCTTCTTGCTCGGTATGCTCTTCAAGGCTCGTGCATTCAAGTCTCCGAGTATTGATTGTCCGGAAAGGTTATACAGCCTCAAAGTCCTCAAGGGACTTAATGAGCAGCTACTGCCGCTACAAGACAACATGAACAACGAGTTCATCTTTTATAAAGCGATTCGTGAAGCACAAGGCGTTCGTATTGCTCGCAAGCTACAAGTCTCATCCGGGTCAATACGATACCAGATGAAGGTAAGGGGTAAGATCACCGGCTTTAGTTAGGTGTTAAAGCCTTACAACTTCCGAGATGATGCAGCCAAAAGGCTAAATAAGAGTCGTAAGTGCCCAATCCTCCATTACCCCAGCATCATATTGACTTAAAATCTTCCAAACAACGGATGTTAGCGATTCACTTTAGAATAAAATTCTGCAGCATGCAAGTATCGGCACTTTCTTAAAACATTATCTTAATAATATCAACGTTGATCTTCAAGGCGTGTACCGAAGGCTGGACACTCAAAAGGACCTCATGCGGTTTGCATGCTTTATGAGCCGCTCGATCGATCCCCGCCGCCCGCGGAAGTTGACATCGGAACAAACGGTATCAATTAACAACTTGCCATATATCATAAAGTTGCATAACCAAGTGAAGGACTTGTTTAACGCTCTTGTTGAAAGCCGGAAAGATGATAGATTTCAAAAGGCTATCAAGCGATTGCATAATAAGAAGCAACGGAAGCGGAAAGAACTTCTCAAAGATGTTAAGGAACGGTACAAGTCAAAGCAACCGATGAAGAATAGCAAACGGCAGCTGTTAGGCATGGTGGTCGATGAGGACACACAAGACGCCTTAGTCTAGGCAAACATATTGCTAGAGCAGCTTGACTTGATAGACGCGATCCTCACCTTACCTGGGAAGTTACCCGAATAGAAATTGCAACGAAGAATCACAGCTATCAACGCAGTTACGTTGTACTGCGGCGTAAAAAAGAGGGCACCGTCTCGCCATGTTCAGCGTGGTCCTCCTGGCACAGTTGTTAGCCCCCTCATGCAAGCTGCCGAGCCAAATGTTGCATTCCGCTACGCAATATCTTCGATCAAGATTAACAAGAGGCCCAAAGTATGTTTTATATATCTTGGAAATCCGCACCTAACAATGCGCGAAAGGGTCGCCACATATTCAACCCCGGGTTTCCTGAGTCGACACTTTTTGAGGAAGCATATAAGCAAATTAGATGATAGGCAATTTATTAATTGCATGGACTATGGTATGCGGCTCGAGACCAGAAAAGAATTGCTAATTCACGCAAAGAGGTTTCACGGAACAGTCTCTCGAGTTCCGGCTAAGCGACTGATTGTTTAGATTGCCATTTGTTTTTGGCTACCATGACTTTGAGAATAAGGATGTGCAGGGCCGTTTCGATACATTCTTTTTCTGTTCTGATTCCATTGGGTGCAAAGGTGATCGCATTATCTTAACGTCTCGTGCTCTACTGGGGGTCAAGGTTTAGCTCATGATCGTGGTCTAAGTATGGCATCAGTACGCTGTCAACCGCCGCATTGTGACTGGCGAAGGCTCTCTGCGATTATCACGAGGGCGCCTCACGCTACTACCTTTGCGTTTCATAGCCTCCACGAACGCCTCCACGAATGCTTTCGGGGAAGTTTCTCCTGAGGGTGAACCCCTGGCTCCTCTCTATCCCCTTGTCAGGGGGCTGTTGTGTATTGGAAAGGATTTCGGGTTTAGAGCGCTACAAGGCTACAGGAAGGCGGTTGGTCCAGATAGTAATATCTTACCGCCGATTACCAAACACCATCGTCAGCTTAAGCTTCCTTCTCGCAGGCCTAGTTGATCTAACGTAGGCTAGAACCATGTTTTCAAAGGCGTTACGTGGGTATGAGCCAGTCCTCAGACCTGATCATGCAAAGTCGGAGATTTGGGAGACAAATTGGCTGCTTCAAGACACTCATATGAAGAATTCGGCCTCGACAGACATCTGCATTCACAATAGAAGACGAATGAAAGACATGTGAGCGATATACCTGGCGAGCGTATACATCTGACATTTCTTGTCGTAATGCGAACGCCATCATCAAGATTCGATGTTCTCTGTGCCGCGAGAATGTGGCGTTCCAGTTGACCGTGAACGCAGGGATCATGCTCGTCAAAGCCGTTGCCAGAACACTAACCGCGCGACTCTGCAATTCTGTTTCATTATTCCAGCCGTGTGTTGTCTTCGCCGCTAGGCTCCTAACCGCCCAAAAATTCCCCCCGACACCAGCACTGAAGCTGTCGTCGTTTTTTACTTTTGANGAAATTGGAGTGTATTAATAGGTAGAAACATACTGCCTGTTGATGTATTCCATTGAGCAGCTGGCCACAACCGCCCAAAATCTTTGTCAGAACTTCCATCGGCGAAGTATTTAAGCCCGGTGGAACTTCTTTCTTTCTTGTCTGTTCTTTCGCTTATATGTTTTTTCTTATTATATCTTTTTTACTTAACATACTTTCTCGCTCTTAAGCAAAATGGCCGGACTTGTTGAAATAGTTGGTCTCGGATTTGGTTGTCTAACATTCTTGCAATTCGTTATCATATCATGCACTTCTTTCTAGAACATCGTTTTAGACTTCCAAGGCAACCAAAAAGTCATGCGTGAGCTTCGGAAAGAACTTGAAGCACTCGCTATGGTCTTGCAAAATCTCCTTCGACTACTCGACAACAGTGGAGCAGGATTCCCGGAACTTGACAGCCCTCTGAAAGGCTGCGCTAGAACATGTCAGGAACTTCAAGCACTGATCATCGGGTGCTCGTCGACTTCTGGTGGGACATTGGCAATTGCTTGGGACTGGTCGAAGCTACAATTCAAAGGAGCTGAGATTGCCGCAATGAAGGACAATCTAGCAATATATAAAGCGACCATTAATCTTGCCCTTGGTGGAGCCAACTTGTAAGTTGAATGCCCAATTTCTCGATAATGAAACTAAAAGTACAACACATAGACGTGTAGTCAACACGACTGCCAAAGTCGTCCAAGAACTTAAGGCGCTCGCTATCGAAACGAAACAGGAGCTTCAAGAACAGCTTCTAGGATTTGAAACCAAACTGCAGACATTTGGTACGCCAAGCGGTAGCACATCTAACGAAGATGCTGCTGAGCGGGAATATATCCAAGAAAAGATGGAGAGTACGCAAAAATGCCTCGCAGTCTTGGCCCAGATCTCTGCGCACATTGAGCAACACTGGCGCAATAGCTCCAAGGATCTCTTCGCAGCCGATAAAAGCCGTTACACACAGGCCGTAACGCTAGGAGATCTCCTCTCAGGCCCCCGTGCAATCTCCAACGGTGTCCGGTTATGTAGAGGAACGCTTAGTGAGGTGGCATGCGAGCTCGAAGACCATCTGCAGCAGATGGACAACAGGATGCAAAGTCTCTCTGTGCGAAGAGACATGACCGAAGGTGGCGATGATCCAGGACGACAACGAACTCAGGAAGACTGGGACAACATCAACAAATGCATTAATATCTGTGACGAAGCTGTTGAGCAAGCCAGTCTGCCCCAAACTAACGTTTTTGAGGATATTTCGACGGGCCCGAATTCATTTCAGGCGATTGTTACAACGCTTGAAGATCTTATCTCAGCCAGGAGAGTTACGGCAGAGACAGGGGCGACGCAAATCCTTGGGAAGGCATCCGATGCGTCAATACAACAAATCTCACGGGATCGAGCATGTGTAGCTGGCTCGAATCAAGCTAGAGAGGAAAGAAATCGAGGAGGAAAGAACTCAGAAGGGACACCCAGGGAGAGGAGCGTAGGAAAGGTGAAATCTAGAATGGAAATGGTAGCCGAGGAGAACGCAGTGAATGGTGAAGACAGCGGGGAAGGGCGGGATAGAGTTCGAGTTCCAGCACGGGCTGAACCGTGAACTCTGAATCCAGGGCTGGCGTCAACTGGTACTGCAGTGAACTTTGATCACATTCCTTACTTTCTTGTTACTTTTTTGCGCGTTTGACTGGGAGCAGCAGGGCTTTCTTCTACCTTGTATCTCTCTTGTACCTTCCATCCTTGCGTCTCTATTGATTCCTATATCTTATGTCTGCTCGTCAGGCGCCTGCCTCATTAATATGACTGTTTACGATCTCTGTGCTTCGCAGGAAGCCCTTCGCCGCCCCTTGTATCATGGAAACGACGTTTTGAATAACTGACTACGCCATATTCGTTACAGAGGTGAAGCTGATGCCATGCTGGATCTGAGATGGTAAGGTGTTGCCTTTTCACTATTATCGAAATGATTGATAGGGACGGGTTGTCAGCAGTAGTTCATTCAGGGGTCGTTTTCCAGCAGTCTTTTTTATTTTCGCGTAATACGATCGGAGACGGGACAGAATTCGATTGAGATCAAAGCTACAACCTCTCGAAAGGCTTCGTTCCTGTCTTCTGATTTTAAGAAGATTTTCACTTGCCCCACATATGTTCCATGGTTGCCTCGTCTTCTTCTTTTCAGGCCGCTCACTAGGAATAGGGATATTTAGATTAGTAAGTTTTATAATATCTTTTACTATATCGCGTAGTTCTTAATAAAAAAATAGATATTAGATATTAGTTTACTAAAGTAAGAGAGTGCGGATTATATAGCGTAAGTATATTCTATCTCCTAAATAGTATATATTATATTATTAAAAAGTATTTATCTAAAACTACTTTTAGATTTTTTTTCTTCTTCGACTCCTACGGCTAACCCCTCCTCGACCTCTCCCTCTATATCTCCTCCTAAAACTACACGACAACTACCCGGCCCCTTTATAATATAATCCAGCCCTTCCCCCTCTCTTACCTAACGCCCCCCTTTTTTTGTGCTATTACTAAACTCTGTACTTTATTGTTGGTCCACAGGACCCATACCAAGTGTTTGATGTATCCACGCCAAAAGTCGGCTGGTAGCTAAAGGGGTTTCAAGGGAATTACAGTTACAAGTATAAATTCTTTGCCTTCTTGCACTTCTTTAGTGAAAAAACCTAAAGATATTAAATTATTATTGCATTTATTTTTGCTACTTTTATTATCTTTGTGATATCATATACCGATGCAAATTCATATTAATTAGTAATTAACTTGTATTACAAATAGTTAAATAATTTATTAAAAAAGTAAACGACCAGACGGCAAGCCCGCATGCGGAAACCGCGACCGCCCCATCAGGCAAGGCGCATGCACGGGCCACGCGCCGCTTTG
>NYXK01000017.1 GCA_002685535.1 Deltaproteobacteria bacterium
CTTGGTGGATTGGCACCCCACACTACTTCCTGTGCACTCACTAGGTCATGCAAAGGAGTTGGTAGATAAATTCGAGGCCCGCATTGGAGCACAACGCGCGGTCAACAACAAGCGAGGCGGACTAGGATCAAAGACTAAGCAGAAAGTGAGTGTGGAAGCCAAAGCCTTGAGTGGCCAGCAAGGGAAGAAACCTCGAGGTCGGCCGCGGAAGCAAACATAGACGAGAAGCATTGTTGGGCAAATTTCTAGCAACCAATTGTCTCAGTCCGTATAATTTATTTCGTCATGCCGGCATTGCGCATTCAACCTGTGTTGCATTGCCCAGTTGAACTGGCTTGTACACTCTTCCTTTTGCATGTTCTACCTTCGTTGCACACTCCACTTGGATCGCATTCCTTTCCCAAGGTTACACCTGTGAAGCATTTGACCCGTATACACGCTACCGAGATCAAGTGGGAGTATAAATTCATCAGACGGGCCGTGAACCATATTCAAATGGAGTATAAGGCCCTCTGTGAGGGAGTCACCAATGCGACAAAGAGCTGGAAAGACAAGAATACATATCGGAAGGATTGCTTCTTCTGAGTTCACACGAGATGATAGAGATGCAATTGCCAGCACTTGAGAGCCATATCAATAAGGTCGCCTCGGTGGCCGTCTTCCCTGATGGCGAACTGACCTTATACGTTTCTGAAAACTGGCTAGTAGAAGGTGCTACTAACCTTCACTGGCTACCGGCTAACTACAGACCTACTGGTAAAGCTATATGTGGCGGTGTTGTCATTTTAGGACAGTCATCAGGACGATTATCAATTCTTGAGCTTCGACAAGGGCCAAAGTTTATGACACAGGACGTGTTATTTATCACTAAATAATACATGAAGATCTTAACGTCGAATATATGTGCTAGCGAGCTTAGGTGCTGTTACGTCCACATATATACAGCCTTCTAAACAGTTGGTGCTATATCATGCATGCTCAGATGAGTCACTTTGCATACAGAGTGTAGCATAAAGATATTGAATATACTTCGGTAGTGGAGGGCATCAGAAATTTCTGAGCTTCAGCGTCCCACCACCTTGACGTGATCACGTCCTCATGAGAAGCCCCAGACCATATGGATGAGGACAGGATCAGAAGATTTATGTATCGGTGTTTAATACTTTACCCTCTGCGTCAAATGACAAGTTTCTTCGTATCTGTTGAAGAGGACGTCGACCAACAAAGCGATGATGGAATCTCAGTCCATGCTGTTTATTTAATTATAGTCCTGTGATCGTCCATCGGATCTCCTTTCTCTTGCTCCGTTTCGTACATTCCAAATACTCGTCGGCCCAAATGGCCCTGACCGCAAGCTGTTCATGATCCATGCTGCCGTTGTGGAGACTCTCTCAGCGCCGCTTGCCGCGCCGATGAACGGTCCTATGCGCAAGGCAATAGATGGTGCTGCGCCGCTGGAGGAACTCGAGAACAAACCTTTGTAATGTCCTACGAATATGCCTACATGGGGGCCAATACACCAGCACAACAGCAACCTGTGCTCGTTAGCTCCAACGTCGATATGGGAGAGTCGCTTACACCTGCGAGATATTATGCGGAAAATACCTTTGCGACTTCCAAGAATAAAGACGACAAAGAGCGGTTCCAAGTTTGCTGGTTTTAATGAGCTTGATCTTGTGGACAATGCAGTCATGAAACACCTACGCAGAAATTCCGGGACGAATTCCAACGTCGCGCGTACTCGATGATTAGCCCAAAGTTTCGACCACGCGAACATCTGGCAGAATGTGAAGACAACAGTGGATTCCACCGCAACACGACTGCCTAGACCTGCTGAGATCTCCATACAGATCTTGCGATGTATCGCCGCAGACACTAAACCATTAGCACTGGGCAACCGTGTCGGAGACCGTGCTGCACATCGCCCTGTACCATTAATATCAAAGTCTTTCCGTTCAATTTACCTCAACCATCCATATTCAGTCTAGAGAACGACTCATCCGGAGTTCCCCCTCGTGTTGTCTCCTACAGCGACAGTCTTTCGCAGTACTGTAGCAGGACTCCAGCTCAGGCAGTCAAAGATACGTTGGCCACTGAATAGTCAACAACCTAGTACAGCGGCGATCTTGATGCGGGGAAGTGGTGCGGGGAAGGGAGGGATCAGGACCTGCATGCTAAAACGAGTAGCCAAACCCATTCCATGAACACTGATGACAGTCATAACACCTGCGATACTAAGGATGAGGAACCACGACTTGCAAAGCGACGAAATCCATGCGCAGCGCCTATAGCGGCTCTAATCACTCGCCACAGGCACACCTCAAGGCTTTGGCTCGGACCGCCTTGCCCTTGTGGTGCCATCAATCGCCAGACATGACATTGACGACGCGCAACCACGAGTTAATGAAGGATGTTCGTTGATAAGAGCCACCAAAATGTTTCGCGAAGTTCTCGGAGTCCGTCTGCGGCAGCAAGGCGGCACACACTAGCTACTGAGAATAAGCTTGACACCAACGTGCCGAAGTACATGCCACTACGTGAACAGCAGCATCCAGAAAGCTACAATCGCTTACAAGACTGGATTGTCCTCTACTCAAGTAGCTACAAATACTTAGTCTTGGGTAGATGGGAGATATTGTAGAATGATCCATCGGGGTTAAACTCCTACGTCTCCTTTCAAATCCAGGCCGTTGATGCTATCCTCCAAATGGTCAATCTGTGGAATGAGTAGGTCCTGGAGACTACATCTGTGTTTGGAACATCCACGAACTTCTCCCACATCCCATGTATTTCTCTGCGTTCTGCCTTTCTTCTTTGTCCTGAAGCTTGACCACTCCTCTTCAATAGACTGTAGTTCGACTTCCGGTTCATTTCCAGTGCATCAAGATGGTGAATGGAAGCGGCGTAAAGCTTCAGCTATTTTAGCAAAGTCGAAACCGGTGAAGGGCTTCACGGGCCTCGGCCAAATCAATCTGTGCGGATGTGCTTGCTTTATGAGTGCTCCAAGTAGTATTGAATCGCACTCAAAGCTGCAAATTGGCTGATCCTCGCGTAGCTTTTCGAAAAGATCGTGAAGTATATTTATGAGCTGATCGAGGAGTTCCTTCCTTTGGTGATCTATTTTATCTAGAATACATTAGTTGTGTATAGCAGAAGCCCGCAAGGTCACCCACCAACGATTATACTGCGCACTGGAAGCTCTAAAGATTGGATTGGGCCAGCACTGTGCAATATCGCTGTGCGAGTCGCGGTATTGAACAGCGCCGTTCTATGGAAGACAGAGGAAATGAGAATCCAGAGTATGAGATCCCTATTGTACTCCGATGGTGGTGAACTTGGAAGATCCTTGAGCCAGATGTCTACGAAGATCTCTACTTCTTCGTGACATTCCAAGTCATCGACTAGAACGGAGACCTTAGCCAACATCTCAAGATCGAGAGATCGAGGAACTCTGCGCGTCTTCCCATGGATGATATCGAGCAAGATCTTGAGAGCGCTTGGATCAAAGCCTTCCAAGGTCACATAGCTTGACCGTCCTGATGAATCTCTGCTTCTGCCCAGCTTCCGGTCAGCATCTTTTTAAAACGACGCGATGCGAAGATCAAATGCTTCGACGAGACCTTTAGATGTAATGCTGAGGGCGATGTGCAGCTATCCACAAGACTCCCTTCACCAGCAGTACCGGATGAATCAATGTTTCCGACTCCACAACCGCTCTCTAAAGAGTCAGGTAATGCTTCAGGCTCATCGGAATCATTCCAATGCGCAAATGCTCCATTATTAAGAGGGAGTATAATTAGGAGGTCTCCGTCTGGATCCACCTCGTATAACACACACATTTTCAGAGAGTTGAGGTTCGAAATCAGCGAGCATTAATCTTTCGAGGAAATCCTAAATTAAAGCGTAGTTACAATATGACAGAGGCTAATCACGATAAAAAGGTGATGTAAGATCTGACTGACTTCGACGACCTTATTGTGATAAAATGTGAGAGTCGGCGACTTCTCTTGATGTGTTCGGGTGGAGGCGTGACACGTCGCTCCAGCGCCGAGACATTAGCGTGTTGGTGCTCGCCGATTGGAAGTTGGAGAATCCTAACTTACATTTGTTAGTGGGGCTATGGGCAATAAGGCGATGATCGGCAAATCAATGGTCAAAGTCAGATGATAAGAAACAGCTCTGTTCGTGGCACATCGATAGTAACGTAAGAATATGGGGGAAATCATTATCTAATTCGTGGGAAGGTAACCTTGTGGGTAGAATATCCAACCACCATATATCTATTTCGATTCGAAGGCATTAGATAGGCTCGGGGAAGTTTAATTGATTGCAATTATGGCTGGTTCTGAAAGTTACGGGCTGCGCATGTGACTCGGTCATACATTCTTCCGTTCCCGCTAGTCTGCCTGCCACTTCTATGGTGGCCCGTGCTTCGACCAGATAAGGGCCCCAACATCTCCTTGTAACAGCAGACTTTGCCCAGACTGTGGATCGAGCTGAGAAATTAGACCATTATCTTCGCCCAGGTGGGTTTTCAATTTCAGAGATCTAGTGCAAAGTCACNAGAATCCCTATGACAACGGGAAAGCACATTGCTAATTATGTGCAGTTCATTGGATTCTCACCAAACGCCTCGCTTGTAAGAATACACTATTTGTGATCGTCAGTCCATACGAAGCCCACGAACTTCTCCCCGTCATCCGACGCAACGCGGATATCACCCTACACATCTATGCACCCAGACTCAGCTTGATGAATTGTACTCTGGAAGACCTCAAGTTCTGCGGAATCCCTGCCCTGCCCATCTTTGCAACTTCACGCGAACACCCATCCCTTAACTTCGCGCCGTCTTCGCTATGCGTCGAAAGGGGCAGGGCTTCGCGAGTAGTCATCTCTGACGTATATTAAATGGGGAATTAATGCGTCCTGAACATTTCGTCGTTCCGGGATCTGTGGTGGAGAAATTAGAGAAGTTGGACGGTCGGACGGTGAGGGTCGTGTAAGGCTCGGTTGGTGTTGTATTATGGGGATGATGAGCCGAGTCGAGGTTGTGCTTTAGATATCTCCTGATGGTTCTTGATATTGTTGTGCTTGAATGTTTGATTAGAATACGAAAAGATCATGCAAAGCTCTGTGTCCGGTATAAATATGAGAGAGTGCAGCTACAACAAGGCAATAGTCTCGCAAGAAACCACACTAGAGGGCATATTAAGAAGTCAGAAGCCCACACCTGAAAAGAGAATAAGCCGACGGATGACCGCCGTCTCAGGTTACGGTTATCATCAAAACTCAACTCTCATCCGTATTCATAGGGCTGTGATATGAAGTTGAGTATCTTGAAGTCTTTAGGTGAATTTTAAATGAACTGAACTATGATAGCTAATTCAAGCTCTTCATGACTATTTTGAAGGGTGTTACAATTAGTCCGGAGAGTTTATTTCGGCAACTTTTTAGCTCAATTTAGTTTAGTTCAGTCTAATTTTACTATAAAGTTCATNAACTTGATGAATTTGAAGAACTAGATTTTCATTCAGATCGTTGAATTTAAAAAAAATATGATTCACGTTCATTCAATCCAAGGAAATTTTTCATAATTCACGGCCACGTGCGTAGTGAAGGGTCATGTGTCAGAGAGATATTCTAGACACGTGGTAGCACTGAATGTCCGCCACTCATCTCCAGTAAGTGTATATCACCATCGCGAGGGCTATGCAATATAGACAGAGCCAGTCGTATCCTGGCGCGAGGCGTGACTAAATAATATATAGCGACTGGGCCAATCCCTGACTATATCCGATCGATCACGCTAATAAATCGCTTATAGAATCACGAAGGAAGTGCCAAGTTTAAGGTTTGTAAGAAGTGACTTGTGGTATTACATGAAAAAAACAAGCAACCACACCCCGTTGTTCTATGTTGTCCGTCGAAAGTCAGCGATTTTGTTCTAGGAACCTGCAGCATCTGACGAACGTCTCCAGGAGCCACCTTTGGATCGCTAGGCAGGCGGCCCACCAGAATCAACAAGTATCTGTGACAAGAACTCTTCTAAATCAGGAGATAAGATAAATTCCCTAAGACAAAATTAGTAAAAGAGACAATGATTAGAGACTGCCGGTTCACTTACTCATGCTGTGAACAAGTAAAGGTTGTTGCCAAAAGATTAACCCGATGCCGTTTATACTTAAGGGATACGACAATACCGTCGAACTTCTCAACTTGATTGCTTGTGATGGTTTTATGAATAGAATGAGGCAGTAGCCATATATGAGCATTTGAAAACTCAGTAGTCTTTGCTAGATGTGTTATCACTTCGACTAATACATGCGCCTGTTCACCCGTTGAGAGGCAGCAAAATGGGGCCCTATGGACACCGTCAATGATAGTGGTTTGACTGTCCATAGGGATTTGGAACCAAAGTTCCGAAGGGGGTGCAATATTCCGTGGGACCACGAATAGACTATTATTCCAGACCAAGTATACAAAATCAAGACCCAAGATCGGTTTTCGGCATCCGCTGCACACCTCGTAGAATGTGCAACGTACATGATAGGTTGCAGCTACAGGATATTAGCTTTCTCTCAAACAAAAAGGTGTATACTACTGACTGAGTACACTGCGCAGTAAGGTGGTGATGAGCAGCATGGTCGGAGGTGGAAAGGGGGGGAGGCTGGTGGAGCTGGTGAAGTTGGCGAAGCTGGTGTAGCTGGTACAGTCTGTGAAGGAAGTGAATGGGGGTCCAGAAGCCGTTGTATTTATATCAAAGGCCACGAGACCACAGTCCTCCTGAGGGCCAAGTCTGCCTTGCCAAACGCCACTGCTAATATCGTCTCCCTAGACTGAAGGTGTATCTGAAAATGGGTTGACGCGTCACTGTCCCCCTTTGGCAGCCAGGGGTGGACGGGGATCGGATGTGTGCATGTACTAGATCTATCCCGTGAGTCAAGACAGCGGCACTTCGGCCACACCGAGAATACTTCAGGCGGACAGAGATTAATGCGCTAACTAAGGACTGATACATCTTAGCTCTTGGATTTGACCCTTCCGGTCAGTGACTGCGAGTCACCAGTGCCCTTGATGTTGAGATTATTTTAACTATAAAATTTATTGTTATTAGTCTGCGATACCCTATACTACTTATAAGAAAGAAGAAAAACACCTAGTGTATAGAAACTTGGACTATAGCTCTACTGCTCTCCCTATAAAAATTATATTATCTTAATGGGTAGCTACTATAGCTTTTTAAGAATCGATTTCGCTAAATCGTCAAGAGACCGCCAATCGTCCCTACTAATAATGTATTCCCAGCGATAAATTCAGGTGCTTTGATGACAACCGTGGCAATGATCTGAGTAATCCGCCCTACTCCTGCCTCGTACCATGCAGGTAGCAGCTTGCAGGGCTTGGTACTTCCATTTCAGGAGGACTGCACGCCGTGTGTGTGTCAGGGCCATGTGCTTTTAATAAGTCCGGCGGAATGCGAGAGAATATCGGGTCACTTTGGATGACGACTTGACAGATATAATGGCTGGTCTAAGACTGGTTTGATTCTAGTCGGTAAAGACATCTTGGGGCTGGCTTTCAATCAGTGCAGCATCACGGGGGTCGGGGTTGGTCGTGGATGTAATGTTGTGGCAGGGGCGGCATGATTTCAGTGGTTTTGATCGCTAAGTCACGTTACCGGATGCACACTCGTTTGATATAAGAGTCGACAGCCCCTCATTTTGCAAACGACACGCCTATGAAAACAACAATAAACATTGATAAATATGTCTGATACGTTCTTTTCTTCACCCTTTAATCAACAATTTCTATTTTTCAGAGATATGAAACCTATAGAAGGGATCAAATCGTTCTTCATACTTTTTCCCTCCTAAGACTTGAGTGCTACCTCTCTTGTTATGTGGTTGCTTGGACGCGTCCCTCCACAATGTACAATATTGGCCTCATGTGAGGTTGATGATGGTGATTTGCTATTTCATCGTANTTGGAAGGATTAGGGAGAAGCAAGAAAACGACGACGCGCGTATACATCTCCAGTTTCATTCTTCCCTGCGCCGTTTTCTGCTCCGGCCTTCCCCTTCCTCCTGCCTTGTCTTTGTCTTACATGCAGCACACGTCTCAATCGTGACTTCTCCCTGCGACGTAAATCCACACTCCACAGTGTCCAATTGTTCCCGCAGATTGCTATTACTCTTATCCAGGCATGCAACCTTACGCTCCCATTCGATTTCCTTCTTTTTTAAGGCACTGTGTTTGACTGCTAGACTTAGTATCATGAGAGTCTTCCAGTGAATGGTGAAACCGACCTTTCAATCCATCATTTTCTGATTCTAAGAAGCATATACGGGCTGTGATACTAGGTGGTTAAGCATACAGTCGGTTGAGATTATCGGAGAATAAGTCACTCGCCTTTCATTTCGTGCCACTCTATCGGTAATTGCCAGTTGTTTTGTTGCAGATCCTGGTTTTCAACTTGCAATTTCCAACTGTCGTATTCTAATTGTCCCTTTTCTGATTGCAGTTTTTCTATAACCTCTGAAAAGGAGGAAAGAAGATTAGGAATAGCTATTAGCAGATGATAGGCAAACTCACGAATAGAACCTCGTGTTATAAGTTGATAAACTCGAGCCATCTCAACAGAAATGGTAATGGGATTATCAAGTTGTCCTCCTACACAAGTCCCCACAAAAAGCGGTGATGCCCAATTCTGGAACTTGTCATCTAAATCTACAGATGTTAGTGGAGTATAAATTGGGGCGATTAGTGCAAGCTTACTTCGCAGTAGGGTGACTCGACTATCCTCTCCCAGGTAAGGGGCTCGTATTGACGCCTGATATAACGGTCAGTCTGAAGTAGCAAGCCCGAAATGAAAATTATAACATACCGACTCAGGCGCGAGATTGTTGGCCACATCTGATGGAGTTGACTCTCTGGAATGACCATGCAGTCTATAAAGAGCAAGATTAGTCCTTGTTGAAGAGGGGGCCAATATACATGATCGTTACTTACACCTGGTTAACTTGTACATCGTCCCCCCCCTCGATCGTATTCCGGAATTGTGAACTCATAACGTCAATCAAAGATTTTAGATGGTAGTGAATAAGGATGGAGAATGGTTGGTTGCTTATCTTCCTTTTATACTCGATACCCCCTGGCCAAGCCGGTCTCGCCTGCCTCGCTACTGGAAACAACCATTATGCCGAGAGTCATGAGTACAATTCCAAGCAGAGTATCCCTGCCTAGATACGTAAGGAACTAGTGCGTAATGTGCAAGTAATATCCGACTTGGGTATTACAGGCCACATTCAAGCCTTAGATTCCCGATGGCCCGCAGTTCTCAGGGAGGTTCTCCACACCTGGTACCGGATAACAACCACTGGTGCAAGGGCTTTTGGGCTCTGTAGCTATCTATAGAGGCGTTAGTCTCTTAGGCCGGCGAATTCTGACGTTGAATGGATAGAAGACAGCTTGGGTGGTCACAGGGGCTCACCTTCTGAACCCCTGGCAAGTTCGGTAACTCCGTGGTAAACGGCATCATAGTGGACTGCTGTTCGTGTCTGTAAGCTGGATGACGATTCTTTAAGCCCTCAGCAGTTGCGACTATTGGCTGCAGCAAAACAAGCTGTCTCCACAACATACCAACTTCGATAGAGCAAGGCAGCCTGTGGGAATCAGGTATAAGCCAGGGATAAAGTCGAGCGAACACTATTCTTAGACCGTATATTACCAAATTGTTCAGAAGGCCCCTATATCCCTGACAGGGACCTATTTCTTGCTTGACAATTGCAGATGCCCATCCGTGTGGTTTTTACCTGGTTGAAACGGAATCACAGTATGGCAAGATTGCACCAGTCACACTTGGAGTTGAAGCTGAACTCTAGCACAACATCGTACGAAGTCGGGCCTTGGGTCCGTATGAGGTAGATTCTGGACCAAATATCCACCTTCTCCATCATGCAGCTGGATTTCACATGCGAGCCAACGCTTGACATGTACAACCGGGTTGCTCGTAGGGGTTGGTACGCGTCACTTTACCGTTGTTGCAGCCGTAGTGCTTGTGCAGTTCAGTGGATCGCAGTGCTCTTTGCATGACACTAGGAATTTCTCCGAAATCATGAGTCCTGCCTTGATACGAGATTGTAACAGATATGTCCTCACACGGAAAATATCGCTTAAAACACCCGATCACGTGCCACACAACCCCTCAAGCTCGGCTGTAGCTATTCTAATGCCTCTCAAACCAGCCATGCTCGTACTTGTGACTATCCAAGTTGACATTACGTCGGAGTTCAGGTTGAATTTGATTAATTCAGCCACATACCGATCAGAAATCAAAGAATGCTACATAGTCTTTTGTTCCAGGAGCAGAAAGCTGTTGAGTAGTGATGGGTTTCATTAACTATAGTGAAAATTCTCAAGATCTGCGCGGTTGATATACTATTTTGGGATTTGGTCTCAAATTCCGCCACTCTTGTGAGCCGGTCGACAGTCATCAGCGCCTTCATAGACTATTCTGGCAAAGTGGGTTGACGTGTCTTACCAGCTCCAGCAGCAGTCGTAACTTCGTGGTAATTGGGTGTCAAGGGCGATCCTCCCGGCCATAACAACTTGGGTACCCAGATAAACTAGCATAGCCTACCCATAAGCCCTTCTTGTCAAAGTATGAGGATCAAGAATCCACACCTCGACCCTCATAAAAGCCAGGTCAGTCTCTCCCTCCCCTTCGTCCAGATCGCTTGGTCACCTATCCTGACACTTCTACCATCATCATGTATACGCCACGCACTATCTCCATGATAGCGTCATCATTTATTATAGCTGTGGTCGTCATCGCCATCGTATTTTACTCTCATTTCGAATGGCACCAGTACAAGGAACATCGCAAATACCACCCTCCAACTTGGAAATATATCTTTAGTATCCTCATTACCGCTGTCACATCCACTGCTATCATGGGATTTAACATCTCTCTGTTGGTTTTTTCAATTTCTTATGACGAGAAATGGATTGAAGTATTGCTTCTTCTATCTGGGAGAGTTCTGCTTATGCAACACGTAAGAATTTATTTTCAGTCACAGACTATATACTGACGAGACCTAGGCGGTATTTCTATGGAAATTTCTCCGGGGAATGCGCATTCGATCTACATCCCAGCCCGAATCATGGGTCAAAAAAGTCGATGTAATTCTCGGCCATCTTCACTGGATCGTCCTTTGTGTATCGG
>NYXK01000018.1 GCA_002685535.1 Deltaproteobacteria bacterium
TTGCTGAGCAATGATCCTCAAATAAAAGGTATGTGGTGTGTGCCGAAATATTCAAATCCTACCGGCTGTATTTATTCAGATAAAGTAGTAGAAAGGATTGCCGCACTTGGAAAAATTGCAGGCCCGAATTTTCGGGTGATGTGGGACAATGCATACGGAGTACATGACCTGCAGGAAAATCCTCAGCAGTTGGCAAATGTGATGGACTACTGTCGGAAATATGGGACAGAAGATAATTTAATTTTAACCGCATCCACTTCAAAGATAACAATTGCAGGTGGTGGAATTTCATTTTTAGGCGCATCTGGTAAAAATTTAGAGCATTTCCGTAAACGCCTTGCTGTAATGAGCATTGGTCCTAATAAACTCAATCAGCAACGGCATCTCCTTTTTCTCAAAAATATTGAAGCTGTGCGTTCACACATGCAAAAACATGCAGAGATATTAAGACCTAAGTTTGAGATGGTGCAAAAACATCTTGAAAGCGGACTCGCCGGAAAAGCTATGGGAAACTGGTGTAAACCAGAAGGGGGATATTTCGTTTCGTTTGATGCTAATCCCGGACTGGCAAAGGAGATAATTCGTCTCTCCGGTGAAGCTGGTGTGAAACTCACTCCTGCAGGTGCAACATTCCCTTACGGTCAGGATCCTGAAGACGCAAACATCAGGTTGGCTCCAACTTTTCCAAGTGTGGAGGATTTAGATCAGGCGATGCAGGTCTTTGTAACATGCGTTCAGTTAGCTGCTGTCAGACAACGCATGTAANNCGGAGCGAGACCGTCATTGCTAAAACCTTGAATCTNTTAAAACTCAAACCTTGAATCTGTTTTAATCTTGAACAAAGAAGTCACCGACTGGGAATTATTTCAACGCTTTCTCGTTTACGTACGTCCACACTGGAAAAGTCTAGCCCTTGGAGTAAGCACGGTTCCTTTTTCAGTTGGGGCTACCTTACTGTTGCCCTGGTTTATCATTAGAATTGTTGATGATCATGTTATCCCTGGTGATCTGGATGGATTGTTTCAGATGGCGACTTTCATGGCGCTAACGGTTGCCGTCGGTTATTTTTCAGATTCGATTTATACATTTACCCTCCAAAAAACTGGACAGTTAGCCATCAGTGCAATGCGNAGTGATCTCTATNCGCACATCCTCTCGATGCCGCGNTCATTCTTTGATCAGCGGCCGATTGGTGTAGTTTTGACACGGCTCACTTCTGACATGGAAGCACTCAATGATTCGCTGGCCATTGGAGTGCTTTCTATTTTTACAGACTTCCTGAAAACAATCGCTCTACTTGTTTTACTGATAACNCTGAGTTGGAAACTCACACTTGTTGTACTATTGATCCTGCCTCCGATATATCTTGTCAGTAATTTTTTAAGGACACGTTTGAGGCATTATTACAACCTTACCCGCGAGGCACTTGCAGAAGCAACAGGCTATTTACAGGAATGTCTGAATGGGGTGAAAACAATTCAGTTGTATGCTTCTGAGGCAAAAGTACAAAAGGATTTTGAAGAAAAAACAAAACATTTTTTTAAAGCTCAGACCCATTCTAACTTTTATGACGCGGCTTTATATTCAGTAATTGAAGGAATAACTTCAATTGCACTGGGATTAATGATTTGGTACGGNTCACAACAAATATTGGCCGGGATAGTTTCGATCGGAGTCCTGGTTGGTTTCATCAACACACTGAATCGGATTTTTGTGCCAATTCGTGAATTTACTCAACAAATTTCGGTTTTCCAGCGTTCACTCTCATCACTCGAAAATATAGATAAAATGTTTCGTGAAATTCCGGAAAATCAAGATGCAGAGCTGAATTTAACAAAATACACAACTGAAGAACTGGAGAAACGTTTTCGGGATTTTGAGGAATTGAGTTTTGAAAATGTTCATTTCCGTTATACAAAAGATGATCCGTGGGTTTTGCAGGGGATTTCTTTTACCGTTTGCAAAGGCGACAGAGTTGCAATTGTCGGATCNACCGGTTCTGGAAAATCAACCATAGTCCGTATTCTGACCAGAACCTACACACGTTATCAAGGCTCAATAAAAATAAACGGAGTGGAACTGAGTGCAATTTCAAGGGATCATTTGCTGAAGATGATTGCTCTGATGCAGCAAGAATCCTACTTGTTTGAGGAAAGTATTGCTTTCAATATCGCATTGAACCGGGATGAAATTTCTGCAGAGAAAATTAAACTAGCTGCGGAATATGTTTATGCAAATGAATTTATCGAAGATATGCCGCAGCAGTATGAGTCTAAATTGCTTGAAGGAGGAAAAAATCTTTCTGAAGGTGAGGGGCGTTTAATCGTTTTTGCCAGGGCACTGGCTGGAGAAAGTGATTTGATTGTTTTGGATGAAGCTACAAGTTCAGTCGATTCTGTGACAGAAAACCTGATACAGAAAGCAATTGAACGTATCTTTCATGATAAAACTGTGATTGCCATTGCACATAGACTAAGTACTATCCGTAATTCAGATTTGATCCTGGTGATNGACGCNGGGNAAATTGTNGAACGCGGATCACACNTTGATTTGATGGGACAAAACGGAATTTATGCCAGNCTCGTTGAAACGTTGGAAGATGATACTGAGTCAGAAAATGNTACTGCTTAAGGCCATGCAAAATGATTTATTAAAAAAAGTTGTATTTTTTCCTTGCTTTTATTATTTATCCTGTCANAATACACGGATTACCTCTTCATGTAGAAGAGATTTTTTAATTAATATATAAGGTCACAATGGCAACAGGCAAAGTAAAATGGTTTAACGAACGTAAAGGTTACGGTTTCATTGAGCAAGAGTCCGGAAAAGACTTGTTCGTTCATCATTCTGAGGTCCGCGGGGGATATCTCAGAGAAGGAGAAAACGTGGAATTCGAAATTGGAGAAGGGCAAAAAGGTCCTTGTGCGGTGAGTGTACAAACTGCCTCATAATTCATTTTAGAATAAACATTAACCTGACGGGATGCCCGCACAAGCGGCCATCCCGTTTTTTTTNGCTTTTTTTTAGTCAAATCAGTTGGAATATTCATGAATCAGCTTAAGGTAGATTTCAAAGAATTTGTACAGGCATTATTTACCTGGAAGTACTGGTGGATGCTGGCAGTACTGGCATTAGGCTGTTTTGCTTTCAGCAGCGTGGTTAACGGAATTCTGCTTCCTCACCATTTTTTTGCAGGCGGTTTGACAGGTTTAGGTTTGTTGTTTTATGAATCCATTAAAGAATATATTCCTTTCAGTTTGTTGTATGTCCTCCTGAATATTCCTATTTTTATNATTGGTTTTCGTGAATTTTCGCTAAAATTCATTTTAACTTCACTGATAGGAATGGGTCTTTACGCAATAAGTCTGGAATTGACAGATGGCTTTGAGATAGCAATTAATGATCCCATGCTGGCAGCTATTTTTGGAGGAGTACTTGCTGGTTTCAGTACAGGATTTTATCTGAGCCTTGGCGGTACGGTGGGAGGACTTGATATCATTGGAACTGTGATCAAAAAACGTCTGGCAATTCCGATTGGAACAGTTTTTAATATGGTCAACTTTGTGGTTATTTCCAGCAATGCCTACCTTTATGATCTCGAAACCGCACTCTTTACCAGCGTATTTATGTATGTTTTCAGTTGGAGCATGCAAAAGGGGCAGATAGGTTTTTCACAGCGAAAATCTGTTTTCATCATTTCCTACAAACCTGAAGAAGTTGCAGATAAGGTATTGAAAAAACTCGACCGCGGGTTTACTTATTTACATGCATCAGGAGGTTATGCGAAGGAGGAAAAACGGGTGATTTATACAGTGATTAACCTGTTGGAACTAGGACGTCTCAAGGAGTATTTATTTAATACAGATCCGGACGCGTTCATCTCTATTCAAGATACTGGTGATGTAATAGGAAAACGTTTTCTAACTTGGGAAGATGAAGGATACAGGAAACGGAATAAATAACACGGCTGAACTTTTGTGGGAATTCCCAAGGAGAATTGCCCTTGAAATGGAGTTTTTGTTTTTAATGAAAACTTATTTCATTGCGTAATTACTAAAAGCTTTGAGGATAATTTCTCTAGTTATTTTAAGCAATCCAACTGAGTTTAATTCATCAAAGCTGACCCACTTTACAGCATCCGCGTCATCACCCGAACGGCACTCCCCTGAAAGCCATTCTGCCTGATAATCTACCAGTGTGTAGTGGTACTGTATTTCACCTTTATCATCCGGCATTATAACATCCACTACATCAAGTAAAGCAGGTTGTTTAATTTTGACACGGGTCTCTTCAAGTAATTCCCTGTGAACTGCCTGCACAATAGTTTCTCCAAGCCGTTGCTTTCCTCCTGGGATGCTCCATTGACCTTTGTTGGGAGCTTTCCCGCGCTGAATCAGTAACACCTCATTTCCGCGCAAAACAACTACACCTACTCCAACAAAAGGGCGTTCCGGATATTCTCGGTTTTTACTCATTCGTATACTTTCAACCAGGTTTCGAGTGAGCGGCGGACCGCTAACTCTTCGATTCCTTCTGTTACCCTGATTCCCCCTGCTTTGAGGACCCTTATACCTTCACCATTCACTTGAGGATGTGGATCTCTAATTGCCAGTACAACATGTGAAATATTTTTTTCAACTATAGTTTTAGCACACGAAGGCGTTCTACCGTGGAAAGAACATGGTTCTAGCGTACAGTAAAGTGTTGAACCAGCCAGAGAATGCCCTTGAGATTCCGCATGCTCAATTGCATCCGCCTCAGCATGAGGACCTCTAACAGCATGTGTATAACCTTCTCCAAGTACTTGTCCGTCTTTAACAATCACACAACCGACCCAGGGATTGTCTCCGGTTTTGTTTCGTGCCTGTTCACCAAGTTGCAGAGCCCGCAGCATGAATTGTTGATTAAAATCAGTCATATGTGTTTTTAAAAAGAACAGTTCCGCAAATGTCCCGAATTAGATGGTTTTAGGGCTTTAGCTGAGGGAAGCAAATATTATCAGCCATCAATCAGCTAAACTGGAAGTTGAACATCATTTTCTGTTTGCGGACAACTTTGCTGATAGTGATTGTTCTGCCAAAGAAAATAATTTTCAAAATAGAAATCCGAAACCGGCATTGACCTGACTTGAGAGCAATTTTACTGTATCCTCAAGCATTACGGTCTGTCCTGAAATTTGGCTTTGAAAATTTTTATATTCGATGTTATGTTGCCGGTATCCCAATAATAACTCTCCTCCAAGAAAAGGTATGCCAAAGTTCATAAACAAGGCCTCACCGCTACTGTTTTCTGTCACATAACTGGTTCCGCTCATGCTCTGTTCTCCCCGGCCGTATACTAATCGACCTGCACCTAGAGTATAGCTGAGTTCATTTCCTATTGTATATGCCAGATCAAGGCTGTGATTCTTGAATTTATAGTCAATTCCTCCTAGACTTCCGTTTGTGCGCACTGTGCTGTAACCGAAACCGATACCATTGGAAAATACCATATTTCCACTGTGTCCAGAAGTATTTAGTTTTTCGGAAGCTTTGCTTGAACCACGTGTAATTTCACTTTCAGCTGAAGTAGGAACAGAATAGCGTAAACGCCATAGTTCTTCCGCGCCCGCGTGAAATACACTAAAAAAGAAAAATACTGTCAGAACTGTTATTTTTTGTATAACCGGCACTTTAAGTAATGGGATTATATTATCGTGATATTCATTTAACTGAATCATGCAATTAAAGTGCTTTTTGTCTCAGCAATTGGAATTTCAAAAAACTTAAAGATGATGGCTTCGCAAAAACTCCTAAACTGATTATTTGTCATCTCGATCGAAGAGAGAGATCTTAATAATATCAGTACTTAATATAAAAAAGTTTTCACGCTTTTTATGCAATGACACGTTTTTATGACTTTTTACAGGTTCAGCAAAGATAATGGTTTTATTGAAAGAAATGAAACAGAATTATTTAAACCGTGGAGTAGTAGAGACAAACAATTAATGAATAAAATAAACGCTTATCTTTGCTCAATCTTCTCAGCAGTGAATTTTAAGTTGAGCTGTTCCAGACTTTTAAGTACTATCAAACTATTTCAAGATCTAGCAGAATTTATTTAACCAGGTTGAACTAAAACACGCTGCCGCTTAATGAGATAATTTGTGAACGAAGCAGAAGGACAAAGCAAAGTAAAACTGCAGAAAACTCATGTTCTGGCTGTGTTCCGTGCAGGGCAACAGGCTTTTGCTGAGGTTGAAGGTCTGCGGGGACTAGTTTTAAGTGGATTGGTTTTAAACTATCTCATCTTTTTTGCCGCTACACTAATCCTGAACGGGCTGTTTTATTTTCAAGTACTTGCTCCATTTATCAACTGGCTTTTTGGTGTAGGTGATGGTTTTTGGGCTTCCGTTGGAACAGTTGTTTTATGGAGTATTCAACTTACAGTTGCAGCAGTGATTTCACTGGCAGCACTGCGTTTCTCTGTAGAGCTGATGAGTTTCTGGCATCAAAGTATTGTGAAACGGATTATTAAAAATTTCAGGCAAATTGAAGAAACAACGTTTAGCCTGAAAGCCTGGTTGGCAGAGTTGAAGTATATTTTGAAAGAAGCCCTGAAAGCCTGCCTTAATCCGCTGTTGCTACTCTTTGTCAGCTTGGTTCCGATTGTAGGACTGCCTCTTGTTTTTCTACTGGAATCTCATCTGCTGGGACGGCAGAGCGTTGTCGTTTATCTGGAGAGTTTGACAAATCCGGAAGAAGCGGTTGAACTCCGGAAGAGCTGGCGCTGGGTACCGATGCGTATCGGCTGGTTGCCTGCAATTCTGACTTTTATACCGTTTGCAGGCTGGGTATTTTTGCCCTTAGCGCTGACTTATGAAGTGGTCGGTTTTACGTATTTAGTGGAAAAATCCCGCACAAGTTAATCACCAAAGCCAGGCTGCCCCGCGTACGCCGCTGGAATCACCGTGTTTTGCCGGTCTAATGGGAGTTGTAAATTCCCCCCCAAAAGTCCATTTTTGAACTAATTCCGGAACGCTTTTATAAAGTCTTGAAATATTTGACATCCCTCCGCCAAGAACCAGGACATCCGGATCAATGATATTTACCGCAGTTGCTATGGCCCGCGCCAGGCGGTTTTCGTAAATCTGCATAACCTTTTCCGCGTCTGCATCATCTTGTTCCAGCAGTTCGGCTATTTCTCGTCCGCTTTTGTGAACTCCGGTTTTTTTCTCATATTCATTTTCAAAACCTGTTCCGGAAATAAATGTTTCCAGGCAGCCTCGCTGTCCGCAATAACAATCTACTCCTGGATACTCTTCCGGACTCATCCAGCCCAGAGAAATATGCCCCCACTCACCCGCAATTGAATGGAGCCCTCCATGCACTTTCTGATCGATTGCAATTCCACCTCCGCAGCCTGTTCCGATAATGATGGCAAAGACCACTTTTGCTCCCGCTCCCGCTCCATCAACTGCTTCTGAAACAGCAAGGCAGTTTGCGTCATTCGCGAGCCGTATTTTCCGCGTCATTGCGTTTTCCAAATCAACGTCGAATTGCCTGCCGATAATCCAGGTGGAATTTGCGTTTTTAACAAGTCCTGTCTGCGGTGAGATTGCACCGGGGATACCGATACCTACTGTACCTTTTTGATTTGTCTCTGTTTCAAGGCTGTGGACAATCCCCGCAATCGCCTCAATAGTAGCTTCGTAGTCATGCCGTGGAGTCTTAATCCGGATACGCAGCAATTCTTCTCCTGAATCAGCAAGTGCGATTCCTTCAATTTTTGTTCCTCCCATATCAATGCCGATTCGCATTCTTGATCCCCTTTTGCTTATTCAAAATTTTAACAAAAACAGTGTTGTCTTATATTATTTCAGTAAAAAAATACTTTTCAGCAGGAAATATTACTGTTGTTGATTCTGCCACAGGCAAAGATCTTTTTCGGATTTCCGGATTTTCCATTCCTGCGAAAGATGCATTTCCCAAAGATTATTGCCTGTGCGTAATTGGGCAAAAATATTTTGGAGTTTACGATAACTCAATGCCTGTCCTGTACGTGCAGTAATAAAATTATGTAATATTTCCTGCTGCAGCAAATCGTTGGCCTGCTCCAACACTTTTACAGGCAGAACATCCTGAAAGTCAGCAGCAGGGTTTTTGTGGTTTTGTTGCCAGTTCTTATAATCTGAGTCCAAAAACTCGCGTAGAAGTCTGCTTTGTTCACTCAAATCATTAATCCGTGAATGCAGACCCTGCCGGGTTAATTCCTCCAAAAGCGGAATCAGTTCAAGGCGTACCCGATTACGCAAGTATGCTGTACTCTGGTTGGAAGTATCTTCCATCCATGTCAGCTGATTAGTTTTTAAATATTCCTGCAGTTCAGTTTTTCTACAGTTGAGCAGCGGCCGGATAAAATCTTCGTTTGTCCATTGCATTCCCTGCAAATTAGAAATATGCGTTCCACGCAGCAATTTCAGTAATAAGGTCTCCAACTGATCATCAGCCTGATGCCCGGTCGCAATTCGCCCCCCTCCGAGGTGCTTTAGCAGCTTGCGGGACTCTTCAATCCGCCACTCACGGGCTGATTCCTGTAAAGCAGGCTGTCCTGATTTAAGGTGTTTTGCTATTTTATGATGAAATGGAATTTCATATTGATCGGCGATTGATCGTACAAANTCCTGCTCCTGAACTGCTTCCGACCGTAGCTGATGGTTGAAATGCAGAAGATGCGGCTCCAGATTAAGCAGCGTTCTTTGACGCTGAAGCAAATGAAGGAGAGCAACCGAGTCACTGCCGCCACTCACGCAGACAATTACTGTAAGAGGCTTTTTGGCTGCAGTTGAGTTTCTATTATCTTCTGCCGTGACAGCAAGTTGATAATGTTCCCAATTTTTATGGAGTTTTTGCAGAAGATTATCCACAGGGACTTTATTGTCTGAATCAGCGGAATTTGATTCTGTCGGACGATATATTCTCATGTTCACCGAGCTGAGTCAACGAACTTTCTAAACGTTTTTGCAGAGGCACAAAACTATCATCTACTGTTACGGCTGCATCCACAGNATCTTTTCCTAACTTGACCAAAGTCTTTACACCTTCTTCGGTAAAGCGCATCAGATCACGGTGAATATAACCGTAATGGGTGATATTTCCGAACTCTGTAAGTACAGGCAGGTCAGCTTTTTTGGGGGTTGATTTTGAAGTAAGTTTTAAAGCTTTTCGGTAAGCCACTATTGCAAGATTGTANACAGGNGCCATGTTTTCCCGGGCAGTGCGGTCACCGCTTTCTATCCTCAGCAGTTGATATTTTAAGGCCTGCATTTGAATGCGNCCCTCCATCACAAGCGGATAAGTCAGCTTTGAGTCAATGCGGCCCAGNTGTTTTGCCAGATCNAGTCCGGCACCCTGCAGCAATGGTATTTGTTTCAGCATTTCAATTGCTTGTACTGCTTTGCCGATAATCATATTCTGCTTGTTCGGGTTTACTTTTTCTTCACCACCGCCAAAAAAAGAACTGGAGGCTTTACCTTCGGCAGTAAGTTCNTCAATTTCTTCATGTGAAAGTGAAGAAGTCATTTTTGTTTTTATACTCTGAATTACAGGTTCACAATTTTCTATCAGCGATTCTGCAATTTGAATTTCAGTTTTTAATGATTCTCCGTCTCTCACATGAGTATCTACCAGATCTTCATCACTGACATGAATCCCGCTCATATTCACATTTTTAAGTACAGTTGACTTGATGGCCATCATATTTTGTTTGTGAATATTATTCAGTCCCTCCAAATAAGAACGATATGTATAAACTACAATCTGCAGTATTGTTGCATTAATGTCACCCAGATAAATCGGAATTGCCGCCTGCAGCATCAAGTTCAGGTGGGCACTCAATGGATGATCTTTACTGGCTGCCAAGACTGCATTTACCAGCATTAAACGTGATTCGNCATTACTCGGTTCTTTGTCTAACTGTTTAACATACTTTACAATTTCTTTATTGTNTGGTGCATCCTTCAACAAAATACTTCCGTTTACATGCATATTTTCATGTTTGCTGCCAAATAACTTCTTTAGCCCCACTTTTTTTTTATGTTCTTTAATATCTTTAATTATTCCACGCAGTTGTCTTTGAAAATTGATAAAGTTGACATTCGGAGTTTTTTGATTTTCTTTTGGTNCTTTGTCTGCCATATTTTAGCTCAGTGGCTTGTTTATAAGTTAATGCAAATCAGCGCTGCTGTCAGTTTTATTATACGGACAAGGCTGACAAATAGGAACTGTTTTCTCTCTGCAAACTTATTTGCTGAATTTCATATCTGCTCTTTTTCACCGTGCATAGATGCTTTGCCGATTTCATCAAATGTTCTGCTCAAATGAAAAGGTTTTAAATGCTCACGTGTACCAATCACGTTATGAGGCCAGAGAGTATTGGCAATACCGTTAAGGTAATTCTGCTGAAATTTTGGTGTGATAGGCAGGTTGTAATTTGCCCCGTTTACCCAAATATGCAAACGGGGTTGAGCAGAGGCACTTAGAGGAATTTTTAAGGCTGATAAATGTCTCATGAATAAAAGTCGGCACTCCTGACTGTTGAGCCGCATAAAAAATTCTGCAAGTGCTGTGTCACCGCCAATTCTTAATTTTGGCGGAACCTTCTTGATAGCAATTTTTTGAATATCAAAGTTGATTACAAATTGCTCACCCAGATTATCACGCACAATTAGTGAAAGCGTATCAATCTTATTGACATTACAGATCATTAGAATTTCACGTACGTAATGTATGTCTGTCATTAACTCTCGAGATGAAACTGTGAAAGGCTTGAAAAATTTTATTATTTCTTTTGCTATTATAACTAGTGCACCGCCTGAAACGGCGTTCATTGCAATATCATTATGAACTTGTGCAGCAGGTTTTTCAAAGGTTGAAAGATGTTTCCCACCAAAACCTACATATCCGCTAAAAGTACAGCGCGCAACACCTTCTACCAGGTTTGACTCAAACATCGGCATCACATTTTCTGCATTCTTTTCTCTTCCGGCTTCTCTGTGGCTGAGCACTGAACTGAATTGCCACTTTGCTGTTTTACGGATGAATTCTACTTTTATTTTGGAACGCGGGATACTCAGACTCTTTGAAATCGGCAAAGGAACCTGAAAAGGTTTTCTTTCAAAGTTACGCTCGAAATGGAATTTAAAAATAACATTTTCCAATGAATTTCCGGCTATTTTCACTTTGGCGTTTGTGATTGTTTTACGGACCCAGCTTTCTTCCATTTTTAAACTGAACTGAGCAAAATAATCAACAATGTTTCCCTGCACGCTTTTTAGTTTTTGTAATTCTTCGTAAACTATCTTGGCCTGCATTTGCTCAATTTTATTGAGCGGAATTTTCTTTTTAAGTTTTATCAGTACTTTTCTGTCTTCAATGGAAACACGTTGATTAACAACGTCCAGCAAAGGGCTCAGGAATTCTGCTGTTTTTTCTTTTTCAAAACCTTTCTCGCTCAAGCGTGCCAGTTGGTTGCTTATTTGTTGCAGTGCACGTGTGTGTCCTATTTTGCAGAGTTTCTTCTCTACACGTGTCATCGATTCAAGAAAAAGTTTCTTGAGCATTTTTTCCACTTTGTTTCCTGCATCGTCACGTCCCTCAGCAAAGCGAATCAGTTCACGACGGTCTTCAGGGACAGAAAAGAAAATATTATAAAAATCAACTAAGGCTCTGCTGCGCCAGTTTGCGTCTTCACCCTGCCAGAATGCTTTTCCGTCATCTCCGAAATTAATAACGTCAGTAATACGCATGTGCTGAGAAAAGCAAAAAACAATATTCTTTTGAGTTTCAGAAAGAGTCGTAAGTTCAAAATCCGGTTCTTCCTCTTCATCCTGTTCGTAGCTTTCGAAACGTACCAGCATCTCAGTAAATTTCAACCACCACGGATCAAGTGGTAGTGGAGGATAATCTTCCTCCATCTTTATGATTGCGTCAATCAACGAACCTTTATGTTGTTCGCTGATAAAGTTTCTGCCTTCCGGATTCCATAAGAGCCGGGTAAGACTTGTAGGTAGATCATCATCCTTGTCAATGCAGACAATCATTTCCAGCCACCAGCAGTTTAATAATGCTTTGGGAAGATTGCGGTGACTGATTTTCTCACTTTCACGTAAAAAAATAGGCAGTGCATGACCCAGAAACATTTCGCGCGGGATGGTGATTTCACCCCAGTTCGGTAATTTCCCAAGCACAAATGACTCTGTTTCTTCTTCAAGAATAGGGCTCTTTTCTGCTGACGTCTTTTTTGTCTGTCCTTCTTCGTTTTCCGGTTCAGCAGTTTTTGCCGGCACTTTATATTCTGCAACGAGATTTTGCTTGAGTGTCCACTCCTCATCCGGAAAAACACCAATTGAAGAAAGAACTTTAAAATTCTTAGGCAGGTCAAAAGGCATAGGTGTGATACCGCAGATCATGGCAGCAGGATTTAGCAGGAAATCGTTAAGCATCAGTGCATAAGCCATACTGCCTTCCGGAGAAACTAAAAATGGGGTATGCTGTCCGTTGCGTTGTTTTCGTAAAATATTGGTGAAAAAATGTATTTCTGTTGTTGGATATTTTTTTGTAAGAAAAGCTTCTGCCTGCTGAATTTTGAGATATAAGGGATATTCAATTTGGGCTTCAACGTCCTTGGCTTGTCCATCCGAAAATACTTCAATCAACTGAACGATTCTGGAACTGTAACTGATTTCGAATTTGGACAAAATTTGTTCTTCCAGGTTTTCATCAAGTACTAAATTGCTCGCACTGAAGTGCTGTTTTAATGACTTTATTGCTTCTGTAACATTTGTACGTGTTGAATAAGCCACCTTGCTGGATAGGAACTCAAAAAACTCCTTCAGCAGTAATGATAACTGAGAGTTATTAGTCAAACTGTTCAAGAAACAAGTATCTTGTTTTTCCTCAGGGACGGAATCCGGTGTCATGTTGTTGCTGACTGCATAGCGCCATAAAACTTGACGTGCACCTGCATCATCAAGAAAAGTATGACGATAATACTGAATTAACCATTTTAGAACTTTTTCTTTATTAAATTGCTTGAACGAAAATGGGAACCCTTTTTGATGGAGATCTCCGGCACTATTTTTTATAAATGAGAAAAAATTATTAAGCGGAGGTAGTAAATCTTCACAATCAGGATAAGCATTTAAAGTCATAATGACTGCTCTCTGGAATAATCTTCTTTGCTCTTCGGCAGGACATTTTTGCAAATGATCTTGTATTAATTTCCTTAATTCTTTGCGGTAACTGCTTGCAAAGATAGAGTCAATCACACGTAGTTCTTCTCCGCTGATACCTTTACTGCATTTTTCTTTTAAAGTATCTATCGCGGCTTTTTTTATTTCGATACGTTCTTTTGCAGTCAGAGAATTGCGGAAGTAATGATCATAAAAAGTCTCTATAACATTTGCAATCAATGCCACCAGAAAATCCGCATCATTCCAACTGAATTGAAATTCTGGATTTGTGTTGATGATAACTTGTGCATCCATATCTGAATCAGGTTTGTGTCCGATTCCTCCCAAACTTCCAATGGTTGTGAGGGCCTTAATCATCTTGCCTGAATCTTGTTTAAAATGACTGACGAGGTCTTTTCCAGCAAATTCCTGCTCCAGATGAGCATCCATTCCTGCCTCACCCTTGATTGCAGGCGATGGTAAGAATCTTTCGATTCCTGATATTCCGTGAATTGCATCTTTTTGAAAAACATCAAATGCAGTACTGCGCATTACTGGTTTGCCATCCTCATTATACTTGCCTGTCTTTTCATATACTTCCAACGGTGGTGAATCCTCAGGATTGATATCAAAGATGAGTAAACCTTCAAACATGGTTTGGTGCATTTCTTCATCAGAAAGCAGCATCAGATTTTCTAATCGTAAGCGGTTTATGCGCCCCATTTCATTAAATTCCCTTTGCGCATACTCTTTCCATTTTTTAAGATGTTCTTCGTGATAGGAACCACGCAGGGAATCACTGATTATAGTTGTGTTGAGGGATTCGAGTAATGTCTTAAATCCGGCTTCCGCAAAATCGCCCTGTGGGTTACAAGGCACCTGCAGATTAAATGTAGTCAGCAATTTCAGTTGCCGCTCAAGTTGGGAAAGACCGGCGCTGCTTGTGTCGGTAGTCATGAAAAAGCTTGAAAAAACTATTAGGAAATTAAGACGTTAGTATCTATGTTAGTATCTATGTATAGCAATAATACTAAAAAAACGGAATGTAATTTTACTTGAAAGAGACTTCTTCTGAGGTGCACTGCTTAAGCAAAACAGACAGGGAGGTACAGTTTACTATAGCTCACATAAGTGCATCAATTTACTAAAGCAGAAGACAGCTGAGCTTTTATAAACAAATTATTAAGCCACAGGATTATGGTGACGTGGTTAACACTTTTCAAATTGGCAGGAGGGAACCCGTAAGGTTTCTACTGACGCTGCAGTAAATGCCGCACGGACAAATATTTTAAGTAAAAGCAATTGCTCTTTATTCAGCANCACCTTTGGATAAACCACTAAGACGGCCTAACAATCCGGATTTTTCCTGGCCAAGCAGAGGAGCTAGTTTTTGGAGACGTTCACGTACCAGGCTGCCACTTTGCTGACGTTTGATTTTTACGTTAGGATTGGCGAGTTTACTGGCGGAAACGATGTTTGAATCATTTACGTCCGCTGGACGTAAAATTCCTGTTACTGTGGTAATGTAACGCACTTGATTACGTTGTCGATAATCGATCTTTTGTCCTTTGATGAGCATGTTTCCATCCGGAAGNACCCGGATTACACGCGCAGAGATACCGTCCAGATTTCGTAAAATTTCGTTTTGTTCTTCCTCTATCGCATCTCTTAAGGTCAAGGCTTCCAGGGCAACATTTGCTGTTTCTGCTCCTCCTGCAGGCTGACCTTCAGTTGGTACTTTTGGAGGCGGCGCGTTTACGATTAAACTCACTTCGTTAATACTCAGCAGGTCTCCTCGGAAACGGGCACGATGATCACGGAGCAGATTCCCAAAAGATGATTCGTAACGCCAGAGGGAGCCTTCATAGAGATTCCTNCTGGATGAAATCCGTTTGCGGCGTAAACGTTTTGATGTCAGTCTTAATTTGTCATTTTGTTTTTTCACAGCATTTGNTGTTAAAATTTCAGCCGGCGGTTGCGGTTGCGGTTGCGGCCTTTGAGGTAGACAACCCGCAAGACTCAAGACCAGTAGCGTGGCCAGAAAGTACTTGTAGGTCGGNGAAAATGTGTAAAATANATGTAACACTTTTAAAACAATAATTAAAAATTAATTATGAAAATCTTAAGTATGTACTTCATTTTTGTTATGCATCGAGAGAAGTATTTTGATCAGTATTTTCAAAATAAATTAGGCTCTGCTCTAACTTCAAGAGGCTAATTTAAGAATAATGATTTACCGGAATTTGCTGGATAAAGCTAATTAAGTCTCTTTGATTAATTTACCAGTACAACATTTCTGGTTTGCACTGTGGCAAAAACCACGATCTTGCTGTCCAGGTTTTTCACAGGAATTCTCTCGCCCTTCCTGCCTTTTGCCATAGAAATGCCTGGTGCAGAAAGACGTAGAAACGGAGTTTCAAAAACTATCTGCAGACGATCACCGGATTTTACCAGTGGAGGTGCAGAAACTGTATTTCCTCGGATTGCTTCGCTCGGATTTATTGTACGTTTAGAAATTTTACCAATCAGTTGATCTTTGTCTGTTACATATTCACGCGGCAACCGGTCCACATTTTTACGGACTTTCAGTAAATCCGATTCTTCAATAATCTGGTTACGCCTGATAGTATCACGTGCAATAAAAACTTCTTTGTATAATTTCAGATAGGTTCTAACTGTAACAATCCTGACTGCTTCTCCGTCTATACTGAACTCAACCTCATAATTCCGGTAACCGCCATCTTTTTTATATTTGCCTTTAGAAGTGATAACGTAACTTACCTGTCCTCTCGGCAGGAAAACATCTCTTGTTTTAGCAAGTAGCCGCGGTTTTAAGTCCTCATTTTTATTAGATTCCCGGATGTGTTTCAGGACAACCTGGTCAATGTCTTTACCTGTTATTTTGAGGGCTGCACGTTGAATGCTACTGGATTCCGAACCTGGGAAAACAAAGCGTTTGATGTTGATTTTCTGGGAACGTAAACGAGAGAGAATTAAGGAGCGTGTAACGGTTAATTTACGACCCGGTAAAGGTGAGCGACCAATAACGGTTTGGCTGATTTTTTCCAGCAGCAGAACGTCTTCCCCTTCAAGCTGTGCTATTTCTCCAAGTCGATATTCATCACTGTTAATGACTGAAGACNGAGGCAGGAATACTTTGATTTGCTGCTCATCAACAAGATTNCTTCCTGTAGAAAAAGCTGTTCCGGAANTGANCAAGAATAACAGCACCAACAATCCGTAACTGNACGGAAAATATTTCATCGCTCTACCTTTTGTTTTAACAACNGATTCTATTCGTAATTCCTAGTGTTTTGTGNAGACTTTTTCTNCNNGAANCNNTCTTTTGCTTTTTACATGTATTAAAAATGGCTGTTAATGGATTAAGTCCTGATTAATTAACGCACCAGATTGTTGGTGTTTTGCAGCATTTCATCTGCAGACTGAATGGCTTTTGAATTTACTTCATATGCACGCTGCGCTGTAATCATATTTACCATTTCTTCAACCAGGGAAACATTTGAACGTTCTAAAAAACCCTGTGTGAGAGTACCCATATTACTTGAACCAGGTGCGTCAACAATGGCGTTTCCGGAAGCAGGAGTTGAAAGATAAAGGTTTTTTCCAATTGGTGTTAGTCCGGTCGCATTTTGAAAACGAGCTAACTGAATGCTACCGAGCGCTTCAGGCATATTATCGTCTCGCAGAAAAACTGAAACTGTACCATCTATGCCGATTTGCACTTTTCTAGTATCAGCCGGAATGTTGATTTCAGGATCCATCAGCATACCGTCATTTGTCACCAGACGTCCCATCCCGTCCACGTTGAAATGTCCATCCCTCGAATATGCGATGATTCCATTCGGCTGCAGTATCTGGAAAAAACCCATGCCGTCAATGCTCATATCCAGATCATTCCCGGTGTTCTCCATGTTGCCAGGAGTATGTACCTTATCAACGCTCACAAACTTCACACCATGACCCACGTGAATACCAACAGGAACCTGAGTGGAAACTGAAGAAGGAACACCAGCGCTGCGTTCATTGTAATACAGTAAATCCTGAAACTGGACTTTGCTTTTTTTAAAACCGGTTGTGTTAACGTTTGCGAGGTTGTTAGCAGTTGTATCAATATTTCTTTGCTGGGCCTGCATTCCGGTAGCGGCCGTATAAAGTGCGCGCATCATAAGCGGTAAACTCCTGAGTCAGATTGTTATTGTGGAAAATAATCTCTAAATAATTGATTAAGCTTGAACCATACTAATGGCTTTTTCATCTAATTTATCCAGTCTTGTAAGAGCTCTGTGTACTGTCTCATAAGCACGTGTCGCGGTGATCATACGAGTCATTTCGAGCATGCTGTTCACATTTGAATCTTCAAGCATTCCCTGCTTGAGCTGAATTTCTTCGGATTCAAGCGGCAGATCATTACTGTTAACCGGCGCAAAAAATCCCTGTCCCAGCTTTTGCAGTTGGTCTTGATTTTGGAAACGTACCAGGCGGAAGCTGTCTGCAAGAACTTCGTCAACACTGAGCTGTCCACTTTCGTTAACTTGAATTGCACCTTCTTTAATGGTAATAACACCGTTTGTTCCAAGAACCGGATATCCATCATTGGTCACAATACGGCCGGACGCATCAAGTTGAAAATTCCCAGCGCGTGTATATCTTTCGCCCTGAGGTGTATCAATGGTGAAAAAACCATCATTAGCCAGTGCAAAATCCAGATCATTACCTGTAGTACGCATTCTTCCGGGTTCGAAATTTTTACCAACTTCATCTACTACCACCGCAGATTTGTCCATCCCTACATAATCATCAAGATATTCGTGCGACAAAAAACGTTCCTCCAGTGATTCTGGTGCGACACGTTGCGCATTGGAAAGAACTTCTCTGAATGACGGCTGATCTTCTTTGAAACCAACTGTGTTGACGTTGGCCAAATTATTTGATACAGTTTCCATTTTACGCTCAATCACTCCTGCTGCTTGAACCAGACTGGTCATGCCGCTCATATTATTCCCTGAATAAAGGTGAATTAGATTTTTTGAACTTTTTGGCTGCTTTGGTAAAAGCAAGCAACATACCAGATCGTTTCAAGTGCAGAGTGTAATTCGCTAGCTGTGAGGATTCACTCGTTTTAGTCGCTGATGCTTTAAAGAAGCTGGACTGTTTTCTACTTTGAGGGTGACAGTAATGATGTTTGAGTTGAGATGATTTAAACATCCTCCTCTGCATTTTGGTTTTTATATTGAAGGTAAAATGATAATCATATCGGATGTCTTTGAGGTTTAAGATAAAGCAGTGAATCTGAGGTTGCTAAAACATGCTGCACAAGAATTGTGCAACTGCTCAATAAATGTGCGAATATTCTTGCGGTTTTAAATAATATACTTTAAAATCAGCATAATAATTTGTGGCTTAGTATTTGCCTTAAGTATGAAGTTATGTTTTTTTATGCCACTTTTTTGTGGTTAATTAATAATTAAAAATAGTTAAAAAGGAAGAAGTTATGACTACGCCGAAAGAGGCAATTGAATTTGCAAAAGAAAATGATGCAGTTATGGTGGACTTGAAGTTCATCGATTTTATAGGAACATGGCAGCATTTCACTATCCCTATTACAGAAATGACCGAAGAAATGCTGGAAGAAGGCCGCATGTTTGACGGGTCGAGTATTCGCTGCTGGCAGACCATTGACAACAGTGACATGAAAGTAGTGCCCGATTTGTCGACAGTCAAAATGGATCCTTTTTATGAGCATCCTACTCTCTCTGTTATTTGTGATATTCAAGATCCGGTAACAGGCGAGGACTATTCACGTGATCCACGCGCCGTCACCAAGAAAGCGGAAAAGTATCTGGTTTCTACCGGAATTGGAGACACGATCTTTGTTGGACCGGAAGCAGAATTTTTTCTGTTTGATGATGTGCGTTTCGCACAAGGTCCGGAAGGCGGTTTTTATTCCATTGATTCTACGGAATGTCCTTGGAATTCAGGTACAGAAGAAATGGGTGGAAATAAAGCATATAAAATTGGCCACAAGTTTGGTTATTTCCCGTCAGCTCCATTTGATCAGGACCGTGATATCAGAGCAGAAATGGTTTTAACTATGCAGGATATGGGACTGACCATTGAAGCACAGCACCATGAAGTCGCACCCGCACAGCACGAAATTGATTTCAAATTTGATACAATGTTAAAATCTGCAGACATGATACAGTGGTACAAATACATTGTCCGTAATGTCGCTATTGATAACGGCAAGACCGCCACTTTTATGCCGAAGCCGATGTTTGCAGATAACGGCAGTGGAATGCACACGCATCAGTCAATCTGGAAAGACGGGCAGCCTTTGTTTGCCGGTGATCAATACGGTGGGTTAAGTGAAATGGCTCTTTACTACATCGGTGGTATCCTGAAGCACGCTCCGGCATTGGCAGCGTTTACCAATCCTTTGACCAATTCCTACAAGCGTCTTGTTCCTGGATTTGAAGCGCCAATCAACCTGGCTTATTCCAATCGTAACAGATCTGCTACAGTTCGGATTCCCGTGGTAGATTCACCAAAAGGCCGCCGGATTGAGTACCGTTGTCCGGACTCAGGAGCAAATGTCTATTTTGCTTTTCCGGCAATGATGATGGCAGGCTTGGACGGAATTCAAAACAAGATTGATCCAGGTGATCCAATGGATGTGAATATCTATGATCTTCCTCCTGAAAAACTGAACAAAATTGGTAAGATGCCGAGTTCACTGCACGAATCTCTGGAAGCTTTGAAAAACGACCACGAATTCCTGCTCAAAGGTGATGTGTTTACCAAAGATGTCATTGATTACTGGTCGAACTGGAAGATGGAAGAAGAAGTCAAAGCCATCGATTCCCGTCCCCATCCTCATGAGTTCGAGTTGTATTACCACTGTTAAACAACTTCTACGTGGGAGTGATTCCTTTGCTCCCACGAATTTTTGTTTTTCTACTTTCCTTTCCAGTTGTTCTCTGCATAAAGTCTCTTTTTAATCCTGTTCATTTTACTGATTAAACACGCTGTTTTTTTAAATCTTCACATTCTGCGGTGCTTAGTAAAAGCAGGGAAAGAGGGCCGAAAATCCCGGAATTATTCATTGATTGTTTTTTGCTGAGCGAATCTTTACAGTTACAACAGAGTTTTTTTATTTCTGCCAATTGCGGGATTATGCTAGACTGTGCTCGCACCCAAAACCATTTCTGAGTTAAACGTGACCCTCAATGACTGGATAAACAAGCTCTTCCCTTTGCCTCAAAATACCGACTGGCAGGAAATATTACGGGATACTTCTTCACCTTTCTCATCCGCATCTTCGGAACGTCTGGCGAATTTGCTGGATCAGTGTGGTGAGATTACAGGTATTTCAGAGCAGTTGCCACATTTTTTGCCTGTTCTACTTTCCTGCGGAACTCCGGAAACAGCCTTGACACAGCTGCTTGATTTTACGCAAGCATTCCGTATTAGTTCCGGAAGAGATTTTAACTGGAATCGTCCGAACACAACTGCTTTTTTGTATATTTTCGGACGCAGTAACTTTTTGGCAATTCGTTTAAAAAGGAATCCGGAATTTGCTGATAAATTGCTGGACTCTCCTTTTCTGTTACAACAAAAAAGTTTGGAAGTAATGGAAACAGAACTTCGGAAAAGAATCAAGCAGCAACCGGAGTTTTCACTGGCGGAATTCAAGAATATTTTACGACGCTATAAATACGAAGAATATTTACGCATAACTGTCCGTGATCTTGCTCGGCTCTGCCCTTTCAAAGAAACACTAGAGGAACTTTCCGCAATTGCAATTTGTTCTTTACGCGCGGCGCTTTCCGGCATAACAAAACAAGAACTGGGCCTAAATAATTATCCAGCAAAGCTGACAAATCCGGCTGAAACCGGTTTTTCCGGAATTGATACAAAATATGCTCAAGGTTCAGAGCCAGAAGAACGTTTTCCATTTATGATTTTAGGAATGGGTAAATTAGGAGGATATGAATTAAATTATTCATCCGATGTTGATTTAATTTTCATTCACGATAATGAAGCCCTTACCGGAGATCCGGAAGGTGATTACAAACTCCGGATAAAAGCCGCAAAAATATTGATTGATGTAATGGCGGATGTAACCGAGGAGGGATTTCTGGCGCGAATGGACATGCGTTTACGTCCAGGAGGAGATCGCGCTCCCCTCGTTCAGTCATTGGATGAGATGGAATTCTATTATTCTTCAAGCGGTGAACTGTGGGAGCGTCAAGCCCTGATAAAAGCAGTTCCCGTGGCAGGAAGCGTTCAGTCCGGAAAAGATTTTATGAGCATGATAAAACCTTTTGTTTTTCGGAGTTTGCTGGATGAGGCAGTGCTGCATGATGTTGAAAAAGTAAAGAAGCGTATTGAAGAGGAGCATATACGTGAAAGCTTTTTGAACGTAAAGTTGGGTGTTGGAGGAATCCGTGAAATTGAATTTTTTGTGCAAACTTTTCAACTTTTATACGGTGGTGGAAAACCGGAACTGCGCAGTCCTGCTACCCTGGAAGTATTGGAAAAACTACGTGACGCAGAATTAATTCCGCAGCGTGATGCAGATTCTTTAGCAAAAGCATATTTGTTTTTAAGACGCGTGGAACATCATCTACAGTTACGTGAGGAACAGCAAACCCATACCATGCCTTCAGACATTGAACAGCAACAGCAAATTGCTAGAAATTTAGCTTATGCTGAGTTTGATATAGAAAAAGCACGTCAGCAACTTTTGAGTGATTTGAAAGATGTGATGGGAAGTGTACGTGCGGTTTTCAGCGGATTGTTCAGTCATGAACATCTGGAAATTGAAGCGGCAATCCGCAACTGCGCGAAGATACAAAGTTTCACAGCGGAGGAACAACAGTTTATCGAACTGTTTTCACAGCATCTTGCCCCCCTGATGCATGAAAGTACGAAAAATAAATTTCAGCGTCTGTTTGAAGCTGTCAGTGTTAAAATTGGCTATTATCGTAAATTGTCCAAACATCCTTCTTCACTTTCACGCTTGATGCGTATTGCGGAAACCAGCGAAATGTTGTGGAATTACCTGCTCAATCATTTGGATTTGCTGGAACAACTGGACAATTCAAGATTGGAAATTTCTGCAGAAAAATGGGCCGCTCAACTTAAAGAAAAGCTGCTTTGCTGTGCTGATAACGAAGAAGATGAAATAGATCAGCTCAGGCAGTTCAAACATACAATCACATTTCTGCTGGGAAGTGCGGAAATGGAAGGTGTCCTTTCTTACGAACGTACCAGAATTGGACTTACTATTCTGGCGGAAGTGATTGTGCAGTCTGCTTTTCGACTGTCGCAAAAATGGTTAACTCAACGTTACGGAGAAGTTAAAAATAAACACGGAGAATCAGGTCAGTTCGCGATCATTGGCTTGGGGAAATTGGGCGGAAGTGAGTTAACCTATTTCTCGGATCTGGATTTGATTTTTATCCATTCCGGAGAAGGTTCCACGGGCGGCGAAAATGGAATCGGAGCACAGGAATATTGGATCAAGTTGATCCAGCGTTTCATCTCCTGTCTTTCTACAATGACACGTACAGGATATGCCTATAAACTTGACGCACGTTTGAGGCCTTCCGGGAATGCCGGTGTGCTGGTGACGCCTTTAGATATTTATCTAAAATATCATGAAAAATCACAGCCATGGGAACATCAAGCCTTGATCAAAGGCAGGGTGATAGGAGGTACAGGTGAAGCAAAATGGTTTAAAGAAGTGGAGGATGGAATCCGCAGTGCAGTTTATGAATGGATTCCTCCGGAAGATATGAATGCGCAAATTCATCATTTCCGCCTGCGTAAAGAACAGGAACTCTCAGGTGAAAAGGAAAACCGTAAAAATATTAAAGTGGGCAGAGGCGGATTGCTGGATATTGAATTTCTGACACAGGCATTGCAGCTTAAGTATGGACGTGAATATCCTCAATTACGCTGTCCAAAAACCATGGATGCACTGCTGGAACTTGGTGAGCTGAATTTGCTTNATCAAGAAGAAGCGCAGAGTTTGCGATANAATTACAAACTGTTGAGATTGATTGAAAATGGGCTGCGACTGATCTATGATGAATCAACAGATTTGCTGGATTTTGAAAAAGTTCAAACTGAAACGATACTTCAACTTTTAAAACACCACGGCTACGAAGTTAGTAATTTGCGGGAAACTGTGGAAAAAGTGGCCCANAATGTGAGAAAAATTTATCTGAAGTATTTTTGAATAAATATATAATAAATCAACAAGCATATTACCATCAACAGCGAATTAAATTCAATTATGAATAGATATATAGTTATTCATATTAAATAAATAATCATGAATTTTGTTGAAAAAACATATAGTTAATCAAATTATATAAAGCTCCCAAATTAGAAGGTTATAGAATTAGTATATATAAAATCAAATAAGAGATTAGATAAAATATATAGTAATTCTAAAAACAATGAATTAGATAAAATATATATTTAATCAATGTACAATAATTAAATAAAGAGATGTTATTACAATTAAGGATAGAAAATTTAGCAACGATCAGTGAACTTGAGGTGGAATTCTCTGCCGGATTTTCCATTCTCACCGGCGAAACAGGAGCAGGGAAATCGATTATGATCGACGCTATTTTGCTTGTTTTGGGACATCGCGGCGATCCAGGCATGATCAGGACAGGCGAGGAACTGGCAGTAGTAGAAGCAATATTTACAGTTCCCGAAAAATCAGTTCAGGGCGAGCAGTTTGATTTCCGCAGAGAACTGGAAGAGTCCGGTGTAGCTCTTGATGATGAAATAATTGTACGTTGTCAGGTTTCACGCAAAGGCCGACAAAAAAGGCACATCAACGGAGTTTCAGTAACAGCAGAATTTTTACAAAAAGTAGGTCGCCAATTAATAAACATCCATGGTCAGCATGACAATCAATCCCTGTTGCGTGTTTCATCACACCTGGATTTTCTGGATGGATATGGTCAGCTGTTGCCTTTACGGCAAGAGGTGACAGCTTCATTCCAGGCTTTGCAGTCCGCAAAGAAAGAACAGCAGCTCATGCAAAAACAATTTGCCGTACGTGCTGTACGTGTAAAGGAACTGCAGGAAATTATTGAAGATTTGTCAGAATTGAATTATCAACATGCAGAAGAAAGTGAACTCAGACAGGAAGAAAACCGTCTGACGCATGTGGAAAAACTCAGCACGAATCTGGGGCAGGTACAGCATCAGTTGCAGGAGATGGATGGTGCAGTTTTAGAACAACTGGAATATTTGAGGAAAGTAATAAGTGAGGCGGAACAGATAGATCCGGAATGCGGAATAATACGTTCCGGGATTGAATCAGCACTTTTTCAGCTTGAAGACAGTCATCGTGAATTGGTTAGCTATACATCTAAAATTGAAGACGATCCGAAACGCCTGGCCTGGATCAATGAACGCTTAAGTCGAATTCAGCATTTCGAACGTAAATTTGGTTTGGAAAATGCTGATGAACTACTAACTCTTTTTGAAAAAAATCAGCAGGAATTAGCTTCTCTGGAAAACCTGGTTGAAAATGAACAGGAGATTTGCTCGCGTATTGAGCGCTTAAGTAAAAAGCTGAACAATATTGCAGCACGTCTTTCTCAACAGCGTCTGCATGCTGCTAAAAAAATGGATCAGGCGATAGTTGGTGAGTTACATCAACTGGGAATGGAAAAGGCAAGATTTGAAACTCAAATTGTATCAGCGTCGTTAACAGCAGATGAAGATTTATGTACTTCCACAGGAATTGACCGGGTTGAATTTATACTGACAGTTAACCCTGGGCAGGAAATGCGGAGTCTCGTTAAAGTTGCTTCCGGAGGTGAGCTTTCCAGGATAATGCTGGCACTTAAGACTGTTTTAACTTCACTTGATACAGTTGAGATTTTAATTTTCGATGAAATTGATACAGGAATCAGCGGAGCAATTGCTGAAATAGTTGGGCAAAAATTACACTCACTTGGTGTTCGTCACCAGACTTTGTGTGTAACTCATCTTCCCCAAATAGTTGCTTTTGCAGAACATCATTATTTAGTCAGCAAGAGATTAGCAGCAAATGAAACTTTCACAAATATTAGTCCTCTCTTGACTAAGGATGATAGGGTACGTGCTCTTGCAGATTTAATTGGTGGACAAGAGATTAGTGAGAACACTATGGAACTGGCAAATGAAATGCTGAACAAATTTCAAACAAAAAAAACTGTTCAGGATCTTTGAGTGAAAACAGGCTGAATAAGCCAAAATTGGAATTAGCAGGTTCTGCAGATCATTATTATAAAACAACATATAAACAGCTTAATGTGGTTTTTATGAATTTTCACTGTGTATACTAAATTCGCTTGTTTAAAAGAGTAGTCAAAGCTAAATGCGGAACTTCCGGCCCAGAAGTTGTCTCATAAAAAACTTGCACACGTTTTTGCCTTACCATAATTTGAATGAAGCAAATATAATTAAAAAAATCAAAAAGAATTACACAGGAATAATAAATGAGTGAAGAAAAAAATGAAGATAACGGTGAATTGGACAGTATTTCGAGCAAGCTTCTCAAGTCACGTACAGTCATTATTTCCCAACAGGTGGATGCAAAATTATCTGCAAAAGTATTGAGTCAGCTGGTTCTGCTGGAGCAGGAAGGTCCGGAATTGCCGATCACGGTTTTTATCAATTCTCCAGGTGGAGAAATATTTTCCGGCTTTGCTATTTTTGATATGCTCAAATTTATCACTTGTCCTGTAACAACAGTTGTGACAGGATTTGCTGCGAGCATGGGTTCAATTTTGAGTTTAGCGGCAGACGAAGGGCGTCGATTTGCCATGCCGCAAGCAAAAATAATGATTCACCAACCTTTGTTAATGGGGTATCAGGGTCGGGCTTCGGAGTGTGAAATTCAGGCGCGTGAAATTTTAAAAACACGTGACCATCTGGTTCAGTTATATGCAGATCAAACAGGGAAAAGTCACGAGGAAATAAAAAAGGCACTTGACCGTGATAATTGGTTTACTGCGGAAGAAGCACTTGAATACGGCTTGCTGGACAAGGTGGTGCATTCTCGCTCAGAATTAAATTAATTTTTTCGTTTAAATAATTCAATAAGAAGTACGTCAGAGGCTGTGTAAAATCACAATTAATAATTTTTAAATCTGCACTAGCGCTGAGTATATTCTAGAGTAATCAATTTAAAAAACATTTTTGAAGATTAGCAGTCAGGATTCGCTGGTTGCATAGAAAAGTATGGCAAAAAATTTAATTATTGTAGAATCACCGGCTAAAGCCCGGACAATCAGTAAATTTCTAGGCAAAGATTACACTGTAACTGCTTCGATGGGGCATGTAAGGGATCTCCCTTCGAGTAAACTTGGTTTTGACCCTGAAAATGGATTTGCCCCTGATTATGAGATTTCCAAGAATAAGAAAAAAACTGTAAGTGAACTGAAGAAACAGATCAACAAGGACACAATCGTTTACCTTGCAACCGATGAAGACCGTGAAGGTGAGGCGATTTCATGGCATCTGCTGGCGGCACTTGGTTTAAAAAAACGTCCAGTGAAAAGGATTGTTTTTCACGAAATAACCAAGCCCGCGATTCTCAATGCGCTGAAAAATCCACGAGAAGTAGATCAACAGTTAGTTGACGCGCAGCAGGCACGCAGAATTCTTGACCGTGCCGTAGGATATGAACTGTCGCCTTTGCTCTGGAAAAAAATCAAACCCGGACTTTCAGCAGGCAGAGTGCAGAGTGTGTCAGTATATATTTTAGTTGAACGTGAAAGAGAAATTAGAAAATTCATCCCGGAAGAATATTGGAGAATTCGCGCAGACTTTAGTGATTTTACCTCAGAATTGAAAAAGCTTGCTGGTAAACCTGCAAAAGTAGTCAATGAAAAAGGCGCTCTTGAGATTGAAGCCAGCGTAAAGCAGGGTGATTTTGTGGTGAATGAAGTTGAAGAACGAATGACAAACCGTAAACCAGGCGCGCCATTCACAACCTCAACCATCCAACAGGAAGCGTCTGTAAAACTCGGATATTCCGTCAAACGGACAATGGTGGTCGCTCAGCAACTTTACGAAGGGAATTTTGAGATTCCGGATTACAGCGGAGGTCTGATAACCTATATGCGTACCGATTCAGTAGTGCTGGCTGAACAGGCTTTGACTCAAGCACAGGAAGTTATCAGTGCAGAATATGGTATAAAATTTGGTTTGAAAGAGCCACGAAAATTCAAGAACCGTACTGCAAACGCACAGGAAGCACACGAAGCAATTCGTCCGGTGGATCTCTCCCTCAAACCTAGTACTGTCCAGGCCCATTTGAGTTCAGATCAATTCCGCCTTTACAGTCTGGTTTGGAAACGTACCCTGGCCTCACAGATGGCATCTGCTGAAATTGCGCGTACCACCTTGAAAATAGTAGCAGGAGCAAAAAAAGAGTGTCTTTTCGTGGCAAAAGGACAGCGCGTAGTTTTTCCTGGTTTTCTGCAGGCATACACGGAAGGCCTTGAGGACCCAAGTGCTGCGGCGGGTGAAAAAGATGTGATCCTGCCTAAAGTCGAAAAAGATCAACAACTGCCGTTGAAAAAATTGAATCTTGAGCAATTGTTTACTAAACCACCGCCACGTTACACAGAAGCATCTCTGGTTAAAAAAATGGAGTCTGAAGGTATTGGGCGCCCTTCTACTTATGCTCCAACTATCTCTACAATCCAGGATCGTGGTTATGTGGAGGTTACTCCTGAAAAGCAACTCAAACCGACTTCAATTGGTGAAGTTGTGACTGATTTCCTAACCAATCATTTTTCGGAAATTGTAGATCTTGGCTTTACCGCTAAGATAGAACGCAACTTTGACCGTATCTCAAACGGTGAGGAAGAATGGGTTGAGATGATGGGTGGTTTTTACCAACCGTTTCACGAAAGAGTTGTAGAAAAAGACGGATCCGTTACACGTGCTGAAGTACTCAAACGTAGAGAATTGGGTACTGATCCCGAAAGTGGAAAACCTGTCAGTGTGAGTATCGGCAGATATGGGCCAATGGTACAGATAGGTACACGTGAAGATGAGGAAAAGCCGCGCTTTGCTTCTTTACCGGACAACCTCAATCTCAATGATGTAAGCTTTGAAGAGGCCATGGAATGTTTCGCCTTGCCACGCACACTTGGAAACTACGAAAACGGTGAGGAAATTATAGTCAATAACGGACGTTTTGGCCCTTATGTAAAACTTGGAAAAAATTTCTTCTCCCTGCCAAAAGGTGAAGATCCGCTTAAAACAGATTTAGCGCAGGCAATTGAGATTGTTCGTGAAGGTCTGGAGAAAAAAGCTAAAAGCACAATTCATGATTTTGGCGAAATTCTTGTGCTGGATGGGCGTTATGGACCGTATATAAAGTCCGGAAAGAAAAATTACAAAATACCAAAGGGTATTGCCCCGGAAAGTTTAGATGAAGCAGCGTGTCATAAAATAATTGCTGAGGCCCCGCCACCAAAAGCTGGTAGAGGCGGGAAAAATAAAGCTACCAAAAAGAAGACTGCTTGATGAATGTTCCAGAGTTAATCGTAGAAACTCTGCCTGTCGGGCACCTGCAGTGTAATTGCACAATCTTGGGCGATCCTGTCAGTCGGAAAGCAATTGTGGTAGATCCTGGAGGTGACGCTGAAATGCTGATTGAACGTTTAGTTGAGCTAGATCTTCAGGTCGAACGTATAATTCACACACATGCGCATCTGGATCATTTTCTTGCTTCCGGAAAAATGAAAGAAGCAACCGGAGCAAAATTGGCTCTGCACCATGATGATTTGTTTCTCTGGGACATGCTGGAAGATCAGTGCCGGATGTTCGGAATTCCTTTTGAAAAGCCACCACCGCCGGACCAATGGCTGGAACATGAAGAGGAAATTGATGTGAAAGGAGTCCAGGGTAAAGCACTTCATACACCAGGGCATACTCCCGGTTCGATGTGTTTTTTGTTTGAAAATCAAAAGTTGTTGATTGCCGGTGATACTCTTTTTCAGGGTTCAATCGGTCGTACTGATTTATGGGGCGGAGACTATCAGCAGATCGAAAAATCTATTCAGGAAAAACTTTACACACTTGATGAAGAAACTGCCGTGATCACCGGACACGGCGAGTCAACCAACATCGGACATGAGATGCGTAGTAATTCCTTTGTAAGGGCTTGAAGTGTATTTTCGCCAAAAATGGAGACAGGCAGAGTGAAAATTTTCAGGGTGTGAAAACAGCTAAACTACGATCATTCAATTAGCATTGTTTTTTAAAGTTTAAATTTCTCAATCAGGAAATCGTCGTATTCATCAGCAATTACAGCGATACTGGCAATGATCCATTCCAGTTCCCCAGGATCGAGTCCCTGCACCGGACGGATATAGCTTAAGATCAGGTGCTGATTACGTATGCCAAAACTCACTCCTTTCAACTTTAAAGTCCCATTAAGTTTAAGCACATATGCGTTGACTTCCGCGTTTTGCTCAGGATACGGAAAAAGATTTGCTGCAACTACCAATTCTGCATTTTCCTCCATGTTTGTGAGGAAAATCTGCACCTTGACTGAGCCGCTTACAACCCACCACTCGTTTTCACTGACGAATTCTTTATCCGTATCTCCGCATTTATGCAGAAAGTCGGTAATCATCGCGCTGTACTGGTTCAAGTCTCCTCCGTCTTAGAGATAATGAATGGAAAACATGCTGGACAAACTGGTTGCTGAAAATCGGTTTTTATGCATCAGCTTCAGTTTTTTCTGGTAGATAATTCAGCAATTGCGCCGCCAGACCAGCGAAGAGGTAAGTCATAACAGAGCCTGGTATAGTAGCAATGAAAATAATCCAGGGAAAAAGAAAGAGATAAAAAATCTGTTCAGAAATCATAATTGGTCCTTGGTTAATGTGTTAATAGACGGTTTTTTATCCGTCAATAACTCTTTGGTTTGCAAATTCAATAATACACCTCTATCATAATTTACTAATCAGAGCAAGGATTAGTCAATCTAATAAAGAAAAATTGTGTTAATAACTGATACTTGTTGCTGAAAAAGATATTTACTTTGAAAATGAGAATCTTGATCGTTTTATGAAGTTATGACAATCAGGCTGAGGTCAGGATGTTTACAGGTAACAGATTTTCCGTGAGCAAAGCATATTTTTTTACGTTTAATGCATAATTTCTGTTTCTTAATATTTTAATATTTTCTAAAAACGTCAAGTCGACAGGAATCACTGCATTGATTAGTATAATACTGTGGGGTATTATAGATACTTTAGGATTTATTTTCGAGACAAATATATTCCCTAATTTCTTTTGAGTTGAAATACATGGCAGAAAAACAAAACGCGCAATTTTATCCTGTTCAGGAAGGATTTATTCCAATCATAAAAATCATCGGCGTTGGTGGGGCTGGAGGTAATGTGGTCACACAAATGGCGGAAGAAAATTTTGACCAGGTTGAGACTATAATCTGTAACACTGATCTAAAAGCGCTAAAGCGTAACAAATCACATAAAAAGATTGAACTTGGGAAAAAACTGACTCGCGGTATGGGGGCGGGAGCACGTCCGGAAGTTGGAGAAGGTGCAGCAGAAGAGAGCCTTGCAGAAATTAATGAAGCAATTGAAGGCGCGAATATGGTTTTCATTGCAGCCGGAATGGGTGGAGGAACCGGAACCGGTGCTGCTCCAACTATTGCACGGATGTCAAAGGAAAAGCAAATTCTGACTGTCGGCATAGTTACGATTCCTTTTTCGTTTGAAGGAACTAAACGCAGGAGTTCAGGGCTGGCCGGTGTTGAGCGTCTGCGTGAATATACCGATACACTGCTCGTTATTCCAAATGATAAACTACTTGATGCCAGTACTCAGAACACGAGCTTCCTTGAGGCTTTTCACATGGTTGATATGGTACTGATCAATGCCATCAGGGGAATTACCATGCTGCTCAGCGGAGTCGGTGACATCAATGTTGACTTTGCAGACGTACAGACCATTATGAAAGGTATGGGTAAGGCTGTCATAGGAAGAGGCGTGGCAAAAGGTAAGGACAGAGCTCTGAATGCAGTGGAAGACGCTTTACATGGTTCTCTCATGGAGGATACAGATATCCGTGGAGCAAAGGGTATTTTGGTGCATGTAAGTGGGCCTAAAGACACGAGTGCTTTTGAAATTCAGGAAGCTATGTCGCTCATAGAAGATATGGGAGACGAAGACGTTGAGTTAATCTGGGGCGCCACCTTTTCGGATTCTGCAAGAGATGAAGTTACCATGACAGTTATTGCTACCGGATTGTCCTGATTTAAGTTTTTTACGCCTTTTCACTTCTTCCCCTTTCCAGATTATTGAAAATGAGCGGCATCCAGGTGAAACTTTATCAGACAGACAATGGGCCTTGTCCATACCGGTATGACAAGACATGGCACAATCTTTCTTTCCAGACAAGTGAGCTTCCTCCGGACGGTTACACATCATTACTGAATCAAGGTTTCCGCCGCAGCGGCCTTTCCATTTATCATCCAGTTTGTTCAGGCTGTCAATCGTGCATTCCGATTCGTGTTGATGTACAAAATTTTTCACAAAACAAAGGGCAGCGCCGTACTTGGCGTAAAAACAAGGGTGTACGGGTTGAGCATCATCAGCTGGAATTCAACCAGCAGGATTTTGAGCTTTATCAGCGATATCAAAAAGATTGGCATAGGCTTGAAACTCTGGTTAGTGAAATAGAGTACTATGAATTTTTGATTGAATCTCCGGTTACTACAGAAATTCTGCGCTATTATTCAGCAGACAAACTCATTGGAGTGGGTTGGATAGATCGTTTAGCAGAATTAATCAGTTCAGTTTATTTTGTTTTTGATCCGGAATATGTCTCAAAGAGGCTCGGAGTTTTTTCTCTACTTTATGAAATTGAATATGCCCGCTTTCTTGATATACGCTGGTTATATTTAGGATATTGGGTAGAGAACACACCCAAGATGAATTACAAAGCAGATTTTAAGCCTGCCCAAATTTTGCGGGATTCACGCTGGATACCTTTTAAAGCACAGCAAAGATAAAACTCACCTGTTCCAGCTCATTCTAATGACTGAAGCCAAGCCAGAATTTACCCACCTTTCCGGAGGTGATCAACCACGGATGGTCGATATATCCGAAAAAAACATTACTGAACGTACTGCGGTCGCTGTGGCACGTGTTCACCTGGGACATGAACTATCCGAACTATTGAAAGAATCCGGAAGTACAAAAAAAGGTCCTGTTCTGCAAACAGCGGTAATTGGAGCTATTCAGGCCGCAAAGCGGACTTCCGAGCTGATTCCCATGTGCCACCCTTTGCCGCTTTCAGGAGTGGATGTGGATATTAAACTGGAGGGTGAATATGCAGTTATCCGGGTTACAGCAAAAACCAGCGGACGTACCGGTGTTGAGATGGAAGCACTTACTGCTGCTTCTGTTGCGGCACTGACAATTTATGATATGTGCAAATCTGTCAGCAAAAGTATGGAGATTGAATCGATTTGTTTGCTGGAAAAAACTGGTGGCAAATCAGGAGACTACCGAAAATCGCAGTAAAAACACAATGGCCGTTCCACAACAATTACCCTAGTTGAAAGAAACTTCCTGTCCCAGATTGTCTGAAAGCAGATTTGCTAAACATTGGTAAAATTCTTCCTGTTCAGCATTTGCGAACCAGATTTCTTTTTCCGGTTGAAATTGAAAATGCCAGCCTTTTGAATTTCCGGCCAGCCAAATTTCCTTGATTGCTCTCTGAGTGTTGATCACTATTTTTTTACCATTTTTTTCTATATTGACCATAAGTTTATCTGGTGATGGGTCATAGTCAATTTCGTCTTCAAACTGGTCCAGTTTTTCTTCGATCCTTTCGAATAATTCTGAAACCCGTGCAAAATATTCTTTATTTTCCATGATTTATTTTATGTGTTTGATTGATCTTGTTTTTGAAAAATGCAGATGATGTAAAGTAGTTAATTTTTGTAAATCTGCGCTAAATTTCGAAAAAATCTCACCGTGCAACTAAGTGTATTGCTGTACGCCCAAAGAGTAGTCTATGTCAAATATGAGTGCTGCAGATCAAGCTGTAGAATTGTTTCAGCCCTTCGTGAGAAACTGGAGAAAAAAATTAAAAGTATAAAGTATACTAAGCTGAGTGCTTTGATAGTCAATACAAAAACACTTTCTTTCAAATTGCGTTTTTTTACAAATATTCCCAAAATGAAATGTATAAAAGCAGACAACTTACAACTTTTTCAAGCAAGAGAAATTAATAATGCGTAAAATTCTGACTCTATTATTGACACTATGTTTATTAACAGGAATCTCTGTCTCAGTTCTGGGTGGAGGTCTGGACAATACGGACTCGCGTTATCCTTCACGCCAGTATCGTCGTTTTCTACTGCCGAATCAAATGAAAGTAATGCTTATTTCTGATCCGACACTGCAGCGCGGTGCTGCTTCGCTGACAGTCGGAGTTGGTTCAATGAGCGATCCTGCGGATCGTTTCGGACTGGCACATTTTCTGGAACACATGCTTTTTCTGGGGACTGAAAAATATCCGGAAGAAGGCAGCTATCAGAAATTTGTTTCAACGCATGACGGTTTCAGCAATGCCTATACTGCAGATGACCGTACAAATTATCACTTCGAAATTGATCCGGAGTATCTTGAAGAAGGTTTGGACCGTTTCTCACAATTTTTTATTGCACCTTTGTTTAATCAGGATTTGGTGGAACGTGAAAAGAGAGCTATTGAAGCGGAACACTCAAAAAATATACCTAATGATTTTCGTAGAATTTACCAGGTAAAAAGAAAAGCATATGAAGAAGGACATCCAGCCCGACATTTTGCCACAGGAACGATGGAAACACTGGATNGAGTCAGCAGGAAAGAGCTGCTTGGTTTTTACCGTAAGAACTATTCAAGTAACCAGATGATGCTGGCTGTAGCAGGTCCTCAGGATCTCGATACTTTGCAAAACCTGGTCGCTGCACGTTTTGCAACTGTGAAGAACCGTAATCTGCTGGAAAATCGAGTTTCAGCGAAATATATGAAACCNGATCCGCGGTTCCGCTTAATGCAGGTTAAAACTATCAAGGATACACGTTCATTAACTCTGATGTTTCCTTTATCTCGCACCTTACATTATTACAAAAGTCAACCTCTGGGAATGTTGGGTTTCCTGCTTGGNCATGAAGGTCAGGGCAGTTTGCTTTCACTNCTGAAACGTGAAAACCTGGCGACAGCTTTGTCTGCAGGAGGTGGCGCTTCTAACAAATCATATTCTAGTTTTGATATCAATATTCAACTCACGCCTAAAGGTCTCAGAAATTATTCAAAAGTCATNCGNAATGTTTTTCAATATCTCCGTTTGCTGCGTAATANAGGGCTACCTCGTTATGTTTATGATGAAGTAAAATTGATGTCTGAAATAGACTACAGTTTTGCTGAAAAACCTGAAGGGACTTCGCTGGTCAATGTTTTTTCAACGCTGATGATGTACTACCCAATGCGTACGGTAGAATTTGCTCCGTACATTATCACGGAATTCAAACCACGTATTTTTGACAGTCTGCTTTACAATTTGACACCGCAGAACATGCTCGCGGTTTTAGCTGCACGTATGGTTAAAACAAGTGAAAAGGAAGAGTTCTATGGCGTTGAGTATTCGCTCAGCTACAGCCAGCCCAAGTGGATGAATAAATGGCGTAACTCAAAAATGAATTCTGCTTTGAAACTTCCGCAAGCAAATCCATTTCTGCCGGAAAGTCTGGAGGTGCTGGCTTATAAAGGCTCACTTCAACTTACTCATCAATCGCTTGCAGGGCTGCGGAAGGAGGGTCTGAGTGCTGGAGTACTAAAACGTCTGGAAAGCGCACAGGGTGAATNGTGGGAATCGTGGGACGAGATGTTGACTGCAGTGAATATTCCACCTCAGGCAGACNATGCGGAAGCATTGAGGGAACTGTTGCGCAAACATGCATTGGGGAAGCCACAAATNTTACGGGATGATGAATTTGGTAAAATCTGGTTTCAGCAGGATTATCGATTTGAGACTCCAAAAGCACAGATGATGTTCAGGATAAATTCAGCTGAAGTTTATTCTTCACCGCGTAATGCAGTCCTGTCACAACTTTATACTGANGCCATTCGTGAAGGTTTCAATGAATTCGGNTATCCAGTCCGTCTCGCAGGTTTGGAATACGGTATCAACGTTGACAAGGAAGGCATAAACCTGACATTCAGCGGATACTCCGACAGAATTAAGGAACTGGTAAAAACGGTTGCGGGTCGGTTGAAAAAAATATCAATTGATCAAAAAACCTTTAACACNCTCAAGGAAGTTCGGCTGCGCCGCTACCAAAATTTTCATTTCCAGCAACCATATCAGCAGGCATTTTATTACCGCAGTTTGCTGTTGGAAGGTAGAAAATTTTCAATCATGGATTATGAAAAAGAGATNAAAAAAATAAAACTGAAAGATTTGAAAAAATTTGCGGATAAACTTTACGACAGCATTTATATTGAAGGACTGGCATATGGGAATCTCCGTGCTGAAACTGTGAGTGAGGCTGCGGAAGTGCTGCGTAAAAAATTAGCCGCTAAACCATTAGCAGAAGAAAAACGTTTTATCAACACTGTGCGTCAGCTTAATGCAGGAGATTCACATACTTACACCCGTAAAATGCAGGTTGAAAATTCCGCNGTGGTAACGGACATTCAGGTTGGACAACGCAGTCCTGAATTGCAGGCTGTATTAATGGTGATTGACAGCTTGATGCAGCCCCAGTTTTATAATGATCTGCGTACCAGCCAACAACTAGGTTATATCGTAAATTCCGGTATGACTGGGCTNGAAAAAACTTTAGGGCTAATCTTTATCATTCAGTCCGGTGAGTACGATACAGCAACGCTGGAGCAGAGGATGGATGCATTTCTCGGAAAGTTCAATGATTCCTTAAAGGAACTGCCTGATGCAGAACTTAACAATATAAAAAAATCGGTGCTGAATAGTAAACTGCAGAAGACAACTTCCGTAACAGCAGAAGCTGGNCGGCTGTTCACGCTTGCTTTTGAAAANAATGCGGAATTTGATGCCAACAGTCNAGAAATAAGAGCTCTGGAAGAACTTACACGTGAAGACATTCTGGATGTTGTAAACAGTTATCTGCGTCCTTCAAAGCAACGCAAGTTGATTTTAAGAATGAGCGGCAAGGATCATGCTGCCGGAAATTCTGCNGGNGAACTTATTTCTTCAATTGCAAAATTTAAAGCGCGNTATGCATGTCCTGAAAAATGCCTGCCGTGATTTCTGCAAGAGGATATGAGTCTGCAGTTAGTTTTTTGCTCAGCTAATTTTGTTTTATGAATGATGAACTGGAATTGTAAAACATTTAAATCTCTGCTGAAGGAACGAAGCTAAAAAAGTTTTTAAGCGTTGTGGTATGAACTTTGCGAGTATTTGACAAGGGAAGCTCTAATTATCNTCATAACTCAACAACTTTGAAATGGTTACAGAAAACGGTGTCAGCCTTCAAGTGGATCCGCAGAGACGCATTTGCGTTACTGACGTAATAAATATGCTGAAAGGATTGCGCAGTGAAGCCGTAATTAAGATCGTCAAAACTACTGAGCCAAATGAGAACAAAGTTGACACCGAACAGTCACAATCGGTGATTAGCGCCGCAGATAAATTTAACCAGTCNTCTACAGTAAAAGGCAATACGGATTTGCCTCAGATTCGTGAACTCAACGAAATTGCTGCTCTGCTAAGGAGCATGGATGGTCAGCAGAACCAGTTTGGCTCCTAAATCAAATCCATCATTTTAAGTCTCTTCCTGTAAGAACCCACTGCAGTCTCCGGAATTTCAAGTCCTGCATCTTTGGCGATTCCACAAAGTATTTTGTCAGATGCANGTGGACGTTCACGCAGCAGTTCAAATAAATAACTCAGTGTTTCAGTATCAAGCATACTGTGCAGCGGTTCCTGCAGTTCTTCAACTGCGTTTCGGCTGATGTTATATGCCTGAGCAATCTCCTGTGGGTCCTGTTCGTCCAGCAGTTCTCTGATTTCACGCTGTTCAGCAAGGCTAAGCTGCTCGATATTTCTGGGAACACTAACTCCGTGCTTTTTACACCAGCGCCGGATTGTGTTTTCTGTTATTCCTGCTTCCGCCGCGATATCTTCCAATGCTTCTCCTCTTGCTAATCTTTCAACCAGCACTGTCTGTTCCGTAGTTGAAAACCGTCTTGTTTTTATTTTCTTTATCTTCGGTTCTGCTGATCCGCTTTTTTTTGCAACCTCTTTGACAACAGCAATTGTAAGNCCAAATTTTTCTGCCACCTCAGAGACACTTTTCCCCTGGTCCAACTCAATGGCAAGCTCTATCTGTAGAAGTTCTGCCTGTAGTTGACTAGCATACGCAGCCATGGGATTTTATATTTTAAAGTGTAGAAGTCAAAATTATTGTAAAAAACAAACAATTAAAAAGGCTCCTTTTTACGAGCATGGTCAAGACATTCTTGACAAGATGCTCTCCCTTTGCGATGCTGTGAGCAGGTAAATGGGAGTTAGTTTCTGGATTATTCAGTATATTTTGAAGGAGACAGTCACATTGTTGAGAGTTTATCATTTTATAAGGTTATCATAGAACTTTTTCAAGGGGTATCGTAATGGATGAAACAATAAATTCAATCGCAGAATATCGTTTAATTCCAGAATATCTTGAAAAAATAAGTGAAGAAGGAAAAGTCTGGCTTGCACGCGCGATTGTGAATATTTTAATTGCAGACAGACAACTCGTCACGGAAGAAAAAGGATTTTTCAAGGATGCAATCATGATGATTGAAAATGATGAAATTCGCGGTGAACTGATTGAATCAATTAAAAACCGCGAAAGTGTGGAACTGGGGGAATTAACCACGGACCGTGAATATGCAGGACATTTCTTTTTTTTACTGGGGATGGTTATTGCAGCTGACGGGAAAGTCAAAAACTCAGAAGTTAATATGCTGAGCTCAATTTGTGACAAACTCGGCTTTCCCGCAGAAACCGCAAAACAAGTTTTGCATTGGGTGACTGAGATGATAAGACTCAATAATGACAGAAATCAGATAACGGATCTGCTGAGAGATATAAAACCTGTATTTGTCTTAAAATAAGTTTCCGCTAAACTCCTGAATTAATTATTTTTAAGCTGAAAATTATATGTCACTGCTGATAACTCTTCCGGAATCAATGAAGCCCCTTGCTTTGGGTACAGAACTCTTGAANCTTGATCCAGATTTGAAAATTGAAATTGGTTCTGAGGAAGTACAAAATCCGGATGAAGTAGAGTTTGCGGTAGTNTGGAATAATTATCCGGAAGGTCTGTTGCTGAATTACCCTAATTTAAAAGCCATTTCCTCTTACGGTCACGGTGCGGATGGTTTGCTGGCGGACAGCAAACTTCCTGAAGGTGTACCGCTTGTACGTTTAACTGATGAAACAATGGCAGAGTGGATGAGTGAATATCTGCTGGCGGTTGTACTATTACAGAGGCGACAATTACTGNAACATGCTAAAAATTCAGATTTCATTGCATGGGGAATCGCGACGCGTCAGNCTGGTAATCAACTGAGTATCCTTGGTTTGGGTTATTTGGGNCAAGCAGCCGCGAAAGTGTTTTTAAAAATGGGATTTGATGTTTCCGGCTGGAGCAGAACGCCCAAACAANTCGAAGGCGTGAGTAGTTTTTCTGGGAATGACGGGTTAACTGAAATGTTGAAAAAGACGGATTATCTCGTCAATTTACTTCCACTGACCACTGAAACCNCTGANTTGCTGAATACGGAGACACTTTCAAAACTGAAACGCGGGGCATATCTGATCAATGTAGGCCGTGGACAGACACTTGTGGAGGAAGATCTTATTCCTTTATTGGATGAAGGCCATTTGTCAGGTGCCTGCCTGGATGTGTTCCGTACAGAACCTCTTGCGGAAGAACATCCTTTCCGGAAACATAAAAAAATTCTGATCACTCCTCACAATTCCAGTTCCACACCTGCGAATTCGGTTGCACCGCAAATTCTCGAAAACTACAAGCGTGCCGTTTCCGGCAGACAACTGTTAAACCTAGTTGACTTAGCACATGGCTATTGATCCATGAATTTCCGCCGCANCTTTCTTTTCCGCAATTTATTTTTCTTTTACTTACTGATTAGTTCCGTATGGCTGGCCTCTTGCGGTTTACGTACCGCACCTCGTAATCTTCCGGAAATAAAACAAAAACCAACATTCAGCGATTATAAAGTCCAGCAGCGTGGTGCGAGTCTACGTTTATCCTGGGTTATCAATGAAAATGAAAGAGCTGCAGCCTTAAATAAATTTGCTGAACTTCCGGAAATTCAGGAATATTTTCTGCTGAATGAATCGAAAATACCACTCGACTGTCCTGCTTGTGACCCTGAGGAACAACCGCCTTTACGCATATTATTTTCTAGCAAATCGATTATACGTGAGGGCAATCATTTGTATTATTATTCTGCACTGAAGGACCAAAATTTGAATGTGCAGCAATTCGAACTAAGTCACGTTGGCCCCGATGATGAAATTCTGTCTCCTGCAAAAACAGTTAAATTCAGACAAAAGAAGCTGTTTCCAAAAGTACCTGAGCCAAACTTGNAAATCATCCAAATTGAGGATGAAAAACAAACTGTACGCTTTGCTTTTGGAAAAATGGTTTTGAAAAAAACAACTATACTTGACGATGATGCAGTTAAACTGCAGCCGCAGGAAAAAACGGAGACTGATAGCTCAGAGCTTAATTTGCCTGATAAACAACCCGAAACACGTGCCAGGACTTTTATCATAAGACTCTCCTGGCCGCAAATTGGGGATAAAGGATTAACACGTCTTCAGGGACAGGGAAGTTATTTTGCAGAACAGCAGAAATATCGGGTAAATCTTTACCGTATACGCAATGGAGAAAAATGGCCAGAAACTCCAATTAACAGCAAATACAGCTCAAATAATTACTACCTTGATAAACTTAAATTACAGATTTATCACGTCATTCGAGAGCAATTGAAAGACGCACAACCGGACAACTCATCNGTAAAACTCCCGTTTTATGTTGATTTGCGAGGTCAAAATGGCGATACTTGGTTATATCAATTACGGTTGGTTGATCGTTTCGGAAATGAAAGTTCAGCATCTGAAACAATCACCGTTCGTCTGCCGAAAATTAAAATTAATGGACAAAGTATAAGTGAAAACGCTGATGTCCCTCCTGCTGATTGACCTGTGAGAATTGTTAATTTCTACCTATTATTTCTGTTAAGCCTTTTTCTTTTTTCCGCATGTACAGGAAACGGTGAAAACATTCAGCAACTGTTGCTCACCAATGATAATGTAAAGAGTTATATTGANGAGCAAAAGGCAGTTCTTGAAAGTGAAGAGGAAAATGTAGACGCCCATTACAATTTAGCCAGATCTTATTATTTTGTCAAAAATTACGAATCTGCAGAAAAGCATGCACGGCGCGCCACCCGTTTTGATCCTTTTAACGCAGCTTATTATGAGTTGCTGGGCAGCATTGCTTTTGCTCTTGAACGTTACGGCGATGCAATTACAGAATTGGCGATTGCAGTCAGGATTTCACCAGAACGTGTTTCTGCATATTTGAAACTGGCAGCAACGTATGAAAAGATTGATGATGACGGCAGGGCAATTTCATCGCTGGAGCAGGCACTGCAGATAGATCGGCTTTATGTAGAAGCGCTTTACCATCTCGCACGCATTTATTTGCGTCAACGAGAATTCGAGGGTTCAATACGTACTCTCGATACTTTGTTGAAACTGGAGCCAAAAAACAAAGANGCTCTGCTCATGAGAGTTCAATCATATTCGCTTCAAGGCAGTTACTATTACGCCCAGACTCTCGCGGAAGAAATGCTAAATCAGTTTCCGGACTTCGCACCGATTCGGCGTGAATTACTCCGGATTCAATTCGCACAGCAACAATGGCCGGAAGCACAGGCTTTACTCGTTGAACTGAGAACAAAAAGTTCGTTTTCTACAGAAGATCAACTGATTGAAGCATATTTGCTTTTACATCAGGAGCAGGAAAAAGAAGCACGTTTACGTTTTCAAACTATACTTGAACAGCAACCTGAAAACGTGGATGCGATCATGGGGTTAGCAGTTCAGTTGTTACGCAAGGGATTTTTAGAAGATTCACTTACCTGGTTAACTCGTGGCCTGGAAATTAATCCACGTCTGGCCAGAGCACATTATCTGCGCTCCTCAATTTTGTTTCGACAAGGTGATTATCTACAGGGCGATTTAGCGATTGGTAGGGCACTGGAATTAGACTCGGCCAATCCTTCTTATCAACTGCTGTTTTTACGCAGACAACTGATGAAAGGCGAGTTATCCGTCGTTGAAAAGCAGTTAAAGCGTATACAGGAAAAACATCCGTTGAATACAGAAGCATTGCANCTGCAGGCGGATTTGTTTAAAAGCCGTGGTAATTCGGCAGAAGCAGAAAAACTTCTGCGCCAGGCAATTCTGGTTCAAGATTCGCCTTCTATCCATTTTTCACTGGCGAGGGTGCTTTATCAACAAAGCAAGTACCGTTCTGTCNTGGAGGTAACAACTCCGTTATTAGCAGTTCTNACAGGAAACTGGGAAGTCGTTTACCTGCATGCTTTAACTTTAAGCCGTGTTGGAAAGTATCAAGAGGCACTGGATATTAGTCAGCCCTACCTTGAACGTAAAGAAAGCCAGGGTTATGCGCATCGTCTGGTCGGTGATCTGCTNCGTTACGATGCTAAAGAGCNGCAAGCTCAGAAAATTCTCCGGCAGGGATTGGTGCAGTACCCAGGGCACCTTTTTCTTGTAGACGGTTTAAGCGCATCGCTGGTCATGACTGAAGACTGGGGGCAAGTCATGGAGTTGCTGGAAACAACTCTGGAACAAAGCCAGCGTCTGTCTGGTAATCCGCCGATGCAGCTTTTGTTTCTGGACCGTTTGGCAGTNGCTTATCAGCGTTTAAAAAAGCCTGAAAAAAAGCTGAAAATATTACGAAAATTTCATCAACAAAACGATCCGTTAACCGCGGCTCAATTACATTCTTTGGAAGAGCAACTCTTGTTTCCGATTTCGTTACCTTCACTTGACAATGCATTGTCACCGTTATTACTACCGTAAAAGCACAACCTGAATTTTGCGCAACACATCTTAATTATATGGGCTCAAACAATAAAAAACCCAGCAAATACAAATCAGCGTTTCATGCTGCTGAAGTGATGTCACACGATCTTTCCCTTCTGCGTGGGAAGAAGCATCCTGTTTTTTTTGATGATTCAGGAATTCAGGGTCTGCTTTCCGCGNAAGAGATTGAAGAAGAAGTTCAGCAACTGAAGAAAGTAGACGTTGACTCATATATTCAACGTGTGGTGAATCCGTCTGAATCAAAAAAACGTCCGAGTGCTCCGGAAGTAATTCAGCAGTTAGGCGGAAAAATGGTTGCGGAAGAAACCGAAGGACCACTTTACACTGCAGAAATTGAGTTTTTAATTTCCGGGCAAACGCGAAGGTTAGGATTTATTGCCCAGAATCACAAAATACAAAATGGTGTCTGGGCTCCGAATCACCATCGTGAAGCTGCGGAAAAGGTGCGTTTTTTTGCTTCGCACAGTATTCCTCTGGTAACTTTCATGGATACGCCGGGTGCAGCCGCCGATGCAGAAGCAAATCTGGACAACCAGTCGCACAGTATTTCATTCCTTATTAGTGAGATGGCAAATTTACAGTTGCCTGTCATTGGTATTGTTTTTGGAGGCGGTTACAGTGGTGGAGCAATTCCTCTGGCAACCGCCAACATCCTGCTTTCCGTCAGGCAGGGTGTCTTCAACACTATCCATCCAAAAGGTTTAAGCAACATTGCGCGGAAATATGATTTGTCCTGGCAGGAGTCAGCCAAACACATTGGAGTTTCTGCATATGAATTAAAGTCCCAAGGATCTTTCGACGGAATCATTGATTATGCTTATGACCAACCTCATCAGGCAAAAAATATCAAGGATGCAATCATCAGTGCTGTCGAAGCGACTGAATATATTTCTTGCAAATTCTTAATAGAAAATGATTTTTTCTTTGGTCATTATCGTGACAGCATCAATCATTATCTCAACCCTTCAAAACTCTTAATTGAGAGTAACAGAGTTACAGACCGCTCGCCAACAGGTACGCTCAATATTTTTGGTGATGTTTATCGGTTTATGCGTTACCTCAAATTACGTCAACGAATTGTCAGCCGCTCCATTGATAGTTATGCCAGACTCAGTTCCCGTAAAACTCCTCTGGGTAAATTGCAGGAACGTCTTAAACACGAACGTCAGGAAAAACTACAGCAGTGGTATAAGACTCCTCTGGAGGTGAGATTTCACGAAAAACTGAATAAACGTTTTGAACAGTTTGTNAGTTCCCGTGATGACCGNGAAAAAGAACGTGGACGTNTAGTTGCCTTTTTCATNGGAGATCCGCGCGAGAATTATAAAAAAGCGNTTGATGACCTGACTCTGGAAATCCTGCTTTACCTCTATAATTACTGGAAGGACAGTACTGCAGAAAACCTGATAGAACTGCACGATCAACTTGGAGAATTCACCCTCAATGACCTTCCGCCAAAGAATCCTAATTTACTGGACTTGTTAAAATCTACTGTTATTAATCAAAGTTTTAAGGAAAATTTCCAGAACATACTCCTGTTTGACTTGCTCTACAATCAAGTCATAGAAGCTCTTCCGACGATTGCAGATGAACTGAAAGGCACAAATCAAATTTCGCAAAAATCTGTTGAACAGTTGTTTGAGCAGACAGTGGAAGGGGCAATGAAGGAATTTGAAAAAAATTCTCTAAAACTTGAAAGTAATTCAGTACGAACACAATTTTTTAAGTGGCTGGCAAATTTCATTGACCGCAAAGATTGTGATGATGTACTTGGTACAATCAGCGAATGGAAAAGGGTTGCCTTTCCGCGGATGAGTCCNCCGTTGTTTGGGCTTGTGCGTTATTATTTTTCCGGATTGCTGCCCTCGCTTTACGAAGCGCAGCAGAATAAAGGCCGCTTTAACGGAAAAATAACTCCACGCAACATCGGCATTAAAGATTTTTGGAACCGTCTCGATCAGTCTTACAAAGATTTGCTGATCCAGAATTTGTTACGAGGATACAAAAGCTCTGTCATCAGTTCAACTAAAGTCATTGAACATTATTTCAAAGACTTTAAGGAACTGTACGCAGACAGGATAACTTCAAATCCGGTTAAATTTCCAGGATTCCGTGACGCGATTGAGCAGGCATTGGATAATGGTGTTACTCCGTGTGGTGTAGTGACTGGACTGGGAACATTTACCAATGGAGAAAACGGCGAAGCAGCCACCGATAAAAAAACTTCTCCTAAAAAACAAAAAACGTCTTACCGTGTAGGTTTGGTGGTCAGTAATGTAGAGTTTCAGGCCGGAGCTTTTGATATGGCAAGCTGCGAGAAAGTTTGCCGCTTACTTGATGATTGCGCACGTTTGAAATTACCGGTGATATTTTTTATCTCTTCCGCAGGTATGCAAACCAAAGAAGGCGGCGGNTCTTTATTCTCGATGGCTATTATCAATGAACGGATAACAAGATTTGTAAAAGATCTGGACCTTCCGGTATTGTGTTTCGGTTTTCGTGACTGTACNGGAGGTGCACAAGCTAGTTTCGTGACGCATTTGCTTGTGCGTACGTACTATTTCTCCGGCTCACAAATTCCCTTTGCCGGTCAGTTGGTGGTGGAAAGTCACTTACCGGCTCATTCAACTTTGTCGAATTACCTTTCCACAAATCCGGGAACAATGGACGGTCTTGTCAAAAATCCTTTTGACGCTGATATTGATCAAAAACTTTTGGAAATTGACCCGCAGATTCCGGTTGCGAAATATTCAGTCGAGGAAATTATTTCACGTGTCTTGTCCGGTGAATATCAGTTGTCTGTAGGTGATGAAGTTCAGACTTATTCTACTCAGGAAGATTTACATACAGGTGAGCTTAAACGTGTGCTGATTCACGCACGCGGCTGCACCGCGGCACGTTTGATACGAGGAACGCAGGATGCGGGAATGGGAGTGGTTTTGGTTGCCTCGGATGCTGATATGGAAAGTTATCCTGCAACTTTGCTGCGTGAAAAAGACCGTCTGGTCTGTATTGGAGGNAACACACCGCAGGATAGTTATTTGAACGGAATGAGTGTAATCAGAATTGCAGAACAGGAGGAAGTAGATGCAATTCANCCAGGCATTGGATTTTTGTCGGAATCTCCGCATTACGCAAGGATTTGCCGGGAACACGGTTTTAACTTTATCGGACCGCGTGTTGCGAACATGGATAGAATGGGCAACAAGTCAAATGCAATTGCGACTGCCCGTAATTTAAAAATACCGGTTGTCCCTGGTAGTGAAGGCGCTTTAATGGATCCTGCACATGCCATGGTTGTTGCCGCGGAAATTGGATTTCCTGTGCTGATAAAAGCGGCACACGGAGGAGGAGGAAAAGGAATTGAAGTAGTTAGAGAAGCAGGGCGCTTCAAATCAATTTTTTCACGGATGTTTCAGGAAGCCCTGAGCGCATTTGGCAACGGAGATTTGTATTTAGAAAAATTTATCGGTTCAATGCGACATCTTGAAGTACAAATAATCCGCGACATGCACGGTAATTCAAAATTATTGGGAATACGTGACTGTTCGGTTCAGCGTAATTATCAGAAACTTNTTGAGGAAAGTGCTTCCGGAATTCCGAAAAATATCAAGGATCATCTATATAATAATACAGTTAAATTGATTGAAGAAATCGATTACATTGGTGCCGGTACTGTTGAATTTATTTATGATCTTGATCAAAAAAGTGTGTATTTTATGGAAATGAATACACGGCTGCAGGTAGAGCATCCTGTATCCGAAATGGTTACCGGAACTGATTTGGTACAGTTACAGTTGAAAGTAGCACAAGGAGACGATATTGGAGACTTTGATGTTAAACTCAAGGGTCATGCCATTGAGTTACGTGTGATTGCAGAGAAAATTGAACTCGATGATGAGGGTGAACTTCGTTTTATTCCGGATCCGGGACATGTATCTGAAGTGTATTTTCCGGAAAAAGCAAATGTGCGTGTCATTCAAACAGTTGCNTCCGGTTCTGTAGTTTCACCATTTTACGACAGTCTGATTGCGCAGATAATCTGCTGGGGGAAATCACGCAGGGAAGCAATCAGCAGTTTGCTCGAATATTTGAAGGGAGTTAAAATTCATGGTGTCTCCACTAACTTGGCTTTGAATCGGCTAATTCTGCAGGATGTAGAATTTCAAAAGGGTCGTTTCAGTACCGGATATCTGGTTGATTTGTTTGAACGGATTGATGAAAAGAAACTTCTTAGAGAATGCCATAAAGATTCAGGGACTTCTAAAAATGCTGTTGACCAGAAAGCCATTATGCTGGAAGGTTCAGATGAATTGAAGGTTCTCTCTCTGCAGATGGGTGGTTTTTACCGGGCTGCGTCACGTGAGGATGAACCATTTGTAAGTGAAGGACAGATCATTGACGTCAATCACACTCTGTGTCTGTTGGAATCAATGAAAGTCTACACGGAATTATCATTGGCAGACTACAAAAGCCCTGATGGAGAATCATTATATCTCGATGATGTGAAGTACAAAGTTACTCGGGTTATTGCCGAAGACCAGAACACTGTAAACCAGGGTGATTTGCTGTTTGTGATGCAGCCTGTGGATGCCTGATCTTGTTTCTGCTCTCATGAACGTACCTTTAACAAAAACTGTTACCCAGACATCTAGCACTACTGTCAGTTTAGAACACATTCTAAAAGTAGTATCCACTGATATTGAGTTGCTTGAATTAAAAATTTTGAATGATGTAAAGACCGATATCCCTTTGCTCAACAATGTGGCCGATCATATTCTAAGTTCCGGAGGAAAAAGGCTACGTCCCGCACTTGTACTGTTAGGTGCAGAAATGTTTGACGGCGTGGATGAACGGGTGATGCAGGCCGCGCAGGTAATTGAGTATCTACACACGGCGNCTCTTCTGCACGATGATGTGGTTGACGGAGCGGAAACACGCAGAGCCAAGCAGGCAGTTTGCAAGGTTTGGGGTAATGAAGCCAGCGTTCTTTCAGGGGATTATTTGTTGTCGATGGCATTTCACCANCTCACAAAATTGCGTAATCTGGAAGTGCTAGAACTGATGTCAGAAACAACAACAAAGATGGCGCGTGGTGAGTTATTACAGTTGACACGTTCTTTTGAGGCTGCAAACGAGGAAGAATATCTTGAAATCATCATCAACAAAACAGCCTGTCTTTTTGCAACTGCAATTAAGACTGGCGCCTTACTGGCTGGTGCGTCAGGCGAATCCGCAAATAAGTTGTATGATTACGGAATGGCACTGGGAATATCATTTCAGATTGTGGATGATGCTCTTGATTATGCAGATGAAAATAAAACTGGAAAACCTGTTGGCGGGGATTTGCAGGAACGTAAAATAACTCTGCCTTTAAGTCACTTGCTGGGCCANGCAAATGTTGCCGATAGAAAGCGTCTTGATTCGATTCTCTCCCTGCAGGAAATAGCAAAACCACAGATAGAGGAGGTGATCGCGTTGATGCGGCGCTACGGTTCTATCAATTATACTTTAGAATTTTCCAAAAAACATTCTACCGCGGCAAAACAGAGTATCGAAAATTTTGCTGAAACAGAGCTCACAAAATCCCTGTCTGATATTGCGGATTTTGTCGTTTCACGTCAACTTTGAAGAATCCTTAAATAGTTCTAATCAGCCGCTGTTGAACAGACACCGGCGTTTTTGATTTCCGGACCGCGAATTTAGCTGGAGAGGAATTTAAACTTTTTAGTTTCAGTTGCAACTGCTCTGCCTTANAAAATATATCATCCTATTTTTTTTGCGGAGACAGTGAGTGGCGGTTGTATAGGGAACTCCAGCGGGCTGCGCGACGGGCTGCTTCTCCAAGTGATATTAGGATGTCTTCAATTTTTAGTGGTTTTTCAAAAAAATCATAAGCACCTCCCTGCATACATTGGATAACATGCGGTAATGTGCTGTGTGATGTCATCACAAATATCTGCATCAGCGAATTCATTTCCTTGATCTGCATCAATAATTCCACCCCACTCATCTCTGCCATCATGATATCTGTTATCACAACATTGAAAAAACTGCGCTGCAGTGTGTTCAGAGCCTCTTCTGCACTTTTTGCAGTACTGACGTGATATCCGGCTTTTTCCAGAGACTGTCGGAGAACCATCCGGATATTTTCGTCATCATCCACCACCAAAATGCTTAAATCTAAATTAGTTGTTTTTTTCATGAAATTTTCTTTAAGAACTTAAAGATTCTTTTGCTGTTTTACTGAGTGAACTTATAAATGCAGNACGATCCGGTGCCACCATAGCGGCATTACCGATCAGCGCGGCATCACAGGGAATCTTCAGCAGACTTTGGATATCCTCCTTAGAATAGACGCAACTGGCGCTGATCAACAGTTTTCCGGGCTGTTTTTTCCAACTTCTTAATTCCGGATTACGTTCCCACCACGATGAAATTATATCCACACTGCCAAGATCATATGTTTTAACCGGTTCTTCCGGAATTGCGGCAATTGCTCTATTGTTGATCATTAAAATGTCCGGATTAACCGCAAGTGCCCTTGGCAGTTCTGTCTCCAGCGAACATTCCACAACGGCCTCCAGACCGATTGTTTTAGCTTCAGCAATTATTTTAGCTAATTCTGCCTGCTGAAAATAATAGGCCAGAATTAATGCCGCGCTCGCACCGCGTAAACGTCCCTCCAACAGTTGGTATGGAGTTATTATGAACTCTTTATGCAACAAAGGCAAAACAGTAGCCTCACGTACAATTTCGAGAGTTTCAAGGGAGCCGCCGAACCAGTTTTCATCAGTAAGAACAGAAATAGCTTTTGCACCTCCGGATTCATAATCACGCACTACTGCTTCCGGATCCAGTCTCTCAACATTTTTGCGCCCGGGTGCTTTCGATTTTACCTCAGCAATTATAGATATTGATTCGTCAGGAGCTCTTAATAAAGCAGCGCGAAAATCTGTTGCATTTCCGAGTGCTTCTGCCTGGCCGCGTAAATTATTTTCAGAAATAATTTTCCGGCGTTGAGCAACTTCTTTTAATTTAAGATCGTGTAATTTATCTAAAAATGTTCTCATTGTTATGCNGATTTACAAAGTGGAAAACCATGATGCAGAAATAGTCAAAGTCAGCAACAGAAGTTATACAATCGCTATGCCTTTATCCTTCACCCATTTCACAATATCAATTCCCTTTTACAATAAACTAAATTAATAGTTCATGTCCTTATTTGTCTTATCTTTAGTTCTTTTTTCAGCGTTCATGCACGCTGGCTGGAATTTGTTTCTTAAAAAAAGTCCGGATCGTCTGGTAACAATGGCAACATTGCATCTTGTCAGCGGTGTTATCGGAATTGCTGCATTACCGTTTCTTCCGACCCCATACCCTGAAAGCTGGCCCTATATTTTTGCTTCTGTGATACTGCATTTAGGTTACCAGCTTTTTCTGGTTAAAGCATATATTTATGGAGATCTTGGGCAAGTATATCCAATTGCAAGGGGACTCTCACCACTCTTACTAGTTTTCGTTTCAGTGTTTTGGATTGGTGAAGAACTTAGCACAAAAATGATGATTGCTATTGGGCTGATCACTATGGGGATATTCAGTCTGATGTTTCGCGGGAAAATATTTTTTGACCATTCTTTCCGTCCTGTTTTTTATGCTTTGTTAACAGGAAGTTTCATTGCCGCTTACACACTTGCAGATGGACTAGGAGTTCGTTTTTCCGGAAATGCTGCTTCATATGTACTTTGGTTAATGGCATTAGAGTGCTGGCCTTTGTTGGCAATTACGCTTTACCTGCGTAAACGGACGGTTCTGAGTTCCCTACGGCAAAACTGGAAATTTGCTGTACCGGGAGGNATTTTGTCAGTTTCTGCATATGGAGTTGTGGTCTGGGCCATGCAGCATTCTCCTATTGCTCTTGTATCGGCACTCAGGGAAAGCAGTGTGGTAATTGCGGCTTTGNTGAGCATCTGGATTCTTAAAGAGAAAACTACAGCAAAACATCTAGTCTCGGTTACAATGGTAGCCGCGGGAGTGATACTGACTCGTATATGAGTTTCGCATATTTTCCTCAAAAATTATAAATTAATCCTTCTGGTCTGCATATTGCAGAATTATAAATAAGACCTCATTTGTAGCAGTTAATAAATGTTGGTGATTAACTTATATTTCAATAACATAGAAGGAGATAACATGAGTATTTCACGCGATCAAATCAATGAAGCAATGTCTAGATTCATGGGCTGTGGAGGTTCAATTCGACGTTTTGAAAGAGTAGTTGGTGAACCGATTCTGGGCAGTGATATTTGGCTGACAGAGGACACTATGGAACTCGTCGAAACACATGATTTTGATTTACTGGGATAATTGCCCGGTATGAATTATTTTTGTGTATGAGTAATAGTCAGGCAATCAAATTAAAAAAGTATAAAAGAATATTTTAACTANTTAGGAAAATTATGGATATTTCAAGTGATCAGCACAACGAAGCAATGGCCAAATTTTTAGTCAGTCGCTATGAACGGGTTGTTGGCGTCACTGTCATGAGCAATGAAACTTGCCAATATGAGAGTACCTTAGAACGTATACAAACACATGATTCTGATTTTTTTGGATAGTAGTTCAAATTAAAGCGAATTTTTGTTTACAGGTCTATCCCGTTCAGATTTCATGAGAGCTATTCAATACGCCATCATAGGCGGTACCGGTGTTTATGACAGCGGTGCAGCCTCAGATAANGTTTTCGTGCAAACGGAATTTGGTGAGGTTGAAGTAGATATTGCTGAAGTTCAAGGAAACTCTATTGCGTTCCTTGCACGTCATGGCAAGCAACATGGAATCCCTCCCCACCGCATCAATTACCGTGCAAATTTAAAAGCATTGCAGAAGATTGGAGTTAANCAGATTTTTGCAACTGCTGCTGTTGGNTCTTTAAATCCGGACNTCCCTACTGGCTCACTGGTTTTGCTCGCTGATTTCCTGGATATGACAAAACAACGTCCGCTGACATTTTTTGAGGGTGGTTCCGACGGAGCAAAGCACGTCAACATGGATGATCCGTATTGCGTAAATTTACGGCAAAAGTTGGGAGAGACAGCAATTCAGCATAAAGTTCATTTCAAAGGCGATGCGGTTTATATCTGCACAGAAGGACCGCGTTTTGAAACTGAAGCAGAAATAAAGATGATGAGACAATGGGGGGCAGATGTTGTTGGAATGACTAGTGTACCGGAAGTTGTATTGGCCAAAGAACTTGGGATGTGTTATGCGTCAGTCGGGTTTGTGGTTAATATGGCCACCGGAATGGAAAGCGGCCCCATTCAACTGGCAGAAATTGAAGAGANGCTCTCGCGGAACAAAGAAAGAATTAACCGGATGTTTTTGGATATCTTCTCAAAAAAACCGGATCAGCAAAGCTGCGCCTGTGCAGATTCAATTGTCTGTTTGTAGGAAGCAGCAACTTTTCGCCTGTTATTCACGTCTTTCAGTCTGTTCCAGCATTTTCCAGCGTATAATCGGAATATTCTGCAGGATTTCAACGTCTTTTATGCTGTAGATGTCGGTTTGAGTGATTGCCCTCGCGTCAGAGCATTTTGAATTACTCGAGATCATTTTTTCTCCACCCCAAAAATCACCTTTTCCCACTTCATGCAGACTCTCTTTTTTATTGGCTCCACGGTTGATAAGTTCCACTTTGCCCTTTTTTACCAGCATCAGTCCATCGTATTCTATCTTTTCACCTTTCTTGTATTTTGTGAGTGTAATACTTTGAGCAATCTGACTTTGAATGGGCGAAGAAATAGATTCTCCGAATAACCATGTCTGCTGTAAAAACTCAATAGTCTCNTGTGTTTTANGAATTTGCNCCAGCAGATGATTGCGGTTTACAAATTCATTGAACAAAACNGCCGGTATTTTGAGGGTTTCAATATGACTTAATGTGCGGTAAGTTCCTGTACTTTTCAGCCCAAAAATGACCGCGAGGTCGCCAATTAGAGTTCCGCTTGATAAAGGATAACTTGTTTTATCGCGNGGAGAAAGCAACTCTGCTACGCCAGTCAGCACCAGACTGACATGCTTCGGTGTTTCCTGATCCCGGAGCAGGATGGTACCGGCATTGATAGATTCCCGTTCACAGTTGAGCAGCATGTGAATTTCACCGATCTCTACGTTTGGAAAATATCCCCGCAGATAATCCGCACCAAATTCCAGTGCATAATCCTCATGACCTTCTATCAGCGTATCCGTACTTCCAAAACTAACCCCGCAGCCGATTACTTTTTCTTCCTGGGTAAGTTTTTGGGCGGTATGTGCTAAAATTATTTTGTTGGATTTATCATTCTTAAAATCAATTGCCTTGCCGTGAATCAAGCCTCCGCCGATATCAATTTTTTTCACTTCAACAGGATAGAGGTAGTCTTGCCAGACTTTTTTCAGTGATTCAGAGCTGATCCCCGGTAGTTGCGCATTTTCTTCAACCATCTTTTTCAACACAGTGTGAGAAGAAATATCTGCTAAATGAGCATAAGTCGCATAACCATCTTCCCAAAGTGTCCTGAAAAACAATATATTTGTTTCAACAGGATGTGGAGAATAAACCGGCCTTACTTCAAGACCGTCAATATTGTTCCAGACATCAAGTTCTAAGTCACAAACTTCAAAAAAATCTTCAAATGCCTTTTCACTGATTGACATCAGAGCTGAAAGTTTTTTTGTTACAGATGACCGTACAATCGGAGTTGTGTAATACTTGATGCGGTGATTTGCGCGAATTAGGGAAGTCAGCCCGGCAAAATGGTCATCATGGGCGTGTGTGTGAAAAATGCCTTCGACCTCATTTACATCAACACCGATCGAGTTCAGCGTGTGCGCGATGTTGGGTCCAACATCAATCAAATAAACTTTCCCCTGAAAACTTAGTACACTGGCCATGCAGGGACGGTTAATGTCCCAACCGTCACCTTCTCCTGTATGAATTACAGAGAAATATTCACGTTTGAAATGGTGGTTCTCAAGTTCATAAGGTGTCACATAACGTTCAGTTTTATCCAAATTCAGGTTAACTTCTACGCTTTCATCCTGATAAGTGAATTCGTAACAATTTACACTTTTCCTTTGCACCGTTACACCATTTAGAACTTCCACTGGTTTCTGGTCAACAATACGGGCTTCGAGCAGATCAGAGCTTGAGCGAATTGCACCAAAAGCAAAGTAGAGCTTTATCCGCATCATTTCTTCTGCAAGTTCCTGNGAAACTCCAGTATCCAGAATTTCCTCCAAACTCGTCAGACCGTAGTTACCCCTGTATATGTATTTCATTTGAGCATTTACCACGTTCCTGCGTCCTATGAGCAGTGGTTTTGCACCAGTATTGTTGGGGTGATTCGGCAAAAGCATGCCTTGACGGTAAAGCATCTGCAGTACCGGAAACTCAGCTAAATTTGCAAAGTCGCCGTTTTGAACACTTAAATCGGAAAGAAGGATTGCATTTGGTCCGGTTTCACTGGTCACCGAACCGTGAGGATGTTGAAAAGTTCCGGAGCCCGGTTCTAATGAACCAACATTTCGATCAAAAATGTTGATTTTACCGGCTTTCATTAAATGCTTGACACTGTCAGCGGGACAACCGCAAAGGACGTATAATTCCGCCTCTGGGACTTCAAGCCAGAATACACCCGTCGTAATTTGCGTTTTAGAGATTTTTGACATTCTGGTGCTCGCAAACAATGATCATTGACTACAGTTTACAAAAAACTACCCGCCGCTTACCGGAGGAATCAAACAATATACCTCACCGTCTGTGAGAACCGACTTTTTACCGACGTACTCATCTTGATGGGCTAATCTGGTTGACCTTAAAATTGCTGCCGCCTGAGGATAGTTTTCTGAAAGTAAAGCTACTACTTGCTCAGCGGTACTGCCATTTTTTACTTCAAGCAACAGCGGTTCTGCTGAAATTGTTTCCTCGAGTACTGCGTAAAATATTAAATTAATCCTCACGAATCTATGAATTATTGAAAATTAAGTCAAACAAAATAAAACTCCAGACGACTGCCATGTTGACTGCCGAAATAAAAACCGCGGCGCTTCCNGCATCCTTGGCTCTTCCGGATAAAGGGTGATGTTCTGTTGAAATACGATTCACAACTGCTTCAATTCCGGTGTTGAGCAATTCTACTATTAACAGCAAAATAACTGAACTGATCAACATAATCCTGAAAATCAGCGAAACCGGCAAAAGCAGAGCAGTTGGGATTAAAACCGCGGCCACTGTTAATTCAATCCGGAAAGCCATTTCATGATGCAATGTATCACGTAAGCCTTGCAAGCTAAAGCCAAAGGCTTTCCACAAGTGAAGTAAAGCTTTCATTGCCTAGTTCCTCAAGCCCTTAAAGTTGCCTGAAATTCATGCTGCAGACGTTTGATAATTTTGTTGCGCACCTTCCCTACCTCTTTATCGGTAAGTGTCCTGTCTGTTGCCTGAAATGTGAGGGAATATGCTAAACTGCGTTTTCCTTTATCCACCTGTTCACCTTCATAAACATCAAAGAGAGTTGCTCTGCGCAGTAAAGGTTTTCCGCTTTGAAGAATTAACGGTGTAACTGCTTCAACCGGTAAACTTGCGTCCATCACAAATGCCAGATCTTCAAAAATCGGTGTAAAGTTGGATATGAAATCCATCTGGTGATTTTCAACAGCCAGTTTAATGATCATGTCCAAATCCAGTTCCGCTATACAAACAGGCTGTTCCGGAAGTTCAAAGGAAGCGCGNATTTTTGGATGTAGTTCNCCTGCAAATCCTAAAACATTTCCNTTCACCAATATCTGGGCACAACGACCTGGATGGCATGGTAGTTCCCTTGATTTTTTCCACTCAACTCCGTCAAGATGCAATGCTCCTAAAAATTGTTCCAGAACACCTTTCAGGTCAAAAAAATCATAGTTGTCTTCTGTGTTGTCTTCCGTCTGCTCAAGCCATGATTGAGTTTCACGACTGCCGCTCATTAATAATGATAGACGCTGCGGTTCATTCGGAAGTATATTTTCTTGATGTGGATGAAACACACTGCCGACCTCAAATGTTACTACTTTAGCTAAAAAACGCAAATTGGAGCGGGCAGTCCCTAATGCACCTGGAAGAAGTGAACGGCGCAGGTGACTTCTCTCCTTGGANAGAGGATTTTTTAAAGGCACAAATTTGGTCAGGTCGATGTCTTTTTCCAATCGTAAACGTGCCTCATCCATGGGATTCATCATGGAATAGGTGATAATCTCGTCCATTCCGGAAGCCACCAGGACATCCCGGACGCGTTCAGTACCGTCCAATTTTTGATTCATGTGTTGCGGAGGAAGGACGTCATTGAGCAAAGTTGAAGGCAAATTTTCATATCCGTAAACCCTGACAATTTCTTCCACTAAATCTGCAGGAATATTGACGTCCATCCTGTGGCTTGGGACTTCAATCTTTAAAATGTNTTCTCCTGAAACTTTAAATTCCAGTGAAGTCAAAATTTCCGTAATCTGTGCGGTAGATATTTTTATACCCAGCAGATGCTCCACATAAGCCGGATCAAGTTCAATGGAAATTTTTTCTTCAGGCTCTGGATACAAATCCCCGGCAATCGGTTCCAGAGTTCCGGAAGCATGTTCAACCATCAATTGCGCGGCGCGAAAGGCTGCCTGCAATGTGCCTTCCGGATCAACCTGTTTACCGAATCTTTCGCTGGCCTCTGTTCTTAATTTCAGCACCTGTGAGGTGCGCCTGTTATTAAGGAATTCGAAATTTGCAGATTCCAGCAAAATATTTGTTGTAGTATCAGAGACCTCTGAGTCACTTCCACCCATGACTCCGGCAATTGCGATCAGTCCGGAATTGTCTGTAATCATGAGCATATCGTCATCTAATTTTCGTTCAACATCGTCCAGTGTGAGCAGTGTTTCACCTTTTACGGCACGCCGCACGATTATTTTTGGTGTCTGCCCCTTGGAGCGTTCAATCAGTTTGTCGTGGTCAAAAGCATGTAAGGGCTGTCCCAGTTCCAACATCACGTAATTTGTTATGTCTACAATGTTGTTGATTGGCCGCATTCCAACCCGCAACAGACGCTGTTGCATCCAGAACGGCGAGGGGCCAATTTTTACATTTCGAATTAACAACGCGGAATAGCGTGGACAGATATCAGGATCTTTTATTTCCAATTCAACAAANGACGGTTGTGCCACGNCNTCAAGATTTGCGACATCCGGCAAGAGACTTTTAACTAANNTCTTTCCTGTCAGTGNAGATATTTCACGAGCNACACCTAACATTGAAAGCAGATGNCTGAACCCTCCTTTGATATCAAAGTGNAGAGTNGTNTCACCCAAATATTCCTCCAACAGTTTCCCGACCGGAGCATCTTCTGGAAGAATCAGGATACCTTCATGTTCTTCACTGAGTCCTAATTCCAACTCTGAGCAAAGCATCCCTTCAGAAGCAATCCCGCGGATTTTTGCGGGTTTGAGTTTTTTCAGTGGATGATCTTCGTGGTAGGCATCCACCAGCATTGCACCTGTAAGGGCGAGAGCAACTTTTGGTGCAGGTTCCGGAAAATTTTCTGCCATTTCCTGTATGTTTGGTGCACCGGTAACGAGTGTAATCGGTTTGTCTGCACCGAAATTTACATCAACTAAATTTAATGCATCTGCGTTTGGATGTTTGCGTATTTCAACTACCTGTCCAACAACACAATATTCGCCCCAGTTTTCACCTATTTTTTCTATTAATTCTACCTCAAGTCCTGCGGTCGTCAGGCGTTCAGCAAGCGCACTTGGCGGCATGCTCAGTTCAACAAAATCTTGCAGCCAACTCAGAGGCGTTTGCAATGCCATAAAAATTTCCTTAAAAAACGTGTAAAAAGAGAAGGATTAATGTCTGAAAAATGATGAAAATAATATAGTTTCACTGTCCATGAAACAAAAATTAACAAGTCAATATTTTCAGGAGAAACGGTGGGAAATGCAAGTCAGATCAGCAAAAAGCTCTTATTTGCACTTAAGTCGCAGTTCTTTGAATTTTGCAGCATTTCTGGCCCAGATATTTTTGGTACTCAATTTGTTGCTGTACACACCTTTTTGTTTGAGCTTTCTCAGATGTGCCTTTTCACCGGGACTGAGTGGCAGTTTCAGTCGTAATTTTGACCAGACATTTTGATTCAGAAAATCTTCCTGCTCAAGAGTCATGACACGGTTAATTTTTAAACTTTTGATCTTTTCTTCTACCAGACTACGGCATTTTGTTTTACTGTATTCTTTGATGAACAAGCGGTCGGTTGCATATTCCTGTGCTTCAGTAGAAATTGCTGTTGTTAAAATAAACAATAAAATAACTGATAGTTTAGTGATTGCAAAAAATGAAGTTCGCATTTGTTTACTTAAGATTTTGTTGTAAATACACTGGCGGATCATAGAAATAATTTTCTTTTTTATTTCCTCAAGTTTTTCTGCATTACTGCCGATATACAGGGCAGATTGAGAGTTGCTTCTTGTGCTCTTCTCAGTTTAAGCAAATTTAACACCCTGAGCCTCAGTTCAAGCAAATCTCATGAGTTATCACTCTGAGAGACAAACGGGCCGGCGTATTTTCTACTTTAACAAGTACTTGATGAGCGGGAACAAATGACACAAACAGAAGAAAAAATAGAAAATTTTACCTATGCAGTTGGTGTAGATCTTAGTAATCAATTTGAGAGGCAAGTCTCAAGAACGATCAAGGAATTGATGGATTCATTAGAGCACCGTTTAATTGATGACGAAACTAAGGTTGACTATGCGACACATGTTTTTGCCAAAGCACTTGACGAAATGGTAGATTTTTTGGAAACACCAAAATTGCTCAACTGAGATGCATTAATTTACGGTTATCTCAGTCAATATTTAATTGCAATAGATGTTGAAAGATGATCAGATGCAGCGTTTATCCTGATGGTTATTAGTCTTTTAAAATATTTTTTTGTGGCTGATAAATAGATAAACCTTAAATGAGCTCAACAGATTTCCCACTCGACAGCAAGCCCCCTTTTGATTATCATCAGGAAAAGTACTTAGTTAAAATACCTCTGAATTAAGGCGATTGGCCAACAAAAACGTTTCTTAGGCTAATGAAGAATTTGTTTCTCAGAGTAAGTTTTAGGGTTCTAAATGTGTATTCCTCATTATTTTTCTTCATATTTTTCTATGTCTTCTGCTGGTAATTTGTAACTCATTGCAAAATAAATCAGTCCTACCTTTTCATTCTTCTAACCTATTACATGAACATAAACCCTATTTGCGAAACTACCTAAGTTGGATTAATGTTTTTTTATGGTTGTCTTTTTAATTAATTCCTGATAACTTTTCTCCATGTGGAGTATAATCCACAAAGGAAAGGTGATGATTAAGGAGGCATTAACCTTTTAATATAAATTAGATCTCCTCTGAAAATGCCCAGATCTAACCATTATGCCAAACTGTTTTACATCTCCGTTTAAAAATAAGATATTGAAAATTTTGAAATTGATAATGTAGTTTATTTCAGAACTTTTCAACAAATTTAGTTTGATGTGAGTCAGGTGTTTTGGTTGAGGACATTTTTGCGATGCCTGTGATTGATTGAGATGGTATTGTTATTAAAGTGTTGCACTTAGTTTAAGAATGTAATTTGTAAACTAAGTTTGCGCTGAAAATAGTCATAGTTTTGGAATAATTCAGCATGTATTTGCAGACTGAATTATATCCCTAGACTTTAAATTATTTAACTTAATAATAGGAGACAAGATGGCAGAACAAGATCAACAAGGTCCAGGCCCAGAAGCAGGAGGCCCAGGTGGTCCAGGTCCAGAAGCAGGAGGCCCAGGTGGTCCAGGTCCAGAAGCAGGAGGCCCAGGTGGTCCA
>NYXK01000019.1 GCA_002685535.1 Deltaproteobacteria bacterium
ATCATCAGATTCATCGACCACGATCGGCTGCGCTGAGCCACTAACATCAGTGATCTGCTCATTACCAGAGTCTTCGGTCATGGTAGGCTGCATTGATCCACCAGCAGGTCTTTCGGGGATGTCCACCTGAGGTCCTCCCTCATCAAACTCGAAGTGTGCATCTTCCTCCTCCTCTACCATGATCGTGTCCTCGTCAGCTGTGACCTTGTCGGACGCGGCATCTAGGATATTGACGTGAGCTGAGGCCTCAACTCGGATCGACGCCTCTATATCACGGGAGATGGTCTCTTCGATGGCATTGGCTGGAGCTGCATCCTCGCTCAATTGGCCTGTTGGGCCGTCAATGGGGGGGGAGGGTCGGATGCCCCCGGGGATAGTCTCTTCGACGGCATTGGTTGGAGCTGCATCCTCGCTCAGTTGGCCTGTTGGGCCGTCAATGGGAGTGGAGGGTCGGATGCCACCGGGGATAGTCTCTTCGACGGCATTGGCTGGAGCTGCATCCTCGCTCGATGGTGCGAAATCGCTCGTGGGCGCAGTATCGTCCATGATGCTGGCTTGGGCGTGGGCTGGGGTTGTGTCCTCGCGCCTGGAGCCGGCCGCCATTTCATCCATCATGACCGCATTGACATCAGTCCCAGGTGACGGTCCGCCCGTGATGACGCCCTCGCTCATGATGATATCTGGAGTCTCGGAAGCCAGACTTGTGGACAGGGTGGGAAGGCGACGCCCCGATCTGAGTTGACGAGTGGAGCTGGAATTGTAGGCAGGCCGAGTCTGGGAAGCCATACTAAGGGATGGGATGGGGGGGCGACGCCCCGATCTGAGTTGACGAGTGGAATTGGAATTGTAGGCAGGCATGACTAATGGGTTGATTGGGCTCGATAGTGATGATGAATGAGTTGAGGGACAGGAGAGAAGAGGAAAAGGGGAAGATGGAGAATTGAAAATTCATGGGCAGGACGAAGGCTTATATACCTGTGCACAGCTCTAGCGCACATTTCAAGGGTCACGCTGATGACATCTTGTCATTCCATGTGCGTCCTCTATTGGTAGNAGATGCTGACAGAGGNAACTATTGGGTGCATCGCGCCCCTGGCCCCTGCCTCTATACCATACATACGAAAGGCCATTCCAGCTACAACATCGGTGGAGGAGCGCCACGCTACGATTCCTTCGGTGGCTTCGACTTGAACCTGACTAGCTATGTATGCGCGCAAGAAGAACAAAAAGTCTCTGGGACTTTCGAATGTTCCAGCACCTTATACGTGCTCTGTTGCGTGTGAGGTGCGTGCTTATGGTGGTCGGTCACAGCTGTTGCAGACGGGGACCTGAATATCGACAATACGAGCATAGAGGACGTCCTGGCAATGGCCTCTCGCGTCGCAGCTGGTTTGGAGGCGAAGCACGAGCAATCCTACACCCATCCCTGTTCCGGCTCGATTTCGGTCTCTCTGAGAAGTTGCATGGTGTCCTGGTGCAGCCGAGCAGCCTTTACGTGTCCTCACACTACACATGGGTCCCATGAAGATACGCTATGCCGGTCATTGCCATTCCTGCAAATGCATGAAGGGATTCCTACAAACGGAAAGGGGTNAGAAGTGGACCTCNGGATGTTGTTGTTTGGCTGTTTAAGCGAAGCCCTTATTCGCTAAGCGAGAAAGGTGCAGTTTGGCTTCAACCCGCCCCAAGTTCAGCAATTACCAAGTGAAGCTCCTTCCCCCTCGGACAATGGAAGGATCCGGGGTCCAGAGTATGATAGACAATCTTCCTAACCTCATCGCGTCTAATTATATGTACATGCATACGCCGAGCTTGCTTTTGCATTGAATAAACATGAAGGCGGCCTGGTCTCGAAAATGGATACTGCACCTCGTCCGGCCAACCNTCCAATTATATTGCCTTGTGAGNTAGCGGCNCTTNTGTATCCTATTATCTTTTTATGCAGGNGATCCCATCTTCAATCCTGGACCTGCCTTTGCCATTNTTGAGGATTACATTCCGGAAGTGACCTTGTGCTTGTAGTACCAGAGTCGTAGGATGGACTAGACTTCAAGGAGCAGCGAGACATACCTGTTCCGCCGTGCTTATTACGATCAAGACGGCTCTGCATCAATGAGCAGAAGGTAACGCCCCTGGAAAGGTGAGGGATACGGATATGGAGCGGCAAATATGATAGGGCCGGGCTTGCCGTGAGAATTTTGATGAGATCTAAGCATGCCTTCCCCAAATCCCTACAGCGATTGCATATAAGAGATGCGTCTAACCCAGCTTATTCCAGCACCAAAGAGACAACTCGGCACGTATTGCTCCGTATAATTTGACAAATTGAGACTAGAAATCGCCCAGCCTGGTCTGACACCATTATCCAGGGCGACCGACTACTTGAAAGTGGAGGCAAGTTGTAGCCGAGCTGAGCTATGGATGTTCCCACTGGTCTTATTTTCGAGTGGCATTTGTGTGTTGACGATCTCTGCCGCCATTCATAGGAAGGCACGAAGTCGGTCGTCATGCCTCGCATAGCAACCTAGGGGTTCGCTTAAGCACTTGAAGTAAACATTGGATATCAAGGCATGTGAGATGACTCAAACGGGCTGCCAAGCGTCTAGTCAAGCACATGTGCGCCCTTTGGGGGAACCTGAGACTTTTGCAGGAGCCAGTGGAAATGTACCAGAGAAAACTATGTATAGGCTTTCATAGTTGTTCTCGGCACCTAATCTTTTATTTGCAGCATCAAAAAATTATAATTGGATTTCATCCACCTGCTTTTACCGAAGAGCCCAACGTTATCTCACCATTATTCACAGCGCGGCCGAAGCTCAATCTTATCGCGACCGAATTGAGAAAGCATCCGAAGACCTTAAAATGAAACCCAATCACCCGAGCAGATGGGGGAAGGGTGGGGCGAGATCTGGTTGAAGGTTGAAGGTTGCAGATATGTTACCCTTGGAATTTTTCGTCCCACAGTAAAGGACATTCTCTCCTCTTCTTCCAATCTGGGACGCTGGAAGCCACACCGAACAGGCTTAAAAAGAACATAGATATGTGATTGTTGTGAGAGGTGTACTGTAGACAACCTATCGTACTTGTGGGTTGTCTTGCCAGGTCAGCTTAATCAAAGTGACTCGAAATTACAGCGGTCATAGGCGGGATTGGAGCCATCAATTCCGGGAGGATTTGGGGCTCCAAAAAGTTTTGGTGATGCCAATTTTCGCATCCATCATTTTTGGAAGCCACTTGTTGTGAGCCATCCATCTAGGATAACTCCATTTTAGGATCCCTCCATTATAGAAGCATACGCAAAAATTTGGAACAAACGACATGACCAGCTGCACGCCTAAATTTGAGTAAGCTTAAGATTCATTTTGTGAATAATAATGTTTTAGGGGTTATCAGTTAAGGGAAGTATGTTTTACATTGGTATATGCTTAAAATAAGTTACTAAATAAGAACTCTTTCCGTGTTATTTACTACAAGGCGTATTCTTTAACAAGCATATGCCTTAAGTAAATATGTAAATAAGTTCCAATTTTCTTGTCCACCAGGAAGGCATATCCTTAAGCTAGTATATGTTAAAAACAATTTTGTGAATGAGGATTTCTTTTGACTTGTACATCATGATGGCATGTCCTTAAAATAGAATATGCTTAAAATAATTAGATAAATGAGACATCATTCTGCGTCGTTTATTCTTATATTTGCATTTACCTTAAATAATCCTGTAAACAAAGATTNTAGGTNATCAGATAAGANGGTATTATTTTTAGAATGGTATATGGGNAAAATAATTGGGTAAATGAGAAATCGTTCTGCGTCATTTATTNAAATGGCAAATTNTTAAAATATATGTATGAACAAGNTGTTTTTTTAGTTGTTTATTTGTNNATTTAGGAGGGCATATTTTNAAATTACCNTATGCTNGAAATANTTTAGTAGATAAGAATTCGTTCTGCGTGTTTTGTTAGGAGAGCATGTTCTTAAATTAGCACATGACTAAGATAGTTATGTAAATAAAGATTTGTTTTTACTTATTCATTAGGAGAGCATAATCCTAAATTAGCTTATGCTTAAAGTAATTCTTTGAAGAAGGATTTGTGTCGACTTGTTTATCAGCAGGGCATCTTCTNAAAGTAGCATATGCTCAAAATAATCAGGTGAATAAGAATTCGTTCTGCGTCATTTATTAAGAGAGCATATTCCTAAATTAGCATATGCTTAAAAATAATTTTGTGNTTAAGGATTTATTCTGCGTCATCATATATCAAGAGNGCATTTGCTTCAATTAGCATATGCTTAAGGTAATTTGGTAAACAAGGATTTGTTTTGACGTGTTTACTGAAGAGAGCGTATTCTTAAANTGTCATATGCTTAAAATAATTTGGTAGATAGGGATTTGTTTTGTGTTATTTATTGGAAGAGAATATTCCTCAAACTGGCATATACTTAAAACAATTCTATGTATTATGTTTTGTTTTCCGTTACTGTAGGCTATATGCCTANATTNGNGCATTGAGAGCATGGCTGTGGTCATTGTCCCGCTGGTTGATTTTCATTCTGTTGCCACCATCTCTATTCCCTCTCATTCTTCCTCCTCCTCTCCTATGAGCCGTATTCGCTTCAACCTCACGTCCTTTGTCTCCATCGCACGCTAGGCTGCACGCGATAACATCATTCATCCAACCATAACGACAGAGCGAATTCTCCCAGAACGTATCAATTCCTACAAGCCGCCAGTCCCAAGCTCTTCCACAATATTTCGCGACTTTGAGGTGACGATGTGGAAGTCGATCTTGATGTTCATTTGCATATTACCCCTCCTATCCCTATATTTTTCAAGCCTTGCACCCTGTAAGGTCCCTTCCTCCCTTTTATCTACAGAATTAACGTTGTGCCAGGTTCGCAGGAATCTTTTGCACAGGTTGCAGGTCAAGCTCGTGATTTATCACAACATTATTCAACTACACATGTCCNAAACGACACTGCGGGTGGGACGATCTTCATGAAGTCTAGATTCGAGGACTTGGTTGTGCCTATCAATTTTACGCTTACTGGAACCTGTCCAGAGCTATCGACTGAGTTGCCAGTCACTATACGGCTTGTAACCGGAGACATCATCCAATCGCATGGCGATAGACCTGGACGCTGGCCTCCCTTTGAATACTTCCANGAAACACTCAGATTGCCTGGAACTGAGCTCAGTTTGAGCCTGGACTTGCTTGCTGGAAATACATTGAATGTATCGGAATTCAAGGACCTGGCTAGCCTTGTTGAAGGGACGACTTTGAGGCTGTACCAAGCGATTGGATACAAAGCATTTGAAACGGCATGGCTTAGTGGAGAATATCGACAAGTCTCATTCCAAGCATGGTGGACATTATACTCAAGCTTCGCTGGGAGAATAGCGCCTTGTGAAGGATCAGCCAGCTATGCTGGTAATGAAGAGCTTTGATGCCGCTTCTTGAACAATCTGTCTGGTTTTGCTTTGCAGATTGTTAAAGAGCAATGTACATGACTTGGATGATTGCGAAGCTTAAAAACTAACAAGATTGAGTTTGATTNTATCAGGTTNNNCCTGTAGGCTCTAAATCTCAGGGATGCTGATCATGCCTATGGTACCCGTCCAAACAAGGCAGAGACACCTTGCCATTTCCCACCTCGATGAGTGGCCTGACACCATTCAGGAACAGTAGTGCCCTATGTCTGGTAAATAACCTCACCCGTCCGTGTTGCTCTCTAATATCGTTCATCATATTTATATCTTGATTCGCTAGTCTTTCAACTTCGCAGAACTCATCGTCATCGTTGGTACTCGTAGTGGGTCGTTTTGCCATACATTTCGAGCATCTAATGCANAATGCTGCAGTAATCTTTTCAACTTCAACGCCAAAGCGCAGGAACTGCCAGACACCAAGGATGTGGGTGCAAATCATATCCGAGGGGAGATCTTCGCGATCTTCGCGGCCGCATTGGAGACATATGACAGTAACAACCATGGTAGTAAGCATGATGGAGAATAGGACGAAGGTGGAGTTGCACTATTCCAATCAGCCTTGCAATAACACGCCGCCAAAAATCATAAATAAGAGGATATGCACCGTAGAATTTTATTCATCGATAACAGCAAAAATGGCTGTAGGCTGTGCTCAGATTATTTTGGACTCCTTTTTCATATACTTAAATTAGTGTATNCTTTTGCTGACTAGGTCCCGAAAATGCTGGATTCCTTGGATTAACGGATACCAATATTAGCATAGTTCAATCGAATATCGGCGATGGTACAAGAACGAGAATTCGCTCCCAGGAGGCGGCTCGTCTCCCTCCTTCTTGCATCATCAAATCCTCGAGGAACATGCGGCAGTCTCGAGCTCGAGCTGAAGAGTCTAGACGCGAAGCTGAGAGGCGTCTGAAATATGNAGGTGCTGCTCGCGTCAGGCTCGACGTGCTCCGCCTCTTTTGGGATGGCACAAACGTGCGAAGGGAGCCAAACAGCCAGCATGTCGAAATATTGGCAGAGTCNTTTCGCGCGGGAGGGTGTCATCGCTTAGAATTACGCAATCATATACCCGGGAAGATCTCCCAGGANTGTCTTGATTCGGNGTTACGTGANTCGAATGTTTCGGCACACCAGCTACTGAACGATATCCCAGAGCTCAGTTTCCCNGNCGACTATAAGCTTGATTATTTGCATGGACTGCATAGGATTGAAGCTGCCCGAGANTTTCTCTCCGAAACAGACAAATGGTGGACAGTCGATCTCTACCTGTCAGGTATAGTCAAGCACGATCAAGAGATGTTCAATCTGACCACAATGAGCTAGACCTTGACACAAATCTGGAAACTTACCTTATTGAAGAATACTCGAACGAGGAACAGCCTTCTGATGGTGAAGTGTATCGAAAAATGCGTCAATACAAGGATAATTACATCTTCAGGCAGCGATGGCAATCTTGGTTGAAGAAGACCCGAGCAAAGGACATGAACACCTTATTACGGAACGAAGAATTGACTGAAGCTTTCGACAGCCTATTGCCTATCTATGGGATTTGGGATGGGATGAGATTGACTACAATTCACAAGATAATACCTATGAGATGCCCCGAAGTACGTATGAAATTGAATTTCGCATACAAGCTAATTTTACCTTAGCTAATCTTGAATTACCTCGAAGGTATGAAAAAGTTNTACTCCGACTTGGTTGATGGNGAGGAGGATGCAATGCANAGAATTGACCCGGCGACGGTCAAGTCCATAGAGCTGAGAGCNCCACGAGCATCGACGANGGATGCGAANTTTCTCTACNGCGAGATACNTGGTGGCANGATATTCAGTGNNTTCAGCGCNTCTGAACGTGAAAGGATCTGGGGNCGCCTACAGATGTTCGAGGGACTTGTGCCNTCCCTGTACACNTTTTTCCNCGATGTTCTGTATTTGGAGCTCCTCACCAACTCAGTNAGGCGGCTGACACAAGTTCCAAAGAACAAAAGTCTCATNGNANCTCTTCNAAAGCGGTTCACCGGTNNCAANCAAGANGATGGCCTGATCAAAATTCANNGANCAGANGGCACTTTCATGCATNGGAAAGGCAANCGCGCAGATCAGATNGATTATGGAATTCGACAGCTATTCGCCTTCGCCATGCGCGAATATCCTTTCATNCCGCGTGAGNCGGANAAGGAGGATCTGCTGCTGCAGCAGCCAAGGGCACANGCCGANCCTTCTGTGCTGCNCTGCTTTGCTGATCTTGCAAGTGACTTGGGATTTGCGTCTGACGAGATCACGGCTTTACAGCGGCTAGGNACAGCTGCTAAGCGAACATANCCGCGATCAAGGCCTATTCTTGTGACTTCTGGGTCTGGTGTTGCACCAGCTCGCAGGTGCGGNAAACCTCGAATACAATCATTCAAAGCAGATCGCAACTTGTTNTTTGTCTATCACCTACACGACACACGACAAGATCAAGGAGATGGCATAACTTCCTTCTTCGTTCGGAAGTCTGTATACCTTGCATTCTTTGGCAGACCGTCCAGGATTGGTAACGCCGCAAACATGGGCGAGCATACAGCAGATACGGAAGATCCGGAAGATACAGAAGATGCGGATAGTGTGCTGTCCTATTATCATAGGCAAGATAGAGATCAATCTCAAGAGACCTCCGGGGTTGACCAGAATGGTGGCCAACCGCAGACCTCGACCGCGCAGGAAGAGAGAAGGCAGGAACAAGAGCTACAGAGGAGGCTGGAGCAAGAGAGACTAGAGCGAGTGACGTCTGACCATGAGAGATTGATGCAAAGCATTAGAGCGAGACAAAGGTTGGGCCAGGAGATAGAGGAACAACGCAGACAAGAACAGCTCAGGCAAGAAGAGGAGCTAAAGAGGAGACTAGATGAGGAACAGCTACAGCGAGAATTTTTGAGGCAGAAAAGACAAGCAGAGGATCAACACGAGCAAGAGAAGGTCGAGATCCACTTCAAGGTCTGGAAGAGACATGATTGGAAAGCTTTGCCATCAATCTACGCCCATCCAGAAGACTCATCCGAAGTCGAACGAAATGCGAAGAAGTACATGAGGAGGAAGTTTCGGACTCTCAACACGGAATTACAGATGCTTGCTCCACGAGATTGTTTCCAGGCGGTAATAGATGATCGGACACATACGATACTGCTAGTCTCACAGGATGATCTTCGTACCGATGAAATGGAGGAATCTGCTAAAAGACTGCGTGACGATGCATTGAGGATATTAGAGCTGAAACGTAGGGCTGAAGAAGACATATCTAGAGTTCACCATCCAAGGAAGGCTCGATAATGCTCAACATCAGATTAAGTGGTCCATGTCCATTCCAATCACGCATCACTGTTGTGACCACAGACAGGCAGCCCGTACTCGGTTGACTGTTTCTCTTGGCATCCTCGTGCTCTCTCAATTCAATAAGCTCAGTACTACGACCACTTACCTGAACCTCATTATTTTAAGATGTCCCNTCAACATGCACATCATCTGACCTCAGCTCGCAGCGTCAGGATGGCAAAATTGCATCACAATCATCCTAGCGGCCTGTTTTGAGTCAGTGACAGTCAGCAGTAGTCCCTGGCCACGCTTCCTGAGCACAAGGTTCTGGGCTGCCTGGTACAGATCGCCTCAATAGGCGGCAGCAATGAAAGGCCTACGCCAGATTAACAAATTTGCAGCGAGCCGCCCAATTGTTAGTACTTAAACCTGCCGGCCACCCACTTGGACTTGCTTCTCTATCTTCAACTATGAACAAGATGCCGGGCTCATTCTCTCGCTCCGACTCCCCCCACCCTTTCCGCCTGCAACGACCTCCACCCCCAAGGGTTAAAAAGGTCAAGACGACCACGACTGATGAGGAGGCGCCCCAAGAAAAGCCTTCAATCACCCCAAACCCACCGTTGCAAACAAAGTACATCGATATGCTCCTAGAGTTGGACACCGTTTCGAGGTGGCATAACATCCTCGCAGGTGTCTTCAGTTGGCTGCTACTCGCTGGATACCTTGTCTTGCCAGGAACCTTCACATCAATTCGGAATTCTCGTACGCTTTCTGAGGGGGCTGGTAATGCGGGTAAAGTCGTTGTCAAAGCTGCACAGAACCTGCCGTTGCTTTGGTTGGCCGGATTCTGCTGTGGAGTTGCTTCACTAGGAATGCTCTTCCTGTGCAGGATCTGGTACAGTAACTATAAGTGGATGCTAGATCGAATCATTTGGTACGTTAGGTAACAGCGACAATGNTTAAAGGGATAACTAAAGTGTTCANGAGGCCCAGCTTGACCAATTCAGCGATTGGTTTCCTCACGACAATNATCAACATCTACACGGCTCGAGGTGGGCACTGGTCAGTTACTGCTATCGTCACAGCGGCGGTTACAGGGGGTTACACTACTATTATGCTAGTACTATTACTAGCATTTGATATATGGGGTCTGAAGAAGATNAAGAAGGAGCACGAGGAGAAGCTAAAGGCCGAACAGGAGAAAGAAGAGGCCAAACAGGAGGAAGCCAAGAGATTGAAGCGTGGGNTGGGTGAAGTATGATCAAGCCATGAATGGTTTCTTGACATCGGTGGCAGCGAATAAATTGGGCGAGAAGTGAAANTTTGGCATGGCAATCATGAATGGTACTTTGCAGCTGTTAGACTAGTATTCCACTTTAGTGGCAGAGATTGTTTACAAANTTCTCCAGTTTGTTTACCGAATGAACNATTCAAGCCAATCACACATTTCTATTTGGAAAAGTCCTAGGGCCAGGTGTACTATCTATGAACAATTTTAATGCTCTAGATAACTTCCCCTAAGCACAGTAGACAAAGTAGCTCCGTCACTTGAAAAGCAATGCGATGTCGATTGTCGTGAGAAGATGATTCTTGAATGCTAGACGTAGCATCTTGCCTCTTTGCACTGTCCATGTGACGTTTTGCNTGGGAAGTAAGACTTAGCATCTGTCAGAATCTGCATCAGTGATCCATCGTGCCGAGCATGAGCCTATATATGCATCGCCTTTCAGGAGCCTCGTGCAAGAATTTCCCGTTTAGGCAACAGATGATATGCCTACGCTTATTTAACACAGCCAGCCANTGNTGTCATGACATGGNTGAATCTGGCATATTCTAGTATAAGCTTAAGTCTTGGTCTACGACCCCAACCCACTCACCCTTCCTACAAGAACTCGTAGACTGAAGCCCTTCCAAGTACATCAATTTTGAAGATATTTACCACCCCTTCACAATACGTCCTATGTCTCCAGACCTGCGCAAAGCGGCGAAACGAGCAAACGAGAGNGTGAGGAGGAAAGAAGATACCCTGCTTGTTAACACATACCGTTTCAGCAANGAGCCTGGGGTCAAAGTNGCGNTGATGGTCCTACGGGGNGGGAGATACTGTGTCTATAGCAGCCCCGACTGGTGGCCACCTTCNAAGAAGGAAATTGTAGGANATCCGATGACACGCGACTATTTTTGCTGACTTGAACAGGCGGGAACTTATCCACTCCCTAAGATTCTACAACCAGACGAATTAGAGAGGAAAATAGCCGCAAGATCACTGCGTATTAAAAAATGTGACAGATTGTAGCCTAGCGAGCAAGTCCGTTTCGTGTAGGGAGATGGGGAGGAAAGTCTTGCTAGGGAACATAATTGA
>NYXK01000020.1 GCA_002685535.1 Deltaproteobacteria bacterium
TTTACTTTTTACTCGACGTATGATTGCTTTGCGGAAACAGCACTCATCCTTTCTGTTTGCACCAAAAAGCAATTATCAGTGGTTTGATGCTTCCGGAGGTGCGGAAGAGCTTGCGGCATATGTACGCACTCTGCATTACGAAGTAACAAATTCCGCCTGGCCGGAACAGATAATGCGTGTACTCATCAATTGTTTTGAACAGCCGGTTGAATTTATGCTGCCCAAAGAAATCGAATGGAAGGTTCTGATTGACAGCGCTAAAGAACCTGCTGAATACATTCCTCCTCAAGCAAGTAGCGCGTGGCTGGAAGGCTTCACCGTACAAATCCTGAGAGCTACCGGCGTGAAAGTTTGAATCTGTAAATTTGAAAATGTCACGCTTTGCCAAGAAAAATTATCGAAGGAGATGAAATGTCAAAAACAAAAAATAATGCTCCTGCTCTTGGAGCAGATTACAGTGCTAAAATGAAAAGTAGATATGCAGAAAAAGTTAAGACCTCCGCTAAAATATACTCGAAAGCAGATCGTCGTGAAAACCGTGTAGTTGAAAACATGACAGAAGAAGCTCTGCAGCAGTCACAGAAAAAAAGCAGTTGTCATGGGCATTGTTTATGCGGATCTGTGAGCTTCAACATCATGGGAGAGTTGCGCCCTGTGGTCAATTGTCATTGCGGACAGTGTCTTCACACACACGGACATTATGCTGCCTACAGTGCGGTTGAGAAAAATAAAATTAAGTTTGTGAATGATGCCGGACTCAAATGGTTTCGTTCTTCAAATGAAGCAAGACGTGGGTTCTGTCAGGAATGTGGAGCAAGTCTTTTCTGGGAACGTCTTGGAGCAGGTACCATCAGTATTGCCGCGGGGATGCTCGATTTAGCTCAAGGATTAAAAACGATTGGACACATTTACTGTTCAGACAAACCTGCTTATTATGAAATTGTTGATGACTTGCCTAAGTTTCCTCAATCCTCTGAGGGAGAACTTGAAGGTGATTCGTCACAATAAAGAAAATTGTTTATTTCATTTGATGGTTTTGCAAAAATAACTGAAATCAACCAATTGTAATTTCGCTACTCTCGAAATGACACGTTTTCAGGATTTTTTCAGGTTCAGTTTATTTGTCAGCTAATTTCACAAAATTAACATACAGTCACCATAACTAAAAAAGCGGTAATTATGTTCAACCGCTTGTCGGTATGCAGACAATAAAAAATCACGTCCGCAAAAAGCAGAGACCAATAACATCAATGTTGATTTTGGCAGGTGAAAATTGGTCAGCAGCCCTGCCATCATCCTGAATTCGTAGGGCGCGTGAATAAAAATATCAGTCCAGCCTGAGCTGACTTGGAATTTCTGTTGCGCCAGAGTTTCGAGCACCCTTACAGAAGTTGTACCGAGGCAAATGATCTTTTTTTGATTTAGCCGGTATTTTTTCAACTGTTCCAGAGTTTGAGCGGAAACAGAAAAAAATTCCGCATGCATTTTGTGTTGCCTGATATCTTCAACCTCAATTGAGGAAAAAGTCCCCAGCCCAACATGCAGCGTAACCTCCAGGATGTCTATTCCACGCTGGCTGATTTCTGTTAGAATTTCCGGTGTAAAGTGCAAACCCGCGGTCGGTGCCGCAATGGCCCCCGGTTCTGAAGCAAAACAGGTTTGGTAACGCTGCCGGTCTTCCGCATTTTGTAAAGCACTTGCATGCCGACGTTCTATGTAAGGTGGTAAAGGCGGGAGACCAAATTCTTCTAAACGTTCTTTCAAAAGTTCCNCTTCTTCAAATGACAACAGCCATTCTCCCTCTTCAAGNCTTTGTTGCGCAANTGCCCGCAGACGTCCCCCGCAAAATTCAAGAAGCTCGCCAGTATTGATTCTTCCGGCCTTACGGACAATAGCAGACCAGAGGCCTTCGCTTTTTTCTTCAACAAGTAATGCTTCAATCACTGCTCCGGTTTGACGTTTTCCGGGGAGACGTGCAGGCAGCACTTTGGTGTTGTTAATAACAAGGCAGGAGGATTCCGGTAACAGCGAAACTATTTCTGCAAAATTATGATGTGAGATTTGTCCACTTTGACGTTCCAGCATGAGCATTCGTGACTGGTCACGTTCAGCTGCGGGATGTTGGGCAATGAGATTTTGCGGAAGTTCATAATTGTATGAACTTAACTGAGAATCGGATGAAGGCATTTAGTAATTGAAGATAAAATGTCAGCTCAGAGCAAACCGGTTTATTAAAATATTTATCCGTTGCTAGCTGTTGCCGCTGCGGCTAATTTGTTTTATCCATGCCTCCCATTTTTTTCACCCGCTCTTCAGGAGAAATAATCTGTGTTATTTTCGCACCAAAATTTTCTTCTGAAACTACGACCTCACCTTGAGCGATCAATTTCCCGTTGACAAACATATCGAGGTTTTCTCCAACTAATCTGTGCAATTCCATAACAGATCCCTGACCAAGTGAAAGAAGGTCGTTGATGCTCATTTTGGCGCGGCCTACCTCAAAGGTCACGGTCAAAGGCATTTTCAGCAAAAAATTCAAATCAACACCTTCTTCATCATCTGACGCTGCNTTCATGGAGGATGAGGTGTCTGTCGCGGATTCCAGCATCNCNTCGAGGTTTTCGTCAGTAGATTCAACCGTCTCGGTAATTAAGGAACTCAGGTCACCACTGCCCCCAAAATCCGTTGAAGTTGAGGTGTTTNCATCCATCTCATTCATCAATGAATCCATATCGTCTTCAGGATTATCCACATTTTCACTTTCAGCAGTATCAGCTTCAGTACTTTCCTGATCTTCTAGAACATCTTCGTCTGCCATTTTTTACTCCATTAAAATATTATTAGCTGGATTCGGTTGATTCCAGCTTCCAGCAACTNCGTAATTTCGGTTCTTCAAGAGCATCACAACCGGAAGGACTTTTAAAACCTTTTAATTTAAAATTAAATACCATTTCATCCGGAATGTTTTTTTGTAAATCAACAGAACTTTCAGTATCACTTAAGTCAGCAAGGCAGCGGAAATTTTCCTCAGTCAATTNTTCTACCTTCCTGATCCGCGGTTGACAGCGCCATTTCTGTATAAAGCAAAAATGCTGCACGTGTGCTTCCGCAACTTGTTCCAATCCGGAAAGAAAAACNGATCCCCGATAAGCAGCACCGTAAACCTGAGCTGCTTTGCGGCTTGCTAAATAATTTGGAACCTCATGCGGAGAAAGGTGTCCATATGCCCGGCCTGTTGGAAAATCGAGCATGGTGGCGGCAAATCGGTGTCCGCCAAGATGACTGCTGTCCCATACTTCAACAGCAGTTTTTTGCCTTGAAACATGATAACGCATTTTATCANCAAGTTCCTGTCCAAACTTGGCACAGCATTTATCATGCCTCCCGTGGGTACAAATAAAAATCTGCTCCCCTTTAATTGCGGCGGGTGAAAAAGCGGCAGTTATTCCATCCNGAAAATAGGATTCCAAAACANCTGGNATTTGACTGGGCAACACATTTGAATAACAGTATTTTTCAGGATAAATATAAATTTCTACCTTGTCCTGACTCAGTCCTGCACGGTTGACCAGCCGGATGCTAATTTTCCCATTAACTTCGCTCTGTTCTTTCATCCATTTCTTTAATCCCTGAGGAAATCCACCTTTTGCTTCAAGNGCTTCATATTGCCAATATTTTTTAGGCCAGGTGATAAAAACAAAATGCCTTGCAAATGGCGCNGTTCCCGCCAGTGGTTCAGCAGATTTCCTGGTCAAAACGCTGCAGTAATTTANATCGGNCATTATTCAGNTTCAGCTAGTTGTTGCGCAGACAGTCTTTCAGGATGTNACAAAAGCAGCATGAGGTTTGTAACAGGCAACTTTGTGATCAATCTCCTGCGGATTATTCTCAAAANCTCCTGAAGANCCAGCTTTAATATTTTGCAGNGCAGGAGAAATATTTCTGCATTTNTCCTCAACCAGCGGACAGCGTGAAGCGTATNCGCAGCCATGTGCGGATAAGGTTTCAAAATTTGNNCCNGGCATTTTCGGGACAGAATTATTTGCAGATTTGCTCNTTTTCCTTGAAGGNTCAGTACGCGGTACCGCTGCCAGCAAAGCACGTGTATAGGGATGCTGAGCATGATCAAACAACGTTTGTGTTGCCCCNTGTTCGACAATCCTTCCGGCATACATAACGGCAACTTTTGTTGTCATGTGACGGACTATGCTGAGGTCATGACTGATAAACAGATAAGCCAATCNGTGCCGGTCNCGNAGGTCCATCATTAAATTAAGAACCTGAGCCTGTACNGAAACATCAAGCGCGGAAACCGGTTCATCTGCCACAATCAAAGCCGGANGTGTTATCAGTGCACGGGCAATCGCAATCCGTTGCCTTTGTCCTCCGGAAAATTCATGCGGNAATTTAACTGCGTCATTTGGTGAAAGTCCTACATTGTCGAGAGCTTCCGCAACCATTTCACTCCGTTTTTCAGGTGCCATTTCTCCAAGTAAAGACAAAGGTTCTGCGACAATTTTTCCTACACTTTGCCGTGGNTCAAGCGAGCCGTACGGATCTTGAAAAATCATTTGCAGACCACACCGCACACGGCGTAATTCTTTAGCTTTTAGTGCATGCAGATTCTCTCCCTGAAAACAAATTTCTCCAGACTGTGGCGATTCAAGTGCCATTACAGTACGTGCTAAAGTTGATTTTCCGCAGCCGGACTCACCAACAATACCGAAACTTTCACCAGAATTTACGGCTAAGCTTACACCATCCAGCGCACGGAAACGTTTTGCTGTAGAAAATAATTGTTGGCGGGGGAGAATGTATTCCCNCACCACTTTCCGGATTTCGAGTAATGAAGTGTCNGTCTTTTCTTGATTCATACTTTTTAATTATAAGGGAAAAAACAAGCAGAAGAATGTCCCGTGCCGAACCGGATTTCGTCCGGAAGTTGTGAAGAACAATTTGCCTGAGCCCGTGAACAGCGTTCAGCAAAGGAACAGCCTTTGGAACGTTCCCAAAACTCCGGAACACGACCCGGAATTGTTGACAATCTGTTTGTTGGCGAATATTCGGTTTGTAATCNTTTTNCAGTATTTGGGATTTCTGCATCCGGAATTGAGGCAAAAAGACCTCGTGTGTAGGGATGCGCCAAGTTTTCAAAAACTTTATTTGTAGGACCTCTCTCTACGATACGTCCTGCATACATGACCAGTAGCTGATCTGTATTCTCCGCGACTACACCTAAATCATGCGTGATCAGGATCAGCGACATGTTTTCTTCAAAAACCAACTCCGCGATCAAAGCCAGTATTTGCGCCTGAATCGTAACGTCCAGTGCAGTTGTCGGTTCATCCGCAATGATTAATTCCGGACCGCAGGCCATTGCAATCGCAATTACAACCCTTTGTCTTTGTCCTCCGGAAAGCTGATGCGGATAGAGTGAGCGTGAATATTGTTGAGTTGGCAAACCGACACGGTCCAGCACCTTTGATGCCTGTTGCTGTGCCTGATGGCGGGATAAGTTTTTGTGCAGTCTAAGACTTTCTGCCACTTGAAAACCAATCGGCAGGACTGGGTTAAGTGCGCTCATTGGTTCCTGAAAAACCATGCTGATTTTGTTCCCCCTGATTTGACACAATTCTTTTTCAGGTAAACTCAGCAAATTGCCTCCGAACTGAACTTCTCCGGATGCAGTCATATTGTCCGGTAGCAATCCCATGATGGCAAAGGCCATCATTGATTTACCGCAACCTGATTCTCCAACAACACCGAGACTTGTACCGCGTTCAAGCTTAAAATTGAGATTGTCCAAAATGNTTAAAGAACTGGACTTGTGCTCTGTACGTACAGTTAAATTATTTACGGTCAACAAATTCAAAATGGCGTGGTTCGAAGTGTGATTTCTTAAAGGTTGTGAAGATTTTCACAAAAAGTGAAACGGAAAAATTGTAAAAAGATGCTTTGATCTATTTTTGTAAGTTGGCAAGCTTTTTGGAAAGCATACCTTAAAAGTGCAGTTTTTGCATGCAGAATTTGACCATTTTTAGTATTCTGTGATAAATTGTTATCAAAATGGAAAAANAATAATAAGGCTCTTNAGAGTGAGTAACATTGTCTTTCTTTTATTAAATTAAATCAGCTAAGGTATATTTTATGAGGTCAGCATTTCAGGAAGAATTATTCGGTACCGAGCAATACACTCGTTTATGCAGTATCTGCAGGGGCGAATTTCCACGTTCTTCGGAATTTTTCCCCGAAGGCNGTTGTCAGGACATGATGGCCTCCTATTGCCGTAAATGCGCGAATGTACGGGCNCAGACGCAACGCNNCTNAAAAGAAAACAAAACAGAAATTTCAACTTTATATTCACTGGAAAAGAGTTGTAAAGAATGCGGTGAAATNAAACAATTACGTGAATTTTACATGTCTTCACAATCGCATGATGGTAAAACATCTGCGTGTAAAAACTGCACTGACGAAAAACATAAAGAACGTGAGATACGACANCAGCAGCTAGCTGAGTTGAGATGGGCNGTGTATTTTATCCAGGACTCAAGAAATAACAGAGTTAAAATAGGTTCAAGTGACGANCCTGAACTAGCACTCNCGTCNCTCCAGGAAGGTTCTTCAGAAACTCTTCATCTGATCGCGAATCATGAATCAGGTGAAAAAGATACTGCTGAAATGATCGTGAATGCACTGCATTGTCTATTTCAAACTCATCATACCCGAAACGGTTGGTTTGAAATGGTGCCTTCGCTGGAACAGTACATTTCGCTGATTCAGCATGGAGATTTTGAAAAAGCGGAAATACTGCTTTACCCAATTGAAAATACAGAAAATAAACCCTCATCAAAACCGATTCAAAAAGAAAGCATAGAAGGTGTGGTAGTAGTTGATGGACAAAGTTTCCCCAGCATTTCAGCNGCCTCAAGTGCAACCGGATATACNGCAGAACAGTTGAAAAAATACCTGCAAAATTCTGCGGATTCCAANTCTCCTCTCGACCCAAAGCTCCAAAAAGCAGGTTGATTGTTTGCTTGNGCNGAGAGCGCCATGAGTGGTAGTATTTATTCAAGATTTGTTTTNCCCTACCTTTGTGAATTCTTCATGTCCGGTGATTCCTTAAACGGTTTTCGACAGGACGCACTCCTGAAAACAGGAGGTGAGGTTCTGGAGATTGGTTTTGGAACAGGACTCAATCTGCCTCATTATCCGGATNCAGTANAGCAANTTGACGCAGTGGATGTCAATCCAGGGATGTNTCATCTGGCGCNGAAGCGGATTGAAAAGTCCGAAATATCTGTTACAAATTATANCCTTTCCGGTGAGAATTTGCCGATGGAAGATTCAAGTTACGATTGTGTTGCNTGCACTTTTACCTTGTGCAGTATTGCGGATGTCTCGAAGGCGCTGTTTGAAATAAACCGAGTGCTTAAACCTGGAGGAAAATTTGTTTTTCTCGAGCACGGTTTGAGTGATGCACCGAAAATTCAAGTCTGGCAACACCGTCTCAATCCTTTACAAAATATAATTGGCGACGGTTGTCATCTTAACCGTGATATGGATCAGCTTATACGNGGTGCAGCTTTTGAAATGAAGTCACTAAAACGATTTCAGCTTCCGTTACTTCCGCGTTTTATCGGACACTGTTATCAGGGCATCGCNNCCAAAATATAGTCCTCACGCTTAATANGAGNAGCTCTCATGATAAATTAAGCNCGGNTGCATACAGGGNTAGNNAACGGNNATGAAGTTGAAAAATGAAGAAAAANATGTTAGTATAAGTGNTGTAAAAAAACTTAGTAAANCATTAATCTTCNNACAATTATTCTCATGGACTGGTCATTTATTATNTTNCTCGCAGTTTGGATAGTACTGCAGTTTTGGGTATTCCCTAAATTAGGCATCCCTACCTGAGGCAGCCGTAATTCTTGTCGCGTGCCGGTGAACAAAAAAGATGTTGATTCAGTTGTACTGGTTGAAAAATCCAAGAAAGAATAAAGAAATTCCCCTCCTCATTCCACAAAGTTTAATNTCAAGTACTTCTAAGAAATTATTATTGAAAAACAGTGAGAGATCATATCAGTTTAAACGAGCTTCGGGATTCCCACTCCACAACCTGGCATAGGAGAAGCTTCCAGAGAATTAATACTAGTTAATGGCACATTAATTATCAATTGTTAAAACNCCCAGGAATTGTTTTTGTCAAATAATTAGTTTTTTATAAACATCTCTTGACAAACTTTAACTGCTTCAGTTAGTCTCTTTGTTCCGGAATGTTTNCGTTTTGTGAAAATTTTCCGGAACTTGCTTCACTACTGTCACAAATGTTTCTTCACTCACGGAAAAATAATTTTGTTGACATATCCTGTCGTACCTTTAGTATGTGCAGGAGCTAAACAAACAGGTTGTTAGAAAAATATAGATTTGCGATTTGTATTATTCTTTCAAGTTGTTTATGACTGTAAGCTATGGTTAATAGCGTGATCTATTACATCCTGTATACGGCAGGTTTGTATTTTCCATTAACTAATAATCAAAAGGACTAAAATGAAACAGACAGTAATCTCCCTTTTTGTTAAACGAACAATCTCACCTTTGTTNAATAAGGTTTTGTTATTTTGTGCTGNGGCATTTCTCATTGGAGGTCTGGCCGTCCCAGTTCAGGCTGGTGGAATAAAAGTGGCGGCAGTATTTGAAACTCCAATAGAAGAACCATGGGTCAACCAGATCCATGTGGCTTTGCTCCAGGCAAAAAAAGAAATGGGAATCGAATACACCTGGTCGGAAAGTGTGAAATCTGCTGATTTCGCCCGTATCATGCGTGAATATGCCGAAAACGGTTATCAGTTGATTACAGGGGACTCTTTTGGNGCGGAACGTATTGCTCGTCGTGTAGCCAGGGACTATCCACAGGTTTCATTTGTATTCGGATCAGGAATCGGTCCGGCAGAACCAAATTTCGGAGTTTTCGATAACTGGATTCATGAACCGGCTTACCTTTCCGGGATGATTGCCGGTAAAATGACCAAAACCAACATCCTTGGAGTTGTAGCAGCCATGCCGATTCCGGAAGTGAACCGGCTTTCAAACGCTTTTTGCAGCGGAGCCAAGGAAGTTAATAAAAATGTGAGGTGCAGGTTCTCATTTATTGGTTCGTTCTTTGATCCGCCTAAAGCCAAAGAAGCAGCACTGGCTCAGATTGAAGCAGGTGCAGACGTGCTTTACGCAGAGCGTTTCGGAGTCATTGAAGCCTGTAATGAGAAAGGTGTGCTAGCCATATCCAATATGTCNGATCAATCTTCACTNGGTCCAGATACAGTGATTACAGGTCCAGTCTGGGACATGTGGCCTACCATCAAGCATGTGGTTACGCTGGTCAAAGCGGGTGTGCCGACAGCCCAGGATTTCGGAGGATTTTCATACATGGGCAAGGGAGGATCTTATCTTGCGCCCTATCACAATTGGGACAGCAAACTTCCTGCGGCTGTGAAGGCTATGGTGGAAAAACGTAAAGCGGAAATGCTTGACGGTACTTTCCGGGCAGATATTGACGAGAGTGCACCGAAATCTGACTGATTACTTTTACCCGACTCAACGGTTTTCCGTTATTTATAACGGAAAACCNCCATTCAGGCTATTCCTCATCATTAAGGAACGTTAAACGTTCATNGTCTTCCGTTTCACTACTGTATTTCTGTTCCTTCCCCTTGTTATGTCCAATCCAGATTATTTGCTGAGTATGCAGGGCATCTGCAAGAATTTTGGAGCAATTCAGGCAAATAACAATGTTGATCTCAACCTCAGTGAAGGAGACATCCTTGGTCTTCTGGGTGAAAATGGTGCAGGCAAGACTACACTGATGAACATCCTTTTCGGTACCTATCAGGCCGATGAGGGAAAGATAATGATCCAGGGCAGACAGATCACTATCCATTCAACTGCAGACGCACTTGGATTTGGGATAGGAATGGTTCATCAGCACTTCCANCTNGTCCACCGNCACACAGTATTGGAAAACTTATTGGTAGGCGANCCNGGNAGAATGGGAAGACTGGATTTCTCNGGAGCNCGCAGACGTCTTTTGGAAATAGGAGAACAGTTTGGTTTAACATTGAATCCTGATGCAAGAGTTTCTGAACTTACGATTGGTGAACAGCAANGGCTTGAAATCATCAAAGCCCTTTTCGGAGACTCCAAGATTCTTATCCTAGATGAACCGACTGCGGTTCTGACACCTAATGAATCAAGAGGTCTTTTTAAGGCACTCCGCGCTCTTGCGGAAGGAGGGCTGGGCATTATTTTCATCAGTCACAAACTTCATGAAGTCAGGAATGTTACCAACCGGGTGCTTGTTATGCGCGCCGGTTCTGTGTCTGCACTCGTTGAAGATACAAAAGAGGTAACAGAAAGCGATCTTGCCCNTTTGATGTGTGGTCATGAACTGAATCCTCCAAAGAAGAATACCTCCAAACTCGGTGATACTTTTCTGAGTCTTTCAGCAATTAAAACAGGTGGTTCTACTCATCAGAATTTGAAAGGNATCAACTTGAGTGTTCAGGGTGGAGAAATTCTTGGTATAGCCGGAGTTTCAGGAAATGGTCAAAAGGAACTTGCGGATGTGATTGCCGGAGTGCTTTCTCATACGGAAGGAAGCATTGAGGTGAAAGGTGAAATTATTCCCAAAGCAANTCCCAGGTTAATGCAGAAATTGAAAATNGGNCGCATCCCGGAGGATCGTATGACAACGGGGCTGGTAACGAGTCTGCCNCTTTATGTGTCCATGGTACTGCCCTGGATCAGACGTTCTATTTTCAGTCGTTTTGGGATTTTGCGGAAAAACGAAATCCTGTCCTTTACCGGTAAGATGATTAAACGTTTTGCTATTCAGGCGAAAGATCCGGAAGTAAAGGCAGGAACTCTTTCCGGAGGAAACCTGCAGAAAGTTCTGCTGGCACGTGAACTGGCCTTTGAACCAGAGGTTTTGATGGCATCCCAACCGACGCGTGGGCTGGACGTGGCAGCCGCGGGATTTGTTCATCGACAGTTTCTCTCTTTACGTGAAAAAGGAGCAGCGATCATACTCATCAGTGAAGATCTGGAAGAACTATTTGCATTGTCAGACCGCATTGTCGTGATGTACGAAGGTCGAATTGCTGGAGAGACAAAAATTAATGATGCATCAGCAGAGGATATTGGTCTGTTGATGGCAGGCGCCGCTGTTGGAGCATAATACAATGATGAATTCATAGATCAGTTATCATGGCCTTTCGACTCGAACTCAGAGAAAAGACACCGATCTGGTTCAATATTGTTCTTCCTTTATCTGCAGTTATGGCGACATTGCTCCTTTGCAGTGGACTTGTGGCTCTTGCNGGTGCGAATGTTTTTCATGCCTACTCAGAACTTTTCCTGAGNGCNGTTTCCAGCCGCTTCAATCTGGTTGAGACTTTTGTNAAGGCNGCTCCCNTGATCTTTACAGGACTGGCAGTTGCGGTCGCTTTCCGNGCAAAATTCTGGAATATAGGNGCNGAAGGNCAGTTGCTTGCCGGNGCNATGGCNGCNGCTTATATNGGAGGNATTGAANCNCTGCCNTCGNTTTCACTGGTCCCTCTGATGATNANTGNATCTGCACTGGCNGGNGCAGGATGGGCCATGNTGCCTGCAATTNTGCGNACACGCTTCAAGGTGGANGATGTGGTNACGACNTTGCTGCTNAATTTCGTCATGTTCTATGTGATGACCGCACTTCTGGACGGNCCNTGGAAGGATCCNCTGAGTGGTTATCCTGATTCACCGGACATTCGCATGGATGCCGAGTTTCCTATTCTTTTGCACGCTACCCGTTTGCATCTGGGTGTACTGNTCTCTTTGCTGGCAGCACCAATGGTCTGGTGGTTCATTCGAAGAACTACCCTGGGATTTTCAATAAGTGTTGTAGGAGAAAACCCTACAGCATCAGCTTACGGAGGTATCCCAATTACCAGAATTTTGATCTATACCGCATTGATCTCAGGCGCACTTGCCGGGCTTGCCGGNGCAGGAGAAGTTGGAGGNCTTCACTTTCAAGTAATGTCAGGTATCTCTCCCGGTTATGGTTATACAGGTATTGTNATTGCGATGCTGGCCAGGCTTAANCCCATTGGAGTGGTNCCNGCAGCATTNTTTTTTGCCGTTGTGGTGACTGGTGCAGAAGCTATGTCNCGNGCCACAGGCGTNCCTGTTTTCCTTGCGGATGTTATCCAGGGCACAGCACTGGTAACAATGCTGATTGCACAGTTGTTTACCACTTACCGCATTCGAACTCTAACAACTCAGGGTTGAAATATGGAAGAGATTATATCTCAGATTTTCCAAGTAGGATTTTTTACGGCTATAATCAGAATTGCCACTCCGTTTGTGTTTGCGACGATCGGGGAACTTTTTGCAGAACGGTCCGGAGTACTTAATCTTGGTATTGAAGGTATNATGATGTTTGGAGCAATGACAGGTTTTTCTACTGCTTATTTCACCAGCAGCCTCTGGTTGGGAATCCTGGCTGCTATGCTCACAGGAATGTTGATGGCAGGATTGATGGGATTTCTGACAGTCAGTCTTGGTTTGAGCCAGCATGTTTCGGGAATTGGAATAACTATGCTTTCCACTGGTTTTGCTTTTTTTTTCTACCGGCTCATTTTCGGCCAGCCNTCAACTCTTCCAAATATCAAAGCATTTACACCGGTTGGNATTCCTGTGCTCAAGGATATTCCATGGATAGGGCCAGTTCTTTTTGAACAGACGACATTGACCTATCTGGCCTTTGCTGTAGTTCCTCTGGCGGCCTTTCTTCTGTATAAAACTCCATGGGGCCTTAATCTGAGGACGGTTGGAGAAAATCCTCATGCAGCCGATTCAGCGGGTGTAAGTGTATCTTCAATGCGTTACCAGGGGCTTATAATATCCGGTGCATTGATGGGAATTGCGGGCGCTTTTCTTGTGATGGTACAGTTCAATGCCTTCACTTTCGGTGTGATTTCGGGGCGCGGTTGGATCTGCATCGCCCTGGTTGTCTTTGGGCAATGGGGGCCGTGGAAGAGTGCCGCCGGAGCTCTCCTTTTTGCGCTGATTGATGCTCTTCAGCTTCGGCTTCAGGCCAGCAGCATTATTGATTTGCCTTACCAGGTTTTCCTNATGATGCCTTTTGTGCTGACCATTGTAACAATGATGTTGGTTTCCAGAAATGCCCGAGCTCCCTCTGCACTACTCATTCCTTTTCGTAAAGAAGAACGCTGAACAAGCAAATATAAATAGTGTTTGAAATATAATTATAATCAGTAGTAATAATAGTTAATTATTCGTGATTTCTGAAATTCAGACTTNACAAAAAAGCTGTAAGTTGTCAGTTAAAAAAATATTAGCCTGATAGTTCAAATTTATAACAGATAGCTGAAAACTATCGTCCAAATATTTGTTTATTTAAAATTTTCTGAAATGGTAAAACAACTTTGCCGGACAGATTTTCGTTCAGAGGATAGATAAGAAGACAAGAAAATTCTTTCTGAAAAAAGAAAAACAGTATTTACATGTAATTAGTTTGAAATCAGGAGTCTAAATTCTTTTTTAATTTCATCAAAGTATTTTAACTTCATTTCAAAAAAATCTTGTATCTGTACTATAAAGTTTGTAACTTTGTAGTCTCAATCCAACACTGTCAACTCAGGNTGACAAAACTTTTTTTAAGTTATGTGTTGGAACTGAAGCCCNTTTTGCTTTATCCAAAATATCTGCCCAAATGGCAAAAAATATTACACCTCGCAAAGAAGACTACTCCAAGTGGTTTCTCGATGTGATTGCAGCAGGGCAGCTTGCCGATTATGCTCCGGTAAAAGGCTGCATGGTAATTCGTCCTACCGGGTTTGCCATTTGGGAAGAGATGCAGGCTCGATTGGACCGCATGTTCAAAGAGACCGGTCATGTTAATGCCTCATTTCCTTTATTGATTCCCAAGCATTTTATGGAGCGTGAAGCAGAGCACGTTGAAGGTTTCAGCCCGGAATGTGCTGTGGTAACGCATGGAGGCGGTAAAGAACTTGAGGAACCACTGATGATAAGGCCAACTTCTGAGACGGTTGTCGGTCATATGTATTCCCAGTGGATTCAAAGTTATCGTGATCTTCCGGTACTGATTAACCAGTGGTGCAATGTGTTACGTTGGGAAATGCGGACACGCCTGTTTTTACGCACCTCCGAGTTTCTTTGGCAGGAAGGGCACACGGCTCATGAAACAGCCGAAGAAGCGCAGGAAGAAACATTGCGTATGCTGGAAATTTATCGTAAATTTCAGGAAGATTATTTGGCGATTCCAGTGCATACGGGACTAAAATCCGCAGCAGAAAAATTTCCNGGGGCACTGGCTACATATTCAATTGAAGCCATGATGCAGGACGGAAAAGCCCTCCAGTCAGGAACCTCACATAATTTAGGTCAAAATTTCGCAAAAGCTTTTGAGATTGATTATCTTGACCGCGACAACAACCAGCAATTTGTCTGGACAACCAGCTGGGGTGTTTCAACACGTATGATCGGTGGTTTGATCATGACACACAGTGATGATGANGGTTTGATCATTCCTCCTAAAATAGCACCTATACAAGTTGCGATTGTGCCTATTTTCAACAACGAACAAGAACGTAAAGAAACCTTAGACTTTGCGAATTCAATTGCCGATCAACTCAATGAAAAAATTGATAAACTGCAAATAAAGATTGATACTCGTGAAAATCTACGACCTGCTGATAAATTCTTTCATTGGATTCAGCAGGGAGTTCCAGTGAGGATTGAGGTTGGTCCGAGAGATGTTAAAAAACAATCTGCAATGGTTGCGAGACGTGACATACGCGAGAAAAATGCAGTCTCACTTGTAAACATAACTAAACATGTCGTAGAGTTGTTGGATAAGATTCAAGAAAACTTGTTCCAGCGGGCTCTGGACTACAGGAGGACGAATACACGTACCGCAAAAAATTATGAGGAATTTAAAGAGATTATTGCTGATGAGGGNGGATTCGTTTTTGCGCACTGGGATGGTTCAAAAGAAGTTGAAGCACAAATAAAACAGGAAACAAAGGCTACCATTCGTTGTATCCCCCTTGAAAAGTCTGAAGCAGGCAAATGTATGGTAAGCGGTGCGCCTTCCTCACAAGAAGTACTGTTCGCAATTGCTTACTGAAAATTATGCAAAAAACTGAAGAACAATCTTTTATTAATCTAGATTTGTGAACAATCACATCATTGTCTCAAACGTCAGTGACGCTTCTTTTGCTCTCGGAGTAGGTTATGCGCACTCTCAGAAGATTGACATTTCTGATATAATTGCGTTAAAAACATTTATCAATAATGAGTTTTGTCCAAGATTTCTTCAGGATCATGTAACAGAAGAGACTCTGGGCCACGGGTTAAAAGGGAAATCGGTTTACATAGTTTCAACCCATTCAGCACACCATTCACGTGATGAGCTGGCAATGCGCAATTACCTGATTGCTTCTGCAGCAAAGGAAAACGGCGCAGAATTTGTCGCCTTGGTTGAACCGGATTTATTCTATTCAGCACAGGATCGAGGACCAAGAACTCTGGATCATCCGCAGGTTACGGATTTTTCTTCACGTGAAAAATTTGTAGGACAACCATGTTCCGCGGAGATGTATGCACAGCTTTTGAAAACTTCCGGGGTTGATTCAGTCATGACGGTTCACAACCACAAACCGGATGTGATGCGTAAAATATATGAAAAGGTAAATCCGGAAGGAAATTCTCGCAGGATTCCGTCTTTTCTGAATTTGGATATTGCTCCGCTAATTGCTAATTATATTTTACGTTCCGGACTTGTCCGGCTGTGGAATTATGGAGNACATGTTGGNTTTGTAGCTCCGGACGATGGTGCAGCAGAATTTGTAAACCGTGTCAGAGAACTCAGTGGACTTCATAATTCAGTTATTGTGACTTTCAGCAAAACACGGCACGGACAACGGGACGTTACCGTGGATTTAAGTGAAGATGTTGAATTATTGAAAGGTCGTGATATTTTCATCCTTGATGATATGGTACGTACGGGTGGAACAATNGCNGCGAATATCAGTGCTATCGCGGAATCAAGCCGCTGCCGTCCCGCAAATATATTTTTCTACAGCACGCACGCTACTATCTCTCCGGAAGCCCGTGAAAATTTAAATTCTCCTTACCTGAATCAATTCATTACTAGCAACACTATTCCTAGTGTTCTAAACAGAGATGATCAGGGGCGGTTGCGGAAAAAAATTGTGGTGCTGAAAATTGAAAAATGGATTGCCAACGCAATAAGACATTGTCTGGAAGAAGCACAACTTCCTGATGAAATTTATGGTATCAATTCTGTGACTCAGTCCGATGATTTTTACGAAGTTGACCTCTCTACAAAAAATCCTTTGCATAATAAGTCCCGCGTTCAACAGTACGAATTAACAATCTGATTATGCCTCAAGACGAAAATACTCTCATCCTAGGAATTGGTGGAGTTGGNATGCACCTGGCTCAGCGTTTGGTGCATGAAGGTTATCCAGTGACCGTTATTGAAGCTGACGCCGATTTGTTGGCAGAGGCTGCGGAGACATTGGATGCGCGNCTGATTTGCGGGAATGCGATGCAGCTTTCAAGCTGGAGAGAAGCTCATGCAGAGGATATGGAACTGATGATTGCTACCACCAACGATGATTCCACCAATATGCTGGCTTCGTTGATCGCAGACAGATTCAGTATTGAACGCAAAATTGTAAGAGCACGCTCTATTGATTTAGTGGACGGAAGTATATTATCGCAGGATGACCTGAAAATTGATTTGATAGTCCATCCGGAAGAACTGGTGGCACAGGAAATTTTTCGACTTGTACAGCGTGCGTCCTGTAATGACCTCACTCCAGTTGGAGATGGAAATATGCGTGTGCTTGCCATGCGTATCAATGAGGACTCGCCTCTGCAGTTCAAAACACCTAAAGAACTTTCCGCTGCATATGCTGAATATAATTTCAGGGTTGTGGCGATTGCACGTGGTATCTCTACTATTATTCCGCNGGCAGAGGAACAGATAAGGCCTTTCGACCAGGTTTTTATCATGGCACGTACGGAAGATATGATGCCTCTGATGGACATGATGAAAATAGAGCATAAAAATATTGAATATATGATGATCCTTGGAGGTGGATTAGTAGGACGAAGAGTTGCTCAACTTTTGGAGAAAGAAGTAGAGATAAAGCTCATTGAAAAGAATCCAGAACGTGCGGAAGAACTTGCGTCTGAATTAAAATATACTGAGGTAATTCATGGTGATGGGACAGATGCAAATTTGCTTGTAATGTCCGGACTGGATTCTACAGAATCTTTTATTGCAACAACCGGAGATAATGAAACAAACATCATCAGTTGCCTCCTCGCCAAACATTTAATGAATAGAAATAATCGTGACCAACAGGGTGGTCAGGGAAAGACGATTGCTTTGGTCAACAAGGAAGACTACCTGGTTTTAGCATCCACAATTGGTTTGGATATTGCCCTAAACGTGAAAATTTCTGCAGTCAATGAGATACTTAAATTCGTTCGTCGAAATGAACTGCTATCAGTAGCCCATCTTCACGGTGTAGATGCAGAAGTTGTTGAACTGATAGCTACACCTAAATCGGATATAACAAGTAAACCGTTAAGGAAATTAGCGAACTACTTTCGCCAACACAACATTGTAATCGGCGGAGTAGAGCAAGACGGAGTTTGGAAAGTTGCAGTAGGAAGCACTGACATAAAACCGCACAATCGTGTAGTTGCTGTTTGTCCCTCACAAAATCTTAATAAAGTAAGGCAGTTATTTAATTGAAATAATTAGTATTATTCCCCCACAAAATTTATTTTTATTTTTTTAAATAAAACCTACCATTCTTAAATGAATGGGTATATACTGTTTCAATGAAATTTCTGTTGAGTGGTGTAGCCTTGATAACCTTACTTTCTGCGGCTGCTTGCAGCCAGGAGCGAATGTATGTTTACCCGCAGGGAAAACGTCTGGAACTTCAAAGGATCTGCCGTGCTGTAACTGCCGGAAATACAAACCGGTTTATGGTTTTCATGGGAAAAATTTACCCCCTGAACAATGATGGTCCCACAGCTCCACTGGAAGAGATAAGTACTACACTTGAAGATGCGGGCTATTTTTGCGGGCCTTATCGCTTAAAAAACTCACCTTGTTCTCCTGGTAAAAACAGGAGACTTGATCAGTCAGCATGCGCCTTTTCAAGGTAAGTCTTTGAATTAATTAAATTAATGTTTANNGTGATAATTCTTAATCCCATATTATGCCCCGCAATTATCTTAAATTACCTCACTGTTATAAAAAAAGTTCCCTACCATTCGGAGTGCAAAATTAACATGGACAGTAAATTGCACCCGTCNAAGAGTCCGTTATATTTATTAAAAAAAACTGCAATTAGAACAGAAATTTATTGGACGAGGAGCATGGATGCCATCGAACACTAAAAGTAATAATTTGATTGTAGGGCTGGATATAGGCACTACAAAAATATGTGCAATCGCAGTTGAAGGCAATGACCTGGATGAACTGAATGTAGTTGGTGTCGGCACGGCGAAATCAGAAGGATTACGTAAAGGTGTTGTTGTCAATATTGAAAAGACTGTCAAAGCGATTAAAAAAGCTGTTGAAGAATGTGAGTTAATGTGCGGAGCCCAGATTCGTTCAGTTTATGCAGGAATTGCAGGGCATCACATTAGAGGACAAAACAGCCGTGGAATGGTCACAGTTTATCATAACAGGGTCGTCACAGAAGAAGACATTAGACGTGTAATAGATGCAGCTCAGGTTCTGATTCCAAATGACAGGGAGGTTTTGCATATACTTCCACAGGAATTTATTGTAGATGATCAGGATGGAGTCCAAAATCCTCTAGGCATGGCAGCAGCGCGCTTAGAGGTGAATGTTCATATAGTAACCGGCTCAGTAACTTCAGCACAAAATATTATTAAATGCTGTAACCAGTCAGGATTAGATGTTGAGGACATAGTTTTGGAACCTTTGTCTTCAAGTCAGGCAGTTCTCAGTCCGGACGAACAGGAGGTTGGCGTAGTACTGGTGGATATAGGCGGAGGCACGACGGACGTCACTATTTATTCTGAAGGCAGTATTGTCCATACGTCAGTATTAGCCCTCGGTGGGAATCATTTGACACACGATATTGCGATTGGTCTGGGTGCTCCTTTGCGTGAAGCAGAGGAAATAAAACACAAGTACGGCATAGCGATGGCCAGCATGGTGGAAGAAGACGAAATGATTGACGTACCGAGTGTTGGCGGTAGAAATAACCGTACCATGCAGAAACAGGTACTTGCCAGTATTATCGAGGATCGTTTCAGAGAAATATTCGAATTGATCGCGCATGAAATTGAGAAGACACATTTTCACACACTGATGGCTTCAGGAGTAGTAATAACAGGCGGAACCTGCATTATGTCAGGAGCGGACCGGCTTGCTTCCAAAGTCTTGAATTTACCTGTTCGAGTGGGTTATCCGGAAAATATCTCAGGTTTACGTGAAATGNTTTATTCTCCCAAGTATGCAACAAGTGTAGGGCTTGTACGTTACGGAATCACCAGTAATCAGGGGAAATTGAATTTTGTCGGTGACGACACAAATTTATTTCATAAAGTATCCAGAAGAATGAAAGATTGGATGCAAGATTTCTTTTAGTACTTAAATTTANGATCAATACCAAAACCGATTTATTAGCAACAAAATATGGAGAAAAGTATGCTGAAATTTTCTGATATCCAACCTGTTCGAGATGACACTCCGAATATCAAAGTTGTCGGAGTTGGCGGAGGTGGAGGTAATGCCGTAAATCGTATGATACAGTCGGGTGTTCAAGGTGTTGATTTCATCGTGGCAAATACAGATTTGCAGGATTTACGTAAATCTCTTGCACCCCAGAAATTACAGATAGGAAGTCAGTGTTCCCGTGGACTCGGAGCAGGCGCCAAACCGGAAATCGGCAAAAACGCAGCTTTAGAAAGTATTGATCAAATTAAGGATTCCCTACAGGGTGCGGATATGGTTTTTCTGGCTGCGGGAATGGGTGGTGGAACAGGTACCGGCGGCACACCAATTGTGGCTCAGATTGCCCAGGACATTAAAGCACTCACCGTTGGTGTTGTAACTCTGCCTTTTAATTTTGAAGCAAAAAAACGACGCAAGGCTGCAAATGCAGGTGTACTGGAATTAAGAAATCATGTTGATACACTGATTGTAGTTCCGAACGAAAACTTGTTCAGTATCATCAATCGACGTACACCGATGACAGAGGCTTTTGGCTATGCGGATGATGTTTTGCGTCAAGGTGTACAGGGAATCTCTGACCTGATTACCAGAGATGGTTTAGTCAATTTAGACTTTGCGGACGTCCGGACAGTAATGGCAAATAAAGGAAAGGCAGTTATGGGNACCGGAATNGCCTCAGGAGAAAACAGGGCAAGGCATGCTGCNGAACAGGCTTTACACAGTCCTTTGTTAAACGATAATAGAATTGATGGTGCAAGAGGTATTTTAATCAATGTCGTGGGTGGAATGTCAATGGGCATGCAGGAGGTTGACGAAGCATCAACCTTTATTAAGGACCACGGACACAAAGATGCAGAAATAATCTGGGGTGCAGCAATAAATCCGGATTTTGACGATCAAATGATGATCACTGTAATTGCAACCGGTTTTGATGAACATGAAGAAGATACTGTAAAAGCTTCTGTCCCGGCCTTACCCTCAATGCCGTTTGATATGCTTGCAGATTCTAAGGAGCAAAGCAAATCAAGCTATGATTCAGAAAATGATGAAAACNACTCTGAAGTTGAACATGAAATTGCGGCCAGTGATTCCCTGGGGAGTTTCANCAGGGTGGTTCAAAATGTAGATTCTGCTCCGCATTTGGAAAATGCCGAACCTCTGAACGGAACGGAGACTGAAAGTAATTTCGCGGTGTTTACGCAAAAGTCCGAAACTGCAGAGGAAGAAGTATTTAATGCTGATCAGGAAAATATCACGGAATATGAAACGCAAATGTTTTCTTCCGAAAATGATACTCAGGTTATTAATACAGACGAGGAATTGGCTTCTGCGGATGAATCTGCAAACCTCAACATGGACAGTGAGCAAGCNGAATTAGACACGACTNCTGCCTTAACAAATGAATCTCCTTTAGAAGAAAACANTGCTTTTTCTNCATTAAGTAAAGCTGAAGAAGTAGACGGAGCATTTGAAGATTTGCCTATGGANATTCCTTCTTCAGACCTGATAGATGCTGAAAATTATTCAATACACGGAACGTCAGATGAGTCGANNAAGGTGAACAGTGAGGAANAAANTGCTGCGAATNCCATTTCTTATGNAGATATTCTTTCGGAAAATNCGACTGATACTGAAACCAGCACAGTTGAAACCAGCCCGTTGATTCCGGATTGGGCGAATCAGACTGAAAATCCTGCATTTTATCAAAATTTAGATATTCCTACTTTTCTAAGAAGACGCCAGTCAAATAGACCTCGACAATAAAAAAACTTGTGGTTCTATTCCGTTCTCATTATCCTTACCCTCTGAAGTCAAAAAGCGGAGTGCTTGCTGGATAAAATCTGAGATTATGAGATAACACAAGTGCCATCCAGTATAATTGTGTCTGTCAATTTCTGACATCACTCCCAAGTTTTTAGTGTTCAAAGTAGGTGTCTCCTGTAGTTTGGATTCGCTGCTTTTAAGGATTAAACTTTTGTAGTTTGTTTTTTATGAAATCAATACGCACCTTGTATTATTCAACTATAGGCCTTTTAGGGGGCCTCTGCGGTTGGGCTTTAATGCAAAGCGGGTTTCATGTTTTTGATGCTCTTTCCGCCGCTGGAATTCCAGGACTGAACATTGTNAGGCTCAATAAATTTATCTATGAAGGGGCTTTGATAGGCCTGGGCCTAGGCATGGTTTTACAGGCGAGAGTTTCACTATGGTACCATCATGATTTGGTACACATTATGTCCAAGATGCTCTATGGAGCTGTTGTTGGTTCGGCCACAGGGCTATTTTGCTTTGGGTTAGGTCATTTTATGCAGATATGGCAGATATCGCCCATACTAAGCCGTTTGACAAGTTGGACACTTTTAGGATTATTTATTGTTGGAACCACTGAGTTTGTACGCTCCCATTCAGGAATATTATGGCCACGGATCATTAGTGGTGGAATTGGAGGATTTTTCGGTGGTGGAATTTTTGAATTATTAATGCTGTATCAGATTAGCGGTCCGGAACACCTCTATGGGTTAATTCTGGCCGGTTTCAGCATCTCTTTACTTATTGGACTGTATGAAAATCGCGTTACTTCTTTTGCTTTAAGAGTCTTATCAGGCAAACAGGAAGGGCAAATATTTTTACTTGATCAAAATAAATTCACTTTAGGTTATGGTTCACAAAATGACTTCATTCTAAATGGTTATGCAGAAGTGTGTAACTTACATGCGCATATTTACAAAAAAGACAATCAGGTCTTTATTGAAAATACAGATGCAGCTAATGAAGTCTTAGTGAATTATCGTCANATTGATCAACAATCCATGAAAAAAGGGGATGTCATCAAAATTGGTACAGCGCAATTGCAGTACTATGAAATCTGATGTTCTTTCAAATATTTCGAATTCTCCGTGCCTGCGCATCTAGCGTTGGNCTGATTTTTATTGGGGTCTTTTATTCAACATTGTTGCCGGCTGCAGATGATGCAGTTACGGAAAGTGTGTTGAATGAGGCCGCAACGNCTCTTTCGTTTACGGACTATTTGTTTCCGGAAACGTACTTCCTTAAGATAGGTGACAATCCTNTCCTGACTTTTGCGGAATCACTGTTAGTATTTGCAACAGTTCTTTTAGTTGTATATGCTCTCTGGTATCTGCAAAAGCCTAAAGTGAGCACACTTCCCGGTGCAGGTTTTAAGCTGCTCAATCTCAATGAGCAGACTTCTTTCACTCCGCTTAAAGCAGAAGTTCAAACGCTTGAATTTCTGGCAAAGATCCAAACAGGTAAAAAATATCGTTTGTCAGCAAATTTAAATCGAGTGACCTTAACTCCGCATCAGAACACTTTTTTGCTGGAGGACAAGAACTACAAAAATGCACTGTTAATCAATCGTAGACGTTCCCATCGCACAATTCTTTGCGATAATGACATTTTGGATGTAGGTGAAATGATCCTCCTCTACTGCAACAATGATGTGCCTGCTGGTAAAATACAACGTACTGCAAGGATGGATTATCAACTACCTGTCTCAGGTGTTAAACCTAAAGGACCGCTTCAAAAAGGAACCCCAATTTTAACACCCGCCGGAAGTCAACAGGACATTCATTTAGTAAGAAATATGAATACTTTAGGTTCATCTAATTTCAATGACGTTATCATAAGCAGTGATCAAGTTGCGCTGAGACACGCAAAAATATATAAAGTAGGGCAATCATGGAAAATTCAAAACCTGCTTAATCATGAAACTACTACTGTGAACGGACGCAGGATTGATCAGCGTTTTCTGCAGGATGGCAATGAAATAGCAGTTGGAGATACAATTTTTAAGTTCAGAATCAGCAAAGTCCAGACGAAGCAGGCACGCAGGCCCAGAACAGAAACAGCTAAATAATCTGTCAAAACTTAATCTACTCTCAGGACGTAACGAAAGGACTGGTAACTGCCGGTTACATCTTCAAGGAAACCTACCTCATCAGATATTCTAANATAAAATGCCTGGTTGCCTTCAGGCATTTTATATTTGAACTTAAATTTCTTCTTCTTTCCCAGTCTGTAGGATTTGACACGTTTACGGTTTTGATCAAACAAGGTGAGTTTAGGCCGCAAATTTGTTTTTCCGAGACGGGACCAACTCAGGCTGAGCACATTGTTTGCTTCTTCTGTCTCATTGACAAATGGGAATTCTATCCTGAACAAGGTGCTGTCTCCCCGATGCCGAATGTGGTCATAAACTGAGCTTGTCAAAGGCAGGCTGTAAGTTTGTTTTAGTGTTCGTAAAGGTACCTGAAGGTTTGGTTGCGGTAATTCTTCTTCGGTGGAATCTGACTCAGCCAGTCCGCTTTCCAACAATGTGTTAAGGAATGGTTCCAGAGTTGCTGGAATTTCTTTCCATTTCACCTCAATTACTAAAAATGTGTTTTCCCAGTAGACTGAAGTTATACGAAACGGTGCTTCAGGAGGCGCTCTGAATTCTCTTAAGATCGTCCCCTGCTTTCCTAGATAAAGAGCCTGATAAGTAAGGTATTTACTGGAAATTGTAGTTAAATTAAGTTTTTCCCAACGTGGGTTATTCTGAAATAAAGTTTTAATTAACAGTTGTTCTTCGATTGGTCCAGGAATTCCTTTAAATTTGAGTTTTAGCTGTTCAGCCAGCCCCTGATCCACCTCCAATGTTTTTAGAATAACAGGAGTCCATTCAAGCAACAGTTTGTCAAGGATCAGTGGAATAATCTCTTCCGTCTGCCATGAGGTAAATGACAGCTTTGCGCGGGCTCTGGTTGCGCTTCTTGAAGACTCGGGAATGTCTGCTTTTTGTGACCAAAATATTAGTTCCGCACTGAGCTTACCTTGTTGAGATTGTTCGGGTTGTGGAGAAAGTCGGAGTTTCAGTTCCAGTAAAGCGAATGCTGTACCGTCACTGTTTTCGGTAGTCTTATTTGCTAACAACTCCAGGCGCGCAAGTAGACCGTCTGCAAGGGCTAAATTATGGTTTTCAATGATAATAACTTTGGGGCGTATACGGTAGGGGCTCANCCGTGTCTGCAATTGTGCTAAAAAATTGTCTAAAACTCTTGGCTGCCGCAGGGCATTGTCTGCGTCATAGAACAGAAAAACATCACGGGATGAGATTCTTTCTTCTTGTGTAGGCAGTCCTAATTTACGAAAAGCAGACAATAAACGTGAACGAAANATCTGNGTTTCTATCTTTANAGTGAATTCAGTCAGGTCTGAAGTATTTCCTTCACTGATTACCCGAATTGATTCAATGAAAAAATCNGGCTGCTCCAGGAAATACTGTTGCAAAAGAGGTTTCAGAGAAACCGTGCTGTTAAAATCTAGAAACCTCCCAACTGCCTGCAGAATTACTTGTGCTTTTGCATCTTTCAATGCTTCGGATTTTGCTCTTACCAGATTGTCGCGTTGAATAACAACCGTTGACTCTGCCTCTTCAATAAACAGACTCTGCCCCAGTAATGGCGTTGACAAGAATCCACAAATTAGAAGTGCAATTAAAAGTTTGAGTGTGTTTGAAGATGAATAACTACTCATTACTCTTTAATAAAATCTGCATGAATGCATGCAAGTCGTTCGTTTAACATTGCAGAATCTTTTCCCTGTAAATTAAAGTAGTATTTAATTTTCGGCTCCGTTCCGGAAGGTCGGGCTATTATTCTTGAATTATCTGCCAATTCGAGTGCAATCACATTTGACTGAGGTAATCCCGGACCTTGCCTCGTCTCATTTCCACAGATTATTGTGTTTTCCAGATAATCTGTAATTTTAACCACTGCCTGCCCAGCTACACTATCCGGAGGAGAGTTGCGTAAATCACGCATAATTTGCTGAATTTTCGCCATACCCTTTGTGCCTTTAAAGGTTTGTGTCCCGAGAGCGTCCAGATGCACTCCGTATTGCTGATAAATTTGATTTAGCCTGTCAATTGGGGTCAACTTATTTTGTTTCAGTGCAGCGGCCATTTCAGCAAAAGCCATGGAGGCCCAGATTCCGTCTTTATCACCGGAATGATTTCCCATTAAAAAACCGTGGCTTTCTTCCATACCAAAGACAAATTTTCCGCCCTGCTCTTTTTCAAACCGCAAAGCGGCTTGTCGAATCCATTTAAAACCTGTTAAAACTTCAACTGCATTTAAGCCATTTCCCCTGGCCATTTTTGAAACAAGCGGTGAAGTCACGACAGTGGAGATAATCACTCCTTTTTGAGGCAGTCGATGCTGAAGTTTCAAAGCAGAAAGTACGAAGTCGAGAATCAGCACACCAATCTGATTACCTGATAGCCACTGCCAATTTTTTTCAGCATCACGCACCATAACACCGAGACGGTCNGCATCCGGATCATTGGCGAGGATAAGCTCATCGTCTTCAGAAGCAGTAGCCAGAGCCATTGCAAAGGATTTTTNTTCTTCCGGATTAGGCGATGCAACTGTACTAAAATTTCCATCAGGAAGCATTTGTTCTACAACAACTTTCACTTTTTCAAAGCCTTGTTGCCGCAGTAGTTCAGGAACCAGTCGACCACCTGTTCCGTGAAGCGGAGTGAAAACCACACCTAATTTCTTATTGTATTCACGCTCACCTAAACTTAAATTTCTGACAGTATCTAAAAAATACTCGTCGGCNTGTTTGTCTATCCACTCCACTTTCCCTTCCTGCAGAGCAGTTTCAAACGGAACAGTTGGAATTTCATCAATACGTTTAATGTTCCGGACTTCTTCAATAATCTGGCTGTCTTCCGGAGGGACAATCAGCCCGCCATTTTCCCAATATACCTTGTAACCGTTGTACTCCGGAGGATTGTGGCTCGCAGTGATAATGATTCCGGCAATGGCTTTTCGACGTAAAAGTTCGCATGAAACAAGTGGTGTTGGGGCTATTTCACGGAACAAAAAAACCGGAATTCCGTGTGCGGCCAGTACCTGGCTGCTGACTTGCGCAAATTCAAATGATCGGTGACGTGAATCGTAACCGATCACTACACCTGTTGCGTCTGATTCTTGCGCCTTTTTTTTAATGATCCTCGCGACCCCTTCGGTTGCAGTTTGTATGGTGTAGCGGTTTATTCTGTTTGTACCGACACCCATGATTCCCCTTAGCCCGCCTGTGCCAAATTCCAGGAGACTGCCGAAACATTCTTCGCGTTCTGTTTGTTTGTCTTCAGCCAGGAGTATTTTAGCTTCCTTGCGGGTTTCTGTGTCAAAATAGGGATTTTCTGCCCAGAGTTTTACTGTTTCTAAAATATTCATTTAATTTATAAGAAAGAAAGTNANAAATTTTGTTTAAAGACTTTGTTCTAATTCCGATATCAAATTCNTATCATCTGCACGTATTATTATTTCNTCACTAGTTACAGGATGCGGAAAACGTATTTCCAATGCATGCAGTAACTGTCTATGGAGNGGAAAATTCTGAGCACGTAAATAATCATCACCTTCACTCAACCAACTTATAAAACCATCATTCGGCAGACCATATAGTTTGTCACCGACAATTGAGCAGCCAAGGTGAGCGGCATGAACTCTAATCTGGTGTGTCCTGCCTGTAAACGTACGTACTTCAACCAGTGAATAATCACCAAATTTTTTAATTTCCCTGAAATGGGTTTGGCAGGTTTTCCCCTGTGGATTTACACTTTGCTTGATACGTATATCACTATTTAAATCCTGCCCAATCGGCAGTGAAATGTAGACCTCAGCTACTTCCTGCTCAGAATTATCCGGCAGATGATTACTGAGCACAGCAGAGTAAATTTTATTGATACGCTTATTACGAAAATGTGCTGCCATCGTCTGCGCAATTTCATGTCTCTTTGCAAAAATTATAACGCCGCTGGTTTCACGGTCAAGTCGATGNAGAGTATAAAGTTTTTTCCAGTCAAACTGAGCTTTGAGCAAACTGATGAGTGTNTTTTTAAAGTATTTGCCTGAAGGACTGGTAGGTAAGTTTCCTGACTTGCTCAGAGCAATTAACGCGTCATCCTCAAAAATAATTTCAAAGTTCGGGTCTACTTCCGGTTCAAGATAATCCGGACGTAGATATACAATTTTTTGATTGCTGCGTAACTTTAAATTCGNGCGGCCTGGTTTACCATCAACCCAGAGACGTTGAGCTTTGATGTTCTTGCGCCACTCCTGATCGTCTAAATATCGAAATCGACGCAGCAAAAAATCCAGCAGAGTCTCTACCTGACCGTCCAAACGCATATAGTGGAAGGTCAGCTCAGTGTGATCGGATGTCATCCGGATTGACATTATTCTACTCTAAATGGAAAAATTTCTGGCTCACTGATCACTGAGTAACAGTTCATTCCCCTCCCAGGAACTAATCTCAAAAAAACGTCCATTCACTTTCTGGTTAAAGAGATCCATTTCCCCGCGAAGATTTGAGTCTTCAGCATTTGCACTTCCGGATTCGTCCTGCAAAATACCCATACGCATGCTCAAAATATAATTTTCATTGGCGGCAATATTATTTTGTAAGTTCAAGGTGTAAATCCTGCCATCAAATAAGGAAACTAACAANGTTTCCTCCTCAATTGCAGAGCCTTCCAATTGCTGAGGCTCTTGATCCTTTTTATATAATTTAGCAAAAGAAAGAAGTGCAAGTCTATCAAGTATCTTCTTTATCCGTTCTGCATCGGGAGTATTCAGGTTTTCTACTGTAGACTTCCATTCTGCTTCCGCACTGTCTCGATTGACAGCAAAGGAGCGCTCCTCACCGTTTTGGAGTTTGATGCCTGCGATCTGAGCAGACTCTATAGCGAGCAAATCTTTTTTCAACCAATCATCAACTGCAGAGTCAACTGACAAACGTTCCGGAATCAGATATACCTTGTCCGAACCTGCGTGACGTATATACTGTCCTTCACCATTACTGCGTTCCTTACCAAGCAGCAGGCTTAAAATCAAGCTTCCGTCACCGTGTAAAAGTGTAACTGAATCAGCGTGACTTTCTTTAGTCCACCCATCCAGTTTCTCGGGTGGTGACAATAAGCGGAAGCGCTCATGATGATCAGGATTGTTTGTCACCAGATCACCCAGACGTATTTGTGACAAATTGAGCAGTAAATCCTGAATTGGCTGTGTGTCTGCTTCGTAAATCAATGACTGCTCCTGCCATCCTCCGCCCTGTAACTGCAGCAGGGACACTACTGTACCTTCAACCTGAATNTTGATCTGGTTTAANGATTTNGTGTCAAGCTTCTCNAATAATTTCTGTCCGNCAACNGCTGAAATTGGAGNATTCAGGTAGTTTGTCTGATCTTTAAGATAGAAAAGCCCTGTGCCTGTGATGAATAAAACTAAGGTGATTAATAATAGAGGTTTAAACATAATTATCTTAAATTTAAGCTATAAAGACAGTTAAAATAAAATTTATTGAAGTAGTTATTATCACTCATTTCTATGAAGTCTTCAAGGTACTAGGTGTCATTTTTAATCTTTCAGCATCTGTTTTCAAGCAGCAGATCGTCTAAGCAAAAATCATAAAAACTTGAGCTTTTACCAGAAGCTCTGTAAATTCTTAGATGAGTNTTTACTTACAATACANAAAGATTTCAGAGTTAATGTTNATTCAANGAGGCTTTTTGGAGTTAATTNNTTTTGAGGAACCATGTCAGATAATCAGTTTGGATGCCGTGTAGATTTTGAAAGTGGTGAAGGTAAATCTGCTCTTTATAGTTTGGAAAAGTTACAGAAAGATGGAATAGGACCAGTAGANAGCCTCCCTTTTTCNATCCGGATTCTGCTTGAGCAGGCGTTGCGTAATGTTGATGATTTTCAGGTACGTCCGGAAGATGTGACTGCACTTGCCAACTGGAATGCAAATAAAAAATCCTCAAAAGAAATCCCTTTTAAACCTACCAGGGTTATCTTACAGGATTTTACTGGAGTACCNGCAGTGGTTGATCTNGCATCTCTGCGTTCTGCAATGGTGGCGATGAACGGTGATCCAAGTGTGATTAATCCGCGTGTTCCGGTTGATCTGGTGATCGACCACTCTATACAGGTTGATTTTTTTGGAAGTTCCGGTGCGCTNAATAAAAACATGGAAATTGAATTCAGGCGCAACCGTGAACGTTACGAGTTTCTAAAATGGGGCAAGCAGGCTTTTGATAATTTTAACGTCTATCCTCCAGGTGTAGGAATTGTGCATCAGGTTAATCTTGAAACTGCAGCAAGTGTGGTTCAGTCACGGGACGGTGTCTGTTTTCCTGACACAGTTGTCGGTACGGATTCACACACNACAATGATTAACGGGCTTGGTGTTATGGGCTGGGGAGTCGGTGGTATTGAAGCAGAATCAGTCATGCTTGGGCAGCCGATTTATATGCTGATTCCNGAAGTAATAGGATTCCGCCTGCAGGGTAANCTTCAGGAAGGCGCAACCGCGACGGATTTGGTTTTACGGGTTGTTGAAATGCTGCGGCAAAAAGGTGTGGTAGAAAAATTTGTTGAATTTTTTGGCTCAGGNTTGAATAATCTGACTCTGGCTGACCGTGCAACTCTGGCTAATATGGCTCCTGAATATGGTGCAACGATGGGGTTTGTTCCCGTTGATGATGAGACATTAAATTATTTACGCGGTACAGGACGTCCGGAAGCCTTGGTTCAGCGCATTGAAAGATATTCTAAAGAACAAGGACTTTTCCGCAGAAATGACACGCCAGATCCNATATTTACGGATACATTGGAACTCGATCTTTCAACGGTTGAACCGGCGCTGGCAGGACCTAAACGTCCGCAGGATCGGGTTAATCTTTCGCAAATGCAGCCAAAATGGCAAAAAACTTTGCGGGCATCCACCAAAGAACGTGGATTTGAATTGAGCGGAGATGAACTGGAATCTTCAGTACCGGTAAAGGGTATTGAATCCGGAGAACTAAAACACGGGTCGGTGGTGATTGCGGCAATCACTTCATGTACAAATACAAGTAATCCATCGGTGATGCTGGCCGCNGGTCTGCTTGCTAAAAAAGCANTTGAAAAAGGGCTGAAACGTCAGCCGTGGGTGAAGACTTCTCTNGGNCCCGGTTCACGTGTTGTCACGGATTANCTGCAGGCAACAGGTTTGAACGNAGCGNTAGACGNCTTGGGTTTNCACACAGTNGGNTATGGTTGTACAACCTGTATCGGCAACTCAGGNCCTTTGCCTGAAAACNTTGTCAGCGCGATCAATGAAGGTGATTTGGTTGTTACATCTGTTTTGTCCGGGAATCGAAATTTTGAAGGCAGGATAAGTTCGCACATAAAGGCAAATTATTTAGCGAGTCCACCGTTGGTTGTTGCTTATGCAATTGCGGGAACAGTTAATCAGGACTTGAACAATGATCCGCTTGGAAACGATAAAGACGGAAAGCCGGTTTTTCTAAAGGACATTTGGCCAACTAAAGCGGAAATTGCAGAGGTGGAAAATATGATAAGCAGCGAAATGTATGAAAAAGAATACAAAGACGTTGGTGAAAGCTCTCCTATGTGGAACGCTGTAGAGTCACGTACCGGTGAGGTTTATGAGTGGGGCGACAGTTCAACCTATATCCAAAATCCTCCTTTTTTCCAAAACATGGGACTTGATACCAAAACATTAGAGGACATCACTGGTGCCAGAGTTTTAGTTAAGCTTGGAGACTCCATCACGACGGATCATATTTCTCCCGCCGGCTCTTTTTCTGAGGAAACTCCGGCAGGAGCATTTTTGCTGGCAAGTGGTACAGACAAAGTTGACTTTAATTCCTATGGTTCACGACGTGGTAATGACAGAGTCATGACACGCGGAACTTTTGGGAATGTTCGTTTGCGAAATGAGTTGGCACCNGGAACAGAAGGTGGTTTTACAAAACTGATGCCTGACGGAGAAGTGACTACGATTTATGATGCTTCGCTAAAATATAAAGAATCNGCAACACCGCTTGTCGTTTTAGCAGGTGCAGAATATGGTACAGGTTCATCCCGGGATTGGGCTGCAAAAGGAACACTGTTACTCGGTGTTAAGGCAGTCGCGGCTACAAGTTTTGAGCGAATTCACCGCTCCAATCTTGTAGGTATGGGTGTTCTGCCGTTGCAGTTCAAAGACGGNGAAACACATAAATCACTTTGTTTAAGCGGTGATGAAGAGTATGCGGTTTTGGGTTTAAGTGATAATTTAAAACCCGGTCAGGACTTAATCCTGAAGGCAGGAGATCGAAAGATCACTGTAACTTGCCGTTTAGATACGCAAGTTGAAATTGAATATTACAAAAACGGTGGCATTTTACATACAGTTCTACGTAATTTCATGCGTGAAAATCAGTAATAACTGTAGTGAGGCCGCAACTTTATTGTGTCCACATGAAAGATGTTCTTTTACTAAATCAGGACGGCAACCCATTGACGCTGTGGCCCTTGAGTACTATCACCTGGCAACAGGCGATAAAGGCGCTCTATCTTGACAAGGTGACTGTTTTACGTTCCTATGATGACTGGATATGCCATTCACAACACCTGGCCTTACCTGTGCCGAGTGTTGTGATGATGGCCCGGTATCATTATCAAAAAGGTACAGTCAATTTTACCCGCCGTAACATTTTCCTGCGCGACCGATTTCACTGCCAATACTGTCAACGTCATTTCTCTGCTGATCACCTTACTATAGATCATGTTATTCCGAAAAGCAGAGGTGGNGGAATGCGCTGGAAAAATGTTGTCACAGCCTGCCAAAAATGTAACCTGACTAAAGGTGCAAATATAGTTAAACCTTCTCAACCACCGTTTGAACCTGATTATTGGCAAATGGTAAACATTGCTAAAACTCTCCATATCCAAATTCCTGATTCAAGTTGGCAGGAATATCTACAGTGGCCTAAACATCTGGTGAAGATCAATCAGGCCAAAGCAGCTTAGCCGTTTTTACGCTCAAACTCCTGCATAAATTTAGCGAGTTCTGCCACTCCTTCCAGAGGCATAGCATTGTAAATAGAGGCTCTTGCACCGCCGACTTTGGCATGTCCCATGAGCCCATAAAAACCTTCTTTATCGGACTTCGTTAGAAACTTCTGGAGCAGTTCATCTTGTGGAAAATGAAAAGTAACGTTCATGGTTGAGCGGTGTTCCGGATGTGCNACTGCAAGATAAAAATCGGACCGATCCAGTACGTCATACAGGAGTGCNGATTTTTTCTCNGCCAGTTTTTCCATTTCCGGAACTCCGCCTTGTTCCTTTACCCACTCCAGCATTAGACGCATCACATAAACGCCAAAAACATTGATCGTGTTTGGTAGGGAATGATGTTCATCAAAGAGGGCATAATCCAGCAATTTAGGAGTTTCAGGAAGAGCATTACCCAGCAGATCATCCCTGACAATTACAATTGCAGTTCCGGCTGTGCCGAGATTTTTCTGAAATCCCGCATAAACTACCCCAAACTGNGAATAATCCATTTCTCTGGATAAAATGTCTGAGGTGGCGTCCGCGGCTAAAGGCACACTGCCTGTGTCTGGAAAGGAATGCCATCGTGTTCCGTACAGTGTATTGTTTGTAGTCAAGTGAGCATAACTGCTTTCCTGATCCAGTTTACNACCGTCATATTCCGGAATTAGCCGATAATCATACTCTTTAGTATCCATCAAAATTTCTGTGCTGCCGTAACGCTGAGCCTCTTTTTCGGCTAAAATACCCCATCTTCCGGTGATAAAGTATGAGCCTTTGTGCTTTTTACGTGACATTAAATTTAGTGGAACAGCTGAAAACTGCATTTGNGCTCCGCCATGCATGAAAAGTACACGGTAGTTTTTTGGAAGATTAGTCAGTTCACGGAACATTGATTCAGTAGAATCAAGAATTTCACGAAAGATTGGAAGTCTGTGGCTCACTTCAACAATTGAAGCACCAAGTCCTTGATAGTCCAGAAACTCCTCCTGCACTTTTTGCATTACGGGAGTAGGCAGCATTGCCGGTCCGGCACTGAAATTGTAGACACGATTAGTCATTATTTACACTCTGTTTGCAATGTTGTAAGTTTATAGAAAAGAAAATTCATCAAAGACTTTCTGTTGCAATATTTTCGGCAAATTCAGCAAAACATCTTTAAGATCTAGGACGCAAAATCAGTTCAACCACAACCGAATGAACCTTTTTCAGGCGTATGAAGTGCACCGTGACTTTTTCACCGGATTTACGTGTTTCGATTTGCTGTGCTAAATCTTCCATCGAGGCAACAGGAGTTTCNTTAATATGAGTAATTATATCACCGCCCCATGGAACCTTGTAGCGTCCAACTTTGACTGTTTCCGAGGCACCGCGCAATCCGGCATTATCCGCGGAAGCACCGTTTACCACACGCGCGATTAACAGACCTTCCTGAATGTCAATACCAATCCGACGCAAATAAACGGTTGGGATGGGTTCAATACCAAGCCACGGACGCCTTACATAACCGTATTTCAGCAGGTCCGGTAGAATACGTAATGCGGTATTGCTCGGTACCGCGAAACCAATGCCCACACTTCCCGCGGAACCTATGATTGCAGTGTTAATTCCAATCACATTTCCATCAGANTCGAGCAAAGGTCCACCTGAATTACCGGGATTGATGGCTGCGTCGGTTTGTATGATACCTTCAATTTTACGTCCGTTTTTGGCCGCAATGGTACGTCCCAAAGCACTGATGATTCCTGTTGTTAAGGTCTGCCTCAGACCAAAAGGATTTCCCAATGCCAACACTTTTTGACCAACTACAATGTCATTTGAATGGGAAAATTTGAGGACATCATAACTTTCAGCAGGGGCTTGAATACGTACAATGGCCAGATCGTTGTTAGGATCAGCACCGACAAGTTTTCCGGGCCACTGACTATTATCTGAGAGAGTAACAACCAGTTTGCTGGCGTTTTCAACTACATGANAATTGGTGACAATAATTCCGGATTTGTTAATCAGGAATCCNGTTCCGGAACCGGATTCGGCAGGAATAGCACGGTAATAGAANTCATAGTTAACTGCAATATTGCTGATGTTAACTACTGCTCTACTGCTTTTTGCATAAATGCTTATATTTTCCTGTTCATCAACGGAATAGCTAGTAACTCCGTGGACTTGTGTAAAACAGAAAACAAGAACTAAAAACAAAAATAAATGTCTAGAGGGAAACATATAAAAACTTTAGAATTTGCGGATTTTAATAAACCGACCTTCCGCCGTCAACAGGCAGGATGGTACCGGTAACAAAGTCCGATTTTAACAAATATTCAACAGCCTGTACAATATCTTCTGCTAAACCGATTCTTTTTAGGAGACTGCGTTTGACGGACTCGCTNAAGTCCATCTCCGTATGATCCGGAGGAGGCAGTACCGTTCCGGGTGCAATTGCGCTGACCTGTACCTCAGGTGCTAAAGCCCTTGCTAAACCTATGGTTAATGAACTGAGTCCTGCTTTTGATGTGCAATAAGGTAAAAATCCAGGCCACGGTCGATCTGCGGAAACATCAACCATATTTATAATTTTTCCTTCTCCGCGCTTTTTCATTCCTTCCGCAATTGTTTGCGCTAAAAAGAAAGGTGCCTTCAAATTCAGTTCAANGAGATGATCCCATTCTTCTTCACTTGTTGAGAAAAACGGAGTAGGAAAAAAATCTGCCGCATTATTGATCAACACTGAAATTGGCCCGGATTCCTCCTCTGCTTTACGGACAAGTTCTTTAATCGCGGTAACATCTTTTAAATCTGCTTGAAGAATAAGATGTCGTGATTCGTCACCAGGAAGCAGCTTTACGGTTTGTTTTGCGCCTTTTTCAGAGTGGTGATAATGTATGACAACGCGCATTCCCAATTGACCTAATTTTTGAGCAATTGCCTGTCCCAGCCTAACTCCGGATCCAGTGACCAGCGCTACTTTATCTTTCAAATCCATAAACGTTTTTTTAATTATTAGCTAATATGCCACGCGAAGCAGAAATAAATATCGGCCTGACGATGGGTGACCCCAACGGAATAGGGCCTGAAGTTTTATTACGTGCCCTGGAAAATATGTATCCTTTTCAGGCATGGCAACCTTTGATTTTTGGGGACCCTGAAATCCTGAGCGCAATGAATGAAGTTTTGGGTTTCTCTTTTTCATTTGAAACAATTTCGGAAAAAAGCGTTGACTTGACCAAAAATTCCCGGGATTCATTATGTCTGCCCGTAATCGATTTGTCCGTTCAAGAAGCTCGAAAATGGGAACTTGGCACATGTTCTGTCTGGGGTGGTGAATCTGCGTTTCAATTTGTTCANAGTGCAATCGGCTTTGCGAACCGAAAAATAATTGACGCCATCGTTACAGCTCCGCTGGCTAAAGAAGCACTTCAGTCAGCAGGACACCTTTTTCCGGGTCATACAGAAATGCTTTCACATTTCAGTAATGGAAAGCGTTCAGTGATGATGTTAGCTGTTGATGATTTACGTGCTACCATGGTAACGCTTCACGTCTCATTACGTCAAGCCCTCGAATCACTCACAGCTGAACTTATTCTTGAAGTTATGGAAATCACGGATTCCGGANTAAAAAGAATGGGGATANCTAAATCTAAACTTGGTATTCCAGGAATCAATCCTCATGCAGGAGAAAACGGTATATTTGGTGATGAAGAAAAAAATATAATTCTACCTGCAATGGAACTCGCCCGGAAAAAAGGAATAATCTGTGAGGGACCGTTTCCGCCGGATACAATTTTTCTGGAACACCGTAAAGGCCGTTTTGACGCCGTGGTGGCACTTTATCATGATCAGGCGCTGATTCCACTAAAATTATACGGATTCGATCGTGCAGTGAATATAACGCTGGGTCTGCCGATAATCCGTACCTCTCCGGATCACGGAACTGCTTTTGACTTAGCACCGCATTTTAAGGCGAGTCCGAGTTCGATGATAGAGGCAACCAAGACTGCTCTTCAGATGGCGCGGATATCAGTTCAACTTGCTGGTTCGGATGGGGCATAATTTGTTCAAAATAATTCGAATAATATTTTCCCGTACTGTTACGGTATGTTGANATTCTGCAGAACTGNGGCTGATGAAATGTTTGAAGTGTTAATGAAAAGCGAACTTAATAATGATCTTACTCAACGCTTTACCGTTTTGCCCTGAAAGGAACTGTCTGTATTGCTTTCTTCCGGAAATGGTAAAACATCTTCGAATAATAATGTGCGTTGTACTATTTCCTTAAAAATCGGTGCGGCTACACTTCCTCCGTAATAAGAAGTCCGCGGTTGTTCAACTACAACAAGTACTGTGACTAATGGTTCAGAAGCCGGAGCAAATCCGACAAATGAGGCAATGTAACGTGTGTTGGAATATCGACCCATCTGTTGGTCGTAAATCTGACTCGTCCCGGTCTTTCCTGCGATTTGATAACCTTTAATTGCGGCCTGTTCTGCAGTTCCACCTTGCTGTGTTACAGAGACAAGATATTCTTTAACCAACGCAGCCACAGATGCCTCCACCACAGCACTCCTGACTCCTTTTCCAAAACTCTGTATCAGTTTTCCGTTATTATCTTTGATTTCCTGCAATTTTTTCCCATTATTATCACGTAAATGCTCAACAATATATGGAGGAACCCATTGGCCTTCATTCGCAAAAACATTAGCTGCGCTCACCATCTGCAAAGGTGAAACGAGAATTGCCTGACCAAAAGATATATTCGCATGATCGATCGTCTGCCACTTTTTAGGAGAAATGACTCTTCCGGAAGCTTCTGCCGCAACGCCGGAGTTAGGCCGTTGTCCAAAACCAAAACGTAAAATATATTCATGAAATTTAGCAGGAGACATGCTCATACCAATTTTTGCTGCGCAGATATTGGAGGATTTCTTTAATACCTGCTTCAGTGTCATTATTCCATGCGGAGATGTATCGCGGACCAGATTTCTGCCGATCTTATATTTACCGTTTTCACAGAAAAATTCCTGATCAGGAGAAATCATTCCTTCATTAAGTGCTGCCGCAATTGTGACCATTTTAAAAGTAGAACCAGGTTCGTACCCTGAAGTTGTAGTACGATTGAGTTGAAGTGCCCTGCTGTATTGCTGATAACGGTTTGGATCAAATCCGGGATAACTTGCCATTGCCAGGATTGCCCCGGTTTTAGAGTGCAGTGCGATTACGCTTCCCCGGTCTGCACGTGTTTTTATTACTCCATCGCGAAGTGCTTTTTCCGCAAAATGNTGAATCGTGCTGTCTATCGTCAAGTGCAGAGCATATTGATCGGGTATTATTTTGGGAATATTGGAAAGAGGAACAGTGCGGTACATACCTTCTTTTTCCACGATATAAGCCGCAGGTTTTCCTGCCAGTAGAGACTCATATTTGTTCTCCACACCTTCCAGTCCCTGCGAGTCAATTCCTGTGTAACCTAAAAGTTGTCCGGCAAAATTACCNTTAGGATAGAAACGCCGAAACTCTTCAATAAAATCAATTCCGCTTAAATTCAGCTTCTGTACCTGTTTCGTCTGGTCCGGCGGCAATTTGCGTTTGATCCAGACAAAATTACTTTTAGATTTTAGCTCAATCAGCAGTTTGTGGTATGGAGTATTAAGTATAGGTGAAAGTAATCTTGCTGCCCGTGTTGGGGAATCAATCTGGCCTGGTTTGGCAAAAAGNGATTTCAACTGAATTGAAACGGCCAGTATCCTGCCGTTCTTGTCTAAAATTCTTCCGCGGCGAGGTTCCAGAGTGACTGTACGTTCATGTTGGGACTTTGCTTTATCAGTGTAATAGTCTGCTTTCAGAATCTGNAAATAAAAGACCCTGCCCAAAACNGCAAGAAAACATAAGATAAATGCAACAAGTACTGTAAGAAGTCGTGTTTTGAAACTGTAAAGTTGAAAACGTGGTGATCGATTCATTTTATCTTAGTCGACACTGCTGACATCAACCCAGGAAAGTCGATATTGTGCAGGGTTTGGAGATGTCATNCGCATNGTGTTCTTCACCAGAACTTCCAAGCGTTGAGGTCGGGTAAGATAGCTGATTTCAACTTCNAGCAATTCCAGCTTGCTAACTAAAAATGAGCGCTGANTTTCCAGCGAATCAACCCTGTGTGCCACCTGGCGGTAATTCATCCATTGTGACAGGTAAAAAATACAGCCGACTGTAACAAGACCCCAAACCAGTAAAGTAATGTGGAAAGACTGTACAGACCTCCAAATAAAACGGGGCACCAGTTTCCAGCGAAATTGGTGTTTCAAAGAGTGTGGTTTACGCCGGGCAGAATCTATGATTGATCTAAGGGACATTGAAAAATTTAGTTGAAAGAAAAATGTAAATCTGAGTTTATCTCTAAGTTGTAAACTTCTTTTGTGTCAATAAAATGAGCACTCTATATACTTTTGCACAAAGTGTCCCAAATTACAGTTTAGCTTTAATACCTTGTGAGTCATCGGCAGATATTTGAATATCAACATTCATTTTTGTCTGATGCAGAATTTGACTTTCCTATCCACTAAAATCAGGGTATTCTATTACTAGTTTGCAGNGTTCAATAGAACTGTTAATACATCGCCACATCTTTTAAATTTAATGAAATATTATGAGCAGTACAGAACTAACTCTTGATCTGCGTGACATTAGTTTTGCCATGAAGGAATGGCTGCCTATTGAACAACTCAGTGAGTCAGAAAAATTTTCCGAATTTGATGTAGATACTCTTGATATGATGGTTCAGGAAGGTATCCGTTTTGCGATTGACGTTGTTTCTCCAACAAGAGCCGAAAGTGACCGCGAAGGTTGTCGGATTGAAGACGGACGTGTCAAAGTTTCGAAATGCCTCCATGAACCTTATCAACAGGCTTATGAAATGGGATGGGCGACCATGAGGGTATCTCAGGAATACGGAGGAATGGGTGCGCCGGCAACACTAGGATTGATAATCAATGAAGCCTTGAATGGAGCAAATCTAGGTTTGAGCATGTTTTTCGGTTTGACCTCCGGGGCAGCAGAATTAATTGATACCTTTGGTTCCGATGCGCTTAAGCAAAAGTATGCTGGTAAAATGTTCCAGGGTCAGTACACTGGAACGATGTGCCTGAGCGAACCTCAGGCGGGTTCCGATGTTGGCGCAGGGACAACCAGTGCCATAGGAATTGGGGATGGTGCTTATAAAATTAAAGGTTCAAAGTGCTGGATTTCTTCCGGAGACAATGATTTAGGTGAAAACGTGATTCATGCTGTTCTGGCACGGGTCAAAGGTGCACCGGACGGTACCAAAGGTCTAAGCCTGTTTGCGGTTCCATATACAAGGGTGAATGATGACGGAACTCCAGGAGACTGGAACGATGTCACTGTTGCTTCAATTGAGAATAAACTGGGAATCCATGCCAGTCCAACCGCGGTTTTGAATTTTGGAGAAAATGATGATTGCATGGGTTGGATTATAGGAGAAGAAGGCCAGGGAATGTCTTCGATGTTCCTGATGATGAATGGTGCCAGAATTTATACAGGACTTATTGGTTTGTCCCTGGGCGGAGCAGCTTACGAAAATGCAAAAACTTATGCGCAGGAACGTGTTCAGGGTACACATATTTCAAAAATCAGTGATCCGGAAGCACCAAAGGTTTCAATTGTAAATCATCCGGCGGTAAGGCTTAATCTTATTAATATGAAAGCCAATGTCGAAGCCATGCGAGCATTGCTTTATTTTACTTCATTTCAATTTGATCTTGAGCAAATAGCAAAAACAGATGAGGAAAAACAAAGAGCACAAAACATGGTTGATTTGCTTTTGCCAATGTGCAAAGGCTGGTGTACAGAAGTTGGTCTTGATGTGGTACGTACAGGAATCCAGGTACTTGGTGGAGTGGGTTACACCAAAGATTTTCCGCTCGAACAACTCTTTCGTGATGCCAGAATTGCTCCGATTTACGAAGGAACCACAGATATACAGGCTTTGGATTTAGTAGGCCGTAAAATGCTCCAACAGGGTGGAATGTTATTTCAGCAAATGATGGAACGGTTCAGCCAATTGATTGGGAAACACAGTGAACATCCTGAACTGGGCAAAGTAATAAAAACATTTGAAGCGCACTGTGAAACACTTTACGAAACATCTATGGGCTCTCAGGAAGTTATAAAGACCCATGGTATGGAAGGTGTCGCGCTTTATGCGACACCTTTTTTGATGTTTTTTTCCTCAGTAACTGCAGGCTCTTTATTGCTGGAGCAAGCAGTTGTAGCTGCAGAAAAATTAGCTCAAATTAAATCGGAAAAAGGAATCGGTGAACTTGAGTTTTCAGCTTTTTTGGAGGATAACGAGGGGGCACTTTTTTATGCAAACAAAATAAAAACTACACGTTATTTTGTGGACGGCATAATTCCGCAATTTGAGGCGTTGCTTGCAGGAGGCAAAAAGCAAAACTTCGATGCGCTGGATATTACTTTTTAAACTATTTTTATACAAGCAGAACTTATGGAATACAAAGGTCAGGCAGTTCAGTGCCTTAATCTGGATAACAATATAGTTGAACTAATATTTGACTCACAGGGTGAATCAGTCAATAAGTTTGATCAAAACTCTCTTGAAGAACTTCGAGAAGTAGTCACTCAATTGGCTGCAGATAAATTAGTAAGGGGGCTGTTGGTTAGCAGTGCTAAGGGGGTATTCATTGTTGGTGCAGACATTACTGAATTTCTAAAAGGATTTCAAGTGCCTCAAGACGAATTGATAAACTGGGTCAAGGATGCGCAAAAAGTATTTTCTGATCTGGAAAACTTGGAATTTCCGAGTGTATGTGCAATTAACGGCTATGCGCTTGGTGGTGGTTTTGAAATTGGGCTGGCGTGTACTTATCGGGTAGCATCAAGCAAAGCAAAAGTTGGACTGCCTGAAGTAAAGCTTGGATTGCTGCCCGGTTTTGGAGGAACATCACGTTTGCCGAGACTGGTTGGTGTAGACAGTGCGTTGGAATGGATTGCGGGTGGAACAGAAAATTCTCCGGAAAAAGCGCAGGAAATAGGTGCAGTAGATGCAGTTGTTGAACACGATATTTTGCGGGATGCAGCTCTGGATCTGCTGAACAAAGCGATCAGCGGAGAGTTAGACTGGCAGGCAAAACGTGCGGAAAAACAGCAACCCTTAAAGCTCAATGAAAATGAGTCTATGATGGCTTTTGAAACCGCAAGAGCTTTTATAGCCGGAAAAGCAGGGCGGAATTATCCTGCACCCTTAACAATTGTCGGAGTTATGCAGGCTAGCGCAGGGTTTCCGCTGGAGGGTGCACTGGATATAGAAGCAGAAGGATTTGCCGAGTTGGCAAAGTCTCCGGAAGCAACAGCTTTGATCGGCTTGTTTTTAGGGGATCAATTGCTCAAGAAAAAAGCAAAAAGTTCTACAAAAATAGCTGAACCTGTTAATCGTGCGGCAGTTCTTGGTGCAGGCATAATGGGCGGAGGCGTTGCTTATCAGTCTTCATACAAAGGTATTCCAATCGCCATGAAAGACATTGCGCAGTCTCAACTAGATTTGGGGATGAATGAAGCAACTAAAATCATGCAGAAACGTGTGGAACGCGGACGCATGAAAGCGGATAAAATGGCACAGGTTTTAACTGGAATTACACCGACACTTTCTTATGAAAATCTGGCAGATGCAGACTTGATCGTTGAAGCAGTAGTGGAAAAGGAAAGTGTGAAGAAAGTCGTACTGGCGGAAACTGAGTCATTGATCGGTGAGAAAGCGATTTTGGCTTCCAACACTTCCACAATTTCCATTACTAAACTGGCTCAAGGCTTGAAACGTCCGGAACAATTTTGCGGAATGCACTTTTTTAATCCGGTTCACCGTATGCCCTTGGTTGAAGTAATACGAGGAGAAAAAAGCAGTGAATCCACAATAGCCGCTACCGTAGCTTATGCAGCCGCAATGGGGAAAAGTCCGATTGTGGTTAATGATTGCCCTGGATTCCTAGTGAATCGGGTGCTGTTTCCGTATTTCGCCGGTTTTGCAGGTTTGGTAAATGACGGTGTGGATTTTAAGAAAATTGATAAAGTGATGGAAAAATTTGGCTGGCCGATGGGACCGGCCTTTTTGCTGGACGTTGTTGGTATTGACACCGCATTTCACGCAGGTGGAGTAATGGCTGCAGGATTTCCGGATCGGATGAGTCAGGATGTACCGACTATCATTTCCAAAATGTATGAGAATGAATGGTACGGGCAAAAAAACGATAATGGTTTTTATATCCACAGCAAAGATAAAAAGGGCAGACCCAAAAAAGAGGTAAATCCCGGCGTTGCGGAATTTATCAAGGAATTGGGTGTAGGCAGCGGTGAAGGTGTCAGTGACGCAGATATAATCGACCGCATGATGCTTCCTATGTTGATGGAAAGTTCACGCTGTTTAGAAGATAACATTGTGGAAACTCCAACTGAAGTTGACATGGGACTGATTTACGGACTTGGTTTTCCACCTTTCCGCGGAGGAATTTTCCGCTGGGCTGATACAGTTGGTTTGAATGAAATGCTTCAGCGTGCCGAAAAGCACAAAGCGCTGGGTAAAGTCTATGCACCGACTGAACAAATTATGAAAATGGCAAAAGATGGAAATCTTTTTCATCCGATTGTGTGACCTGTTATTTGCTGATTATGAGTGAGTAAAGAAAACGGTCACGTATATACAAGACCAATCAAACTTGATATATAGAGAAAAAACATCACCGAACTTTAACAAATTGAAAGAGGAATTATGGAAGAAGCTGTATTTATAGATGCTGTTAGAACTCCAATGGGACGTTCGAAAGGCGGAATGTTCCGGAATGTACGTGCGGAAAATTTATCAGCGGCATTAATTAATGAGTTACTAAGTCGTTACCCGGAATTGAATCCTGAGGATGTCGAAGATGTAATTTGGGGTTGCGTTAATCAGACAAAGGAACAGGGATTTAATATCGCACGTTTTGTTTCGTTGATGACTCCCTTGCCTCATACTTGTTCTGCACAGACTGTTAATCGTTTGTGCGGATCATCGATGACTGCAGTGCACACAGCCGCGATGTCTATTATGTGCGGACAGGGTGACGTGTTTTTATGCGGTGGAGTGGAACACATGGGACACGTGCCAATGGACCTTGGGCTTGATCCTAATCCTAATACAAGTAAATATTCTGCAAAAGCTTCAGGCATGATGGGTTTGACCGCGGAAATGCTGTCCATACAGTACAAACTGACACGGGAAGAGCAGGACTCATTTGCTTTGCGTTCCCACATAAATGCGTCTCAAGCGACAAAATCAAAACGTTTCGCAAAGGAAATTGTAGCGGTCGAAGGGCATGATGAAGAAGGTAAATTGATGCTCTGCAAGGAAGATGAAGTAATCCGTCATGATGCAACAATGGAAGGACTTGCCGCTCTGCGTCCGGTCTTTAATCCAGTTTCTGGAACAGTTACAGCTGGCAATTCTTCCGCTATTTCCGATGGTGCGTCCGCGGTATTGATGATGTCTGCTAAAAAAGCAAAAGATTTAGGTCTGCAGCCGATTGCAAAAGTTAAAGCAATGGCCTCGGCAGGTGTTGATCCGGCGATTATGGGTTACGGCCCTGTCCCCGCCGTCAATAAGGCGTTGAAGCGTGGAAAGCTGGAAATAGGTGACATTAACTTATTTGAGTTGAATGAAGCCTTTGCAGCACAGTCTCTGCCGGTGATGCGGGATTTGAACATTGAAGAAGCAATGGATGAAAAAGTAAATCTAAACGGTGGAGCAATTGCTCTTGGACACCCGCTTGGATGTTCAGGAACGAGGATAATCGGCACTCTTCTGCATGAAATGCGCGAACAGGATTCAACTTTAGGTGTCGCGACAATGTGCATAGGGCTCGGACAGGGAATTGCGACTGTCGTTGAGCGTGTTTAAGCAAGATCCGGCAGGGCCTTGAAAAAGAAAGTAATTTCAGCAAAAAACGTTCAAGGCAGATGCCGGATTTGAATTGCGTCAATTTTCCCGGACCCTGCCAGAACATCTGAAATTACTACAACTTTTTCTTCAGATTGAAATCCTTCCCGCTCCTTGAGCACGTTAAATGCAGTTTGCAAGGTCTTCTCCGGATCTTGACTGAAGGCTATTCTGAAAGGCCTAATTCCGCGTCCTAAAGTCATTGTCCTTCTAGCCTGACTGACATTAGTGAAGGCGTAAATGTCACTATAAACAGGACGGCAATTACAAACCAGATCCGCCATCAGACCACGTCGTGTGATCACAACTATACCGCGTGCACCAAGAGATTCTGCTAATTCTACAGCAGCTAACGACAATTTTTGTTTGTCATTGTCGGTATTTAGTTTGCTGACAAAACGTAATCCAGGATGTTTTTCGACATTCTCGGCAATGTTAACAAGTTGGTCGATACAGCGCAGTGGATATTTCCCTACAGTAGTTTCCCCTGATAGCATTACCGCATCCACTTCTTCATAAACTGCATTTGCGACATCTGTTACTTCCGCACGTGTCGGAAGTGGATTTGTTATCATTGATTCGAGTAAATGAGTCGCCACAATCACCCTTTTACCCTGTTCTGCACAGGAACGGACAATTCTGCGTTGCACTGTTGGTACAGTATGGATTGGGATTTCAATACCTAAATCACCACGGGCGACCATTACGCCATCAACTTCCTCAATGATTTCATTGACATTATTTACACCCTCCTCATCTTCAATTTTAGCTACAATCTTAATTTTACCTGCTTTATTACCAAGCAATTCTTTTAATTGCAAAACGTCCGCAGCTTCCCTGACAAATGAAAGCGCGATATAATCAACGTCTCTTGCTATTCCAAACTCAATATCGCGGCGGTCCTTTTTGGTGATTGCCGGCAGATTAACACGTACTCCTGGAAGATTGACATGTCTTTTACTCTTCAGTACGCCACCGTCAAGTACACGACAACGCATCATGCGGTCATGCTTTTCTAAAACCTCCAAGTTTATCAAACCACTATCAACAGTAATTTTATCACCAGCCAGCACAGTGCTGATCAAGTCATCGTAATCAATATGAATTGATGTTTCTTCCGGATCACTTTCCCCCCTGACTACAATCGATATTACTGAACCTTTTTTTAAATCCAGATCTGAGGCGAGGCGACCTGTACGAATTTCCGGACCTTGTGTATCAAGCAGGATCGCAACAGGAAACTTTATTTTGCGGTTTAGTGTTTTGATGTGTTTGATAACTCGCTGATGCCATTCGTGATTACCGTGAGACATGTTGAGACGAGCTATATTCATTCCTGCGCCGGCCATCCGCTGCAACATTTCAAATGATTCAGTCTCAGGTCCGATTGTGCAGATTATTTTAGTTTTTATACGTGTGTTGTCCATGAAAACAAAAAATAAAACATAAAGATGAAAGTATATAAATAGTATTTTGTGCTAAAATTGACTGCTTAATAACGTGTGCAGTTTATGTAAAAAATATATACTATTGCTAAAAAACAACAAGCTTTACACATAGTTTGTCCTCTTTAGCAGGAAATCTATAAACATCATGATTATCATTTTTGTTGAGTTTAATTTTAGAAATGCGGTTAATGGTTCATTAAATTCAATAAATATGATTCTTAAAAAAAGGAATAAAATATTGTTACTTTTGTACTTGCATCTGTCTGGAGTAAACAGAATACTAATATTAATAAAAAGACTGGATTTAATTAAGGACATAGTGGAAAAAATTCAACTTTCTGAACAAGACTCTGCCGTTTCCGGGACTTCCGGAATTCCTCAAACACTTCGCT
>NYXK01000021.1 GCA_002685535.1 Deltaproteobacteria bacterium
CCAGAAGATCTCTAAATGATGACTTTGTTGATTTCCTTCTCCCACAGTTGCTACAGAAAGAAGGGGAGACACGGCGAGATGCCAAGCAAAGGTTTGAAAACTGGATGCCCCTGGGCCGGACATGCTCCAAACTAGTGAAAGAATTTGGTGCCGGTATCTTCCTCCGACTTCCAGACATACCAGACGAGACGTAAGTTGCAGACCCGACTTTCCCTGGACAGCTGATTTGATAGGCACAGTTTCCGCGACTTTTCCATCCCTCAAGAGGATGCCCTTGTAGCATATCTATACCAAACTCAACCAACATTGAAGTCTGATATTGAGAATTTGACGGCTTTCCTGGTGCGAGTCGTGGAAGATCAACGTGTGCCCAGCAAGAAACTTAAACTCGAGACGTTGTCCGAGCAAGACATGAAGTCCCGGGAGCGGGCAGGTGGGTCGCTGAAAGACCTATTTGAGTTCTCTGATGAGGTGGACTACACGTCCTTCTTGACAGACGAGGCGCTCTCTCCACTGTACCCATCTAGCCCTGTAACCCCGACGTGCTCTTTCACGACGTCGGAACCAGCCGGCGATGATATGGTAGTGCTGGACACTCATCTCTCTGGCTCTCCCGGCCGAGGCACCCTGTGCGACGCTGAGCGTCTCGGGGACGGGAAAAGTATGGAGAGATTTGACGAAGATTTCTTCCTAGTATAGATAAAATAGATAATACACATCTGCCAAACCGATTCTTGAATACTGCGCTGAGTACGTGAGAGCCTGTTTAACTTGATTCCTCAGCGAGTGGACTGCTTGAACATCCTTTGTTACCCGATTCTCAAGTGATGATCATTGCATTCGGTGTATAGTTCTTTACCTAATCACCATAGGATTATTCAAGCAGCATACTTACTGTAGGCCCTTTACCAGCATATGTGCTAGCCCACAATGCTGGGTGGCACACCTCATGTAGCACATGGAGGCGGTCCGTTCCGGCATAAGCCAAAAGTGGCAGAGGTGGTCCGTGCTCACATATATTTTAAGCGAACCAGCACGAAGCCGATTTCTGTAACTACTCAATTAATTACCTTATCCACCTCTTTTCCATCTTATAGACATGAATTAGAAATACATATGACAGTGCGCCGCAACTCGCCTTGAAGGGCCAGAATAGACTTCGCATATGGCAGCAAAACGAGACTATCGGTTGCGAAGCTAACAGTATCATATAAATCTATATGAACTGGCCGTGTGCTTGGAAATAGTTCCTTTGAAGGAGAGACTGTGAAAATGCTTTGTGGGTGCATTAGATTTGGAAAGAAGGCGAATGCCGCATCTTATGACGTTCAATCAGCGCGGCAAGATTCGTCTTCCTCAGGCTGGAGTTTCCATCGATCAGATGCGCCATCACCTGAGCCCTTAGATATTAGCACAGATGGCTGTAGGTCATTGGTCGCGCCAGAAAGAGAGATAATCATGGAGCCGCGTGTCAATTCATTCATACACGCACTGGGAATATCGATGAGATAATTCTATCTAATACTACTATCTAATCGCTCAATTCAAACGATTCTCATTATCAGCTCCGTCGCTATTGCCCCAAAGACCACGTGAGACCACTTGACATCTGGGCGAGTACCTGACCCAGCGATAATACTGCTTTGGGAGTTCGGAGAAGTACTGTGCCCTGGCAGGATTTGAGTCCCTGTGGCACCAGTCATAATTTGGGAAGACCCTATAGTTGTAGGGAAATAGAGTTGGCCAGTGGATGTAGCATTGATTATCTGCGTTCGACTAACCCCAAATGATGGCGGAGTATTGAACAGAGTAGCGGAGGTTAAGGAGGTCTTGCTCGACGTCGTCGTTGGTAACGTTGACGTCGCAGTGATTGAATTTGAAAGAGTTCCTGTCGGATTCGAGGAAACAAGGTTCGCACAAGACGTAGGGTTGCTTGTCATCGGAATGATTCCCGAGCCAACTTGACCATCGTATTGGATTTCTACGGTTGCCTCTGCTTGCAATCCTGTACAGCTCTCAGCAGTATCAGTATGAGCAAAGCCGTAACCAAACAAGATGACCAAGAATAAAGCACGAATTATGGCCATTCTTCATGATGAGATGTTGAATTAGACTCTACGCGGAGTACGATCCTCTCTCCCTTTATACGAAACCAAAACTGGCGTAAAATAGAGAGCCAAGAACTGCTTATTATAGAAGCCGAAATTGGATTGTTACAAAACTTATAAGAAGACCATGTGTCTCTTAAACAACCAGTCCGTTTTACACATCGCTGAAACGAATCTGCATACTATATCACTCCAAAACAACCCTCCATTCCTGTAAGATGGCAGGGAGAACCAAGAAGGTGAGAAGATTGAATCCAGATAAGAAGGCCAACAAAGATGCGAAGAAGAAGACGGCCAGTGACGGAATGTCCAAGGCGCGCAAGACCCTCCAAGAAAGAAGAGAGAAGATTGCAGGAAAGAAGGCCAGCAAGGAGAAATTAGAAAAAGAACTCGAAAATGCAGCAGAAGAAGAAGCCAAAAAAATACAAGCGCAGATCGATATAATCATGGGTGAGCTTCAAGACGATGAGAATGCGATACAAGAGGCAGAAACGCAAGAGGCAAAGTTCAAGCAGGATGAAAGGGACGCCGACAACGAAGATGAATTTGACGAAGTGATGGAAGACGTAGAGAACACTGGTAGCAGTGACAGTCCTCTCAACACTACCGAATATGATCCCACCAAACTCATAGCAGCTCTTCTATCCGGAACGCATCTTGGTGATTCCCCAGATCCTTTGGACCTTGCGCAAAGAGTTGGGTTGAGAAACACCGAGGCTGTTATTGGCTACAAGTCGACCGGAATGTATGGAAAGGTAGGCTTGGTCATCGATACCGAATTCGAAAATTGGCAAATCTACAGGATCAAAAAGAACGTTGTGGTTGGTGAGGATGTGCCAAACATTGTGGAGAGCCGACGTGCAGGTGTGGTGAAAGACCGTAAGACCAAAGAGAAATGGAAATTGGAGGATATGTGCGAAAACGGGGTTAAAGGGATTGCGATAGCAGTCCCCCCTGGATATACTGGAAATGTCGAGGACTTGCTCGTGCCACGGCCGAAGCGATCGGCCGAAGAGAAAGAGGAACTGAGACGCCAGAAAAAGCTTCCTAAACTGGTAGATGTCCAACTCCTCATCCAATGGAAGGAGCCAGATACGGAGAACAGGTTTCTGTCCTGGGAGAATAGAACAGGGTGTCGCACACTCTGGAAGAAAAACGGGGACTTAGCCATATGGAATGCTGCGAAGCATTATGAAAGTCATTATAGAAAGGCAGGAGGGAAACATGCATCGGAAGAACGGGACCCGTCCCTCTTTGAGCCTCCGCCAGTTGGAAGTACCTTGTCTCCTGAGGGCACCCCGGGTCCAGATGAGACTGTTTCAACTACAACGACACCCGGAGGTACGCCCGGGCCAGGTGGCAATCAGGACAATCAGAACAATCAGGAAAATCAGGAAAATCAGAAAAATCAGAAAAATCAGAAAAATCAGGACAATCAGAACAATCAGAACAATCAGGACAATGCGGCAGAGAAGAAAGCCACTCGGGCACAGTTTAAGGTAGATTGGTGTGAGGACAGAGATATCGACCCGCAGAATATGTCAGATAAACAAGTGGGTAGTATGATGGCTTCATTCACCGTGTATTGGAACCAGTTGAACAAGGGACAGGTGTAATTTGAGCCGCAACTGGATCGAGATTTCTCTTTCTCCGCTACCGATTTAATAGCATTTGTTAGTTGTCAGGCCGTATTTTGGGGCTCCTTCGCATAATATTTTCCCCTGGTTGCCTAATCACTCATGCCTTTTTAGTTTGATCTATTTGTCTTAGGTTGTTCTTTCGATTTGTCTTGATAAGTTTTAATATAGAAGGGGTAGCTAAGTGGAAGGACTTATCAGTGGAACAGAAGGTGGATGAGACTGAAGCGCTTGCCATCTGGGAGAAGAAGGGAGCCGCAAAGCTGAAGACGCTTTGAATTGTTATAGGATGAGAGGATCCTTTTTTTTTCAACCTGTCATGCCAATATTTCTGCCCTGTGTTATCTTCGGGTATTAATGCTGATTTTATGCTTCAGTCGTAAATTTTATCAGCTTTGTGTTTTGAACAAATTGGCCTGATACTTGTAATTTTCTTATTTCTTTTGGTTGCTTTCCCCTATTTCACCATTTCTTCATTTCCTATTTCTTTTACTCGACTCTTGCAATTTTAAGGGTGTGTTTTGGTTTCAGCCAAGGTTAATTTCACTAATTAAGTGGTATCTAAGTTAGTATGGATTCTAAGATGGATCATATCTCAAAAAGGCTCTCGAAATAGTTAATTTACAGAAATATAAGGGTGTTCATTAGAAACTGGTTTTTGCAATGGCAGCCTATTTTGGCTGTATCGCTCGGTATAAATCCTTAACTTAGATCTGCCATAAAATTGCATTCCTCCTACCACAACACTCACTACAGTACCATGGAAACCACCGTAGTTTACGCCATCGTCTTAGGTGGCATCCTTCTCTTCCTTTTCATCATCAATGTACTTTCTGTGGTTCCATACTCTGCCTTCTCTATACCACCTCTCGTTGACCGAGCTCTACGTTATCTGATGTACCCTTACGTTGTTCGCCGCCACCGATTGTTAGGTCCCTGGACTCTCGCAGACGTTTTGGTTCAGCTTATTTATTTTGCCGGCAACTCTTTCTGCCTCGGTTTTCGAGTTTCTGGTTTTGCAAAGGCCGGTATACGAGCCGGTAATCTCTCATTAATCAATATGGTCCCCCTCTTCCTCGGCCCGCACCTGGGATTCCTTGCTGATATTCTTGGCATCTCCTTGAGCACCTTTCGCTTAATGCACCGTTCCGCTGGGTTAATGTCCTGCAGCCTGGTATTGTTCCATGTACTCGCCGTGTTCGTCTCTCACACGGCCTTCTCTGTACGTGGTATTGCAAACCTTTCTGCGATAATAGTAAGTAGTCTCGTTTCTGTCACCCTGTCCGACTCACTAACAACGTTCAGAGTGGATCGTCTCTAGTTTTGATATCTGTAACGTCCTGGTCCTGGTTTCCGCTTCGCAGATGGTCATACGAGATTTTCCTTCGCTTGCACTATATTCTGGCGGCTGTTGTTGCCGTATCAGCCGTACTCCATGTCCCGTCGACGTTATTTCCTAGGATCTATTTCTATATCAATCTGGGGATCTTTATGGTAACTTCCGTATACGAAGGATGGTTTCTGCTATCCCGCAACGGAGTTATCGCTCGGTCCAAAGGCCGAAAGTTGCCTAGAGTTGGAGAGGTCTTTAAGTATCCTGACACCAATGACAATGGTCCTGTGCAGCTAACCATAGTTCTGCAAGAAGCTTTGGAGATGGAGGCTGGACAGTACGTTAATATATATACCCTTCAGTAGGCATCCGCTCCTTCATTTCGATACAGACCCATCCATTCGTCGTCGCATCCTGGACCGGCAAGAGGCAGACAAAGCTAGAACTTATGATTGAGCCTCGTCGTGGATGGACGAGAAATCTTAAAACCCGGGCAATTCCTGCGAGCGGGGAAAGCGGAGGACTGGGTCGGGTGCTATTCACTGGACCACATGGCGCCATCATACCGGTGGATAGCTACGAGTATATTTTGATGGTTGCAAGCGGGTACGGCATCGTAGCGCACTTGCCACTTTTAGAGCGGCTGGTGCAAGGTACGCTCGCTCGTGAGGTTCGAGCTCGCCGGATCCGTTTAGTCTGGGAATGTGAAGACATTGGTAAACATTCTTCTCTAATCATTCATTGTTCTATTTAACTAATAGGTCGACACAAAGAGCTCTATAACACGATCTTCCCGCTTTTTCAATTGGGATCTTGGACAAGATCGAAAACTGAAGAATAAATCCGTAATCCACAGCCCTATTTCAAATTGTCGCTTTCTCATGCATTTAGGCCCTTGTCATTACGGTGCACACGTCTCAGTTGCTGCCTGGAGAGCTTTCAAGCAGAGCAAGTATTTCTCCGGATCCTCTATCGCCCGAAGACGCCTTGAGTAGGGAGATTGCTGAGATTGAAGAGGGGAAGACACAGAGGGATGAAGCCGAACGAAAAATGAAGGTAACGAGGGCAAAGGAGATAGAAAGAGGACGAAGAAGGGTTATTCTGGGAAATCCGGAAGACGAAGTCTTCCATGAGCCTGACGCCTTGCCGGTGTATGAAAGTACACCTCGAATGCTTATTACAGGTATGCGGGCCGCATGTCAAGAAGTCTACTATGTCTAACAATCTCAAGTCTCTGCGTCAAAGAAAATTCGAGATGAGCTAAGGTCTGCTCTGCGTCTTTCACTGAGGAAAGAGATCACATTGAGAGAGCTAGATTATCAGCCTTCAAGCTGACCTTATTACTGTAATGCAGAATCGGATCGGTTTTGTGCTTGGAAATTTTATCTCGGCGTCTGAACAGAGGGTGCGGCTTTCGAGGCTGCCAGAACCTAACCTCCCGAGGCCGGAACGGGAGGCTTTCAAAAGTGGCGTACTTAGATAACTAAGAAATAAATATGTTACGAAATCACAAAACTTCCAGGATTCTATCAATTGAAGTATTAAAATGGCAAAGCGAATTAATTTAAATTCTCAGCAAGACTATGTCACGCACATGGAACTATTTCCTTTAATAAAAGCATTACGCGAGAAGAAGAAAATTGTCGTTATAGCAGGGGCGGGTATCTCAGCAGAAGCCGGGAGTGAGTTAGACCTCTCCAAGACCATACCTGCTAAGCTATGAAGTCCCTACCTTTGAAGAACTCCCCTCCGCTACTACGAATATCTTCAACATGCACATGTACCGTAACGACAAAGACACGAAAGCTCTCAACGACATGTTTTCTTCCATGTATGACAAGGTGCAAGGAGCAACGCCAACCCAATTTCACTATGTGCTTGAAGCTATTGCCAAAGAAGGTCGCCTGCACCGGCTATATACTCAAAACATAGATGGGCTTGATACACAACTAGTATCGTTGGAGACCCAAATTCCTCTGTCGTTAAAGAATCCATGGCCAAAAACGATTCAGCTACACGGAGACTTAAAGACAGTTAGGTGCGAAGGAGATCCTCGGCACTTGTCTCGCTTTGACCCAGCCTTATTCGCCTTGGAACCATCAGGACCACGGTGTACTGAGTGCAAGGTATCTCGACGAGGAGGCAGAGTTCCTGTCCTGAGGCCTAGAGTCTGGCTTTATCAAGATTTCCACTACCCGGATGCGGACGCTATCAGCACAGTTCAACATGCGGATCTGCAAAAGAAGCCCGATTTAGTCGTCGTAGTTGGAACTGCTCTCAAAGTTGACTCGGCAAGATTTCTTGCAAGAGATATGTGCAAGGCAGTTCGTCAAAACGGTGGGATGGCTGTCTGGATCAACCTCAAAGCCCCGACCCAGAAGCTTGATTTCTTCGACTTCGTTGTTATGGGAAGCTGCGAAATAGTGGCAAGGCACGTTTCTACATGGTGGATGAATGTTCCTCTCATATTTAGCGACAGCGAGATCCTGGAACTGCAGAACAGATGCAAGTCACTTTTAATTGCCAGGTCTCCTGGAGCCGCAATCAGTCGAGCCTTGGCTGAGCTGGATACACAAACGCTCGCTCAAATCTTCCAGCAACCCGAAAATAAGTCCAAAATTCTTGATATCAAGGATGACGGCAGGATTCTCTTCGTCTCTGCAGTGGGATCCCCAATTCCTAGTTCAGATGGTAGTACAGTCGATTTGACGGTGGTCAACAAGCCGTTGCTGCCATCAAGTAAGAACCAAGATGTTTTGCCGGAATTATTGGACTGTTGGAAGGTTGACATGTCCAAAAGGCTGAGCGAAGTTGTGGTTCCTTGCGATGGCTCAACTGGGAATGAGACATCGCGTACAGGCTCGACTGCCATCACTAAGCTTGCCAATCTTGGTTACGAGGCAACCTACTTAGGACAATCCCTCTGGCGCCTGAAGCCAGGCCACTGGCTTAATGATGAGATCATAAATGCTTATCTTGAGCTCCTGGGGCGGTCTATCGCATCTCCGATTCAAAAAATTGCAACTTCCTTTCTCATGGCGACGATGAAAGTTGATCGGCCCTTCAAATGGTTTGCGAAGCTCGTTGAAACTGGCACATATACTCTGTATCTACCAATCAATCAGAAGAATTATCATTGGACTTTTGGTGTTGTAACATCAAAGAGCAAAGAGGATCCTTTGTATTGGACCTATTATGACAGTCTTGGTAACGAAGCTCCAAAGAATCTATTGGAATGGATTGAAGCCTGGTTTCCCACAAAACAAATCAAGGAGCTCAAAGCGCCACAGAATCCGAAACAAAGCAATAATTCAGACTGCGGTCTTTTCGTCCTGATGGGCATTCGCCTCCTGATTGCTGGACGGCCACACCTCACCCAGGACGAGAGTAATACTTTCATGCCATTGTTTAGGGAAAGGGTCTTGGCCGAGCTATTGGCTGCAAGCCTTGACCCTTCCGAACTTCGACATCAGGAACTCGAACAGAGAGAATCAAAGCCCAACGAGACTCCTCATGAAGCCACCGAGAACAGCGACAGTCTAGAGGTTCCATCTGCGAATCCTGAGGACAATCACCACAACAATCGGTCAACGCTATTCGTATCGGAGTCTGAAAGTTCTGATCTTACTGGTCANAGGGTGAGAGAGNAAATGAGTCTTGAACGTATCGCTTCTATGTTTGCAGGGGAGGACACGATGNTCAGTACGCTAAGAGAAGCCGTAGCAGTNGAACGCGCCACGCAAAAACAACAGCAGAACTCNACAGCNGAAAACCAAGACTTGGCAAAACTGTGGCTCATGATCAGGACAGAGAAGCGAGCTCTGAAACAACGGTATATCCACTACGAATTTTCTCGGCAGTTCTGGGCGGTTATGGAAGATTTCAACAGGCGCCCTCATGACCGTGGCCCAGTTCCTAAGTCTACAATATCAGAGGTAATGGACAGGCTTGAGGTCTCCAATAGAACTACCTGGAAACTCATCTTAAAAAGGGCAAGGAAAGCGTCAATCTGGACTGAATTGGTTGATATCTTCAAGGACGATCTGGAGCATCCTAGTGTTGTATTATGCGCTGTCCCGAAGGCGACTTACAAATTAGAGGCACTAACGATATCTCACCGAGAAGTGTTCCTCGNTACCATTCGCTCGAGGCTAAAGGAGCCAAAAAATGGGATTCTGGCGAGACTCAAAGCCGCAAGTTCTCTATATTGGGCGGTGATACAAAACAGCCTACCAACAGATAATCTTCCCCTAGAGTGCGCTGACGAAGAACTCCCCTTTGAGCAGAAGGTTGGTTTTGGATAGCAGCCAAGAATATATTCACGGGGCATATTATGTAAATTACTACAAGTAGACAGAATTGATACCAATCTCTCCCGAGACATGTACCATGCGAATGCGAACCATATGCTGCAAGGATTGAAAGTCACTCCTCCAGCATAAGTTGATGAGCAATTACAGTAATCAGGCGACCCGATGTACAATAGTAATCTTTTGCTTACACAACTCCTGGGACTTGGTTCAGTGTTTTACAACATGGAGCCAGTATTTCGAGTCTCGGCTTCGATAAGGCGGCTGCGCTAAACAACCTGCTCCAAGAACTCACTGCTGGATATCTCTCCGTCCATTTCCGGCGCTAAGCCACTTCTGACCACTCGAGAAATAAAAACCCGGGCTTGTGCCCCTGTTTTATTCTTCAAGTATCGCTTTTACAGCCATTCAGACCAATCAGCAGTTAGAATCCATATGTTCCCTTCAGAGACTTCTCATCTTTCACTTCGATATCCTCAAGTTAAAGAGGAAGGTAAAAGTCCACGCCAAAGGGCGTCATCTCCAGCTGCTTGTGACCAAAGTCGCCGACTATCTCAGCAACAAGATTACTCAAGCGGNCCTCATTNGGAATCTAGCTCTGCTAGGTCTGTAGTCAGTTTTCTAACCATGGCATGTTGGCTAAAGGTGAAGGCTGAGATGACAAAATTTCTATATGCGAAATTGCTTGTTCTCGTCACATGGCTACTTGCTAGCCTCGTCATCTTCCCCCTGATGTCCACTTCGATTCGCAATTCCCGGGCTCTCAATGGCATCGTAAGGGCTGGGAAAGTTGTGTTTAGTGTAGTCAAAGATNCTCCCGTATTGGTGGCAGCAGGAATAGGTTTAATATGTGGCTGGATTATACTAGGACTGCTGAGGGCAGGTGGGTCATTGCATTAGGCTGACGGATCACGCCATTTGTGAGTCTCCTCTCAATGACTGTACAATGATGATATTAACAAGGCAGACTCACCCTCACGGACTGTTCCTTTCTTTCACGGAGTTGGTTAATATCTGTGCGACTCGTGATAGTCACTAGTTAGTCGCAGCACTTCTGACAGTGGCCCTGACGACCAGGAGAACAATTGTTGCTATTACAATATGCATGATACATGAAGGATTGATTGATTTGACTTGGGAAGAGTACTGCGTANTTGAATTGGCTCATGTTGGGCATCAGGTGTCTGAACGTTTTATGGAAGTGGCTGCTAGAAGCTCGTACTGTATACTTTGACGAGGTNAAATGATGTACACTTTCATGATAAATCCATTCATTGCTCGCTTCTCCAAGGAGTGTTGCAAGCGATCTTGCTTCATGGTATTGCTGAGATGAGTTGCGAGGGTTTGAAGTTTTGTCTTCCCAGCGCCCCCGCCNCGCGCCCCCCCCCCCTACCCCTGGTCAGTTCCCCAGGTTTTAAGATCTGCAGGATTTGTGGCCAGATGTCATGCACCGTTTGCGGAGGCGGGCCGCTCCGGTGTCAGCCAAAAGTGGCCAAGGCGGTTCGCTCACAATTGTCTTGAGTCGGAGAAGAGGCTTGTCCGCCGCTGGGCTGGTCAGCTTGTTCGGCTGCGAGGATGGCTTGGCGAACGCTCGGGCCACCAGATGTCGAATTCACGGTAGTTCCATAATTTAAAGAATGATCGCTGTTAAGCCTGTCGAAAAGCATGTTCTCCATCGATAACGTCCCCACGATAAGGACTTGGCAACTCTGGTGGAGGATTGGGGAGGGAGGAAGTTGCAACGTCATTCCACGGCAAAGATATGTGGCCCTCAAGAGTGNTGAGAGTTTTCTGCGGATCACTGTATTTACTTCCTAATCATCTGACGTGGCCAAGTTCAGCAAATCACCAAAAATTTCTCAACGCATCCAAAGATCAATCACAACGGCAACGGTACTCCAAACACACCCCAGCACCAACAATTTTTTATCGCAGCATGACCTCCGAGATGAGTGGCCCGTTGTTACTAGGCCGTTGAGAGTCGCATATCGTCCTAACGTGTATAACCTGCGAAAAAGTCATTCTGCTCTCGAGGACCGATCAAGATCGGCAGGTGGCTCGAACAACTTTGTTGACCGTCCTCCGTCTTCTGCCAGTCGATAGTGCCGACTTAAATCATCGAGAGAACATCGCAAAATAAACAATCTGTACTTACCCACAGCCTGCTCTTCGTGCAGCAAGTCGTCATTGTGGAAGACTCTGTCGATAAAAAGGACATTCATCGAAACATGGCAGCCTTACCTGGCTATGTGCGCATTTCTGGGCGGGGATTTGCCCCTGTTAAGGGGGTCATCGATAATCATGGCACATTATGACGACGTTAGAGATGTTTTAGATGCCGCCAGTGTGGTTCGGAGCGGTGTAGTGAATCGTTCACCCTTGCGATCTATTGTCTGTGTACTTGCCGTATTCGATTTCTGCTGGCGTTCTGCTCTCCATAATTGCTGACGCAGGGATGCGATAAAGGCAGATGAAGGTNCCCTGAANNTGTTGACTGGCACGCTCAGGGANGTCCAAGCTTAGCCTCTTCACTAAGTTGCTGAGTCTGAAGATGTAAGTCACTCTCCGAAATTCGATTCCATCGACTTCGTGAACAGCCCAGCACTTGGCAGAGACCTTTTTACACCTTGTATGGATGTGAGCTCGGTGGTGCGGCTGTGGTAGAGGAATGCTTAAAGTCAGAAGNCATCTTACCCATCCAATTTTTCAAGTATGTTGGGGACAATGATGGCCTTTTGGAATTGTGGGGTAATTTAGAGGGTCGCCGATTCTGCCTTTGCAGAGATACGTATGGATACATCCCCNCAGGGGCGCACAGCCACAGTAGTCCGGAAAAAGAACTCGCTAAAATAATTAAGTAAACAACAACGATACAGTACTGTAACTGTACTTGTACTATACAATTTTCGGGCGGAGATTTACATACAGACCATTTGGATCTGCCACTTCTGGCTCTTGCTCAGAAAAGGTGCCTTTGTTTGCATGGCGCACCTAGGGAAACGATGACGCTGTTTCTGATACTGTACTATGATTACAAAGGAAATTCTATTGGCTAAGATCCACACGCCTACATACTGCCAAAACTGTCATACTTGTCGCCATCAGATTTGTGTGTGCAGCCATGGTTCTTGCTGGCAACAGGAAGGTAAGGGTCTGTGCAAATGACGTGCATGCACCAAGAAGAATAAGCTAATAAGCTAGCNTGTATTAAAGGGCACGTTGAGTCTTGCCCAATCTTTTCAATTGTTTATGCGCTATCTTGATGTCAGCCAAATGAGCGCTAAATTCGACTCCTCCATTTTTGGCGGGAATGCTCGCCAAGGCTGCAAGAAAAATCGAATCGTACTGTAAACAACTTGGCGAGCACGCTATAAAAGCCCACCTCCATCGCGTCCAGGGTTTAAGAGGGAGCCAAGAATAAATTCAGATGCTTATATCATATTTGTCAACAGGCCACGTATCATATCACAATGCGTCCTATCTCGTCTGTCGTGAAACCGACGCATTTGGATTGGACACAAGGGCCGGTCTTCGATAGCGAGATCAAGTCTGGCTCGTTTAATGGGTATGATAATTCGAGATTTAACAGCTGTTCATATTTACTAAGAAGTATTAGAGTTGATATCACCATTATTACAGCCGGAAAGNCCTTCTACCAGTTGGATGTTCACCTGGAAATAATTGCCAAACACTCCTTATCGAAATTTGTCAACTCCGATATAACCTGTCATGGCTTTCACTCAGGTGTTCTCGTGTTTGGTAGTGAAGACGGCCAAATCCACATCTTAGACCTCAAACGGCAGAAACACAACAGCGTATCGTTCTCTCGTCAGTCAGTCTCAACTCTCTCTATAGATGAGAATCATATCATGGTCGGCAGCTTCTGTGGTGAAATTGGACTGTACGATCGAAGAGGTGGCAAGATATTCGAATACNCGGCAAAAGGCGACTCATACATCCATAGTGTGAGTATTTACGATGACAAAGTTCTTGCTGCAGACGCAAAGACCGTTTATCTGTGGGAAATTAAGAATCTGTTGCCATCATCCCTTACGATAGTTGCACTGAGAAGCAAATACGTACTGTGGGCATGCCTGAATTCGTCAGACAACAACAGGGAGTTATGCNACCCCACAACCTGGACCACGAAGCGATATCTTGTTGGTAAGACTCATCGACCATTGGGGAAGACAGTCTTTCGGTGGTGCTTCGGATTGAATCCACCGGTGTGGGAGCGGCCCTTTCGGCCTGCAATACAGGGAAATGTGCCAATGGACAAGCGGTACGCACTCAAAACNACTGCTTCGGTCCTGAAAGTACGAAATCTGAACAATGGGTGCTTCATTCNAAATTTCAGATTTGACAAGGGAAGAGAATACATTCTCATGCTTTGGTCTGCCCAGGACTATGTATTTCGGGTTATCGAACCATCTAAGGTGATTGAAAGAGCAACACTCAGAATTGATAACGAGAACGTAAAACCTGCTTATTTTGGAAGTGTCGATTTGCGAATGGACGACGGTCCATGAACCGTCTGAAGGTCAAGGGTGCAGGATTTTCTTAATAAATATATGCTAATCTCAAGTCAGCGCAATGGGTACATTCAAGTAATTCAGACTGAAACCAGATGAAATTCAAGTTTGTTTCTACGTTAAGCTTTAAGTTAAATAACGTCTATCCGTACGTAGCGAAAAGCCAGGTGTGCCGAAAACGACCAATAAGATTGCAAGGATCGCGATATTTTTCTCCACAATGTCCTCTTTAGACCTCTTTAGACCAACTACAACAAGAGATTTGATATTTAAAGTTAGTTATAGGCTAAACACACTATTTNTATTGATTTGGCTACCTATGAATTGTGAAATATGTCTAATTTTTCGGCACACCAGGTNTTAGTTGAGTATTGGAAGAAGAAGTGATTGCAGCATGCTTCATTGACTGGAACTGGGTTCCTCCACGGGACTATATACCCGTGGGCACNTGCTATAATACGCTTTACTCAGAGACCAGGATTGCCCAACCAACAGTTTTTCGCCACGCAGGGACGGACGTTAGTTCATCATAATATTGGTCAAGATGTAGTTGACGTCCATCCTTGTGTGGAGAAAAACTTGGTGTGCCAAAAAATTGTACAGTATCCGAAATTCACAAGTCGCAATTTTAATAATCATAATGCATTGTGGTTGGTTTCAAGAGGATANTGGTGGAGACTAATTGGTGCTTAACTTGTATTACCTGATAACTTAGATCAAGAATCAATTCTNAGAGTTCTGTATTCATTCAACAATTCACAAATGTCAAGCTATCTGAGCCACAAGCATCTGGATTGGGACCGGGAAAGGGTTCCAATCCTAAAGCGACAGCTGCCCGATATACAGGTGCTCCTACGGCATACTTTTGAGGATATATCACTGAAGTCCCCTCTTTAGTATAGCACTCTTGTTTCATAGGGTCAAGGTTCGCGACAAGGAGAGGAGGGCCTGCTGGTGTAGTTGTTGTTACAGGACCAGATCCAGAAATATCAACCGAACTACATGACATGTAGTATTCACGATTTCCAGTTGCATTTATCCATACCCTACATAGTTAAGTAAGCGCAGTATAACAATTTATAGTGTGACTTACCAGGCAAATATCACGCGATGTCCAGTTGGGAAGTCTTTCGGGATTGAAAATGTATAATTCTGGTCCATGTCATAGAAATTTGTAATGGTACCGGGGGTTTGTGTACGCGGGCAGTCCCCTTCCCATGTCTGCACAACGACCCAGGTCCTGCCCTTATCGTAAGAGAGAGCTACTTGGCATGAGCCTCCAGAGTGAGCCGCTCCCGGACTGTGCATCGTAGCGCCTGTGGTATTGGTGCTATCAAAGAGCCTTTCGTAGTCAGCGTCAGGGCGCCATTGCATCGTAAGACATACGAGAAAGTCACATCTTGCCCTACCGTCCAGCTTGCTACTGGATCTCCTTCCGGTCCATCAATATCCGCGTGGAAACCCTTACAGGGGAACGACTGCTGACCAATCGGTGGATACGCATTAGGGTCCCCGTTCAGTGGCATTATGAGTAGAGTAATATCTTGGTGCCAACGAAGAGGAGGTGGATATCCCACGAATAGGTGGCAACTAGCACTGCNGAGCATAAACAAAAATAACTTCCAAGTCATGTTGAACTTCAACGGGTTNTGATCGAGAAATTCGGANTGGGTCACAGTAAAAGGCGAAACGAATGTCATCCTTTGTTAAACGAATTTTCGTGACGAGGTCTATTTCTGGAGACTTGTGGTTGGATACCCTGCCTAACTCAAATGTTCTACTCGGCCATTTTTGTCAGACCCAGCAGGGCCCAACTTTTCGCCTTTCTACGACACGCTCAGGGACATTAGAAGCGAGCGCCTCGGCAGCTCAAAGTGGACACGCGAAGGCTAGGTATTCACCAAGTGNTACAGTACAGTACTGTAGTTAATTTACTACCTCTCGAAGTGGTAAGCAGCCACTTTCAGCCAGCGATTATGACGTCGGCCATGAGCGCCAAAAATGACGAAGACGATATGTGCTCACGCCTAAAAAGGCATTCAAAGTGTATAGCAAACAGCCTACAATGTGAGCGCGTGAGACTTAGTATCCACTTACAAATAGGCTTTAGTGCTCACTACTCTCTGAAGAGACCCTGATACTACCTACAGTACTTGCCAACAATCAAAGAAAGTAATCGAATACTATGAATAAACTCTGGATCTTATTGGCTCTGTTTCACCACTCTTCTATTGCTTTTGATCCCTCTTCTATAAACTGTGGAGTGAAGATTGATATCAACAGTATTACTTTGTCTGATAATGCCCTAGCCAGGTATATAACAGTCAAGTCTGCTGATATCTCACAATGCAGTATCGACTGTATCGACGATGACACTTGTAATGCTTTCGCGGGTGGCTTAGCAGAAAANTCTTGCTTTCTGTTCTTGGGTCCAGTGTCTTACACTTTCCAAAAAACTGGGTCGGAAATGTATTGGGATAGAGAATGCTTGAATATTTCAAGCCGAATACGCACTTCTANGACTACCCCAACACTATCTTCAGCAACTCTTGCGGTCCTATAAGGAGCTCAGCTCAAGTTCATCAAGAAGAAATAAAAACACCATTATAACTTACAAGGGCGAGAATANNTTGCNGTACCNNNGATTAGGGCGTANTCAGGCATTCTTCAGGGCTAATACATGGCTAGAAATGTCGAATAAAACTGTGTTATCATAGGATCCTGTTTCTAGTAACGTCTCTGCCTGCGTCCAGAGACGCACCCCGTGACGACACAAAACATAGGTAACTTGGATTCAGAAAGCTCTAATTTCATGAACGCCTTTAAAATTTACAGCAACCAAGGCCGGTGGGATGAGGCTGAAAAGCCGGAGGTGCAAGTCATGAAGACTCGCAAGACGAAGCTCGGAGTGGACCACCCAGATACGCTAACGAGCATGAACAACTTAGCGTTTACGTGGAAGGGAAACGGCAAAGAAATTGAAGCTGTAAGACTTATGGAAGATTGTATACGAGGTCGGAAACGTGTTTTAGGAGTTAATCATCCATATTCTATTTCATCCTGCATAGCTTTAGATACATGGAAGGCTAAACAATAGAATGTTGTTGTGTCGTCAGTTCATAGGTACACTTGATCTATATTGAAGCGTGCTTTAATGCGTGTAAACGACCGAATTGTTCTTTCCATGTTACGCAGCGAGAGTGTTTAAGCACTTAACTTAAGTAAATGTAACGTCTCTCCCAGCGTCCCGAGACGCACCCCGTGACGAGACAAAACACCGTTACTTTAGATTCGGAAGGCTCTAGTTTTATGAACGTCTTTAAATTTCATACAGCTTTAGGCAGTTCACATTGTATACACTTTTCAAACATCCCTGAGTTAGTGACTTCGAAAATTATAATGGTGTCGTCGCTGCGCTGCTGATTTGCGAAGTGCCTCTTTTCTGAGAGGAATCAGGCCCGTCAACCTATAACATCAACATTAAGTATATTTCGCAGTGTAATGGAGTTCGAAGAATCTTTCTTGTTCAAGAAGCGGGGATGATAGATATATAGAATGAGCGAGGTGAAGAGGTTCTTTGTCTTCTTGTGCGTGATACAAAGTCTCCTCAGGGGAGCTGTCTGTCATGTCGCCGAGAAGAGGTAGAGTTTGCGATCTTGCCGGAGTTCTCAACCTGAGGTACGGATGATGCTTGAATGATTAATATGGCATGAAAGCGGTGTAATGTGCTGTCGAAGTTTACGTTGAAAGTAAGCGTGGTGACATGATCTAGGCGAAAGTGGGGAAGTCTTGAAGCAAGAGAATATCTCAGGGCTCATAGGAGGACGAAAGACTCGACAACTATACACAGTATCTTTTATGAAGCTATCCATTCAGCTGCTGCCAGGTGGATTTGGCTCAACACCAGAGTAAGATCAAGAATACAATTAAAATGTCCCAGGCGAAGACATACTATAATCCACAAGAGAAACATCACTTTGTACCTAACCCATTGCCGCAAAGCCTCTTCGACCCTCTTCCACAACCTTTATCAAAGCTCTGATTACACAATAGAACAAACCGCGGAACTTGAGGCACACCCTCATACCAGTCATCGACAATGGGATCAAAGAACTTTGTTGGCGTTTGAATAGCATCTAGTTGTGCGTTATTCGGTTCACCGAGTTTTGATGCCCAGTCGTCGCCTTTCCCTACGTTGCCTCTGCAAATAGCTTCAACAATACCTGGCAGCTTATCCACAGGCTTGTCGATATGTCTGCCGAACAGTTGGTATACCCAGTTCTCCAATGCCTTGTCGGAAGAAAAACCAAGCAATAATATGCAATCTAAGACTTCTCCAAAAGAACTCGAAGGGAAATAAGCAAGCCCTGAGTATTCGCAACTTGTAGGTAGCGCTTTTAGTCTCTCTGCAACTAAATCCCGCATCTCAAAAGCTGAAGCGGATGTAAGATTTTCCGCAACTTGTACTCTGACTGAAGCCAGGTGGTGTGTATTCTTCGTATGGGTTTTCATGTTGGTGAGGAAGTGATTGATAAATAGAAGAGGTTATTGATGCCAGAAGAGGTTGATGGGAGAAGGGGTTCTTGATGAGGGATGAGGTCGTGGAAGGGAGAGGGGGTCGTCGATAGGAGAGGGGTTGTTGATGAGGGATGAGGTCGTTGAAGGGAGAGGGGGTCGTCGATAAGAGAGGAGGTTGTTGATGAAGGATGAGGTCGTTGATGGGAGAGGGGGTGTGAATTCGGAGAGCGGGACAGGTGAAGGTGAAGCAGGATTTTGAGTTCTGCTATGGCCAACCGTGTAAGCGCTGATGGGCCTGGCTAGGCTCGGCCCGCCGCTATCCTTTCGGTTGGACATGATCGCAAGGTTGAACTTTGCTTGGATCACCTATTCACACTGCCTATTTCGTGCATTCTCCCGACTTAATACAAGCAGAACCTTTTGATGTTTCTCCCAATTATTTAGTAGAATGGCGGCCGATAAGCCTAGAACACTTACGACGTTGCGAAAGGATTGAATTGCAAATTGCGGCCAAAAAGCTGGTCCAAAACAAGCACGAGCCAAAAGATACCAGGGTGTCTGATTGGTCAATCCAAAATCGGCTGCCACCTTTTTTCGGGTTTCGGATAAATGAGAAGATACAGTGGGCACGTGACTTTGCCCAACTTCACAACACCAACTCCGCTCCGCGAGAACAAACGCTCTCAATTACACGGCCAAACCATCAGCTAATTGGATGCTGACATCACCGTTCGATAACCTGGATTCAGAGGTATCGTTAGATACCGAATAATCGCCATGACACCAGTTAAAAGTCGATGGTGAGTAGTCAACCCTCAAAACATCTCTGATCTACGATCCAACTCGCTGGCGATGCGTCGAATCTTATCGATTAAAGCGTGCCTAACTTGGGACCAACAGCAGATACGAGCGAAACCTTCCAATATCTACTTGCCGAACCGCAGACAAAGTCGAGAAAAGGAGTCGCAGTGACGAATGATACGATGAACACTATCAATACCGCAATTACAACCAGAGTCATTCTGCCTCCTCTCTGACCAGAGCGGCATCATGGCACGCCACGTATGCTGTGCTAAGCCTCCTGAGACTACATAATTAATCCCTAGTGAACTCCTCTGATTTTACGAAGATGAGAAGAGAAGTTCATCAATTTAACAGACTCGATCATCGATCACAACGCAACGCAAAGAACAAGCCGAGCTAATGCACACTTATATTTCTACACACTACTCTCACCGACACAGCTCAAGCATGGTGCTGGCTACATATAAACAACAAGATAGCAGGAGGCGGGAGGCAGGGGTCCTCGAAGGGATTTGCAGAAGACTGCGGCGAATGGGCTGGAACACGATGCTGCAGGTCGCAATCCAAACCTACAACATCCTCTGCAGAAGCGAGTCTGGCAAATGGCCTCCAGGCCTGTGCTCTAGTTGTATCCACCATGCTTGGCATCTGGCAAATCTGTGGAGGAGAAGGTGAATATGAGGATGGTCTTCAAAAGGACGAGGACCCCTCAACAAAATGGAGCACCATTGGGAGCTAGATAGTCGAAGAACCGTGGCCTTGGATAGCATTACTTTTGCGAATGCTTTAATGTACATACTTCGATATACCCAGATTTGAAGACGGTAAGAAATACCTACCGAGAGCAACAACAATTACGCGACCTTCACTTATTATTCATCAACGCATTACAATGCATCACAAGTCAAAATCCAACACCAAAAGGTATACCCAAAGCAGCAAACAAAACCCAAATAACAGCCTGTACGGTAAGTTTAGGAGGACAATATCTTCGTCAACGTCAGCAACACATTCAATGAGACCCCAGACTCCACCCCCAGCAGAACCTGAAATTAAATTCAAGAATAATAGAAAGAATAAAGAAATAAACTCACTCTTCAGGAAACTCCCTCAGATACCCATCCCAAAAAACCCAATTACACCCCAAAGCGACAGCAACAACCGCTACCAAAATCCACCCATAGTCAAACCATCCACAATGACCTCCTTTCCTCCCCCCTCTTTCCTCATTATCCATATTGTCTCCACTTCCATACCCACCATTCACATCCTTCCTCCCCTTCCTCCCACAACAAGAGCAAACAAAAACCAGCACCAACAAGCACGAAAATCCAAACATAGCAACCCACCCCAGGGCCGCAATCACCATCTCCGAATTCCCCCACGTTTTACTTTTCGGCGAATCGATGCCCTGATCTCGAAGTTGCTTCCCATGAATATTCGCAATGATGAGCGTGTACAAACTTATAGCCTGTAATGCGAACTCTGCGAACCCTTGTGTGTATGCGAAAGAAACCCAATTCCGACTCCAGTGTTGCCGTCCATTATCTCTTCTACCAGCCCACGGAACCGTAAGTAAAGCGGATAAAAACCAAGTTATCCTCGGCCGAGTCGTATAAAAGAGAACCACATCCGCAACAGAGAACAGTTCCCCGTATCCGGGTGTTTTCTTCATGATAGTAGCGTTTATAGCATTTGCGGCAAGGTGGAAACCGACAGGGAGGACCCAGAGGAATCTATAGTGCCTTGCGTCTGGGTTTCTGCCGAAGAGGCCGAAGGTGATTGTTTTCATTAGTTTTGGTGGCCGAGGAGGATGCTGATTATAGCCACTATGATGTTGATTACGAGGAGTGTGATGAGGATTCGAGGGCGAGAGGGGCATTGTGAGGTTATTCGGTCGTTGGGTGCTATTGTCCAGGGGAAGGGACGGAAGTATGTGGGTGTTTCGTCTCGAGACCAGATTGTCGTCGAGGCCATGATTGATGATGGCGATGTGTAGCTGGTGTTTTAGCTGTCGGCTCAATCAAATTTGAGTCAAAGATATAATTCCAAGTGAGTCTATGAGGAAGAAAGTATACAAGTATCAAGGTACTTAAAGAGATACATCGCCAACCGCTCACATCCAGCTACCCGTCCTTAAACATCCAGAATAGCACATTTTCACCAAACGCCTAGAAAGCCATCTGAAACTTATCCAGTCCCCATGATGTAAAATCAACAATCAAGAGTGTTGAAACAATAAAACGTCGATCTGGTGGATCTTTTCTACGAAGGATCAAAAGCCGGGCTAGGTATTGGCTGTGGCATTCTGTGTTGCAGCAGCCACAGCATCTTGGTGAATGGGTTAGGCATACTTAAGCGAACGTAATTAAAAGAGGAAATAAGCGTGCTGCAAAACGGCTCACCGCCTAAACCCTTGTTGCATCAATTCTGTCCACCCCCTTTCGTACTGTCCACTGGTCCCTCCAAAATTCGCGAAAGCTCCTGAAGTCTTGCCCGGAAGCTGCTTCATCAAGAGGCCACGGCTGAGTGCGTACACTTCATCCAAGCCAACACAGATAAGCAGGTCCAATTTGGCGCAAGATAGGTGAGGATCCCAAAAAGTTAATATTTCTGGACAAAACATCATGCACAACCCCACTAATTTGCAAGATCCCGCAACCACAATTTCTTCCCTGCATATGAATAACCTTATTAATCTTTCGCGGGCGGCTGGAGAGGTAGCTGGCACTGCCTCTCTGGTGAGCACCTGCTGTGTATACTCTTCTCATGGCCAGAGTTGAGGAAGGCAAAATCCCGTAGACCCTGACTCTCCCCAAACCGTGTGATTGTGTGCCCTGTGTTGGCCAAGTACCTGCTGTGTGCTCTGTAAATTGGTGATGTTGCTTCGATAAGGATTCGAGAATCTGCCGGGCAGGACTGCGGTGACAGGAAATGGTGATGTTCTCCCAGATCAACAGAATTATGCGTGCTGTGTGTTTGATTTGTTGTTCTGTGTATGTTGTTACTGCATCTGAGATCTGGGTGATCCAATTGAGGCTGTATTGAGGTATGAAAACCCTGAGGAGTTGCTGCCGGCTTGCAAGAACGCTCCATTGTAGCCACCTTCTTGCTATGCGATCACCGCCCGTAATCGCTCCCCAGCACAATCCCATCTGCCACTATGACCGGAGCCGCGCGTGAACTGTCATGCCTAAGGACAATCCGAGATCGAGTCAAAGTTGCTTTCGAGGTTGCCGTCGCTACTCGCAAATCCATGGCTGGCTGAGGGGTCCTCTTGCTTGAATCGAGGTCTTCAAAGAACATCGACTCCAGGGTAACTTGTATAAAAATTCGTTCGTCTTCCTCCAATATGCCATGATAAGTGGCGCTCAACTCAGTTGCCGAGGATTAGATTATCATTGTCTCACAGGCACTTTTTGAAAGATAACCTGACCTCGAACTCGAGAGTATCACATTTAACTCGTCTTTAACTTGCCCTCTTTCATCCGCGTCTCTAGTAACCACTCATTCATTTATTCTCTTCCTGTACACATCTATCTTCTTGCTATCCTTGACTCCCTGACTGTATGCGTTCCGATCCCGTATCACAGTGCTTCTGGCTGACCGGTTGTGAAGCGTCACGCCTCTGTCTTCAAGATATTCATCAGCAATCTTGGTGGCTGTTGCGCGAAAGGTGACGAGTTGCATCTGCGAGGCCCATTGTGACTCCAGCCCTGGCTCCAATTCTGGTGGCTTGTTCGACTTTTGCTCTGTTTCGGCTGGGCGAGCCGGTGTTGGCTCTCGTTTCGGCAGTGGAGAGGGAATGTTACTCTGAGTCGTTGGT
>NYXK01000022.1 GCA_002685535.1 Deltaproteobacteria bacterium
TGAGCAGCATGAATAAACAATCCTGGATCTGGTTTCCATGTTCCAATTTCGTAAGCGCTAAATAGGTTGGAGCCAAAATATCTACCAAGGCCCGTAATTTTTAGCGAGTGGATCATTTTTGCGAGCGGCCCGCTTGATGATTACCGGATAATCGCGCAATATTAAAAGTAAAATCAACTTTTATATAAGATTATTACCCCAAATTAATAATGTCAACACATCAAGCTAATCAAACTCTGTTAGGTGATAATCAGTGACTTGATGAAAAGAGAACATTATTCAGTAAATACAGAACGCGCTTATAGCGACTGGATAAAGCAGTTTGTTAAATTTCATTGTCTGCAAGCTCGTGAATCTTTATTTGTCGAAGCAGAAAACAAGGTCGAAAAATTTCTGACATATCTTGCTACGGAAAGAGACGTTTCTGCATCAACGCAAAATCAGGCTTTTAATGCATTGGTTTTCTATAGGATCTGGAAACCACCATGATATATACTCATGTTTTGAAGAAGGGCGGAGAAGGTGTTGAAAGTCCTCTTGATGATTTTTGATAAGCTAGCCGATCATGGAAAAATGTAGAGTGTTATCTTGGCTTTGTGCTGGATCTATAATAGAATTATTGTCATTACAATTGGGATTTCCAAACTAAATCCGAATTAATCTCTGATGCAGTTGCAATAATTCCTAATACTTAGTCTTTACAGTTCAGTGAGAAATAATACAGATGTTAAGCACTAATATCATAAAGGGGTCTCTCACAATTTTAGATGGAAAAATTGAGTATCAGAGTTTTTACTAAACCTGCAAATTATCTAACAACAGCCAAAATAAATTTATGAGAGATCGTATAATTTCAATTAAAGCCATGGAGATTTTGGATTCACGTGGTAATCCGACAATCCGCGCCACAATAACACTTGAAAACGGAGTGACCGGGTCAGCGTCTGTTCCGTCTGGAGCATCAACCGGTGAAAATGAAGCTCTTGAACTCAGGGACGGTGACAAGACACGCTATGGCGGAAAGGGTGTTCTTAAAGCAGTAGAAAACGTAAATATGGAAATTGCTCCGGAACTGCTGGGCATGACTCCGGATCGGCAGGCGGAAATTGACAGGATGATGCTCAAACTGGACGGTACCGCGACCAAAAGTAATTTGGGTGCAAACGCGATTCTCAGCGTTTCAATGGCAGTCGCGGTAACTGCGGCTAATTCTCACAATCTTCCGCTTTATGCGTATCTTGGTGGAGTGGGCGGATTTCGTTTGCCGGTACCGATGATGAACATTATCAACGGCGGAGAACATGCTGATAATAGTGTTGATTTACAGGAATTCATGGTCATGCCGATTGGCGCGCCGACATTCCGCGAAGCACTGCGTTATGGTGCAGAAACATTTCATGCGCTGAAAAAGATTTTACTAAAAAAAGGCTATGCCACAAGTGTAGGTGACGAAGGTGGTTTTGCACCAAATCTCAGCAGCAATGAAGAAGCCTGCGAAGTAATAATTGAGGCAATCAAAACTGCCGGATTTGAACCAGGAAAAGACATCTCGCTGGCCATGGATGCCGCAGCTTCATCTTTCTATAAAAACGGAACTTATGACTTTTTTAAGTCCGGCCAGGGCACAAAAAACTCCGCGGAAATGCTTGCATTTTACAACAATATGGTGGAAAAATATCCGATTGTTTCAATCGAAGATCCAATGGATGAACATGATTGGGATGGTTTTGCGGCTATAACTAAAAAATTTGGAGCTAAAGTTCAAATCGTCGGTGATGATTTATTTGTGACCAACACTGAATTTGTCAAGAAAGGTGTAAACCAAAACGCGGCAAACGCAGTGCTGATAAAGCTCAATCAAATCGGTACTGTATCTGAAACTGTTGCCACCATTCAGCTTTGCCAGAAAGCCGGCTGGAACTACATAATTTCACACCGCAGCGGTGAAACAGAAGATACATTCATGGCAGATTTTGCAGTCGCAATGGCTGGTGGTCAAATTAAAACAGGCTCGGCATCACGGAGCGAGCGTATTGCCAAATATAATCGTCTGCTTGAAATTGAAGCAGAACTTGGAAAGTCTGCTATTTTTGGAAGCTGATCCGAAGTCTTCCGAGGCTGAAAGTTTTCTCTTGCTAAATGCAGTTGTCAATTCTTTCAACATTGAACTACTTGACATCCATTCCTTTGAAAAAAAATCATGAGGGGTCCCGCCGCATTCTGAAACACGCGTGGACTGTGACAATATTTACTCTGTTTTCACGAATTCTAGGTGCGGTGCGTGATTTGGTGATTGCGCATGTTTTCGGCGCAGGTTGGATTACGGACGCCTTCGTGCAGGCGTTCACCATTCCAAATGTTCTGCGACGCCTGACTGCCGAGGGTTCAATGACTCTGGCTTTCCTGCCGCTCTACACTGAAATCCGTGAACGTGAAAATCCGCATGCAGCGAGGAAATTCGCGGCAAAGACTTTAGGTCTCGTCCTGGCGGCAACTACCATTCTGACCGGATTGGGAATTATTTTCAGTCCTCAGCTGGTTTACCTCTTTGCCGCAGGTTTTGCATCAAGTCCGGAAAAGTATGAATTGACGGTGCTGTTGACCAGAGTCATGTTTCCGTATTTGATTTTTGCTTCGCTGGTTGCCTGGGCGATGGGAGTTTTAAACGCTGAAGGACGTTTTGCAGCTCCGGCCGCAGCGCCGGTTTTGTTAAATATTGGCATTATCGGGGCCGCTTTTGGAATTTCACCGTTTCTGGATGAGCCCATTATCGGCATCGGCTTTGGTGTGCTTTTGGGTGGAATCGCGCAAATAATACTTCAAGTTCCCTCATTGAGAAAAGTCGGTCAATCTTTAAAACCACAAAATTTTTTCAATGATGAAAATATTCAGCGTCTGCTGAAACTGCTTGGTCCGTCATTGCTGGGAGTCGCAGTTTATCAAATCAATATCATTGTACTGCGCAATCTCGCCAGTTTCATGCCTTCAGGTCAAGTCACGCACTATTACAACGCAAGCCGTCTTTCAGAATTAACTTTAGGGATCTTTGCTTTTGCCTTAACCACGGCTAGTTTTCCGGAATTAAGCCGACACACTGCCAGCGAAAACTGGGAGAAAATTCGCAGCACCCTGCGTTTTACCATGTCCACTACTTTACTGGTTGTCTTACCGGCCAGCGTGGGATTGGCCATTGCGGCAGAGCCGATAGTCGCAATGCTTTATTTCCACGGTGCCTATGCCTGGAGTGACGTTCAAATTACCGCGCTTACGCTTCAGGCCTTTGCTTTGAGCATTCCGGCTGTTGCCATGATTCGTTTGCAGACTGCATTGTTTTATGCGCTTAAAGACACCCGAACTCCGGTGAAAGTCTCGCTGTTCAGTATTTTGCTGACGGGACTTTTGGGGTGGTGGTTGAGCCAAAGTCTGGAAATTTTCGGGCTGGCTTTGGGACTTGCGGCAGGTACCTGGTTTCAGTGGGGACTATTAAACTTCTTTCTGCTGAAAGAAACTGAATTGCGAAAAAAATGGTGGCCTTTGCGTTCATCCCTGTTTTATTTGCTGGCTTCGGGAGGAATGGCAGGTTTTACCTGGTTTACAAGTGGTTATGGATTATGGGAAAAAGGAGCTTTCCTTTTTTACAACTGGGTAATCTTTCTGGTACTGCTCGCAGGTTCTGCTTTTTTATATGTGCTACTGCTGCTGATTTTTAGAGAAGAACAAGTTTTGAAAATGGCCAACCGCTTGAATTCAAAAATAAAGCAGCTCTAAAAAGTCCTAAAACTTTGTCATTGATTACAAAGCAAGAAAGCTAGGAAGTTGTCACTTTAACAATTTAAGATTTCTCCCTAATGTCGAAATGAGAAATTATAGCTCTCAAAGTTTTTGCGATACTGTCACAAATTAACTCCCAATAATTTTAACGTTGATGTAGCCATGACTTTGGCCGCAGTCACCATGTCATCAATCACAATGTATTCATCTGGCTGATGAGCAAGGTCAAGAATTCCGGGGCCGTAAGCAATGCAGTCATGAAGATGCCCGATTCTGGCGATATGTTTTTGATCATAGGTTCCGGGTGAAATGACATGCTCCGGAGTTTTTCCTAATATGTTGAGAATAGCAGCACTGACAGCTTTTACCACCGGTGCGTTTGCATCGGTCATCGTGGGTAAAAATTCCATAATGTCTCGGATTTGGTAGCGAAAATTCGGGCGCGAATCTGCGAGTTCCTCTAATAAATCTGTTACTTCCGCTTTTACTTCCGCGATTTCTTCCTCAATTAAAAAACGTCGGTCCATGGTTAAACGGCACGAATCAGGAACGAGAGGACTCGGCATTCCCGAAAAAGATTCATCTTCCCCACCGTGAATTGACTGAAGATTTAAAGTTGAGCGGCGCGCACCTTCCGGAACAACTGGCATAACGGTTTGCTTTTGGTCCAATGCAGGAAAGAGTCTTTGCTCAATTAGCTCCAAAAAAGCACTCATGTGCCGGATTGCGGAATCGCCGAGAAATGGCATTGAACCGTGCGCGATTCTGCCGAAGGTTTCCACCTCCGCCCACCATGCTCCGCGATGACCAAGACAGACTCGGTCCACATTCAAAGGTTCCGGAATAATCACGTGGTCCACCCGCGGTTTTGAGAAAAATCCTTTTTCTGCTAAAAAAGCAACTCCGCCGTATCCTCCGGTTTCTTCATCCACTGTTCCGGAAATTTCGATTACGCCGGGAAAATCAATACCTTCTTCAAGGATTGCTTCCATCGCAATCACAGAAGCGGCCAGCCCGCCCTTCATGTCGCAGGTACCGCGGCCGTATATTTTCCCATCCCGGACCACTCCCTCAAAAGGATCAATTGTCCAGCCTTTCCCAGGCATGACAACATCGAGGTGGCTGTTGAAATGAACACAAGGTCCGGAGTGTTTGCCTTCAAAACGTGCGATTACATTATTTCGGGGGTAACGGTCAGTGTCGCCAGGTGTGTCTTTTGCGCGTTCATAAAGCAGAGAAAATCCGCTTTTCGCTAAACGTCTGCCGAGAAATTCGGCGCATCTTGTGTAGTCCTCTCCTGGAGGATTTATCGTAGGTATGCGAACTAAATCTTGTGTGAACGAAACCAGGTCTTCACGCTTGGAATCGATTCTGGAAAATAGAGATTCCATTATCTTTTGCAGTTGAATGTGTTATTAATGTTGAAATGATAGTTTCATCATAATCAACAATCCATTCAACAATCCAGAAAAAACAAAAACGACCTCAGAATATTCGCAAAAATAATTGGAGAAAATAAGAGAAAAAAGCGGTAAGTCAATGGAAGCGCCAAAAGATGACCACTTGTTAGGAGGCTGTAAAACAAATGATCTTCCTGTTTGCCGCTCCCATCGAGCTTCTGTGAATACCAAAGAACAATTGTGTGGTTAAAAAACGAAGCATTGAGAGAGCTAATGTGCTTCATGCTCAAAACCACTCAACATTTAAATAATTTGTTCTTCCAGTGTGATTTATTTTGCCACTGGTTTGTTATGAATGATATTAGTAAAATTACGTAGATGGCCAGATAAAATATATTTCAATGTAATATTAGTAAGTTAGTGTTAGAAATATACGTTAAAACATATTTTTTAAGAGTGATTTAAGAAAATGTTGGAGAGTTTTTCAATAGCAACTCTGAAAAGAGTGCTTTGATAATAACGTATAAATTGCTTTATGGTAGAGTGCAAAAGGGTGATTACTTAAGATTTAAGGAGACGAAAATAGCAGGAGTAAATGGAGGACTCAGGTGACTTCGTGTTTCTGAAGGAAACGTTCTTCACGCCATTCTTCAGTTTTGAGGACATCAGTCAAAGCCTCGGCAGCATCCCAGACGTCTGTGTAGCGTAAATAAAGTGGAGCAAAACCAAACCGCATGATGCCTGGCGCCCTAAAATCTGCAATTATTTTTCTGGCAATAAGAGCCTGAATTACGGCAAAACCATTTGAACAATGAAGAGCTACCTGCGAACCTCGTTTTTCCGGATCAGTTGGACTTTGAAGAGTAACGCCATAATTGCCTAATCTGCTTTCTACCAGCTCAAGAAAAAGTTGAGTCAGTCGCAGGCTCTTTTTACGTACCATTTGTAGATCTGTCGCCTGCGCAATTTCAAGTCCGGCCTGGAGGCCCCTGAGTGATAATATAGGCTGTGTTCCTGTCTGGAAGCTTAGAATACCTTTCGCTGCCTGAAAATCTTTTTCGAATGCAAAAGGACGTGCGTGTCCCCACCAACCGGAAAGAGGATTTACGGCTGCTTGCTGGTGCCGCTTTGCAACATACACAAACGCGGGAGAGCCGGGGCCTCCGTTCAGATATTTATAAGTGCAGCCAACCGCAAAATCTACACCCCATTTGTCAAGCTCCACAGGTAAAACTCCAGCACTATGACACGTGTCTAGAATAAATAAGGCTCCTGCCTCATGCGTTTTTTTGACAAGTTCCTCAATCGGCAAGATTTCACCTGTACGGTAATTTACATGTGATAAAGTAACCACCGCAACATTATCGTCTAGCAGCTCTTCCAGGGAATCTCCATCTATGCCCACCAATCGTCTTTGTATGTTTTGCTGAGTTGATGTGATTCCTTCCAGGATATAAAGATCGGTTGGAAAACTGTCTGCTTCTGAGACCAGAGCATTACGTCCCTGAGATAGAGCCAAAGCGGCATGGACGGTTTTGTACAAATTCAATGAGGTTGAGTCGGAAACAATTAGCTGTCCGGAAGCAGCCCCAACAACAGGGGCAATCATTTCCCCCAGAGTTTGCGGCAACTCCCACCAACCAGCATTGTTCCAACTTCTAACCAGTTCTTCAGCCCATTCGTTGCGGATGGTCTGCTCCAAATGTTCAAGTGACTTTTTAGGCATTGGTCCCAGAGAGTTTCCATCTAAATAAATCAGACCCTGCGGCAGGTGAAATTCTTCCCGCCGGTTACGTAAAGGGTCCACCTTATCCGCTTTTTCACATGCAGTTCTGGATTCCAGTAAAGTGGAAATATTGATTGACATAATTTGGCTGAGTAGTGAATTTTAGAATTATTAAGAGAACATCATGAGTTAAGCAGTGTTTCTTTGTAGAATACTATAAGCACTTACTCATTTTGTCGAGCAAATATTTAGGATTGTGCGCTAGGAAAAATCATTCCTGCGGGTAAAGACCAAGCAGAATAATTCCGTCCCGAAGCAGAAAAAATGCAAAACCAATTAATGCAAAACCGAGGAACTGCATGATACGCCTGTACCAAATTCCCTGCAAAAAACTCCTGGATTTTCCCGCCACGATTGCCAGCATAAATTTTACTCCAACCAGGCCAAGATAAAAACCGAAGATGAATGCGGCGCCTAAGCTGAAACTCTGCTGAAACGATCGGACCATCAGAGGTGCGCCCACAGTAAACCAAAAAAGATATGGATTTGGACTTACCAGGTTTGCGATCATTAGCTCTCGTAAGTGGAGAGGCTTGGGAGTGTAATCTGGAATTTCAACACTGGCGATTTTGATACTGCTACTTCCAAGGTATGTGAGGAAAATAGCGCCGGCTAGAGAAATTACACCGAGTAGCAAATCCACATTTGAGAGTTTAGCAAACAAAATTCCGGAAACAAGCACAATCGGCAAATCTGTCAGCAGAGGGATAAACGCTACTTTCGCACCTGCACGGATTCCATGACGAAATGCTTCGGAAATGATCAACACTAACATTGGCCCCGGAGCAATTCCTGCCGGCGCTCCAAGGAGAAAACCTATGGTCAAGACGCCGAATAAACTGTCGATCATGCGGGAATCTCGAAATCCAGGCACTCTAAATCAAGTATCATTTTTCCTATACGAGTGACCGAACCTTTCATGGTGATCTCATAATTATCACTAATTGCGATGTCGATTTGACCACCCGGCATTAAAACCGCAATTTTTGCATCACATAAGCCCAGCCGATACGCCACGGCTGCAGCCGCACTGCTGCTGCTTCCGGAAGCTAATGTGTAACCGGCACCGCGTTCCCAGATTTCAATCCGGATTGTCTTTCGGTTCAGGACCTCCAAAAATTGAACATTTGTACGGTTTGGAAAGTTCGAGTGTGTTTCGAGCAAAGGTCCAATACGTCCTGCTTCTTGCGCAGAAATATTTTGATTAAGCACTATGCAGTGCGGATTGCCTATGGTAGCGGCGCTGAATGTTATTTCTTCACCATTTATTTCCAGGGTTTCGTTGAGAACTTCCCGGCTTTTTCCGCTCACCGGAATGTCCTCACTTTGAAAACTAACACGGCCCATTTCAACGGTCACAGATTTTCCGGAACTTTCGACCTGCGCACTGACAAGGCCTCCTGAGGTCATGATTTGAAAAGGCGACTCGTTTACCATTTTTCGATCCCAGAGCGAACGCGCGAATATCCGCAGTCCGTTTCCGCTTTTTTCTGCCTTACTACCGTCCGGATTAAAGATAGTCAGTTTAAAGCCTTTTCCGGGACTTTCTTTTTCACCGACTAAAATTCCATCGGAGCCAAGACCAAAATTACGGTGACAAATTTTACGGACCTGTTCTGCAGTCAGCTCTGTTTCCGCAGACTGCGAAGCTCCGGAAGTGAGAACCAGATAATCATTGCCGAGGGCATGATATTTGAGAAATTCCATTTTATGGCGAGCTACAAATATTTTAATATATAAAGCGGCTAAAGTAATTTATCTATTATACAGATCAGACTGTGTTTACAAAAGCAGTAGTCTGAAAAAATTCTCGGAAGTTTTCATAATTCGGAAATTTTCTGCGCCGCTTGATGAGGCGTGAGCGGTTTGTCTAAAAGCTGACCGTTACTCAGCCGTAGCAAAACTCCCTCTTCGGTCATGTATGCTTTCAACGGATCACCGTTCTCATCCAGCATTTCCAGGGCATAAGTCGATTTACCATCAAGAACATCCGGAATCACTTTTATCTTTTCCGGAGCATTGTCACCCATCTCTTTCCAGAGCGATTCTACATCCTTGTATTTCTGTTCGAGCAGCTTGAGCTTTTTCTTCAAATCTTCCGGAGAGGCATATTTTTCCACTTTGCCTTTCCAAAAGAGGAAAATTGATTGTGCCTCTGAGAAGACAAAAACTGTGTTATTGCCTATTTCCTGGAGGATGCTATTGGCAATTTTATCCAAAATTTCAGGCGGTGCGGTGAGCATTTTTTTTAGACGTTCATTTGATTCCTGAACAGGGATATTCGAGCCAAATTCCTGCATCATGTCTTCCAGATTAAACTCTGACGGTTTGTTGCCGGTTGAACTTTTTGCGGTCAAAGTTTTGTTTTTTGGAAAAAACTTTAAATGTTTTATTATGTTTTTGCCAGGAGATGGATCCTGCATCTGCACCAAAAATATGACAAACACACCAAGGAAAATCAGCAGTAAAATCAGCATAAATCTCCGCAAATAGTTAGGCCCGGAAGACTTATCTTTTTTACTTTTGTCAGTTGATGTATTTCGCAGTTGAGGGGAAGACTTTGTTGCGGCCTTCATTTCCGCTGAAATAATCGGTTCAGGGAAATAAGGCTGTAACTCCTGCATAAGCTGATCATTGCGCTGCTGTATCAGTTTTACTCTTTCGATTAACTCAAATCCGTGTGTTTTAAGATATATTTTACGCAGTTCTTCCACAAGAAACTTTACCCCGGGATGAGTCTCATCATTTAAGTCTTCCGCTTCCTGCATGGTTCCATCCCGAAAACGCTGGCACTGGTGCAGGACTTCTATTTCAAGTGCTTTTGAGCTGATACGCAGGGCATGCCAACGGTCACGTGAAAACATCGGCGGAGACACCGGCGGTTCAATTTCCTTGTCTGTATGATTGTTTCTTTGGAAAGTCTCTGCTTGTGATTTGGCAGGCTTTTGCTTGCTTCTGAGTAACTGCTTTTTTTTGGTTTGGAACTGCTGCCAATCCTTCTTGTAGTCCGACCACGCACTTTTGAAAGTACTCCAGTTTTTGCGTAACTCCTGATTGTGCTCAAATAATTTATTGAATAATGGTGCAAGCTCAGGAAAAGAGAGTGGATCTTTTTTACGCACGAGGCTGGATAACTTGCGCAGTTTCTCCATTTGCTGCTCAAGTTGTTTAGCCTCACTTTCAATATGTGCCCACTCAGCATTTGTCAGCGGACGTTTCCAATGTTCTACAACCGGGAATATGAGTAATTCCATCCTGATCGTGTCGACACAAATGCGGTTCAGATCTACGCTGAGTGAGCTGGGAATATGCGCCTGAATCTGCTGCCGTAATGCCTGCCAGGCCTGTTTTGTCCTTGAGGATTTGTGCTCCGGATTAGTGAGCAGCATAAAATCCTCAAAATGGTCGCCGGAAATCGGAATGATACTGGTTGTGTCCATTGAATGTAAAAAGTGAAAAACTAGCTGGAGAATATTAAAAAGAGCTTTGCAAAACTCGTACTTTATTTTAACCCACAAGCAAAGCTGGAACTGTGCCGCGGGCAAGTTTTGTTTGACTTAAACACTCATTTCCAGTAATATAATTCAATCAGTACTAATTTGGTGCGGTTTCTTTAGGAGCTGTTCAGATGCTTACTGAAATTTACAAATTGTGTTTTCACTCACGTTTCAGATAATCATCAATTTTTTAACGATCAATCGGTGTAAAGTTATGCAATTCAAAGTTATTTCTCCCAATGTGGAAAGCACCGGAAGCGCCGGAACTGATCCACAGGCTCAGATTGAGCAAATGCTGAGCGGCAATCCTGTTTTTTTATTTATGAAGGGTACCCCGGAATCTCCTCAGTGTGGTTTTTCCGGAAAAGTCACAAATATTTTAAATTCATGGAAAGTCCCTTTTAAATCATTCAACGTGCTCTCTGATGAAAGTATTCGGCAGGGAATCAAGGATTACGCAAACTGGCAGACTATCCCTCAACTTTACATCAACAAAGAATTTGTCGGCGGTTCAGATGTTGTTGAAGAAATGTCGAATAACGGTGAACTCGGAGAATTGCTGAATGAAGCATTTCCGGAGATGAAAATCACACCGCCCCCACCTCCTGCAGAAGTGCGGGAAGTAGCGGCTTTGGAAGCTGCCGTTATTTTGAAGGAAAATCCTGATATTCGGCTTTTGGATGTACGTACACCTCAGGAGCGGGAAGCTGCTTGTCTGGAAAATTCCGTCCTGCTTGATCAGGAACTGGTGGAGGAAATGCTGGACACGTGGGATCAAGACACAGCAATGATGTTTATTTGCCATGTCGGTGAACGCAGCCGGCAGGCCGCACAGTATTTTGCTGCTCAGGGCTTCCAACAAGTGTATAATATTTCTGACGGCATACATGGTTGGTCAAGTAGTGTTGATTCTGCTATCCCTCTTTATCAGTCTAGTTAATTATTATTCTGAGAGAACAATATGATTAAGGAAACAGAAAATCCACTTCCTGAAGTCATTCTTACTGAACGAGCGGCGCAGGTTTTTAAAGAAGCATGTGAAGCGGAAGGTTCAAGTTTGGAAGACACGTTTTTACGTATCGGCGCACGTCCGGGAGGATGCTCCGGATGGAAATATGAACTGGAATCCAGTACCCGAGAAGAAGCTGGGCCAAATGACGTACAAATTCTTTCGAAGAAAGTTTCGGTAGTCGTTGACCGTGATGCACTCACTGATATTTTAGGACCATTAAAAATTGATTTTTCAGACAAAAATCTGGTTGAACAGGGATTTGTCTTTGAACAGTTGAAAACAGGTCATCAATGCGGTTGCGGGGAATCTTTCACTCCCGTAAAAGATTTGAAAAGCGGCAAAAATAATGGCCCAATTTCTTGAATGGCTGGCCGGAGCAACCTGCTTCGGACTGTTTGTTTACAAATGGATCATCATCGCCGCAGTGGTTATGACATGGGTCAGCGCTGATCCACATAATCAAATTGTCCAGTGGATAGGGAGGGTAACACGTCCCTTATGGGTCTGGTGCGAACAGCGGATGCCGGTCATGATGGCCCATTTCAGCGCGTATGCCTCAATTCTGGTTGTGATCTTTGCCCAGATAGTCATTCCGGCGGAGATACGTTCACTGAGCTTGTTTATTCAGGGACAGTCAGATGCTGCCGGTTTACTGCTTCAGAGCGGAGGTCACTTGCTCCAGGGCACAAGTATAGTAGTACAAAGCTTGTTGTTTTTTTGTATGTTTGTGCTGATTGCCTGGTTTATCCTGGGATTAGTGAATCCGTCATTAAATAATCCGCTGGTGCGGATCATTCATGTTCTTGCCGATCCTCTGATTACTCCACTGCAGCGTTATCTTCCCAGAACACGTACCGACTGGTCTCCTTTGGTAGGAGTCATCTTATTCTATTTGATCAGTTCGGCTATAATTAATCCAATAGCATTTTACGGCAGCACGATGTCTTTCCCTGTCTCTATCTGCATTTATTAACGTGATGCTCTTTATATTACATGTAGTCGCAATTGGAACCGTGATTGGTGTGACGTCGCATTTTGCTTTTTCTCTGGGTAAAAAAGACGGCCTGCGTATTGCCCGCAGAGAGCAGGAGCTTAAGACACAAAAAGAAGACCCACCTAAAATAGCATCCCAATAGGCTCTGAAAATTTTGCGAATCTTATAGATTTTCCAAACGTACTCGAATTGCCTCTGCGTGGGAAAATAATTCTTCTTCCTCAGCAAAGCGGATGATTTGCTCACCCTGACGCTGCAGCCGCTCTGCAGAATAACTGATGACAGAACTTGTTTTAACAAAATCCTGTACTCCAAGCGGTGAAGAAAATTTGGCACAGCCTGAAGTTGGCAAAGTATGATTGGGACCTGCAAAATAATCTCCGACAGCTTCCGGTGTGTTTGGTCCTAAAAATATTGCACCTGCATTACGAATACGGTGCAGGTCTTCAAAAGGCTGTTTAGTCAGCACTTCCAAATGCTCCGGTGCAATATCATTAACTGCCTCAAAAATTTCTTCCAGATCCTGTGCCACAATAATGGCTGAACGGTTTGCAAAAGATGCTTCAATTATTTCACGTCGTGCTAAAGTTGGGATCAGACTTTTGAGACGTTTTGCGACATCTTCAGCCTGTTTTGAGGAAGTTGTAACCAGGATAGCCCCCGCGTCAGGGTCATGCTCAGCCTGAGATAACAGATCACGTACAAGGTATTCCACAGGAATGTCCTCACGGTCACAGATAACCATAATTTCACTCGGCCCTGCAAATGAATCGATACCGACAGTGCCGTATACCTGTCGCTTTGCTTCAGCAACAAAAGCATTTCCGGGGCCTGTAATTTTGACAACTTGCTGGATCGATTCTGTACCATAAGCCAATGCTCCGATTGACTGCGCGCCGCCGACTGCGTAAAGCTCCTCAAGTCCCATCAACGCCGCACTTGCCATCACTAATTGGTGCGGTAATCCAGAAGGTCCGGGAGGTGACACCATCGCTATTCTGGCTACTCCTGCAACTTGAGCGGGAATAACGTTCATCAACAATGTTGAAGGATAAACCGCTCTGCCGCCAGGAATATATATGCCTACACTATCGACAGGTGTAACCTTCCAGCCCAATACAGTTCCATCCGGACTGAAATCCAGCTGGCTGTCCGTTTTCTGCCGGTCATGAAAAAACATGATATTATCGGCCGCTTCTTCCAAGATGTGAAAAAGATCATGATCCAGTCCTTCAAGTGCTTCTTCCAGTGCANNCTTTGGCACCAGCCAGGATTCCGGAANTACTTGATCAAAACGTTCTGTATATTCACGCAGGGCCGAATCTCCATTTNTACGGACACTTNNCAGGATTTCCTGAACTGTAGCTGAGACGTCATTAGNNTCTTCTTCATCAAAAGCTTTGGCAAANTCTTCAAATCCTTTAAATATTNTTAGTTGCATTATTTTGTGCTGAATTAATTAGTTTATGATGTAACAGTAAAAAGTCATAAAAACCTGTCATTNCTTACAAAGCGAGAATTCTATTTTATGTTAAGTACTAATAGTATTAAGACATCTCCCTTCGTTCGAGATGACAAATAATTAGTTTAGGGGTTTTTACGAAACCATCAGGTTTTAATAAATATTATTTGTTTGTCCCAGGCAGTTTAGTTACCACCTATGTTCATAAATGAAACATAAAATTTCAAATTTAATTCTGAGTGATAAATCAGGCAATTAAGCGTGATGCTTCATTGAATTCGACCGAAACAGTTTTGGAAATACCAGGTTCTTCCATGGTCACTCCATACAAAAGGTCTCCAATTTCCATGGTTTTTTTGTTGTGACTGATTAGAATGAATTGGGAATCATAGGACAAACTTGTAATTAAGCGGGTGAAACGCACCACATTCACATCATCCAGAGGTGCATCAACTTCATCCAGAAAACAGAACGGGCTTGGTTTCACCAGAAAAATTGCAAAGATCAGTGAAATCGCAGTCAATGCTTTTTCGCCGCCGGAAAGGAGATTGATGTTTTGCAGTTTTTTCCCCGGAGGCTGAGCCACTATATCAACTCCCGCGCTTAAGAGATCTTCTGATTCAGTTAGTACCAGTTTCGCTTCTCCTCCCTCAAACAATGTGCTGAAAACCTTTTTAAAATTTTCATTGATCAGCTCATACATTTCCCTGAAACGTCGACGGGATTCAATATTGATATCCTTGATAGTTTCTTTCAAATCATCAAGTGCTTTGTCCAAATCATCTGACTGAGATTTCAAAAAATCAATCCGTTCTGTGAGTGCCGCATATTCTTCCGGAGCAGAAAGGTTTACCGCACCCATTGTATTCAAACGTACTTTTAGTCCCCGTAACACCTGTCCCATATTTTTAAGATCTGCAGTTTCAACATCCATTTCCGCGATGATCTCTTCCGGAGATTTATCTGTAATTTCCGCAATTTGGTTTTCCAACTGTTCTCTTTGAATACGGAATTCAGTCAGTTTTAGTGACTCCTGATGGGAGACACTAACGGAGTTTTCGAGTAATCCCTGCCGTTCCTGAAGTTTTTGCGTAAGCAGAGTCTGCTCTTCACTTTTTTGATCATGCAGCAGGATTTCTTCGTCCAACTCAAGTTTCATGATTGTACGTGCCTCTAGCATACCGGCAAAAGATTCATCAATTTCAGTTATCCTCTTCCGACTTTGCTCAAGTCTCAAGCCAGCATCATTACGTGATGTTTCAAGCTGTTCCAGCCGCAAAGCGGTTTCAGCACTTTCACACCGCAAACGATCCGCTGTTTCCTCAGTATTTTTTTGTTGCTCGGTAATCTCTGTCAAAGAAACTCGATGGGTCAATAATTCCTCTGCACATGCATCTGCGCGGCTTTGCTGCTCGAGGATACGCTCCTGCACTTCTGTAGTTTTTTCTTCCAGTTCAGTACGTTCTTTTTCCAGCGTCTTAATTGAGGTAGATGCAGTATTTTCTTTCTGACGCGATGTTTCCATTTCGTTCAGGATAGTGGCTGAATCTTGAGCAATTTGTGAAACTGTTTGCTGTGTTCGCCTTTCTTCCAACTGATGATGCTCCAGTTCCTTGTTGCAGCTCAATAACTCAAATTCGAATTTTCGTGTTTCTTCTTCGCTGCTTTCCTGTTCCTGCTTCATGGTTTCATATTTTTCCCTCAAAGTTTGCTGCTCACTTTCCAACTTTTTCAGCTTTTTGTTCAAATCCTCTGCATATTTTTCAACATCAACTATTTGCTGCTGACGCTGCAAAAAACCCAGGGACCCGGATTGTACTTTACCGATGCTGACATTGGAATTTGTAAGACGTATACCGGTCGTCGATAGCCACTCATAAGGTGCCTCGGGACGGTTATTACCGGATTCATTCCAAAAGTTTATTTCGCCTTTGAGCAGAGTAAAACGTGAAAAAAACTTTTCGCCCCATTCTTTCAAAGGTACCTTGATCTCAAGAATTTCCGGAAGAGGTGTACCCTTTGTTGTGGAGTCCTGCGAAACAGAAACAGGCCGGTCCAAGGCTATAAACTTGAGTTGCCCCAGATCGTGCTCAGTACAGAATATTTCTAATTCAGGAAAATCAACGGCGTGTTCTATTACCACCCAATCCAATACTTCTGCCATAACTGGCGAAACTGCCGCTAAAATTTCTTCAGAGACTGTAATATAGTCTGCAAGCAGTCCAGATACTCCAAGTTTTTTCATTGTCTCCGGATCCTCTTGCATCAACTGCATAAATATTTTTACACTATCACTAAAACCTTCATACTGAGTCTGAATTTGGTGCAGTGACTCGATGCGTGATTGTGCTGTGCTGTGCTGATAGCGAAGATCTTCGAGCTGTGTTTCTGTTTCTGTTAACTGCATGTGCTGATCTGCAAGCTGGCTTTCAAATTCTGCCATCTTTACAGACAATTCTTCTTTCTGCAGACGTATGCTTTGCATGCGTTCTTCGCTGTCAGAAACCTGGAGAGTTGCTTCCTGTAGCAGGTTCCTGTGTGACTGCTCCTGATCCTGAAGACGCTGCTGCCGTTCTGTCAGATTTTCAAGACGTTCATCAAGGAAATTCTTTTGATTTGTTTGATTTGTTAATTCGGTGTGCACTGTCAGCAGTCTTTTCTGCAGTACCGACGCATCTTCAGAGGCCTGCTGAAGAGCGCTATTTTCTTTAGTACGGAGCTCCTCAATATTAACCAGTTTAGCCTGTAACTCACCTAAACGTTGTGCCAGTTCTTTGAGACGTGATTCTATTTCTGCTCTTTCTTTTTCGCGACCGGTCAGGCGTTGCTTCAGTTCTGCAAGTTCAGTTTCCTGACCCTGCTGCTGTTCACCCACATTTTGCAGATTCTGTTTTTCAAGTTCACGTTGATTTTCTGCTTCCTGAATTTTTTGTTCTTTTTGAAAAAGCTGTTCACGTCGTTCACCAACATGTGTCCCGCGTTGAACTTGTTCCAACTTCAACCGTTCCATTTCTGTTTCAACAACAGACTTTTCGTTTTGCAGGTCTTCCTGCTGCTGCTGGTGTCCCTGCACCAGTTCTTGTGCTTTGTCTTCATTAATTGCAGCCTGATGCAAACTTAACGATAGATGCTGCTGTTCAAGCTGTCCGCACTGTTGCTGAAGATCCAAATAATTTTCTGCCTTTTCAACATGCTCCTTCAATCCATCTTCCTGCTCGGAGAGTGCTCCCAGCACATCTGTTACACGGAACAGATTTTGTGTGGTTTCCTCGAGGCGTTTTTCTGCGGTTTCACGTTTGAAACGAAACTTAACAATACCTGCTGCATCGTCAATTAAAGTTCGTCGTTCGAGCGGTTTTGAACTGACTATTTCACCGACACGCCCCTGCTCAATAATTGAGTAACCTGTTCCGCCGACTCCTGTATCCATGAAAAGTTCCCGCACATCTTTTAAACGTACAGGAGTTTTATTGATCATGTAAACGCTTTCCCCGGAACGGTAAAGCCGGCGCGTAACTGCAATTTCAGTGTAATCTGCATATTGGCGAAGAGTATCACCTTGGGGATTGGAAAATGTCAGGGAGACTTCCGCCATTCCGGACGGTTTGTGGTAGGAACTGCCGGAAAAAATTACATCCTCCATACTGCCGCCGCGCAGGTGTTTTACACGCTGTTCCCCAAGAACCCAGCGGACCGCATCAACTACATTGCTCTTCCCGCAACCGTTTGGACCAACAACAATCGTAATCCCGTGTTGTTTGAACTGCAGATTGACAGGATGGCAAAATGATTTGAATCCTGAAACTTTTATGTTTTTTATTCGCACAAGTTTGTTACAACATTAACTTGATGTTTGTTTTAAAACAAAATAGCGTACATTAGTTTTTAATCTGCATAAGCTAAAAGGCATGGATTATATTTGCACTGCAATTATGACGGAATTACTAAACTGTGCAACTCTTTACGACAAAGTCTCCAGTCGGGATAGAACTGATCCATCAAGGCTTTGAATCTACTGTTGTGACTGGCTTCAAGCAGATGAACCAATTCATGGACGACAATATATTCCAGACATTCCGGAGACCGTTTTGCCAACTCAAGGTTAAAACGGACTCTACCTGTTTTAGGTGTACAACTGCCCCAGCGGGTTTTCATACTGCGAATGTGAAAACTTGTTACCGAAACATTTAAAATATTTTCCCATTTGTTAATCAGCGGCGGGATTAGCCGCATTAATTCTCCCCGGTACCATTCATTTAAGACTGCACGTCTTTTTGCAGTCGGGGCATTCGGAGGGAGGTTAAGGATAATTTGCTGATCGCTCAACTCCGCAAACGGAGAATTATTGTTTATTATGATTTTTAAGGGATAAGCCTGACCGCAGAAATAATGAGATTCATTTTCAAGAAACCGTTCCGGCAATGGTCGTACCTGATTGTGCATCCTTGTCCGCTGCTTCCGGATCCATTCAAGTTTCGAAAATGCAAATTTGCAGATTTTTTCCTGACTCACATGTAAAGGTGCAGAAATCNGGATTTTCCCGTCAGGAGGACAAATCCGTAAATTTAGGTTTTTGATTTTTTTCTGTATTACTTCTGCATCTATATCATCCAGTTTTAGTGTAAATTTCATGNTTTGCGTGTTTTTCCTGACANCACGTTTTTTTGTCCGGAATGAATCCAGCCTTATGTTTTCCAACATTGTTACGNGGTTTACTGTTTTGAGAGAATATTTTTTGAAAGACATAGCTGCTGATCTTTTTACAGATGTATTCTTTGCNCGTAGGGACTTTNTGAGGTTGNTATTATTTGTAACAACCTCACATTTCTTAGGTTAGTTACAGCCCCTTAATTATTAAAAATATGCAGGCCTCCGTCTGCAGTTATTTTTTAGGCAGAGGCTAATTTTGTTTCAGCAGGCAGGTCCTCTTTTTATAATTTAAAAAGGGATATCATCTTTGATATAATCATCTCCCTGCGGAGCTGCATTTGCTTCAGCGGGAGCAGTTGGAGCAGGGTTGGATTGTGGAGCAGCTGCTGTTGCTGAATATTCTGTGTTACTNCTGCTGTCAGACATTTTTGAATCAAGAAACTGCATGGTTGTGACTACAACTTCTGTTTTGTAATGCTTCTGTCCCTGTTGATCTTCCCAGTCTCTTGTCTGCAAACGTCCTTCGACATAGACCTGTGAACCTTTCTTCAAATATGACTGTGCCAGGTCAGCAAGTTTACCCCATAATACCAGGCTGTGCCACTCAGTACGTTCCTGTTTCCCCCCTTGTTTATCAGTCCAGTAATCATTTGTTGCAATGGTGACATTCGCGACTGCGCTGCCGGACTGAGTATAACGGATTTCGGGATCCTGTCCCAATCTCCCGATTAACATAACTTTATTTAGGTTTGCCATTTTATCTCCTATTTTATAGTTATAGATATTATCTTCTGTTCTAACGCAATGGAGTCAATAATGAAAGTGCTTTTTTCAGTCTAAGCTCAAAAGGCTCNTCTGAACTGCCGGATTCACGCAGAACTGCAAGNATTTCTTTTTCCAAATACCCAAGATTCTTCAAGGCAGAAAAAACCGTATCAATTTCCATTGATGTTACACTACCTCCTGTTTCAGGACCTGTCTCAAGCCCGCTGTCAAAGCCTGAAATAGGGTGACGTTTCAATTGGTCTTTTAAATCAAGGCACAACTTTGCCGCAGTTTTTTTGCCTATTCCGGGAACCTGACTGAAACTCTCTGCATTGCCCTGNTGGACAGCGTTCACGAGTTGACTTGGAGAAAGNACTGAAAGCACAGCCAANCCCAACTTCGGACCAACACCGGAAGTTTTGATCAGCATTGTAAATAACTCTTTTTCCTCTAAACNCAGAAAGCCATATAAGGACAAATCATCCTCCCTGACATTTGTATAAATATGCAAAGTCAGGAATTCTTCCGGAGAAACCTTAAGAGAAAGATGTTTTGAAACATGAACCGCGTAACCTACACCGCCGGATGTTTTGAGGACGATTAAATTGTCTTCCGAACGTAGAATATGTCCTTCAAGGTAGGCGATCATGAGAGAAGCGGCATAATGTGGTTTCCGTTCAGGCTGCTTTCAGTTTAAAGTAACTGATTTTGGGAAAGCCATAGATGGGCATGAGTGATTGCAACGGCAAGTGCATCCGCCTCATCTTCCTGAAGTTTATTCTGCAAATTTAGCAGAATCTTGACCATGTGCTGAACTTGATTTTTATCAGCTCGTCCTACACCAACCACAGTTTGTTTGACTTTCAGGGNTTGATATTCATGNACAACTAACTGACGTTCAGAAAATTTAAGTAGAATNACACCNCGGGCATGNCCTAAAGTAAGNGCNGACTGAGCATTTTTNGCAAAAAANATTTTTTCNACTNCNCCGCANTCCGGNTGGAATTCCTCAATNAGNTTNTCCAGTTCAGTGGAAAGNTGATNTAAACGCTCNGCAAGNGACTCTTTTACATTAAGTTTGATACATCCACTTGCTAAATNACGNGTGNNGTTACCAGAATGTTCAATCAATCCGTAACCNGTTTTNCTGCTTCCGGGATCTATACCTAAAATACGCAGAGAATCANCCAAGTTCCGCCATNACGTTNTCGCTGATGTCAAAATTGGAATGAACACTGTTTACATCNTCATCATCTTCNAGGATATCAATCAGTTTTATTACTTGTTCCGCTTTTTTNGAATCATCAATTTCAACACGGTTTTGNGGATTCCANATCACTTCNGCACTCAGCATGGNNACNTCCTTTTCTTCAAGGTAGGAGCGNACANNATCAAAATCNGCAGGAGNNGTTATGANNTGANANGCNTNNGGATTTTCNGTANTGATNTCNTCAGCNCCTGCTTCCAGGATTAANTCAGTCAGCNNNTCNTCNTCNATCACNGTCTTNTCGATCATNATTGANCCCATNCTGTCAAACATATATTGNACNGAATTCGCTGAACCTAAATTNCCNTTGCATTTACTAAAAGCATGNCGTACNGAGGCAATGGTTCTGTTTCGATTGTCTGTCATTACTTCAACAATAATCGCAACATTGTGGGGTCCATAACCTTCGTAAATTATTTCTTCATAAACTGCACCGTCCAATTCACCCGCGCCTTTTTTGATGGCACGGTCGATATTGTCTTTAGGCATACTCTGGCTTTTTGCATTTGCTACCGCAGTTCGCAAACGTGGATTCGCATCGAGTTCGCTACCTCCCATTCTTGCGGCAATTGTGAGTTCTTTAATCAGTTTTGTAAATGCTTTTCCCCGCTTTGCATCCTGAGCTGCTTTGCGATGCTTGATTGTACTCCATTTACTGTGTCCAGACATAACATTCTTTAGATGAATTGAAATTAACTTATTCCAACCAATGCTGTTGTTAATTTAATAAAGAAGAAATAAACTAAATATCTAGTTTTTGAATGAGTGTTTATTTGTGTTAGCTTAAGTTTGTTCCCTTTTTTGGAAGAAATAAACAAACTCGAAACGGTTTAAAGGCCATAAATGGCATCTTCTAAAATACTTAATTTAAGTGCTTTTGAATTCATACATATTTTCAAAAGTGCATAATATGGGTTTTTCGACCGGTATTAGTGGAAACTTTTGAACGAACGTTTCTAGTAATCTGGGATTTGTTTTAATTATTTTTTCTATCTCACTATCTTTCAACTTTCTTAAGATATATGCAAGAGTGATATGAAAAATGTAAGTATCATGATTTTCGAACCTAATTCCCAATAAATCGCTTAATTTATTTCTACATTCTCGAATAATTTTTTCATCTTTTTCAGTATTACCCTCTAATATAATACTATAACCACCGAATAATGTTTTTACCTTCAAATCAAATTTTTCTGGGAAGATATACTTCTTTATTCTCTTAGATAGTACGTAAGCAGTTTTTTTATAATTATAATCTGGTTCAATATTTTTTGGCCAATATTGAGTATTAATAGTATTTTCATTACAACAATCAAACAATGTCATATGAAAACTTGTTTCAGGAAGGTATGTATAGGCTTTTTCAGGACTTAAATCTTTATATTTTAATTGTAATGATTTTAATTCGAAAAATAAATCAGATTTTATTGGGATCTTACAAATGATGGAACATCCTGTAAAGGGAAGTGGTTTCCCACTATGATCAAATTTATCCTCTGCTACCTTAAATGGATACTCCTTTAGCTCACTCTTAAGAAATATCTCTTCATTTTCAATTATATATTTATCCAACTGAGGACCATACTAATCTGATTACGTAGCTTAGTTAAACCTAAGATATTGAGTGACTAATGGATAAATTTCTAAAAACACTAATTTTAATAATTGTTTAATTGCAAATATCGTTTGATGTGTGGGGTTGAATGATAATATTAATTTAATATTTTACTAGTTTTTTTATCAAAAACATGGAATTTATTTTCTACAATTGATAAAGACAATTTATCTCCCAGGTTGGCAACAATATTTCCCGGAGAACGATAACAAAATTCTTTCCCCCCTATTAGATCACCATAAATAATATTATCTGAACCTAATTGTTCAACTAAATCTATCGTTAAAATTATTTCACCTTTTTTGGAAGGCGAAATATGCTCTGGTCTAATACCTACAATAACATCACCATTAAAATCGCTGAGGAAATTGGGAATAGTAAAACTATCAGTTAA
>NYXK01000023.1 GCA_002685535.1 Deltaproteobacteria bacterium
CCTGCGAGCTCTGCTGTTCCTGGTAATACTGTCGCGGTGTCATAAGACCTCCCTGGTAAGGCGCAGCGAGATGCGCAAGATTGTTCATCCGAAACGTATCCTGCTGCACAATTTGTTGTGCTGGCTGGTTCTGGTAGGGTGGCATATTCTGATTCGTAGTATCTGCCACTTGTGCGTTGTTACTTCGATAAGGCACCCTCGGTGATTGCATGGCAGGCGAAGACGCCCGTATCGCTTTCCGTTTGGATGAGGGGTTGGCATTGGCTTGCTTTCGTTTCCCTGAACCTGCTTTGCGTGGTTCGTTATGTGCTGAGGGTCCGTCGGTCTTCTTCACCTCTAGCCACTTCGTAAAGCGTCCTATCCATTCACTTATCTCCTCATGGTTATCCTCGGAGTCAAAGTAATCCTCGGAGTCATACATAGAGCAGAGTTTGAGGCGATCCGGGTCGTCCAGACGTTTGACCCTGTAATAGATTTCTTTCGAGGTGATGCGGAAACGTACTCTGGCTTTGGGGGTCGCATGTTTGGAGAAGTAGCAATCTGGGTCAGTTGGATCTGAGCCGGGGTTCATCAGTTTGTTGCTGTCGTATTTATTCGGGCTCCATGCGTCGACTCTAGGGTCATCCAATGTCGACCGTATATTCTTCAAAGCAGCGCGAGAGGTTTCCATAATGTCAGCCAATTCGATGGCCGTCGAGAGGCATTTGCGCGTGTGAGAAGTCGCATCACGAAGGGCGCGGAGTAGAGCATTGTAAGGCGTTGGATCCTCAAACAGCGCCTCTTGAACCAGGACTGAAATACCACTGGATGGAATAGAAAGATTCAAGGTGCTCGGAGGAGATGGTGCAGGAGGAGAACGAGGAGGAGGAGGAGAGTTAGGCATTAGGGGAACTGCGCGTGTGTTGTGGAAATGATCCACTGAGGCTGAAAATGATTTGGGTGTGTTGAAAATGATTTATTGCGATTGAAAATGGATTTTGGCATTAGAAAGAAAAATGCGCTAAAATATACGCTAAGAGAAATCCGGATTAAGGGGGACGCGTCATCCGCTTCCCAGACAAGTCACATGATCATTTTCGAACAGCCCTAAACACCTCACAACATTAATGCCCAGTCCCTTGCCTAGGCGTACTCCTTGCCCAGAGAGCCATTTGCCCTGTTGAATGCCTTGGGCATCCCATAGTACATCATATCGTTCTTGCGATATGCTCCCAAAAAGAAAAGTTGGGGATTTAGATATGTGCCAGAATCAAAAACCCTTGATCTAAATAAACCGACTTTTCTAACCTCGTAAAACCTAAGCAACTACTACACTAACGCGGTCAAAATTGGACAAAAAGTTTCACGGAAATATTCGAGATCCGGCTCTGCAGCGCCTTCTTCCAGTCATTCAAGGGTTAACAAGATTCAGACCTTCAGATCGAATCTCGGCAACCGAGGCACTGGATATGGTCGCCCAAGGCGAAGGTCAAAATTAGTAGGGAAAGTAGGTTTATCCGATGCAAGGTTATCATAGATGAGGAAGGGAGGCAGAGCCGAAGCCACAACATTCGCATAATATCCTGATGATCCTGATGTTAATGGAGCGATCCACTTAGAAGGAAGAAGCAGTAGTCAGAGCGCGTCTTACCCCGAACTCCCTGCCCACGGTGGTATTCAAACTCTTGGTATCTGTGCAGCGAGGTTCAATGTCCCCTCGGTGGGTCTGCCGCAAGCCTTGGCACGATTAAAAAGGGCTACGGCCTGTGCCGTTCCTGCACTTAAAATATAGTACCGCATGACAATAGAAACATTAGATATCTATCGTCTAAACTAAAGTGAACAACTACGCGCTGCATAAATAACTTCTCGGTGCTAGTGACTTCAGGTGAAAATATCAAACCCAAAAGATCTTCTTTGCGAGTACGATGTTTTAACAGTGAATACTAAGCTCGTTAGCCTTTAGCCTTTAGCCTCTGACGACAGAGAGCTCATACGTTTTGTAATTCGAGTACAGACGCAGCCAATGTCGTCTCGGAGAGAAAGGTCACGGCCTCACCATCAGAAGCCACCCTGTCACCAGAAACGTCTCCCGCTTAAAGGAGCCCGAAGAATAAGCGAATCAATTAAGCTTTTCATAGGCAGCCTTATCAAGGAAGCGAGAAGTGCAGATAAAGCTAGCGGCCGTCTTGGCAAACTGTCGCTCCTGCTATTAATTAGATGCAAAGTGCCAAAGGTCCTCTTCGATTTGGCCCCGGGAGAGGGGGGGAAGTTATGTGGCCATCCGAAAAATCAAGTTCACATAGTCACTATAACTTCACGTGACTGTATCACAGGTACCTCTAGGAATGTTTTGGAACAACCGCATATAGAATTGCATACCCATTCACGGCTACCAATAAAGTAAGGCGATTGGTTGGGTTTCTTTCTAACCGTTTTTCATCCTGACCCCCTTCATCTCTATTGTTGATAGTAGAATAGAAGAAGCGGGCGTTGGTCACGTGATGTGATTCTACACGGTTGTAGGTGCTCTGGCCACCTGTTTCTTCCTTCTAAGTGGATCACCCAACCCGTACTAACCGCTCTAGCCACCACATCCAGAGGCCTGTGAACTTCTACGTACAGACTTGCTTGTCTTATTCACGGCTACCAACAACCTATAAACGACAGGTTGACTTTCTTTTTCTGCCAACCCTATTTCATCATGGCCCTCTTCACCATTCTTGATGCTAAGTCAGCCTTTAGCCTTCATCATGGCAAGCTTCTCTACCTTCCACAGCAACACTACTGCACTACCTACAGAGATCACTACGCAAATCTTAGGTTACATCGTCACGTACGCTCGACCATCTCCCCTCGGCGGCGGTGTTAGGACCCATGCCGCACACCATCCAGTGGCATCAGTATCGAGTGCAATCCGTTCGATCTACTTCAACCTCCCCTACTCAACTTCCACGAAAGGTAGAGAGACCACGCCAGCCAAACTCCGCATTGGCGAAGCCCTCGAGTTCAGCGACTTGAAAACCCTGTCAGCCTTCTTCGAACATGGTCCGGGTCGTCATGCTACAACTCTGCACAACGTTCGGTTCCTCAGCGTATCCTATCTTGACGATGAGAATGCCACGGGTTGGGATCAGCGAACTACCGATTATGCTTACGAGGCTTTTGAGTACCTTCATAAACACTGGGATTCTATGCGAATCTCTTGGCTTCGAGTCTGCCTCCCATCCTCAGCCGCGATATCTTCCGTTGACGACCCGGGGTTATGGAGCCTGTTGAAGATCCGTAACCTTCCTCACCTGACAATTCGTGGCCCACACAGTTGTATCGCACCTGAAGTCCGCAAACATCTCAAGGCGCGCACACATACGAAGAAGCTGTTCCCGTGGCGCTCACTTGGCCTGGAAAAAGTTGGAGGAAGAGCATGGAGAGGTGAAATGACATGGCAGGAGCAATACAAGTTACTCGATTCTCGATACAAGTACTTGCACGACCGGGAAACCGTCACCGAAAGGCGCAAAATACAACGAGATGCNTACCACAAGCGGCGAANCCGGTATCCTATGCTGTCGAANNGAAGAAGGAAGAGGGGTTGCGTCGGACCACGAGATTAGGTGAGACTATAACCTCGAAGGTCGATTTTTTNNAACACNATTTGGAAACACAGGACTGATTGCTATATACATANAGTTCCTGCCCTGATCAGNGATTAAGAGCNGCCCATCTCCGTCNTCATTGACATCCAAATTCGACTCTTCTGAAAACTTCCTACGACAATACTGTACGCCTAAATTCAGGATCTCTTAGGGCTATCCTTCATCGGGCCCATGGATATCAGCAAGCCTTTCTTGACACTATACTGCGAATCCCGACCCATGAGCCTCTTCACTGAGAAAACCACTTTACTCCACCCACTGGACTCCCTATCCTCAGCGTCTGTCTCAAATCCCTTAAGAAAGCGCAGTCTCTCATCCCGGTCCTCACTTGACAAGTGCGGCCGCATCGGTGGGGCGGTGAACTTCCCTGACCATATAACTTGGTCGATGCAGTGCCAGAAGTCGACATCTGTTGACCACATCTGCCAATTATACGTCTGACTACCGTATGTAAACCGCTGGTTTAAAGCCGCAAGTCGCGTGAGCACGAGGTCAAAGTCACGCGTCGCGAAGATTGCTCGGATTGGTTCTAGGTTCGGGGCCAAAGTGTCGTATGGGGCAACCACCGAGTGGTGCAGGCTGCTAGCAACAATCCAATGCGCCAGCGGGTGGTGTCGCTGCTTCAGTGCCTACTCTCATTAGTACTTCGTCGCTGTCGATCCATATCTACTCACTTTCTCAATGTCAATATAGATCTCCTTTATCTGAGGGCGGTCTAGAAATTCTGTTCGAAGTTTGTCGCGTATATCGCATACACCATCGAGTAGATTGCTAAGAAAGCGCGCTTTCGTGGTATACCCAAGGGCGTACTCCACGAAGTCGGAGAAGGGGATTCGGAAGATCGCCTGACATACGGTCGCATGGAAGTCCGCCGCAATTTCTGAAGGAATTCCTTCGAGTGGTGGCCGCCAGTTCCAGTCCCATGGAGATCCACTGTATTCGAGTGGCATTTGGAGCACTCGCCAGAGCTCATTGGCCTTGAAATCGACTGTCAAGTTTGAGGGGTCTGCACGCTGCTCCTTGGAGAGGTCCTGATGTCTGCAATGTAGCGCGAAGAGTGTGTCGAGATCGGAACGTTCCTTCAAGTAGCCCACCATTGCGACTTCATCCACGCCGGGAATAAGCGAGCAGATGACTTCCACTTTACCGGTGTTTTTAGTAGTCACTACCTTTCGCTGAGCTTTTGCCTCCCACCACCTGGTTTCACAACGAGAGGATCCCGATCCCATATTTGCGAAGGGCATCAACGGATTGGATGCGGCAAGCGAGAACAGATGGTTATCCAGCAGCCTAGTATAGAGGATGAGAGGTTGATGAGGGAGGACGGTTGATGAGGAAGGAGGGTTGACGAGGAAGGAAGGTTGACGAAGGAGGAGGTTGATGAGGGATGAGCGTTGATGAGGGAAGAAAGACGGACTCCGACCAACTTATACAACATCGATTCCTCGAATTTCGCCCACCCTGGACGGAGTCGTATCTCCACCATGGAAGAAGTTCCCTGAGAGCTGAAGCAGTATGCCTTGGTCGACATGATCCTGCATCAGGAAACCACACTAAAGGCCAACGGTGGATACCTTGGACATCTATCCACCACACCATCTCTCAAACCCTGCACGCATTATTCTGTCTATCTAGGGTTGCACTTGGTGTCTATGCCAGTGCATGGTGACCAATTCTGCCTTGGAGGTATTGGCGGTGGTTCTCTCGACATTGGGTGAGATCGGACGTCGCCGGCAGCAGCCTCCTTTGGCCATTGAGATGTATGAACCACTTGAGGGCGTTATTCCCATCATCAAGTGATGAGCAAAGCAGCATGTCTGGTATCTATGTCGTCTGCGACACTTCGAATCGCAAGCCTAGAGAGGGGTACAATGTGAACAGAGGATCAAGCGGCTCTAGCATATCCCCGAATGGAGACCGACGCCAGCGAATGTCTAAAATTTCATGGGTTTCCGTCATCCGCTTTGTCTTCCAATCAGCCACGGTTGGCGAACCTTTCCAGGCTGTTACCAATCTCCATAACTCGTAGCTGGCCAAGCGGGTAGGGC
>NYXK01000024.1 GCA_002685535.1 Deltaproteobacteria bacterium
CAGACTTTGGGTTTCCGTGGCGAGGCGCTGGCAGCGATTGCGTCAGTTTCACATTTTGAATTATTAACTTGCGAAGATGAAAATCAGGGGGCAACCAGGATTTTTATTAAAGGCGGCTACCTCGAGCAGATGGGAAAAATTGGTTTTCCGCAAGGCACAAAAATAACTGTAGAAAGACTTTTTTACAACACACCTGCACGTTTGAAATTTCTCAAAACTACTGCCACAGAACTTCAGCACATTCAGCAGCATCTTGTTCAAAAATCCCTCGCACATCCGGACATTCATTTCCGCCTGACTCATAACAGGCAATTGCTGCTCAATCTGTCAGGTGGACAGCAACTGCAAACTCGCATACAGCAGCTTTTTGGTGAAGAGGTTAAGGAAATTTTGATGACGGTCAAACACGAGGAAACGTATTTGCAGTATTCCGGATTTATCTCATTTCCTTCAAAACCACGGACGAGCCGGCGCTGGCAGTATATTTTTGTAAATGATCGCAATGTTAAATCTCCTGCGGTAAATCACGGAATTTATGGTGGTTACGGAACTTTTCTGGGAAAAGGTCAGCATCCGGTTTTTTTTCTGAATCTAAAAATAGACCCAACAGAAATAGACGTAAATGTTCATCCGGCAAAGACAGAAATCCGCTTCCGTAACAGTCAGCTTGTCCACACTATTTTGGTGGACCAAATTTCACGCGCACTGAAAGATGGCGCGAGCCGTCGGTTTTTCGGACGTGAACATTCACATTCACAAATGTCACGCACAGAAATTTCCGGACAAATTGAACTGCCAATGGAAGAAGCGTTGACTCTGGAAAGTCAGTATTCCGGAATGACTTTCCCAAAAAGGAAAAAACGCGCAACTGAGTCGAGGGAACTGCCGCCGCGTGGCGCATTGAAAGGAAAACATTCAGCAGAGCTTTCAACATTTGCTGCAGAAAAACCGCTTGCGGAAATCAGCCCTGTTGCTCAAAGAATACAAAATTACGCTTCCTCAGGGGTTCTAGAGGCCTCGGACTCTACTCCGGATAATCTGCCTGAACATGAAATACGCAACCTTCGTTTGCTTTCACCGCTACCCCAAATTCCGCAAAAAATCCGCGTGCTCGGACAGTTCCGTAAAACTTACATCATGGCAGAGAACGATGCAGGACTGCTGATGATCGAACAGCGTGCTCTGCACGAGCGTTTGCTTTACGATTTCTATACTGAGGCACTGCAAAAAAAAGAGGTTGCGCTACAGACTTTTCAGGCATCACTTTTAATTGAGCTTTCTCCGCAGGGATCCGTTTTGCTGGAGCAGTCGCTGGAGCATTTGGAGCTTTGCGGATTTGCCGTTAGCCCATTTGGAGGAAGTAGCTTTGCCGTGAATACAATTCCGGAAATCCAGCACGTAGAGCAAGTGGAAAAAGTGATCAGGGGAATCATCGATCGGCTGGCACTTTTTGGTAAACGCAGTCAGGCTGAAGAAATTATTCGTGATATTTGCGAAGTAGTAACAACCAATGCAGCACTGCCTGCAGGGCAGGAACTGAGTCTGACTGAAATGGGAATTCTGCTGGCTCAGTGGGAAGAAATGGGCAGCCCAATGGCCTCTCTGAAAGATGTTCCGCTGTTGGTGGAGTTCTCAATGCAGGAACTGGAAAGACGGCTGAAGCGCTGAAGAAAATCTGCTTTTTTGTCTTCATATGCTTGAACTGCATACTTAACCTGCTGCAGTTATTGATTGAGATGATTAATGAATTGACTTGATCGTGCCGTGCTTTTGAGTGTTAGAATAGCTGGGGAGATTATTGTTAAATTCAACATTCAAAAAATTAAATGTCAACAAAAGAACAACACCACAAACTAATAATTTTAGGTTCATGTCCTGCAGGACTGACTGCGGCAATCTATGCAGCAAGAGCAATTTTACAACCTGTTGTCGTCTCAGGACGTGAAGCAGGCGGGCAGTTAATGATCACCTCGGATGTAGAGAATTATCCAGGCTTTCCTGAAGGTATCAAGGGGCCGGAAATGATGGATCTTCTTAAAGCACAGGCTGCGCGTTTCGGCACCGAATTTTTCAGCGGAGATGTGATGGATGTTGATTTGTCTCAGCGTCCTTTTAAACTTACGCTGGAAAATAAAGACACCTTAAGCTGCGATTCTTTGATCATTTCAACGGGTGCTTCTGCACGTTGGCTGGGAATGGATTCCGAGAAAGAATACAGCGGTAGAGGGGTTTCCGCTTGTGCGACCTGTGACGGTTTTTTCTTCCGTGATCAGGATGTTGCGGTTGTCGGCGGAGGAGATACTGCTTTGGAAGAAGCACTTTATTTGGCTAATATTTGTAAAAGTGTGACACTGATTCATCGACGTGATGAATTCCGGGGCAGCAAAATAATGCAGAAACGTGCCGTGGATCATGAAAAAATCTCAATATTTTGGGATACTGTGGTCGATGAAGTGCTTGGAAATCCAATGGCCGGAATGACATCACTCAAAGTGAAAAACGTTAAAACCGAAAAAGTTACAGAACATCCGATCACAGGATTGTTCGTTGCAATTGGCCACTCACCAAACACAAAATTGTTCAAAGATAAATTAAATTTGAACGAAAACGGCTATGTGGAAGTAACTCCGGGAACAACATATACCTCAGTAGAAGGAGTATTTGCTTCCGGAGATGTGCAGGATCATGTTTACCGTCAAGCCGTGACAGCGGCCGGTACAGGATGCATGGCGGCCATTGACGCAGAACGTTGGCTGGCGGAACAAACCGGTTGAAACTTTTAACGCTGCGGACAAAAATAAAAGAAAATTCCCGCGGCGGAATATTAATAAAAAACAAATGAAAAAATTAACAAAACATGAACAACAAATCTATGCTGGCAATCATTGCGGCTCAATCAGCTGTGATGCTGGGACTGCTCTTTACTCTATGGGAAGAGGAATCAAATGAACTGTTTATAAATGAAAACACAGTCCTTTTTTTAGCAGCTTTTTCTGTCGCTGCACTGGTGCTGGGCTTTGTCCTTCAGACAAAACAGACCACCACTAATGAAGCAGGTGTTCGGTGTGATGGAACAGTAAAATGGTTTAACCCCAACAAGGGTTTTGGTTTCATTGAACAGGACAACGGTGAAGATCTGTTTGTCCATCAGTCTGAAATAAGACAGGCCGGTTTTCGTTTCCTCAACCTCGGCGATCGTGTCGAGTTTGAAGTAGGTTCAGGTAAAAAAGGACCTGTTGCCCTCAAAGTGATCCGCACAAATCCCGCTGAGCCGGAAAATGTTCCACATAATTACGAAGAGCCTGAAGAGTCTCCGCTCACACAACCAGTCACAGAAACACAATTAAATTAAATATGAACAAAGAAAAACTAGTTTTAGCATATTCCGGAGGCTTGGATACTTCCGTGCTGGTCCATTGGCTTGATCAGCAAGGTTATGAAGTAATCGCGCTTTGTCTTGATTTAGGTCAAAAAGTTGAAGACATTGATGCCATCCTCGAAAAAGGTAAAAAAGCAGGTGCGGCAAAAGTGCTGGTTGAAAATGTTGAAGAGGAATTTGTAAAGGATTACGTGCTTCCTTCCATTCATTGGAATGCGCTTTATGAAGGAACTTATTTACTGGGGACATCATTAGCGCGGCCTTTAATTTCGAAGAAGCAGATTGAAGTCGCAGAGCGTGAAGACGCAGTTGCAGTTGCTCACGGGGCTACCGGTAAGGGAAATGATCAGGTACGTTTTGAATTAAGTTACTATGCGTTAAAACCTGATATTCGGGTAGTTGCTCCCTGGAAAATTCCGGAATTTTTCGAAAAATATCCTGGCCGTACCGAACTGCTGGCCTATGCGGAAAAATATGGAATTCCGGTAAAAGCGTCCAAAGATCAACCGTGGAGTTCAGATGAAAATCTGATGCATATTAGTTTTGAATCTGGTATGTTGGAAGATCCGTGGCAGGAACCGCGGCAGGAAATGTTTGAGTTATCACAGTCTCCGCAAGCTGCACCGGATGAAGCACAGGCTGTGCTGATTGATTTTGAAAAAGGAAATCCGGTTGCGGTTGACGGTCGGGAATATTCTCCGGCAAAGCTGTTGACGCATCTCAATGAGTTGGGTGGCAAGCATGGAATAGGCCGGATTGATATGGTGGAATCCCGTTTTGTTGGGATGAAAAACAGGGGTGTTTATGAAACACCAGGAGGAACGATTTTACACATTGCGCACCGAGCGATGGAATCCATTACCTTAAACCGTGGTGTGATCAATCTCAAAGATTCTCTGATGCCTCGTTTTGCGCAGTTGACATACGATGGTTTTTGGTTTTCTCCGGAAATGGAAATTTTGCTCAACATGGTACAGAAAACTCAACAACCGGTAAACGGTACGGTACGTCTGGAACTATACAAAGGTAACTGCATGGTGACAGGCCGTAAGTCGCCTAACAGCCTCTATGACGAGGACATGGCTACAATGGAAGCTGATCATGGTGCGTATGATCCAAAAGACGCTATTGGTTTTATCAAACTACACGCGCTGCCTTTACGTATTCAAGCAGGTTTAAAAGCAAAATCAAAATAACAGTTACTGCTTTCTTTCAATCAAATTTCTTAACAATTAAGAATGATGAAGTTGCAAAAATTGTATCCTCTGCTCACGCTGGTATTTTTTCTGGCCACCTGTGTCCTGCTTTATCTGCAGTATTTTTCTGCGCCTGAAATATCTCCAATTCCAAAAACTGCAGAAATTGAACTGAAAATCACTCCCCAATCTCCGAATATTGCTGTTGAAAAACCTAAAATTACTGATGAAGAAATTCAACGTTTGCTTGATGTTGAAAATGAGCAGAAAGAACTTATTCTGCTCTTTGAACGCGTTTCCGCAGATCTGAAAGACGCTAGCAGTTCCAAAAAGGTTTTAGCTCAACTTATGTTGGGTCGTTCTACTTTACGTGATTTTGACAAACGTTTTTTGAACTACAAGCTCTTCCGCAAATCAGGTGGTTTTTTGAGATATATGCGTCTAAAAACAAAAGCCTATTTGAGTGATGGAAAACTTGGTGTTAATCCTTCTGGAATCAAGCAAAAAGATTTAGCCAAGTTCCGCAAGGAAATCACCAGTTGGCTTATGCTGCGTAATAACGAAGAAATTGAGGCAGTAGCGCAGTTTTTAAGTTTCTTCTTTGCAGAAACACTTTATGACATACCAATGACCATGCTGGCCTCCAGGATGACTCCTGAACTGGAGGAGATCGATTTCAGCACACCGGTGCTGTTGGAAAACGTGCTGACGACTCCAAGCCGTGATNCCAACGGTGAAATGAATGAGAAGAAGCCGACCACAGTTACAAAATATTCGACGGCACAACAGTTCTTTTTCCGCAGGGGTCCAAAAATATCTGNAAAAGCAGTCGTCTTTTTAAAAGCTTACCTCAGTTACACTGATCTTTAATCTTTTATTAAGTGTTAGTGAANGCTCCTCTTCTTCATCTCANTGTAAATCTGCAAGATTAACGGATTTTACATCACTTTAATTTCCTGTTCACTTTAAATTCCAAAATATCCCGTAAATGAAAATACGCATTCTCAGTTGTGACGATGTNCGGCAGGCACTGCCGATGAAAGCTGCCATTGAGGCAAGCAAAAGAGCCTTCAGCCGTTTATCAAATGGGCGTGTGGAAATGCCGTTGCGCAGTCGTGTTCATGTTCCTGAACAGGATGGCGTTCTTCTGACAATGCCGGCCGCCCTGCTGGAGGATAGTGAAATGGCGGTGAAACTTGTGACTGTTTTTGGTGAAAATCCGGCACGCGGTTTTCCACTGATTCATGCGGTTGTGCTTGTGCTGGATGCCGAAAATGGTCAAATCCTTTCGCTAATGGACGGAGAGGTGCTGACCGCCGTCCGTACCGGTGCAGGTGTAGGTGCCGCGACTGATTTGCTCGCACCACAGGAATCAAACAGTGTAGCCATAATCGGCAGTGGCAAACAGGCTGGTGCGCAACTGGATGCCGTTTGTAGTGTACGTGANATTCAGCAGGCCCGTATTTACAGTCCGAATCCGGAACATGCACAGAGTTTTGCGGAAAAAATGTCAGGCATCGGTTCAATNCCAAAAGATGTGAGAGCAGTTTCTTCATCAGCAAAAGCCTTAAAAGACGCAGACATTGTCTGCACCGCTACCACATCCACAACTCCGGTCATTTCATTTGAGCATCTCAAAGCCGGCGCGCATGTAAACGCGGTTGGTTCCTTCCAGCCGACGATGCAGGAAATCGACGGGGAAACGATCCGCAATGCTCTTGTGGTTGTTGATTCCCGTGAATCCGCGCTGATTGAAACAGGAGATATCGTCACACCTCTCAAACAGGGATTGATAACTCCTGAGCATATTCACGCNGAGATTGGNGAAATCATCAACGGTGCAAAAAANGGCCGTTCCTCAAAGGATCAACTTACATTTTTCAAATCCTGCGGAGTTGCTGTGCAGGATGCAGCAACCGCAGCAATTGCCTTGAAAAATGCAGAGCGTGAAAATCTCGGAACGCTTGCCAATTTATAAAAAATGTCTGGACTACCCAAAACGGCTGATGTTGTAATTCTCGGNGGGGGAGTTATGGGTGCCAGCACTGNATACCATTTGNCTAGCCGCGGACAAAATAATGTCTTACTGCTTGAACGCGAATCTTTTTTTGGTACAGGAGCAACCGGCCGCTGCGCCGGAGGTATTCGTCATCAGTTTAATACTGAAGTCAATATCCGGCTTTCCCAAAAAAGCCTCAGCATGATTGATGCTCTTGAGGAAGAAACCGGACAGTCTGCGCNGGTACGGAAATGCGGTTATTTGTTTGTGCTGACTGCTGAAAAGGACGTTTCTGTTTTCCAAANAAACCTGAAACTTCAACACTCACTGGGTGTAAAAACCGAATGGCTTTCCGGAGATGAAGTCCGCAAACGGACGCTACCGTGTTTTTTCCCGGATGCAATCGGGGGGACTTTTAACGCGGATGATGGACTTGCTGATCCAAACAGCATTGTGATGGGATACATCAACGCTGCTCGACGTCACGGCGCAGTCTGCCTGACAGATTGTTCTGCAAACGGTATTGAACTGGAAAAAAACAAAGTCAGGAAAGTTCGCACCAGCCTCGGAACGGTTGAAACCGAAACAGTCGTCAATGCCTGCGGTCCGTGGAGCGCTTTTTTNGGAAAAGAAATTGGTCTTGAAATTCCTGTTTCGCCGTTGCGTCGTCAGTGGTTTGTNACAGAAACAATTCCGGAACTGCCTGCCGAATTTCCATTTGTGATAGATTTTTCACAAAGNCTCTATTTTCACCGTGAAGCTTCGGGACTACTCAGTGGAATGTCTAACCACAAGCAGCATATCGGTGCCGATCAAAGCATCGATCAGGATTGGGAAATGCAGCACATTGACGCAGCGGTTGCACGGATGCCACTGTTGGGAAACTCCGGAATAAAGGCCAGACAGGCCGGACTTTATGAACTGACGCCGGATGCACATCCGATNATCGGTAANACNCCGGTTGAAGGTTTTCANTTGCTGACAGGTTTTTCCGGACATGGTTTCATGCAGGGGCCAATTTGCGGAAAACTGATGGCCGAAATTCTCATTGACGGCAAGGCGAGCACGGTAGATATCAGCATGTTGGATTATAAACGCTTTGCGGAAAAACGCATGATCCCGGAATACAACGTTGTCTGAATTGTTTCCGGATTGCGCCCTTTTACTTTTTACCGTAAGCTGGATTGAATAAATATTTTGCATTTTTAAAAAACCAAAACATCACTTAAAATACGCTATGCTCACTGAAAATACTGTTGCAAAAATTTTTGATTCCGGACTCCAAGAGGGTGCGGACTTTACGGAAGTCTTTGTTGAGGACTCAGTTTCCTCTTCAATCAATTTACTGGATCAGAAGATTGACGAAATTAATTCCTCAAATTCATTCGGCATCGGCATCCGGCTGCTTTACGGGAACGAAGCATATTACGGATACAGCAGTGATCCGGATGAAGCGAGTCTACTGAAATTGACAAAAAATCTGGGACAATCACGTAATGTCGGNGAAAACGCTGGAGTGCAACCCTTCGAACACCAGGCAGTGCAGGACATTCATCATGTGGCCGTTAATCCGCAAACTGTGAGCAAGACTGAACGAGTTGATCTGCTGCGTAAACTGGATGAACTTACTCGTTGTCATGGAACCGAAGTCAGTCAGGTTAATGCAAACATGGCAGAGAAAAAACGNTCNGTGCTGATCGCCAATAGTGAAGGCTTGTGGACAGAGGATGCACGCAGTTATTCCCGGATGCGGCTTTCCGCGGTTGCCGAAAAAAGTGATGGGCCACAAACCGCATCTGAAAGTCCAGGAGTTTTAGGCGGATATGAGTTTTTCCAGCAACTGAATCTGGACGAGTTAGCAGAAAATGCCGCCCAGTCCGCATTGCGGATGGCCGGTGCCGGATATATCGACGGCGGGACAATGCCGGTGATTCTGGGCAACGGATTCGGTGGNGTGATTTTTCATGAAGCCTGCGGACATCCTTTGGAAACAGAAGCGATCCGGAAAAATGCTTCACCCTTTTGTGACAAAATCGGAGGACGTGTCGGTCGCTCAATTCTGAACGCGATTGACGACGGAACCATTGTTAACAAATGGGGTTCATGCAATGTGGATGACGAAGGAACACCCACCCAAAAAACTGTACTGATTGAAAATGGTATTCTCAAAAATTACCTCAGCGACCGTATCGGTGCAGGACAAGTCGGTATTCCCAGAAGTGGATCAGCGAGGCGTGAGTCCTATAAGTTTGCACCTGTTTCACGTATGCGAAACACCTTTATTGCTCCCGGAAATGATAATTTTGAGGAAATGCTGCGTACCATAAAATTTGGCTTGTACGCCAAAAAAATGGGCGGCGGTTCGGTCAATCCNGGAACAGGNGAATTTAATTTTGCGGTTCAGGAAGGTTACGCNGTCCGCAATGGAAAAATCGCTGAACCCGTACGCGGCGCGACTCTCATCGGNAAAGGTTTCGATGTTTTGTCGCAAATCTCAATGATTGCCGATGATCTGGAATTAGCAGCCGGAATGTGCGGTGCGGCCAGTGGATGGGTTCCAACAACTGTCGGACAGCCTACGCTGAAAATTGACTCGATCCTTGTTGGTGGCCGCTGATTCAACTTTTTAAATGCAGATCAACTTTAGCTATGAATCGTTGAATGAGATATTTCGAAGAGNCCGTAGAAACTATGCCGCGTAAGGCATTGGAAGCGCTGCAAATTGAAAAATTGTGTTCCATGCTGGAACAAATATATGGACGCAACCGTTTTTATACTGACAAATTGGATGCAGCTGGAATTCATCCGGATTCCATCCAGACGCTGGACGATTTGANACGTTTGCCGCTGACTGAAAAGTCAGAGTTGGTACAGGCTCANAGTGATGCATTGCCTTTCGGAAGCAANACTACTTTTGAGGAATCAGCCTATTCTCGTTTTCACCAGACTTCCGGAACCACAGGAACGCCGTTACGCGTTTTAGACACACCTGAAAGCTGGGACTGGTGGGGGCGTTGTTGGGGCCATGTTCTCGCCGGTGCAGGTCTGACGGAAAATGACCGTATGTTTGTACCATTTTCTTTTGGACCTTTTATCGGTTTTTGGGCTGCGGTGGAGGGTGCTCAAAAAATCAATGCCCTGATGATTCCTGGCGGGGGAAGGGATTCTCTGCAGCGTTTGCACTTGATGAAAGAACTTGGCGCGACNGCNATGTGCTGTACCCCCACCTATGCTTTGCGTTTGGCAGAAGTGGCGCAGGAATCNNGTTTTGATTTAAGTGAAATTCCGTTGCGAACNCTGATTCACGCAGGAGAACCNGGAGCAAATGTTCCTGCNACNAAAGNNCGTATTGAATCAGTTTGGAATGCTAAATGTTACGACCATGCAGGTGCTTCGGAAATCGGAGCACACAGTTTTGAATGCGAGCTNCAACCAAACGGGACGCACGTTACTGAAAGTGAATTCATAGTAGAGGTGCTTAATCCGGAAACACTGGAGCCNGTTCCGGCAGGAGAACAAGGTGAGTTAATCATCACNAATTTAGGNCGNATCGGTTATCCGGTTATCCGNTACCGTTCCGGNGATCTNGTGGTTCTGAATCAGCAAAAATGTACATGCGGGCGNAGCTNTGCAAGATTTGAAGGCGGTGTTTTAGGACGCGCGGATGACATGGTGGTTGTACGCGGGATTAATGTTTTTCCCAGCGCAGTTGAAAATTTGGTGCGTCAATGNGAGTCAGTAGAAGAATTCCGCATCACTGTTACAACTGATCGCGAAATGGGTAATTTGGCAATTGAACTCGAACTAAGTAAGAATNCAAATCCGGAAAGTGCCAGAAAAACTGTGAATCAGGCAATTCAAAATGAGTTGAGTCTGCGGCCGGAAATAACGCTTGTACCTTCCGGAAGTCTGCCGCGCTTTGAAATGAAAGCCAAACGCTTTCATCTAAAAAATAATTAGAGAGGATGACCGCATTCCAGTTTTATTTAACCAAGAATGATTCCCTACTATAAAGGTTTATAACTGTGTCATTCGGGTAAAGCGAAAATATAGCATAAGCTACTGCGCTAATATAAAAATATTTATCCAAATGGTAGAAATAATAAATTATAGACTTCTGACATTTTACTAGATAATCACAATTTTTTTACCGAAAAAAACAACCAAAAAATTTCCGTGACAGTCATCATAAGACAGCGGCTGAAAACATACATAAAGAGGAAAAATGAAACAATTGCTGACTTTAAAAATCAACGGGGAATT
>NYXK01000025.1 GCA_002685535.1 Deltaproteobacteria bacterium
CCAAATATCCGGATCGTTGAGGGAACCGCGGATACCGATTTGCACGGTACGCTTTGGATCAAGCAAACCTTCTTCAACAGCTCTCCTGAAAGGAGCACCGTGATGAAACTTGGATCCGAGATAATCATCTCCAGTATCACAATGCGCATCAAAATGGACCATCCCTAGGGGCCTTTCTGCAGCAATCGCCCGAAAGATCGGCAACGTCACTGAATGATCACCTCCAGCAGACACCGGTAATGCACCGGAATTATGAATTTCATGGAAGAAGTCTTCAATTTCCTGATGACTTTTCTCCAGATTAAATGGGCCTTCCACCCATGCATCACCTACGTCTGCAATCTTTGACAGAGCATAGGGATCAATTCCGTTTGCCGGATTCATTTTTCTGATAAGACTGCTCTGATTTCGTATTTCACGTGGACCGTGTCTTGCTCCCGGACGGTTGGTCACTCCACCGTCAAACGGTACACCGACCAGAGCGATATCAAGTCCTGATGCCGTTTCCTGAAACGGAGTCCGGAAAAAAGTCGGAATTCCGGTGAAACGTGGACGAATCTGAGGGTCTTCAAATTCCGGATAGCGGAAAGATCGTGACATATTACTAATACAAATTAATTTTTTGGAGATTCAGACACTCGGAAAAATGCCGGATGCATTTTTAATTGAGAATCTGTACGTTTTAAACTACAATTCAAATAATGAGACTTGAAGTCTCAGCAAAAGTAATTGTGGAATTAATATCTAACATTGACCTCATTTCAAGTCAAGGGGAAAAAAATGGCTGATAATTTTTTTGATAAAGGTTCAGCAATGCACCGTATTCTTGCGATTATAGAGCAAGTGGCAAACTCAGACCGTCCAGTTACGCCTACTGAGATCAACGAAAAATTAAACCTCCCCAAAGCCACTATTCATCGGCTTTGTTCTAAACTGGAAGATGAAAATATACTGCAGCGTGAAATTGACGGTAAGCGTTTCATGCCTGGAAGCAGGCTGAGACAAATTTCTCTTGGAACAATAAGCAATGAAAATTTTAGAACCCATCGACATGCTATTTTAAGCAAGCTTTCTGAGGAGGTTGGAGAAACCTGCAATATTACTATTCCTGACGGCAGTCATATGAGATACCTGGAACGTGTAGAAACTCATTGGCCTTTACGTATGCAGCTTATGATTGGTACAAAAGTACCTCTGCATTGTTCTGCCAGCGGGAAACTTTTTCTCAGCCAACTACCCGATGAACAAATGTCCAGTTTGATCGAAAATTTAATTTTTGAACAAAGGACTGTGAATACCCTGACAAACGCTAAAATCCTTAAGTCTGCATTAGTAAAAATCAGGAAAGAGCAGGTTGGAACAGATAACGAGGAGTTCATCGATGGTATGGTTGCTGTTGCAGTACCAATTTTCGACAGACGAAAACGTTTTATTGCCACCTTGTCAATTCACGCGCCAAATACAAGAATGTCCATAACAGAAATTACAAATCATATCCCCCGTATGCAAAAAGCTTCTCAGGACTTGACCTTGATTATTGATCCCGGAGACAATTAGTGGATGTTTTTCAGTAGACAAAAATAAAATTCTCCCGAAAGTAAACCTGTCATTTTCAGGAATCCTGTGCATCTTCTCCTCAATTAATATCTGCCAAGATGAAAAAACATTACGGTGCAATTCTGCTTGCCGGTGGTCTGTCTTCTCGTATGGGACAGGACAAAGCCACTCTTGAGATTGAAGGTCAAACTATGCTTGAAAGGCTTTTAGTGGCCCTGCGTCCGCTGGTTGCTGAAACAGTAGTGATCCGGGGGGTCGGCCAGACTCTTCCCCGTATTTCTCAGGAACTGAAAGCATGGATCAAGATTGGCTGGGATGCTGAAGAAGGAAGGGGTCCGCTGCAGGGAATTGTTGATGCTCTGCCGCTATTGAGTTTAGAAATTGACAAGGTTTTCCTGCTTACCTGTGATTTGCCTTATTTAACCGCTGAATGGCTGCAAACTTTACGTGACATCATGACTGACGAATATGACATTGTCTGTACAGAAGAAGATAATATAACAAATCCGTTACTGGCTCTTTATCGGCGTCCTGTTTTGGAAGCTGCCCCTAAACTTCTTGCCGCAGGAAAGCGCCGTCCTTTATTACTTTGGGAGGGCTGGCGAATGGCCCGTCTCTCTGCTCCGGAAGAAACTCCGTGGATTTGCCGCGATGCAAATACTCCGGAAGAATTTCAAGAAGCACAAACCTATTTTCAAACAAAATTTAATGATTGATTTATACACCAGCGCAACTCCAAACGGTTACAAAGTTTCTATTCTACTCGAAGAACTTAAACTGCCTTATAAGGTGATTGCTATTGATCTTGTGGCAAAAGATCAGAAAAAACCTGATTTCCTTAAACTCAATCCGAACGGCAGGATTCCAATAATAGTTGACCATGATAATGGCGAATTTACAGTTTTTGAATCCGGAGCAATCTTGATTTATCTCGCAGAAAAATCCGGACAGTTTTTGCCAACAGACCCCAAAGGACGTTCTTCGGTAATGCAGTGGCTGATGTTTCAGATGGGTGGAATAGGTCCGATGCAGGGACAGGCGCATGTATTTTATCGCTATGCACCTGAAAAAATTGAATATGCGATCAAGCGTTACCAAAAAGAAACTTTTCGACTTTACTCAGTTCTTGACACTCAGCTTGAAGATAATGAATTTCTGGCCGGGGAACTCTCAATTGCGGACATGGCTGCCTGGCCGTGGGTTCGCGGTTATCTCTGGGCTGGTTTGGAAATTGAGGAACTTCACAATTTACGGCGCTGGCTGGATGTCTTAGCAGAACGACCTGCTTTTCAAAAAGGCATTGAAGTGCCCTACAAGGTCGATCGAAGTACGACTACGGCAGAGGATGCCCGTGAAAAAGGAAAAAGCATCTTGATCTAAAAAACCCTTATGTCAACCCCTTTACTTTCTGTCAACAATCTATCAGTAGACTTCACTCAGGGAGAACGTGTAACTCATGCGGTACGTAATGCCTCCCTGCAGTTACACAAGGGTGAGACACTGGCTTTGGTAGGAGAAAGTGGTTCTGGAAAATCCGTCACCGCTCATTCAATCCTGCGACTCCTGCCGGATTCTGCTGCTCATCCTGAAGGAAATATTGAGTTTGAAGGCCAGAACCTGCTCAACTTTTCAGCAGCAGATATCAGGGCAGTAAGGGGAAACCGGATAGGTATGATTTTTCAGGAACCAATGAGTTCTCTGAATCCTTTACACTCAATTGAAAAACAAATCAGTGAAGTCTTGTTTGTCCATCAGGGTTTGAGTAACAAACAGGCCCGTGAGCGTACCCTGGAACTGCTGGAAATGGTGGAAATTCAAAATGCTAAAAAACGTTTAGGTGCGTTTCCCCACGAATTAAGTGGAGGACAACGCCAGAGGGTGATGATTGCCATGGCGCTCGCTAACAAACCTGATTTGCTGATCGCTGATGAACCGACTACAGCACTCGATGTAACAATACAGGCACAAGTTCTTCAACTCCTGAGGCAACTACAGGAGCAATTTAAAATGGCTATCCTGTTGATTACTCATGATCTTGGGATTGTACGTCATCATGCAGACAGGGTTGCAGTCATGACTCAAGGTGAAATTGTTGAAACAAACGTGACTGAACCTATTTTTTTAGCACCGCAACACTCCTACACAAAACAACTCCTGGCGTCAGAACCAAGAGGAAACCCAGTTCCAATCTCAGCATCCGCGCCGGTTTTTGTCTCAGCCAATAATTTAAAGGTCTGGTTTCCAATTCAGAAAGGAGTTTTAAAACGTACGGTGGATCACGTAAAAGCAGTTGACGGTGTCAGTTTGGAAATCCGGAAAGGACACAGCCTCGGTGTAGTTGGAGAAAGCGGTTCCGGAAAATCAACTCTCGGACTTGCTTTGCTCCGTTTAATAAAAAGTGAAGGTTCAATTCAGTTTGGAGATGTACACCTGAACAACTTAAATCAGCAGCAGATAACTCCAATTCGGAAGGCGATGCAAATTGTTTTTCAGGACCCATTCGGCAGCTTGAGTCCACGGATGACAGTAGAACAAATAGTCGCGGAGGGTCTTGGTATTCACAATCTTGAGGATCAGGAAAATCATCAGGAAATAATAGTACAGGCTCTTAAAGAAGTCGATCTGGATCCAGAATTGAGACACAGATACCCTCACGAATTTTCCGGAGGTCAGCGACAGCGAATTGCCATCGCACGTGCTCTGGTGCTTAAACCAAGTTTCCTGGTGCTGGATGAACCAACATCCTCGCTGGACCGCTCAGTGCAGTCCCAGGTTTTGGAACTCCTGCGTGATTTGCAAAATAAATACAGCCTGACTTTTCTTTTCATCAGTCATGACCTGAAAATAATCCAGGCACTTTGTCATGATATCATCGTCATGAAAGACGGAATTGCGGTAGAATCCGGTCCTGCTGAAAAAATTCTGAATCAACCACAGAATCAATATACTCAGGCTTTACTTGAAGCTGCTTTTTAAGATATGAAATTTTTTGTCTTGAAAGCTTACGGGGAACCGCCCCAATTGGAGATTAAAGAGTCTTCAATTCCTGACTTATCGGAAGACGATATCCTTGTGAAGGTTAGTTATTCTGCCGTCAACGATTACGATTGGTCTTTGAGCACAGGTAAACCTTTATTGTATCGATTGCTGTTTGGTCTTTTGAAGCCCAAATTGAGACCGGGAATGGAAATAAGCGGTGTTGTAAAGCAAATTGGGACAAAAATCCAAAATTTTCATGTTGGTGATCGGGTATTTGGTGATCTCAGTGAAGATCGATTTGGAGGTTTTGCCACTCACGTGCTTGCAAAAGAAAAATCACTGAGAAAGATTCCGGATGAATTGGCTTTGGATGAAGCTGCTTCACTTCCTCATGCTGGACTACTGGTACACCAAAGCATTGAACTATTAAACAACAAGCAATGTAAAAAAATTTTGATAAATGGTGCAGGCGGAGGAGTCGGGACACTTGCGTTTCAACTTCTCAAAAAAGAAGGGGTGCGTATCGATGGTATCGATACAGGTGAAAAATTGTCAGACATGGACAAGCTTGGTTATGAGAAAGTCTATGACTATAAGGTTAAAGACCTGCAAAAACTTGACGAGCAATATGATTTCATCCTGGATACCAAAAGTAAATTCTGGCCCTGGCACTACAGCAGTAAATTGGCAAAAAACGGAATCTTTGTCACGGTAGGGGGAGATTTACCACAATTGGCAGCTTTGCTTATTTTCAAGGGGTTGATCAAAAAATTGAGCCAAAAAGAATTAAAGATACTGGGATTAAAAGCGAATCGTGGGCTGGAAGATTTTGTTAAGCTTTATCTTAAGAAGTCAATGAAGTCCAGAATAGATGGACCTTACCCGTTCGATGAAGCAGCAAATGCTCTTTCAAGATTTGGTCAGGGTCTGCACAGCGGAAAAGTTCTCCTGAAGATCGCTTCAGAATCTGAACACTAGGAATTTTAATTATTTTTTTTACTGAAGGCAGCCATATTCAAAGGGCTTTGGTTAATATAAATTATTAGAGAAACATCCAACTAACTACTTTATGTATTGAATGGCGGGTACTCAGTGTTCCCCCTCCCTCCTCACTCATCAAGCTCTTCCAGCTCATACGCCTCAACCAAGCCTTGTATAGCAACTCATCCGTGACCTGACTGACCATCATGCCAGTACGCTCGGAAGCTACAAAGTTACGCTTGATGTCGGGATGGGTAGTGGCGCTGAGAACTGAATGTTTCTCATAAATGAATTTGTTATTTGCTCGGATTTACATGTGACAATTCATCCATCCGTGCACCTGAAATTTGATATGCTTTGCCAAATCCTTTGACGAATAGTCCGGATTTCGGCCGCAGACGCAGCAGCTGAAAATCCGGGAGCCTGCGTAATGTTTCCATCAGTTCAGCTGCAAGTTGATCAAACAGCAACATGATCGCCTGCCAGTCTTCGGTCTCTCTCTCCACGGCTTCCGTATCACATTCAAATGTTACACGTTTTCTGGCAAAAATATTTTCCGCCTCTGTTTCGGCTTCAATCAGCATAATTCCGGCCCTGTTATCGTTCAGCAGATTGCCGGTATGTCTGGCAAGGGCGCTGACGTAAATATAAAAATTATTATTTTGATCAACTACAAATGGGGCGTAACTGCTTTCCGGTCGACCATTTTTACCGATTGTGGATAGTTGAAGACTGCTGAATTTTGCCAAAAATGTTAAATATTCTGCTGTTATTTTTGCTGGAGGAGTTGCTGACTGATTCATTTTTCGCTTCCTGGAAAAGTGTTTTGTAAAAATCAAACTAACACAAAAAAATATTTTTGGAAATTTATTTTTTTGCTTAGCCTTAGGTGCCTAATATTGAACGACTTTATTGTTCTTTGATTTTGTATATATAAAAGAAAATTTATAAAATTATTAATATTTTAATCATAATATTATCATTTACTTACGGGTAACTGGCTCATCTTTTTAGAATTCTTTTTAGTTGATTTTTCTCCCCGTTTTGCTTTAGATTAATGAGGCCAGTCTGGTAGCTTACATTCCATGGACGGGAGAAAATTTACGCCAATCTCAAACAGTAATAAAGCTGATTTTGAGCGTAAAAAAAACAGCAAATGGATTTGAAATATAAGAAGAATGGAGTTGAATCAAGAACAATCTATGGAATTTAAAGAGTGCGTGAAGCGCTCTTTGTCTCCACAGGCAAACCAGGCATGGCTGAACTCTTTGCAATTACTGAAAATCACTCCTTCAAAAGTGATCGTTGGAGGAGTTGCGCACAAGGTTTATCGTTACGAAATTAAGACAAATCACGAACCTCTGTTGAAAAAAGTCCTCGACGAACTTTATCCGGAAAAAGCTCCATTTTCAGAAAAAAAATTCGAATATAAAATCGGAGGCATTGCAAATCCCAAAAAAGTTATTCAACCTGAGTTTGAGCTGAAAGAAATTCCTAGCACAGAGATAGTTGAGGAAACTCTTCCTAAAAAAATCAAATCCCCAAAACAAATCGAAGCAACAATTAGTGCTCACAGTACTTGTCTGCTGGATTCCTTCATCCCCGGAAAACGCAACCTGTTGGCCAGCAGGGCTTGCAGGGCAGTCGTTGACATGCCGGGAGTTGCCTTTAATCCATTCATAATTTATGGTGAGTCAGGTGCGGGAAAGACGCATTTGCTGGAAGGAATCAATCATGAACTGCTGCAGTGCAAGCCTGAGAATAAAACGGTACAGGTTGCCGCAGAAGATTTTCTGAATGATTTTATTGTCCATCTCAGAATGAACAAAATGAAAGAATTCCGTGATCGTTACCGCAAGGTTGATGCTTTTCTGCTGGATGATTTGCAGGCATTGTTGCCCTCGTCCAAGTGCCAGACTGAACTTCTTCACACAATTAATGCCTTACGTAAGAAAAAATCACAAATCGTCATAGCCTGCGAACAGGCACCGACCCAAATTGAAGGCCTTACTTCCAGACTGCGCGGCCGCCTTGAATCAGGACTTACAGTTGATATCGGTATTCCTGATGATCAAACACGTATTGCAATTCTGGAAAGCAAAGCAGTCGAACGTGGGATTCCGTTGAGCAATGAACTGGCACATTTTATTGTCCAGCATATCAAGGGCGGAATTGGACGCATGGAAGGTGTTTTGATGCGGTTGGGTGTACATGCATCATTGTTAAATGAAGAGCTAACAATAGATTTAGCAAAATACGCTCTTAAAGATTGGTTGGACGAGTCTACTAAAAATTCAAATCCTGCACAATCTTCCGGTGGTGTATTTGCTGATGAGACCGCAAATAAAATTCTGCAGCGGGTCTATGTCATGTTTCAAATTACAGAAGAAGGTCTGCTGTCCTATCGGCGTGACCGAAAACACAGCAAAGCTCGGCAGGCAGCGGTTTTTCTGCTCAAACAGCTTACCTCACTTTCCCTGAGTGAAATTGGTAAAATTGTCGGACGCAACCATTCTACTATCCATGCTACCTTGAAAAAAGTTGGGCAGAGGATGTCGTCAGATGATTTTTTTCTCAAACAAATGCAGACTTTTCTGCTTGAATTTGAGGAAAAAACTGATTCCGCAACGACGCGTGCACAAAAACGCAGTTACCGTTTTTAAGTTCCTGAAGAATAATTTAAGTGGAAGCATTTCTTAACAGCTCTTCCCAACATTGCCTTTCCCTGAATTTTCAGCTAAATTAATCTGCAATCACCAAGCCCCTGAGACAGAAACATTCCGTCTGCTTTGCTTCATGTATTTTAGTTTATACCTGTTTTTGTTCGGACTGCCTGCTTTGCTGCTGATTACTGTTCCCGGATGTTCAAGTCCGCTGGAAAAGACTTATGTAAATCATCCGGAAACATTACGTAAACAAGCTGATTTAGTGTGCCAGAATACGGATGCTTCACACTTTCGGGTTGAAAATCAGATGGTTCGACTGAAACGTCAGGGCGGCGGGGAGCTTGAATTGAAACACTACAATTCTTTACTTCCGGATGGATATTATTTTTGTACACGGCAAAACCGCAAATCCTCGATCCTCGATTGATATAAGATTATGTCCGAAAATTCGCCGCCTAAAATCCTGATCCGGACACCAAACTGGCTCGGTGACCATGTGATGGCAAGTGGATTTGTCAAAGCAATTCTTGACTATTATCATGAATCAGAGGTTGATTTGATCGTTAAATCCGGATTTGAAAATTTACCTCTGCCGCGGCGTGGAAAGATACTTGTATTTGATCCGGAAAAAATCTCTGCCGGAGCTTTCGGAAAAAATTTAGCTTCCGCAAATTATTCTCACTTTTACGTTCTCCCTCCAAGCTTTCCTTCTGCCTGGATGGCCTTTCAAAGTAAAATTCCGCAGCGCATCGGTTATGCCGGAGAATTTAGAAGTCTGCTGCTGAGCAAAGCAAAAAAGCATGAGGGAAAGCCGCGTTCAGTGCACATCCTCAAGGAATACCTGAATTTGCTTGATCCGCAACTTTCCGTGGAAAAATTTCCTCCACAGCTTGATACAAGCGCGGGCTGGATCGAAAAACATTTAAACTCTTTTCAAAAACCTCTGCCGGAATCTTATCTTGTCTTTACTCCGGGCGCTGTTTATGGCCTGGCAAAACAGTGGCCGCTTGAACATTTCCGTACCTTAGCAGCTCAAATGATTCAGCTTTTTGGAACTTCGATCCTTATTTTAGGAACTGCTGAAGATGCGGAATCCGGGGCGGAAATCTCACAGGGAATCGAAGGGGTTCATAATTATTGCGGACAAACTACTTTAACCGAATTTCTGGCAATCCTCACAAAAGCCAACCTGCTGATTGGCAATGATTCCGGAAGTATGCATTTAATGGGTGCTTTGCAGCGTCCGCAAATTGCGCTTTTCGGCTCAACATCTCCCACCTGGACTGCACCTGTCAATCCTCATGCCTCGCTCTTGAGCCGCAATTTGTCCTGCTCACCTTGTTTCGCGAGAACCTGCCGTTACGGTCACTATGACTGCCTGACCAAAATTCAGCCTGAAATCGTGCTTCAGGAGGCACAAAAAATACTCTCAACGAAAAACTAGTACTTTCACCGGACAAATCCGGCAAGAGGAATTTCTTTACTTTTCAAGTCCGGCACGCCATTCCTGCCAGTTAAGGTATGCGTTAGCGCCGATTGTGGCGAAAGGTTCCGGAGGAAGACGGTTGGGTTGAGCTTCGTTGAGGTAATCTTCGATGTATGGATTCTGGAATCCGCAAGCATACTCCGCTGCCAGAATTCCGGAGAGAGTTCCTTTGGAAACACCGAGCCCATTTTGACAACAGGCGGCAAACATATTCTTCTTGAGTTCACCAAACACGGGCACATTATTCCAGCTCAGGCAAAGCCGTCCGCCCCAGCTGTGTTCCATTTCAAGAGCTTTGAGCATCGGGAAGCGCCGCTGGAAACTCCGGTCATGGTCACGAACCGCTTTTTGAACATCCCGCTCACTAGCTTCCATAGATGAATTGAAGTGAAACTTATTGCGTATCAGAATCCGGTGACCGCCAACACCGCAAATTTTACGCACAGAAGAGCCGAATGGATTGGCCGGTGCAACTCCCCAACTCGATTCTCCGCCCAGCTTGTTGACTTCATCCATGCTCATGGCGCGGGTCATGGAGGCATATAGGAAAATGTGCATCAGCCTGCTCTGCATGAAACCAAAGCTCTGAAGGTGCCCGTTGACACTCAGAATCACCTTGGACGCCTTAACAGAGCCTTTGGGGGTTCTTGCCTGCCAAATTCCATTTGTGCGTTTCAGAGCGATTACAGGTGTTTTTTCGTAAATATCCACTTTTTCGGACATCCCCCGCGCAAAACCCCGAGTATATGCGGCAGCTTGAATGGTGACTGTTTTGGGAGTTAACAGACCGCTCAGGTAATACTCACTTCCGGTGATACGCTGCATCTCAGCGGCATCGAGCCATGTTGATGCTTCACCCATGACTTTCAAATGTTCGACGTATTCCCGGTTATGCCGGTCTCCGGATTCACTGGCGGCCGCGTTTATTTTTCCACAGGGATTAAAAACTTCCTGCGTGAATCCGTACTCTTCAGCAGCTTCTGCCGCAAAGTCAATGGCGTAACGATTTTTCCTGGTTTGCAGAACATCCTGTACAACCGCCCCCGCATAACTGTCTGTGCTGATATCATGGGGTAAATCGATCATAAAGCCGGTATTACGTCCGGAACTTCCCTCACCGATACGGATTGAATCCAGTAGGACAATACTTTCATTTTCACGAAGTTGACTTAGTCGTCTTGCGGCAGCCAAGCCCGCGAATCCTGCGCCAATGACCAGCCAGTCCGCAGTAATATCTTCCTCCAATACACGCTCTGGCTCAGGTTCCGGAAGAATCGCGTACCAACCGGAAACACCGGGATTTCCGTGACGAGTGTTTTTAACCTGAATTTTCAACGACATCGTTTTTTTGCTAGAGTCATTTAGTAAAATATATTACGTAGTTGAGAGAAAATTTTTCGCACCTAGCTGTAAGTTTACATCTTCAAGTGTTGTTTAGTTCAGGAAATTGTAGAAGTTAAACATCCACGATGATCTTGGATATTTCAGATTCCAGGGTGCGAATCACCTTTTCAAGTTCACTCATTTCTTCAGTTGTCAACGGCTGCAATGGAAGACGAGGTAGTCCTGGTCTGAGACCGGCAATTTCACAACCGTATTTGACACTTTGCACGAATTTTCCGCCCTGCTCCAAAACACGCATCAGCGGTAGCATGGCCGACATTATTAGACGTCCTTTTGTGTAATTACCTTCGAGTACACATGCTTCATACAAGGAAATGTGTACTTTCGGTAAAAAGTTGGAACCTGCGCAAACCCAGCATTTTGCTCCCCACACAAAATATTCCAGTGCCTGATCGTCCATACCGCAGCACAAACCGATGTTCGGATAGTCGTAAGCCAGGAGGTGAACACGATTGATGTCTCCCGAACTTTCCTTGATACCGCAGAAATTTCCGGATTTACCAACTTCATTCAGGAATTCTTCACCCATGTTGGTTCCGGTACGTCCAGGATAGTTATATAGCATAATCGGCATATTCGCGGCCTGGTCGATCTGTAGTGCGTGTTTGGCGTTTTCCAGATCGGTCGGTACCGCATAAGGAGGTGAATTAACCAGCAGAAAGTCCGCACCGGCTTTTTTGGCTTCTAAGGCAAACATTACACTATCCTGTGTGCGTGTTGCTCCTGTACCCACCATCAGCAAAACACGCTTATTGATAACCTCACTGGAGAAGTTCATCAACTCAATACGCTCCTCATTGGTCTGCGCATAATATTCTCCGGTAGAACCACCAACTGCAATGCAGTGTACGCCGGAACTAATCAGAAACTCCACCACTTCGGCAAAAGCATCCTTGTCAATGGCAGCGTCCGCTGTATGCGGTGTGATGATCGGTGTATAAATTCCTTCAAATTTCATAGTTCTCCTCATGTTTGTCCGTTCGTTATCATGATTATCAAATGAACCGAATAAATGCAACTGCAAACAATAATAAATTATTAAAGGGAGCTTCTAAAAACTCCCTTTTCAAGTCATCTCACATTAACAAGAACCTTTAGCATTTAGTCGATTTAGCGGAGTCGAAACCTAAAGCATGTAAGAAATCCTCTTTCCTTCGACAGACTCAGGACAAGCGAATCCGTTCAGGGAATGGTTATCAGAGTTGCCCTAAACTGAAAAAAATATATTACTCAGATCTTTCTGAAGCCTGAATAAATCATAATTACGGAATTTGTAATTTCAAGCAAAACATTAATTCTTAATAATATTAGTAATATATCTAATTCATGATTCACTGCTTTACTCGAATTGAGATGATTATAGTGCTTTTTAATGTTTCGGCATATTTCAAAGTTTTGCTCACTATTGATGAGTCAAGCATTCACAGATTGATTATTTAGTCAATACTGAGGATAATTGCTGNGAGAATTTTTTGATATTCCTGCAAAAAGTCAGTTGATTCACAAACTGAGCTGCTAATAATCAAACTCCGTTCTTCATTTTTTGAATTTTAAAATCTAAACATTTTTTCCCAGAAATACACGACAAATGGATTGGCTACAAGCCCTCGTTCTGGGCATCGTTCAGGGATNGAGCGAATTTTTACCTATCAGCAGCACAGCACATTTACGCATAGTCCCGCACCTGCTTGACTGGCCTGACCCCGGAACTGAGTTTTCCGCGGTTATTCAACTTGGAACTCTGGTTGCGGTGATACTGTATTTCCGTCAGGACGTCTGGCAGCTTTCAACAGCGGCAATCGAAAGTTTGATTAAACGTGAACCGCTGGGCACAACGGAATCACGCATGGCATGGAGTATTGCGGCAGGGACTATTCCGGTGGTGGTTTTAGGTTTAGGATTTAAGGATTTCATCAAANACGAAGCCCGTGAACTCTGGGTGATTGGAACAGCACTCATCGTACTCGCCATTTTTCTTTATCTTGCCGAAAGACTTTCTCCACGCAACCGTGACATCAAACAATTAAGTTTTTTACAAATTCAATGGATAGGACTTACACAGGCATTGGCCCTTATTCCCGGCTGTTCCCGCTCCGGTTCCACCATCATGGGTGGGTTGATGGTCGGTTTAAACCGAGAAGCCGCGGCCAGATTTTCATTTTTGCTGGGATTACCTGCAATTTTTGGCAGCGGGCTTTATGAATTGAAGGAGTTGATTGAACTTGGAATCAGCAGTGCCGGTTATTTAAATTTAGCAGTTGGAATCTCAGCTNCTTTTGTAACAGGTTACCTATCGATCGAGTTACTGCTACGCTTTCTCCGCAATCACGGTACTCTCGTTTTTGTAATTTATCGCATTGTAATTGGAACAGGAATTTTACTGTTTCTGGTTTAGAGATTATTTTTTAGAATATCATATGCTGCATTTTGAAGTTAAATTTTTCTTTTTACTGATCAGCCTCTGGACAGTTGCGCTTTCACCTTTGCAGGCGACAGTGGACAGGATTGAACAGTCCGTTTTTCGCATCACAAATTTTCAGCAAAGTCCGGACTGGCAGTCACCGTGGAAATTGAAACCCACCGGCAGAGGGCAAGGCAGCGGATTTTTGATTAAAGATGATTTGATTTTAACAAATGCTCACGTTGTCAGTGATTCACGGATGCTGCTCGTCAATAAAATTTCGAGTCCGGAACCTTTTTTAGCAGACGTCGTAGCAATTGCTCATGACTCGGATCTCGCATTGTTGAAAGTACGTGACTCTAAATTTTATTTAAATTTAATTCCGCTCAAACTGGGAGGTGTTCCGGAATTACGCAGCAGAGTCCGGGCTTATGGTTATCCAATGGGCGGTCAGGAACTTTCAAGAACTGAGGGCGTAGTCTCACGCATTGAGTTTGGCACATATGTACATCCGGGAATTGATTCGCATTTGCTCGTACAAACTGATTCTGCGATAAATCCCGGCAACAGCGGTGGACCTATTACGCAATCCGGAAAAGCAATTGGGGTCGCCTTCCAGTCTAATTTACGACTGAACGATGTAGGTTATTTTATTCCAGTTCCGCTCATCACACGTTTTCTGGATGATATGAAAGACGGAAAATACGATGGAGTTCCGGAAATAGGCGTTGAAACCAGCTCACTGATTAATCAGCATTATCGACGTTATCTTGGACTTCCGGAAAACACTGCGGGTATTCTTGTTGATCGGGTTGTCCCACGCTCTTCCGCAGAAGGAGTGATTAAAACCGGTGATGTACTGACAAAAATTGAAGACATGCAAATTGACGCTGCAGGCATGGTGAATTACGGCGAACAGCAAGTCACATTTTTCATCGAAGCAGAAAACCGGCAAATTGGAGATTTACTCAAGATTCAAGTCTGGCGCAATGGTAAATTCCATGACCTCAGTCTAACCCTCAAAGCCGCGCCTTTCGGCGTTGAAATGCGTAACAGTTACGATGAATTACCGGAATATCTGATTTTTGGCGGCCTGATTTTTATTGCCCTGAATCGCAATTATATCCATTCACCGGGAAATGTAACACCACCTCTGGCCTATGAACACTGGTACCGTGAGCTTGAACGTCCACGCACAAGAAAGGATCAGGCTGTCTTAATTTCACGGGTTCTGCCAAGCTCTGTCAACAGCGGATATACTAATTTGCACAACTTTATCGTCAGTACTGTAAATGGAAAATCAATCAACACTTTGAACGATTTGGACAAAATGCTGAGAGATATGCCGCCGGACACGCGTCACGTTGTCTTTGAAAGTGAATGGCAAAATATGCCTATAGTACTCGATTACAAAAAAAGTCTTGAGCAACAGCAAACTGTGCTGAAACGTTACGGAATTATGGCTGGTTCGAATCTTTCCGGAATGCATATCAAAGGCACTCAATGATAAAAAACACCTTATCTTCTGTTATTTTGGGATGGGCTTTGATCTGTGCAATTTTGCTTTTGCCACAATCTTTGCAGGCTGAAGTTCCGGCAATCAAACCCTGGTTTAAACAGGCTGTTCTACTGAAATCATATCAACAGTCCTACGACTGGCTGACTCCCTGGGAAAAACGGGAAATCCGGACTCAAACAGGCATGGCACTGGTTGTTCGTTTGCCTGTTTCGGAAAATACTGAATCAGCCGGAACGGTCGACAAACAAGTCTTACATCTGCTGACAACCGCGGAAATGGTGGCGGACGCGACTCTTCTGGAAGTGACGCGTAAAGACATCCGACAACCTTTTCAGGCTAAACTTGTGCTCATGGACTATGCAGCAAATCTGGCCCTGCTGAACATCGAAGATTCAAATTTTTGGGACGGCTTGAATCCGATAGACTGGTCACCAGTAAAATCCAAGTCAAAAGCTGATGATGAAAATGTTTACTCATTGAATATAAAATCTGTTCAAGAATGGGAAGTTGAGTCAGGCACAATCCAACTCATGGCTGTGGGACACCGCAGAGTCAGCGATGCGTGGTTAGCGCTGCTGAAACTGAGCGGTGTTTCAAAAAGCGGACAGGGATTTCCGCTGCTGCAGGATAATGAAACTGTAGGAATAATCCTTGAGGCAGGTAAAGGAGAAGCGAAGGCAATTCCTACGCAAATGCTGCTTGAGTTTTTAGCACATGCAGGCAGTGGTTCCTACAAGAGTTTAGCACATCGTGGTTTTAGCTGGAGCAGACTACCGCAACGCAGCACAGCCGATTTTTTTCAAATTCCACCGGAACTTCCGGGAATATGGATCAACCGGGTTTTGCCTTACGGTACAGGTTCTGACGTTTTACAGCGCGGGGATTATTTGACTAAAATAGGCAAATGGTCACTTTCACATGATGGCAAAATAAAACATCCGGAATGGGGACTTTCGCTCTTTGATCTGCTTTTTTTGGATCAGCTTAAAGTCGGAGATTCATTGGAACTTGAACTGATCCGTGATGGAAAAGCCTTAGTTTTGCAGACAAGAGTTTCTGCCTATGAAGAAAATGGACGAACTGTGCCCTTGAAAAGAGTAGGACATCCTCCACGTTATGTGATTCAGGGTGGATTTTTATTTCAGGAATTGACCTTGAATTACCTCTCCATGTGGGGAGCAAACTGGAGATCACGTGCGCCTGTACGTCTACGTTTGTTTTTGGAACAAAATAAGACTGTGTTGATGGATGACAATTATAAAAACGTGAAAGGTGAGTCTGCATCCCAAAATACTGAGTCTGAACCGCGTGTTGTTCTAGTGACGCAGGTTATCCCTGATGAAATCAACATTGGTTATCAAAAACTTTCAAATGCCATTGTCCTGCGGATTAACGGACAGGAGATACGACGCCTGAAAGATGTTGGCAAAGCGTTTTTGAATCCTGAAACAGAATTTCACCGCATTGATTTCCTGCCGGGTTCCGACCGACTGAGTGCTATTTTACCTGTTGCAGGGCTCAATCAGTCAAATCAACGAATAAAAAACAATTTCCGTATTCCGAAACTTAAATCATACTAAGCAATAAAAATCATTCTTCTTTAATATAATTGCCCTTTAGTTCAGAAATTAATATACGATGAAAATTCTTGCCCGCGATCATAAGCAGTTAAATACTTATCTGAAAGCAGCCAGTCAGTGGATAGGCGAAGAAACTCTACGCTGCTTTCCGGACGGTGAACCAAAAGAGTATCTTTATGATCTAATGCGTGACTATCCACAACGTGGAGGAAAACGCTTCCGTCCTGCATTGGTCCTGCTCTGTTGTGAATTATTCGATGGTGATCCGGAAGACGCTCTGACTTCTGCAGTAGCCCTAGAGTTATTTCATAATTTTGCACTGGTGCATGACGATATCGAGGACGAATCTTTACTGCGCCGCGGGAAACCGACTTTACATCTTCAACACGGGATTGCTCTTGCGTTAAATTCTGGAGATGCTCTGCTGGGCCTGGTACATGAAACTCTGCTGAATAACCACTCAAGATTGTCAAGCGCACTTTCTTTGCGTATTCACCGGCATTTGAACAATGTCATGCGGGCAACTTTTGAAGGACAGGCACTCGATATCGGCTGGGTCGCAAAAAGAACTTTTCCTGACCGTACAGAATACCGTGAAATGATCGGCAGGAAAACAGGCTGGTATTCCGGAAGGGGGCCCTGTCAGTGTGGAGCATTGATTGCCGGTGCAGCGGAGTCGGAACTGGAAACAGTCGGTAGTTTTGGAGAAGCGATTGGTATCGGTTTTCAGGTTCGTGATGATTTGTTGAACTTATCAGAAAAAAGTGAAAATGAGGCTCCAAGCGCTGGTGCCGGAGGTTATGGAAAAGAGCGAGGTGGCGACATCGCTGAAGGAAAGCGCACTTTAATCACTATCGAACTGCTGGAGCGCCTATCGGAAACAGATGCGGAGCGTGTTCGCAGTATTTTATTAGCAGAACGAGAACAAGTCTCAGAGGCTGATATAGACTGGTGTATAGCCCGTGCTGAAAGTACAGGTGCATTGGATGCTGCTGCAGATTACTGTCAAAAACAGGCCGTTCTGGCTTCATCCGCTTTGAAAAAACTCCCCGAACATCCCGCCAAAGCATTGCTTGGAGAACTTGTTGACTATTTGACAATAGACCGAAAAGCTTAAGCAAGACTAAAAAAAGAATCGACTTATCATCATAATACTGATAAAAATGGGAGTTAGCTTTTAATCTGTATATTTTATAGCTTGCTCAAAACAATGCGGATCACATGGCCCGAACAGAAGAAAATTTGTTTAATCTGCTAGCTCTACCGGTTAGAACTATAGGTTATGAACTGATAGATATCGAATTTAACCGGCATGGTTCTGAGCAAACAATACAGTTATTTATTGATAGTCCGCTCGGAATCGGGATGGATGACTGTGTAGCTGTTAACCAGGTAGCTATGGAAGTCCTGGGTAGTGATGATCCTATTTTTGAAACGAATACTCTGGAAGTTTCGTCACCCGGAATTTTCCGTAAATTAAAAACACCTGAACACTTTAAGGCTTTCAAGGGGCAGCGTATTAAGGTACGGCTGCAGCAAAAGATACAGGGAGTCAAGAACGCAGTCGGTATGCTTGAAGAGTGTTCTGAAGAGGAAGTACGCTTAATTCTGGAAACAGACGGCTCAGAATTAGTAATTCCGCTTTCGCAAATTACAAAAGCGAACCTAGAACCAATCTTGGATTTTTGACTGTCTGATAGAATTATTGAACGAAAACGTACAACAAAAAAGGTAAATTTTGAAAGAGAACTTATTTGAAATCATCAAGGACTTTTCCAAAGAGAAAGGTTTGGACCACGAAGTTGTTATTAAGTTGGTTGAAGAGTCACTGATACAGGCAGCTCAACGTAAACTTCCGTATAACGAAATTGAGGGTCAGATTGATGAAAAAACCGGTAAAATAATCTTATCACATTTTAAGGAGGTTGTTGAAATAGTAGAAGACTCAAACAACGAAATTTCGGTAGAAGATGTAGAGCAAATTGATCCGAATGCAGGTCTTGGTGATGAAGTTGAGTACGAAATAAGTGATCGCGAATTTTTACGCATTGCGCATTCTACGCGTCCAATCATTTTTGGCAGTTTAAAAGAAGCAGAACGGCAAATGGTCGTTTCTACTTTTACTGACAAGATTGGCGAGGTTTTAACCGGAAACGTAATACGTGTGGAACCAAACGGCCGTATAGCCTTCAGTTTTCAAAATAAAGTAGAAGCATATTTATTCAGACGTGAGCAAATTTACGGTGAAAATTTCACTTTTGGGGACCATGTTCGCGTCTTATTGCTCGATGTAAATGACAATCCCCATAAAGATTCTCAACTAACGATTTCAAGAACACATCCAGGCTTACTGATTAAGATGTTTGAAATGGAGGTACCTGAAATTTTTGATGGCATTGTCAAAATCGTCAATGCTGCCAGAGAACCTGGTCGCAGAGCAAAAATATCAGTTTATTCCACAGATGAAGATGTGGATCCCGTTGGTTCATGTGTAGGTATGCGGGGTAGTCGTGTACAGACAATTGTCAATGATTTGAATGGTGAAAAAATTGATATTGTACGCTGGAGTGAAGACATAGATCAATATACTTGTAATGCACTTGCACCTGCGGAAATAGAGAGTCTTGAAATTGACGAGGAAGCAAATCAAATAGATGTGATTGTCGCTCAGAATCAACTTTCTCTGGCAATTGGTCACAAAGGGCAGAACGTTCGGCTTGCATCAAAATTAATCGGCTACAAAATCAATATCGTTGCCAATGAGGAAGAAGAACTTTCCATTGACGAACAGTTGGAAAAAGAATTAGCTAAAACTAAAGAAAACGATGAAAGTAGTCCGGAAGCTGCTACTGAAGTTGAAAGTCCGGCAGAGGAGCTTGCTGAAGAAACTGAAGTCCCCGCAGAAGAAGCGGAGGCGCCTGTTGAGGCTGAAGAAAGTGAAGTTGCTGCTGAAGTTGAAAGTCCGGCAGAGGAACTAGCTGAAGAAACTGAAGTCTCCACAGAAGAAGCGGAGGCGCCTGTTGAGGCTGAAGAAGCTAAAGCTGTAGAGGAAAAAGTAAAAACTAAGGCTAAAGCTGGAACAAAAGCTAAAGCTGGAACAAAAGCTAAAGCTGGGACAAAAACTAAAGCTGGGACAAAAACTAAAGCTGGGACAAAAACTAAAGCTGGGACAAAAACTAAAGCTGGGA
>NYXK01000026.1 GCA_002685535.1 Deltaproteobacteria bacterium
AAACTGAAACCCTGGCAGGATGCATAAGCGACCGTGATTGAGATACTTCCCGGCAAAGGGAAATTCAGCGGAATGATGGGTGCGTTAGTGGTAAAAGACAAAAGGGGTCACATTTTCCGCATCGGTTCCGGTATCAGTGACAACGAGAGGCGGAATCCTCCCCAGCCTGGTTCAGCCATTACCTACAAATTCACAGGTACCTCAAAAAAAGGGTTGCCACGTTTTGCCAGTTTTTTGAGGATGTATCAGCAGAATTGATCTATCAAATCCCGCCACAGATGATCGCCTGAAACGGAGCTTGAGTGCAGTATTTTGAAATTGGCATTTGGACTGTACTAGGTTTGATTGCAGGCAGTTTTGTCAATGTTTGTCTGGATCGTCTCCCGCTGCAGTTTGCCGATGATGAACAGAGTTCAAGCTTGTTGGNATCCTCTGAATTGTCACCTTTCCTGAAAACACACCTCCGGGAACGGACACTCAGTTTAGCAAATCCGGCGCGGTCTTTTTGCTTTTCATGTGGACATCAACTCAGCTGGTTTGAAAATATTCCNGTATTGTCATATCTTTTAAGTAGAGGCCACTGTAGAAAATGCAATGCGACAATCGGTGCAGGAACGATTTTGACTGAAACCGTTCACGNTCTGGTTTACTCAGGCTGCGGNTGGTTTTTAAACGGCTGGATCTGGCCTTTGACTTTCAGTATTAACTTTTCATTTTTGTGGATTCTGGGACACTGTTGGAGTTACCGACGGACACGAAAAATGCTGCTTTTTGCAGGAGCTGTTTTGTTGATATTAAATTTTGGCATTTATTATTATTGATGGTTTAATAAAAAATCCTAAACTAATTATTTGTCATCTCGAACGAAGAGAGAGATCTTAATAATACCAGTGCTTAACATAAAATAGATTCCTCCCAATGGTCGAAATGACAATTAGATAATTTAATACTTTTTATGACTGGATTATTATTAATTTTAAAATGAAAAAACTGCTGATAATGTTACTTAAAATGCTGCTTGTCGGCAGCATTTTGGTTTACCTTGTCCAAAGCGGTCGGCTTAATTTTGAAAAATTAATGCTCTTCAAGGATGCTCCTGAAATACTTGCCATGATGATAGGAGTACTTGTATTAGTGGTGGTGCCAATGGCGACTTTTCGCTGGTGGTTATTGCTGCGTGCGATCGGTGTGCAGGTTAAACCGAAGCAAATTTTTATACTGACCTGGATCGGAAATTTTTTCAACACGACACTTCCGGGTGCAGTTACCGGAGACGTGGTCAAGGGCTATTACGTTATCAAGGCACAGCAGGAAGAGGGGCGTACGCGGGCTTTTATGACTTTGCTGATTGACAGATTTGTCGGATTATTCGGTTTGATCGTGATGGCTTTTTTAGCGCTTGTCTTAAACCTCGAACTGATTTTATCTCAGGAACNCCTGCACTCTCTCGCCTGGATGATCACCGTTCTTTTTGGCGGCACAGTTGTTTTTTACACGATTGCGCTGTTTCCGTTCAAAGAAGGCCGCGATCCTTTTATTCGCNTCTTCCAGCGGCTGCCTGCAAAAAAAATAAGTCTTAAAGTTTATTCTGCGTTCAAAAGTTATCAACACCAAAAAACCACTTTGTTGCTGACACTTTTGCTGGCCNTTGGAATCCACACTNTAATCGCACTGCTTTTTTTCCAGGTAGCGCAATTGATGGGGATCGAAGAAATGGACTTGGCAACGCAATTTTTTCTGATGCCGATCGGGCTGATCACTGTTGCGATTCCATTAGCGCCGGGAGGAATCGGTATCGGACATGCTGCCTTTGAATCTCTTTACCAACTGGCAGGCTTTTCCGGAGGCGCGGACATATTTAATCTTTTCATCATTGTCCAACTTGGAGTTTTTCTNCTNGGNGGNATCCCNTATTTTCTTTACAGCAGNAAGTACAAAATCCCCGCNGANCAGCNGNANCTGNTGGAAGAAAAAGTANAACANTAGCNTAAATNNNGCGANCTTATTCGTCCGCTGCTAAAATTAGTAAATGCTCCCTGACACAAGAAGAAAGAGCGTTTAAATCATATCCGCCTTCCAGCATACTGAGTATCCGCCCTCCTGCAGTCNGCTCGGCCAANCNCTTTAATTCAAGGCTCAATTCCCTGAAGGTTGATTCAGTTAAATTTAAGGAAGCTAAAGGATCGTCACGATGCNCGTCAAATCCCGCAGAGATCAAAACAAAGTCCGGTTTGTATTCCTTCAACNTAGGTTTAACCTCTGTGTAAAAGCTTTGCAAATATTCCGCATCCTCCATTCCGGGGGGAACGGGAACATTCAGCGTATAACCTGTGCCCGCCCCTCTTCCGTGTTCCTCCGCAAAACCTGTTCCGGGAAAACAGGTACGTGGATCCTGATGCAGACTGACGTAAAAAATATCAGCCCTTTCCTCAAAAAAATGCTGTGTTCCGTTTCCATGNTGCACATCNAAATCAACAATCAGTACCCGTTGAAATCCCATCTCCCTGCTTAAGAACTCTGCGGCGAGTGCNATGTTGTTAAAATAACAAAAACCCATTGCTGAGTCAAATTCCGCATGGTGCCCCGGTGGACGCACTGCGCAAAATGCGTTATCAAGTCTGCGCTCCGCAACCTCAAGTGCTGCGTCCAGTACTGAACCAACTGCATGNAAAGCNGCATTATAAGTTTGCGAAGAAATTACACAATCCGGAGTATGCAGCGTTTGAGCGCCACTTTCAGCAGCCGCNTCTACGTCTGAAACCAGTTTTTCTGTATGCAGCATTTGTATTTCCGCAGAACTGGCGGGACGNCCGGACTCTACTTTAAATTTTCCCATCAAGTCTTCAGACTCAAGCCTCTCCAGAATTGCCCTCAGGCGGTTTGCGTTTTCCGGATGGGAACCTGTATCGTGCTCCAGGTAAATAGGATTTGTATAAAATCCGGTTTTCATTGCTCTCCGTTCATTTTAGANGAAAAATATTTTGACCAATTCATGACACATACTAACTCAGGATAGTGCCTGCCTTCAAGACAAAGCGCTTATCCATGTCATTTTTTGTACTTCACGGATTGTGTTTGAGCATCAGTTTGGTTAAAATCTAAACTGAATATATATACAACTCCAGCATTGACAGTGATTTTTCNCGCTAAAANGAGTAATGGCAATTTTAGAAATATATACTTTTCCTGATCCAATATTGAGAAAGCAGACAAAAGCAGTTACAGTTTTTGATCATGAACTTGAGACAACTACGCAGTCCATGCTGGAGACAATGTACGTTTCCAGTGGTATCGGCCTGGCGGCCATTCAGGCAGGTATCTTCAAACAGATAATTGTCGTTGATTTAAAAAGCGGTGAAGAAGAAATCAACCTGCGTGAACCTCATGTTTTCATTAATCCTAAAATTGTGAAACAATCCGGAACTACTGTCTCTGAAGAAGGCTGTTTAAGTGTCATTGAGTTCCGAGGTGAAATTCAACGTGCGGAAAAAATAATAGTCGAATATCAGGATGTCACTGGTAAACTACAAAAAATGGAAGCAGAAGAGATGATGTCCATCTGTCTGCAGCACGAAATTGATCATTTGAATGGTGTCCTGTTCATCGATCATTTACCGTTGCTNAAACAGAAAATGGTAAAAAAACGGCTGACTAAACTNGCAAAGGNAGAAGNATGATTTTGCNNCGNATTTTNTTTTACACTATCTCCCTTTCTTTTTGNTCAGNAGTTTTTTTTGGTAGTGGAACCGCATTTGCCAAGCAGANANNATATGCANATGCTCTNGTGATAACNGCANCGGGAATTGAAATNCCNGTAGAAGTTGCNGANACTTCGCAAAAAAGGAGTTTAGGTTTGGGGAAACGCTCCGGNCTGAAAAAAGACTGGGGTATGCTGTTTGTCTTTGATAANCGTAAAACTCATCGTTTCTGGATGAAAGACATGCAGTTTGCTTTGGACATAATCTGGCTGGACAATTATCGGATTGTACATATTCTCCGTNATGTTCAACCGGNAATTTNAGGAGAAAAACCAACAATTCTGGAACCTCCGGAAGCAGCTAATTTTGTCCTTGAAATTGACGCAGGACGTGCTTCTGNACTGAAACTAAAGCAAGGCGATTTGCTCAAATATAATTTTTAATAATTGAAGAACCGGCTAACAACATTAACAAAACCGCTACCATGACAAAATCACAAACTATCTGCATAGTTGATGACGAGGCNGCAATACGCGAAACACTTGAGAACGTCTTGTCGGATGAGGGATATCCGGTAATGTCCTGTCGGGACTCAATTAGTTTTTTTGAAATGTTNGCNCTGCAAACACCTGATTTAGTACTACTTGATATTTGGCTTCCAGGCATCGACGGAATGGCGATCCTCAGTAAACTTCGTGAATCCCATCCNGAACTACCGGTTATTATGATGAGCGGACANGCCGGAATTGACGCGGCAGTCAGCGCGATTAAACTTGGCGCGGTNGATTTTATGGAAAAACCCCTGCGTTTAGAAATATTGCTCGATAAAATCGCGGTTGTACTTTCAAACAAACCACCGGAGAGAATGAAAGATCTGGCTTCAGATACCGGAATGGAGGTTGCTAAAATTATCAATCCGATCATACCTTCCGGAGCTGTAAGGCTTAAGGATTCTGAACGTCCCCAGCGTACGCTGAAAGGTAATGTTGTTTTGAATGGGAAAGGGCTTCTGACTGGACGTAACACAGGTGTGATTTTAAGCCCTCTTGAACCGAATTCAGGCGTTGTTTTTCAAACTTTGGATGATACTTCATTACCGGCACACATCACGAATATNGAAAATTTTTCGCAATCGGTGAAACAGCAGTCCTTCAGTGCCAATTCAACTGTTTTAGCCTGCGAAAATCGTCGNGTACGTACAGTTGAGCATTTGATGGCTTCNCTGCATATGGCAGGTATTACCAATGTTTTAGCAAAAGTGGATGAGGAAATTCCAAATGTTGACGGCTCTGCTCAGGATTTCAGTGAACTTATTAAAGAAGCAGGTGTNCAGGATCAGGATGNCCCTGCAAAAGANGCAGTCGTTTTGGCGCCGATACAGGTGGGGCGGAAAAAATTGACTGAAAAACACCTCTATGTTGAACCATTCGAAGGCTTCGAAGTTAAGATGCGCATTGATTATACTGCGCCGATCGGTCAGCAAAAACTGACCTTTAATGCTGCTCGTAATTCATTCAACATTGATATTGCTCCGGCACGCTCATTCAACACTTTTGAAAATATTGATCTGGCACAAAAAACAGGAACTGTCGGTAGCGGTTATCTTGATTCACATATCATTTTGCATGACGGGAAAGTGATTAACACGGATCTGCGTTATCCAGACGAATTTATACGGCACAAAATACTCGACCTCATCGGTGATCTTTATTTGCTGGGTTACCCCTTGAGGGGGCGGGTTGTCGCGAACATGACTTCACATGGTTACAATCAGGCGCTCGTACAAAAACTTCATGTTGCGCTTACTACCTGAAATAGTATTGTTGCACCGTACCTACATAACAGCATTCGGGGGGAAACATTTTAAACCGCCCACGCACCTGAAACAGCGTTCGTAGTGAACCGCAATGAACAATCACTGTACTTTTTTGGTGCAGGGTAAAACAAAAACTAGCTATATAATATGCGCCACCAGGGTAGATCATACGCACTGCAGGCACTGTATCAGGCAGAACTGCTGGAAAGTAAAGCCATGAAACATGCTGACCGTTTTCTGGATCAGCTTGAGACAAGTCCTGAAGTAAAACTGTTTGCACGGGAATTAGTGGAAGGTACACTTCTCCACCGCAAACACATTGATCGTTATTTACGAAGGAATCTTGAACACTGGAAGCTGAACCGGCTTTCTACAACTGTGCGGAATATCTTAAGAATGGCGGCTTACGAACTTTATCACCATCCTGAACTCTCACACAGCGTTATTATCAATGAGGCTGTGGAACTCTGTAAGGATTTTGTCGATGACAGCTCACATGCGCTGACAAATAGCGTCCTGCAAAGAGTTTACGACCAGATAACAGCAGAGAGAAAAATAAAGGCTCAGACAAAGTTAGAAGCTAGTTCAACAGACGAAAATCCAACAGTTGAACCGGACAAAGAAACGCCAGCGCCGGAATCAAAATATAAAAGAAAATAGAGATTCCTTAATCAGTTCTCTGCGAGTTCCTGCAAATTTTTCCCGGTCACCCTGTACGTTGTCCATTCGTCCAAAGGCGCCGCTCCCATTTTCTGATAAAATCCAATTGCGGGTTTATTCCAGTTCAACACTGCCCATTCTAATCTTCCGCCGCCAATTTCCAGGGTTCGTTGCGCAAGTTGACGCAACAATGCTTCACCTACTCCTCGTCCCCTCGCACTTTCACGTACATACAGATCCTCCAGATATATTCCCGGACGTCCCAAAAAAGTAGAAAAGGTGCGGAAATACAATGAAAATCCGAGAATTGCACCTTCCGAATAAGCGAGCTGAACTTCTGCCGGAGAGTTGATACCAAACAGTGTTTCTTTGAGCAACTCTTCTGTGGCGACAACTTCATCCAAAAGATGCTCATAAACAGCCAGCTCTTTAATTAATAACAAAATCTCTGCCACGTCCTCGACTTCAGCCTGACGTATTTTAAAACCTGTTTTAATTTCTTTCATGTTTGTTTCTTTCAGGAAATTTGATGTTGATTAGCAATTTTTTCATACTTCTCTACCTCTTGTAATTTACCACGTTTGTGGAAACCATTAATTAAAATTTCGCATTTCTTCCGGAGCACCACTATTGCGGCAGAACGGTCTTCCGGACTCAGCTTTTCAGTCTTTAATATTTTTATAATTGATTGCACACGGTAGCGGTCAATCCCCCATTCACTCAGAGAAAGCTGATCCGCGTGTCCTCCGTGACGTGTCATCAATTTTTCATTGAGCAGTGCAACCTGATGNTGNGCGGTCAAACGCAGCCAAAGATCATAGTCCTCACAAATCGGCANAGTTTCATCAAANAAACCATGAACNTCAAACAGTTCACGCNNCAGCANCACTGTTGAAGGNGACATCAGACAAAGCTCCANACTTGGTTTAAAAATCCAGCCCTCCAGTTTTTGATGCTTTTTTTTCGGATTAACCCTNACTCCGTTCCTGATCCATATTTCATCAGTGAAATGAATCGGACACTCAGCACGAATTACGGTTTGTGCTATTTGTTTCTGCAATTTGTGCGGATGCCAAAAATCATCTGAATCCAGAAATGCGATCCATTCACTGTCACAGTTTTTAACAGCCGCATTTCTTGCTGCACTGACTCCAAGGTTTTTTGCAAAAGTGATGCTCCGGAATTTTCCAGAATAACTTGTGAGAATTTCCTGAGTAGAATCCGTAGAAGCGTCATCCACCACTATCAGTTCAAAATCGCGGAAAGTCTGCTCCAAGACTGAATCTATGGATTTTTTCAGCCAGTCAGCTCGATTCCAACTTGGCAGGATTACACTTACATGCGGCATAAGATAGTTTTAGTTTGACGATCCATACCAATAAGTTGAAACAGCAATTTTACTTGACTCTTTTCTAATACCCCCACAAGGTATATGAAGTACATTCATCATTCTAGGAGTCAACAATGCACCCAAGTCACGAAAATCAGATTGTCCGCCTGAAAAAGGTTGAGGGACAGGTTCGTGGAATTCAAACCATGATTGCGGAACGGCGCTATTGCATGGACCTGCTGTCGCAAATCAGGGCAGTAACAGGAGCAATGCGTAAAATTGAGTCCGGAATTCTGGAAAGCCACCTGAAGCACTGCGTCAATGACGCGATATCATCTAAAAGTTCGGAAGACGCTTCTGTTAAAATCAAGGAAATTATCCGTCTCTTTGAAAAAATGAATTAGCNGTTANANCAAAACACTCTGTTTTNTGNNNANTTTNNNCGANANTAAATACCAGANNANCCCTGCTGCCTGCAGCAAAACCAGGACACCAATCGCGGCCTGATAACTTTCCGGATCATAACCGCTGCTTGTTGCAGGCCACATCTCAATGACGGCTCCNACACCCCATTGTACAATAAATGCTCCCAGAAAAACCAGCAAATTCAGGATAGTACTTACACGTCCGGAAAGGTTTTTGGGAAATATTTGCGCATATCCAGCATAAACCAGAATGCTTGCTGTACCAAAAAATCCGAGCAAAATAACGAGGATCAAAGGACTGCCAATACCACCGAAAATCATCGTGCCCTGAACAAATAAATATATCGTCATTCCGAAAACAGAAATTGAAATCGGACGGACATCAAAAAGTTGAGAGAGTCTTTCGGCNATTATTCCCAGAGTTAAAAATCCGCCAATCAAAGTCAGAGTCATTGCAAACAAAAGTTGAGCCGAATTATCTGCACTTAAGCCTGCTACATCCCTCAGCCAGGGTTTCATCCAGAGTCCGTGAATCGCCATATTTGTACCAGATGAAATTGCGGCCAGAGGCGCAATTCCCCAGAAAATATGACTCCGTAAAACCTGTCCTGTTTCCTTAAACTGTAATTTAAGCGTGGGGAGTTTCTCATCAATTTTTTGATTTTCCGGTAAAAACACCCATAAGCANATTGAAGCAAAAACTGTGATGAATGCCAGGCCCGTGAAGACNCCCCGCCAATCTGTATATGAAAGTGCATTCTGCAAAGGAATTGTCGCACCGAGAGCACCCAGTCCTCCGGCGACCATCTGCAGGCCGTTGATCATTGGCAGACGTTCGCTGGAAAACCAGAGCACGTAGGCCTTGAAGGCCGCCATCAAACACGCGGAAACTCCTAGGCCAATCAACAGTCTGCCCACAATCAAACCTGAGAGTGATTCTGCCTGCGCAAAAAGTACAGCACCAAGTGCTGCGAATAAAAGCAGGATAGACTCTGTNCGGCGTGGTCCATAACGGTCAAGCAGGACTCCAAGCGGTAACTGAAAAACCGCAAATGAAATNAAATATACGCTAGTTAAAAGTCCTAAATCTGCAGGGCCNAGTCCAAGTTCCTGTACCAGATCGCCTTCAATAATAGCATTGGCGTTACGGTAAAAATAGGAAATGGCATAACCTAATGCCAAAGGAAAATATATGCGNGCAAAGAGCATTTTGATAAAATAGTGAGATGAAGAAGACCTGTGGAATTAGAACTCAATGCCGATTCTGGCTCGTATTCCCTGGTCAAAGTGATGTTTAATTTTTTTCATTTCAGTCACCAGATCCGCGCGTTCAACGAGTTCAGGATGTGCATGACGACCGGTGAAAACCAATTCCACATTTTTAGGCCGATCCTCNACAATTTGAATTGCTTTTTCCAGTGAAAGCAAACCCCGGAAAATACAGTAATTAATTTCATCCGCAATTATCATATCGTACTTACCGGACTTCACTTTTTCGTGCANGTCTTCCATTTCCGGTTTCATTTTTTCTGTCATTTCTGCCACATCCAGNGGAATTGTTTTGCTCACACAAAGTGCCCAATAATGCGGTACATTGCGGAAAGTTAAGTTTGGATGAAANTTTTCCGGACAGAGTTTCAACTCGCCGGTTTTCCAGCGNGGTTTCAGCATCCGTACGTAGTAAACATGCATTCCGGAACCAAGCGCACGCAGCATCAATCCCAGCGAAGCGGTGCTTTTACCTTTGCCTTCGCCNGTATAGATCTGGAAAGCGCCCTGTTTTATTTTAGGACGTTTTGGAATGTTGATTCCACTTACCGTTTTCTCAGTTGCTAAATCTTTTATTATTTCTGTCATAGTAGATTTTAATTTTAATCAATTAGGAGTTCTAGAAAAAGTCTGAATCCCATAGTTTGTCATTTCGACCGTAGGGAAATATCTTAATAACTTAAGAGAGTTAACATAAAATAGATTTCTCGCTTTTCTCGAAATGACACGACTTTAGGNCTTTTTACAGGTTCATCATATATTGTTTGCTTAATTCCGCAGAATTTTTTCAACTTCACAATGCTCTTCCAGAAACAGAGCCAGCTCATCCATTTCACGCTCTTTTGTTTCCTGAAAAGAAAATGGAATTTCAAAAGTTTCCGAGCTAAACAAGGCAAAAAGTTGTTGTATCACTTCCGGACTTTCCAGCCAGCCGTGAATGTAGGTACCGATTATTTTTCTTTTCCGTTCAATCACACCCAGCGCAGCTTTGTGCGCCTCTGGAACTTCCGGAACAACAAACGGTTCTTGNGGTTTTTCGTGAAATTCTGTTTGTCCCAGATGAATTTCGTAACCTGTCCAGTTTAAACCAGCCAACCAGTTTTGTCCTTGATATTCACGGCGCACAAGTTTTTTGTCGCCCTCCAGAACGGTAGTCATCGGCAGCAGTCCCAATCCGGATTCGCTGTTAGCAGTAGCAAAATTAGCTTGGGCAACGCACTTTTCCGCCGTNCCGGACTTTGCGGAAGTTCCGGNCTTTTCTACCACGCTGNACTCTCCAGTCGTAGCGGAAGATTCCATATTGTACGGATCATCAACTTTTTCTCCGAGCATTTGAAATCCACCGCAAATTCCCAAAATCCAGGTGCGGCCGCTGATCTGTTTCAGTTTTTCCGCAAATCCTTTTTGATGAAGAAAACGCAAATCGTACAGTGTATTTTTACTCCCCGGAATAATTATCAACTCTGCGCTTTCCAGTTCCGCAACACTNTTGACGAAGCGTACAGAAATTTCGGNAATCTGTTTGAGTGGATCGAAATCGGTGAAGTTNGAAATGTACGGCAGGCGAATTATTGCGACTTCAAGCTTTGCATCTGTGACAATTTTTGATTGTAAATTTTGCGAATCTTCATCCTCCAGTTTCATNTCCCGCCACGGAANTANACCCATCACCGGAACTGGAACTATTTGATTAAACNGTTCAATTCCTGGATGCAGCAAAGAAACATCACCGCGAAATTTATTGATCAGCATCCCGTGCAGCAAAGNTCGATGCCGGGCCTGAATCAAATCATAAGTNCCTTTGAGCCAGGCAAAAACACCTCCGCGGTCAATGTCACCAATCAAGATGACTTTCGCTCCGGCATATTCNGCCATCCNCATATTTACAATATCCGTCGCTTGCAGATTGATTTCNGCAGGACTTCCCGCGCCTTCCATCACAATCCAGTCTGCTTCAGTTTTCAGTGAATCAAAGGCTTCTTTTGCAATCNGGAAATTTTCTTCCGCCATTGTGTAATATTCACGGGCTGAGCAGGTGCGCACGACCTTACCCATACGGATCAGTTGTGACTCACCGACACCCTGTGGCTTGAGCAAAACAGGATTCATCCGNACATCCGGAAAGACTCCACAGGCTTCCGCCTGAACAAACTGGGCCCGTCCCATTTCCAAGCCTTCAGGAGTTACCCCGGAATTCAGCGCCATATTTTGAGCTTTAAAAGGCAGAACCCGGAAACCGCGATTTTTCAGCAAACGACAAAACCCGGCAGCCAAAACACTTTTTCCAACTCCGGAACCGGTGCCTTGAAACATTAGAATCTCAGGCATTTTACAACTCAGTTATTCCAGCCATGCCGGTANCGGTAAGTTTTTTTTGCGTAAAAATTCTGGATTGAAAAGCTTGGTTTGATATCTAATTCCGGAATCCGCGAGGATGGTGACTATGGTTTTCCCGGGGCCTATTTCTTTTGCCAGACGAATTGCTCCTGNCACATTTATACCCGAGGAGCCTCCCAGACAAAGGCCTTCTTCTTTCAGGAGATCAAAGCAAATCGGCAGAGCTTCTTCATCCGGAATTTGAAAAGATAGGTCAACCGGAGCATTTTCCAAATTGGCGGTGATACGTCCCTGTCCGATACCTTCTGTAATTGANTCACCCCAACTTGAGAATTCACCGGTTGTGTAAAATGAATGCAGCGCTGCGCCCANCGGATCCGCAAGTGCGATAATGATATCCGGATTGCGTTCTTTGAGCGCCATCCCGGTTCCAGCCAGTGTTCCACCAGTGCCTACCGCACAAATGAAAGCATCNACTTTTCCGTCCGTCTGCTCAAATATTTCCGGACCAGTGTTTTCGTGATGNCCTTGACGATTGGCGACATTATCAAACTGATTGGCCCAGATCGCGCCGTTTTCTTCTGTTTTCGCAAATTCTTCCGCAAGACGTCCGGAGACTTTGACATAATTATTTTCATCCCGNTAAGGCACAGCCGGGACTTCACGTAAATCCGCACCGCATAAGCGCAGCATATCTTTTTTCTCCTGACTTTGNGTTTCCGGAATCACAATCACTGTACGGTAACCTAATGAATTTCCAACGAGCNCCAGTCCAATTCCGGTGTTACCTGCGGTTCCTTCAACGATCACACCGCCTGGTTTTAACTGCCCGTGTTGTTCTGCATCAAGCACAATCGCCTTTGCCGCACGGTCTTTGACTGAACCGCCGGGATTCATAAATTCCGCCTTAGCTAAGATATTACAACCTGTCTGTTCAGAGGCTTTACGTAGTTTTATCAGAGGAGTATTGCCAACGGTTTCTAGAAAATCGTTACGAANCATGAAAAGTTTCAGGATNGAGATTAGCGGTATTTGTGCAAATANATATTAACACAGAGGGTACAGCAAGCAGAACTATATTATTCAACGGCGGGATAAATACTTTTATTTTTCAGGCTGTTGAAATATACAGACAGCCTGAATATCTATAATAGTACAACCTGATCAGGTAGCTGCTGCGGCCAAAGCACCGGAGGATTCCAGAACCAGCTTTTTATAGAAATATCCGGAAGTGGCGCCCAGTACCAGCCAAAAAAACGCGGAGGTGACCAGAGANGCAACCGCGAATTGTGCGGAAAGTTCTGCCGGNACATTGCTTTCAAACAGAAATGGATGTGGAGCTCCGATCAAGTGCGGTGCCCCAAGCAGAGCAAGAGCTGCAATTTTTGGCAGGATTGATTTGCTTTCCGTAAAAAGACCTATGCCGATTGCTGTCGCAATCACTGTTCCGATCCACCAGACTTGACGGGACTCCAGAGCCGCAGCAGTCATTCCGGGAAGTTCCGGAGGAAGTCCTAAAGCTGGAGCTAAGGCAAAAACAGCAAATCCCGCCGCGCCCCAAANCAATCCTGAATTCATGTCCACCGTTTTTCCACGCAGTAAATAGACGGCAACGAGCATCAGGCTGAAAGCAATCCCGGTGACAATATTTGAAACAGCAGTATAAAAAGTACGCTCCGCACCATCTCCCGGTGCCCAGCTTTCTGTAGCATGATCATGAGCAACAGCAGCATGGTCGTGTGCAGCAGGCAGAATTTCGTGAGGTGTTGCTGCTCTTTGGTGCACATCAAGCGCAACTCCATTCAAGACATGATCATGCGTAATTCCGGATGCCGCATGAGAATGCGGAACAGTAATTTCAGCTATTTCATATTTTTCCGCCTCAAGGATCAGCGGTGTGACCTTCAGCATTTGCGCGCCTGTATATAAAATGCCCGCAACAAAACCTGTCAAAAGAACGGTAGTCAAAGCTCTTGAAATCATTTGATTTATCCGTTATTGAGTTTTAGTGGCANGGAAAAGTGGCCGCATGTCGAGTATCGTGAGCCGCATTGTGCATGAAGTTGCCAGAACCTTGAGCGAATCCAACCGCAAAAAGCAGAACCATACCTGCCGAAAGCATCAGNACCGCGGTTGTCATCCTTTGCGAAAAAACTCCGGCATCACTCGTGTCCNGAGAAGTTGTTGCTACTGCAGCAATAGTTTTAGTTGTCATATATATCTCCTGGAAAAATGGATTACAGTTTGTAACAAACCGGAGAGTCAAGCAGGAATAGTGGGATCACAGCGAGCTGTTGATTCCATTTACTATTTGCCTCGAATAGTCTGTTTTGGAAATATCAAGGCAGGTCTCCTGACTTATGGAAGTGAACAAAAACNCCTTCCCAAAAACAAACATTGCGTTTACTTTCAGTGGCTTATATTTTTATTTTTTCCAATTACAGTTACGAGGATAGTTCCCGAATCACACGGAATTCCCTGCTTTTAACTCACAAGAAAACAATAAACGNTTTCTCGTGAAGCATACCTTGAAATGAGTGATTATAACGCCCTCGAATTAAATAGCAAGTAAAAACAACTGTCGCAAACGCATTTATACCCAGCTATAAGTTATTAACACGATTCCACTCAAAGTTACCACCGCACCGACCCATGCCATTAAAGGTGGTCGATTACCGGTACTAATCCAGAGCATGGGTAAAATAAGCACCGGCGTTGTCGCGGAAAGTGTGGTCACAACTCCTGCGTCTCCTAGTGCCAATCCGTACAAAAGGAGGGTCATGCCGATTCCCATTGCTAAAAATCCACTGATCATAATTATACCGATGAGTTTCACCGTGTACGGGGTTTTCGGACTGAACAGAGGATTAGGAATGAAACCGACGCACAGCAAACAAAGTGCTGAGATTCCAACTCTGATTGCGGATGCAGTAACAGGATCAACACCTTCCGCCATAATTGGTCGTGCGATNATTGATCCGGCGGCCTGTCCAAATGCTGCCAGCAAACCCAACGCGATTCCATNACGCAGTCTGCCTTGAGTAGAATCCATGCTTTGCGGTTCGTTGCTATTCCGCCGACCTAAAATGGCAATCAAAACACCCACTGTCACAATCCCACAGCCAAGCAGAGTGAGCCAGGGCAGATGTTCTTCCAAAATAAACCAGCCCATAATCACCGTCATCGGCGCGTTGAGTGCAAAAATGACGGAAGTGCGGCTCGGCCCCAAGCGCTGCAGAGCACCGAAAAGCGCTGTGTCTCCCAGAAAAATTCCGAAGAGTCCGGAAATCATCAGTGTTTGAATTGTACCCAAAGGAAATTCGCGCCATGCTCCTGTCAGAAATGAAATCCCGGCAAGCAGCAGAAAAACAAGCGACATCCGCACCCTGTTAAAGGCCAGCGGTCCTAATTTATGAATTGCGCTGATTGAGATTAAACCACTAAGAGCCCAACAAAAAGCAGCACTCAACGCAGCCAGTTCTGCAATTATCATTTTGCTATTTTTTCGGATATATTTGCAGGATCTCAGCGATCAGCGAAGCGGCTTGCGGAAAATATAGATGTACGTAAGAGGCATGCAGGTTGGCAGTGCGGAAACCTTCTGTGCGGGAAATTCCTGTTGAGTGACGTTTTACATTCCAAAGATTGGCTCTGTTTGTTTCTGCAGACCAGCGTGAATAATGAAATTCGTGGCCGCGCACCTCTCCTTTTTCAGGCAAAGCTATTTTGCAGTAGCCAAACTGCTGAAGCCGTTTTGTCATTTCAACCATACCCGGGACAACCCCAGCCATCGCCAGACTTTGTCCGGATTGCAATTTCATTGATTCCGCCAAAATCATCAAGCCTCCACATTCCGCATAAGTCGGCATTCCGGATTCCACCGTTTTTTTAAGCGAGCTGAGCATACTTTTATTTGCAGAAATTTTTTCTGCAAATACTTCCGGGAAACCTCCACCTAATAGCAGNGCCTCCACATTTTCCGGAACGTGACTGTCATTCAACGGTGAAAANGACACNATTTCCNCACCCTGCTGNCGAAGCCACTCCAGATTGGCGGCATAATAAAAATGGAACGCCTCATCCTGTGCCACAGCGATACGTTTGCAGAATTTTAGCGGAGTACTGTTCTGAGTGTTTTTTTGTGCAACTGACTCGGAAAGCACCTGAAATTTTTTAACAAGCNGATCAAGGTCAAAATATTTTTCCGCCAGTTCAGCCAATTCATTTGAGTCCGCAAATTTTTGTTCTACTCCGGGCTGCAAACCTAAATGCCGCTCCGGCCAGTCGAGTTCCGGAATTTCAGACAGTGCTCCCAGAATCGGAATTTCTAAGGTAGAACAGGCTTTACGCAGATATTCCGCATGACTTTCACTGTTTACCTGATTGAGGATAATTCCGGAAAATAANTCTTCTCCACCTGCTTCCGCGATAAAACCATTAATTGCCGCAGTGATAGAACGTCCCGCGTTACGGCAAGGTACCACCAGCAAAATCGGCCATCCNAGCCAACGNGCGATTTCCATCGTGCTTCCAGAATCATTTGTGGGATCGGAACCATCAAAAAGCCCCATCACACCTTCCGCAATGCCAAAAGCATTTTCCGTAAATTGTTCCGCGGCCTGAACAACATGCTCACGTCCCATGATCCATGGATCGAGATTTACAGAAGATTTGGCTGAGAAATGGGAATGGAATCCCGGATCAATGTAATCCGGACCNACTTTGAAAGGCTGTACCGCTAAATTNCGCTGGCGTAACGCGNCAAGAAGCAGGCACGTAACTGCGGTTTTTCCGCNGCTACTGTGCATTCCAGCGACGATGAGACCTTTATGTTTATAATTATTTGGGGCTTGCATTTCAGTCTAGTGCAATCAGGCGGACTTCCGTCCCCTCGACCAATTGCGGAAGCCAATGTCGCATTCCACGCTGTAACTGAGGATACAGCCACGCGGTTGTCCGAACTCTTTCAGAAAGACTCAGGAGCGCTTTCCGGAACCGTTTTTTACTTTCAGGAACCGTTTTTTCAGGCTCAGGACTGAGCATTCCATCAGAACAAAGCAAAACACGGTCACCAATTAAAACACCTTGTTTTTGAATAGCATTACGCAACTGATTTAAAGCAGGCGTCAAATGACTCTTTCCGGCAGCTTNAGTAATTTGCTCCAGAGTTTTCCGCACCGCCTGTGCTGTACCANGTTTAATCCACCAATTTAGTTTACCCTTTTGCAGTACCAGAACGTGAAAGCGACTGCCGAAAGTTTTTGCGCCAAGCGTCAGGATAGCGTTACGTGCTTCATTCAAAAAACGGGCGGAAGGCCCGCTGCCGATGCTTCCTGCAGAACGACTTGCATCAATAAACAGCCAAAAATTAGGCCGTCTTGCCGGTTTGCGAAAGCGGAGANGCCACGCTTTTCCCGGAGACCAGCCTCTCAACAGAGAAGCCTTCAACGAGGAATTCCAACAAAGCCGCGCATGAGAAACGTGTGCCGGCACTGGACGTGAAGTTCCCGAAACAAATGCATCCGGAGACTGCTTTTTTTCCGGACTCTTCCACCACGAAGCCAGTTCCGAATGAGCTAGAAATTGAGAGTTCTCAAGTTTAATATTTTCTGTCAGTGCAGAAGTTGGAGATGCGGAAGTTTTGGGCATTTGCAGACTTTTTGGTTCCAGCTTCTCGGNAGGCGGTTGCGGAAGTTTAATTTCAGGTTTCGGGTTTTGATTTTCCGGAGGTAGATTTTCCTGCCGATGTCCGAGACACAAAATCCAGGCTTCCGCCAGATCTTCCGTTGAAACAGTAGTTCCTCCACGCCATGCCGCAGCGCAGCGTACAGTTCGTAGGACACCAAGCTCGGCGCGCACTCCTTCCAAATTAAGCGCAGTGGCTTTTTCCGCGACTTCAGTACGCAGNTTTTCCGTAATTTCAACATTTTTCAGNTGTTGCCGAACTTNAATAATTTNTGNNNTCANCTNTNNCAGATTNTTTTNATGTTCTTCCAAAAACAATTGCGGATCATCGTCAAAATCCATACGCACCCGAACAATTTCGCGGCGCTGCTCAACACTAAAATCGTCACGTATCAAAATTCCGTGCATGAATCTGTCAGTTAATTGCGGACGCAAATCACCTTCTTCCGGATTCATTGAGCCAATTAAAATATAACGCGCGTTTACAGTTTTTGAAAGGCCGTCCCTTTCAATGCGATGCTGACCGCTGGCGGCGGAATCCAAAATCGAATCCACCAGATGATCGGGCAGCAAATTGACTTCGTCTATGTAAAGCACACCTGAGTCTGCTTGTTGGATCAAACCGGTTTGTGCAGACCATTCTCCGTTTTCAAGCAAACGGGACGCGTCGATAGAACCCAATAAGCGATCCTCAGTTGTTCCCAGTGGAACCTCTACAAACGGTGGCGTTTTGGCTTTTTCCGCAGCAGGTAATATTTCCCGAAAGGNCCGCGCCAGCGTGCTTTTTGCGCAACCTCGATGTCCCATCAGCAATAAACCACCAAGTCTAGGATCTATTGCATGATAAAGCAGCGACCGTTTAACCAGATCCATGCCAACAATTGCGGTAAAAGGGAAAGTATAATTCATGATTATTTCTTTTTAATTTTTGAAAACACTGATTCTGCCAAGTCGCAAACAAACACACAAGCCAGTTTAAGCGAAATTGTAGATTCGCTTTTGGCCGGCTGCTCATTTGATTCTATGAANCTTAAACNGGCCGGTCCAGATTTCGATACTGAATGGCCTCTGCAACATGGAGAGTATCGATGTTTTCCTGCTCCGCTAGATCGGCAATCGTACGGGCAACTTTGAGGATACGGTCATAGGCTCTGGCACTCAAGCCCATTTTGGTCATAGCCTGTTCCAGCATTTTTCTTGAAGCATCCGAAAGCTCGGCATGACTTTCCAACTCCTTGCGTGTCATTCCGGAGTTATTTCTGGTCGAGGAATTCCGAAACCGCTCCTGCTGAATTTGACGGGAACGGACAACACGTTCCCGAATATTTTTGGAAGATTCCCCCTGTCTTNCTTCTGCCAATTTTTCATATTCAACAGCAGGAACNGTGAGGTGAATATCAATCCGGTCCAGTAAAGGTCCGGAAATTTTGGCGNGGTANTTTTGAATTTGCTGTGTAGGACANTTACATTCCCTGCGGTTTTCACCTTGACCTGTTGGTGCTCCATGATAACCGCAAGGGCATGGATTCATCGAAGCCAAAAGCATAAATTTGCATGGGAACTCTAAAGACATTGCCGCCCGTGAAATCGTCAATCTCCCGTCTTCCAAAGGCTGCCGGAGCAGTTCGAGAGTTGCTCGGGGAAATTCCGGAAACTCATCAAGAAATAAAACTCCGTTGTGTGATAATGATATTTCACCCGGGCCAGGAATACTCCCTCCTCCGACCAGCCCGGCTTGTGAAATTGTGTGATGCGGAAATCTGAAAGGGCGTGCTGAAATTAATGCTGTACCGGAAGGAATTAAACCTGCGATACTGTGAATTTTAGTGCATTCCAGCGCTTCGTAGAAACTGAGAGGNGGNAGGATTGNGCTCATTCGNCGGGCAAGCATCGTTTTGCCGGAACCGGGNGGNCCNANCATCAGCAAATTATGCGANCCGGCAGCTGCCACTTCAAGAGCACGTTTGACGTGCTCCTGTCCTTTTACATCCTGAAAATCNTCCTCAAAATGCTGTTGCTGTGAAAAGATTTTTGCTGGATCATAATCAAGAGGTGTGATTTGCAAATCACCTTTTAAATATTGTACAACTTCAGACAGTGTGGAAACCGGAACTCTTCTTATGCCTTCAACAACCGCTGCTTCCGCTTCGTTTGCTTTGGGAAGAATCAACTGCTCCAATTCATGATCCTTCGTTGCCACTGCTACAGGCAAAATGCCGCGCACTGGCCGGATTTCACCATCAAGTGACAATTCTCCCACTACCATTGCACGGCTCAGATTTTCCGGTGGAAACAACCCCATCGTTCCTAATAAAGCTAGGGCAATCGGCAAATCAAAACCGGAGCCGATTTTACGCAAAGGGGCGGGGGCCAGATTTACCACCACCCTGCGCACAGGGAAGCTGAATCCGGAGTTGTTGACTGCGGACAAAACACGATCACGGCTTTCCTTGATCGTACCATCCGGCAGGCCGACAATATTAAAAACACTCATCCCAACCGTAACATCGACCTCTACCTCAATCAAATGGGCGTCGATTCCTAAAACTGTGGCAGAAAATGTCTTGGCAATCATCGTGACTATAGAACACGAGTTGTGTCTTAATTTGATATTTAAAGGAAATCAAAACTGAAATGATCATTCTGCTTGCTATAACTAAGTCATTCACAAATATACGCACTCTAAAAATATTAGTATTTCAGCCACCAGTTTTATTCATTTTTACCGTGTTATCAAAAAAATTACGGTTAAGGATAAAGAAATCAGTTTCCGGTG
>NYXK01000027.1 GCA_002685535.1 Deltaproteobacteria bacterium
AATTCCGGAAAGTGAATAGAGGAATTGCACCGGTGGTTCTTCTGTACCCAATAAAGCCATCAATCCTCGGTTGATCCAGCCGTTGTTGCCAAAAAACAGCACCATCGCCAAAACCACTAAAATCGAAGGTAGGATGAAGGGAAGATAGGTCAGCAGTTTAAACCAGCGCTGTCCCGGAAAATTATAGTGGGTGAGCAGCCATGCACCGGGGAGCCCAACAAGGATCGAAAGAAGCGCGCTCAGAAATGCCTGAAAGAGTGAAAAAGCGATGACACGTAAGTTCCATGGATCACTCAAAAAATCCAGAAAAAATTCCCCCTGCAAAAAACTTTCTTCCGGAAGCAGAGGATTGCTTCCGGAAAGGAAACTTAATACCGGCCAGTAAAATCCAGCTCCAAGCAAAAGAAGCGCGGANATTTGCAGAAGCCGTAGAGGGTGAAGTTTCATTTTTGTATCAATTACTCAGACATTGCCCGTGACCANGCTTTCAACCATNTTGAGTTTTGCTGATTNANACGNNCCGNATTCANTTCCGGTGCNCTTTTTGGTTGAGGAGCAATGCGGAAAGAGNNCGGCAGTGCTTGGTGCTGCACGACCGGAAACATCCAGTTTGTCAGCGGAATTACGTTTTGAAATTTTTTNGACAGCATGAAATCGATAAACTCACGAGCGAGTTTGCTATGTTTTATACCTTTGAGAATTCCGGCAAATTCAATCTGCCGATAGTGTCCTTCCTGAAAAACCGCGGCTTGATATCGTTCGGTTTTTTCGTATTCCAAATGATAAGCCGGACTGGTGACATAACTCAACACAAGCGGAACTTCACCTTTGGTAAACATACCGTAAGCTGCAGACCAGCCGTCTGTTACAGAAAGTAAATTCGGTTGCAGTTTTTTCCAGTAATCGAGATAACCATCCTCACCATAAACCGCAATTGTCCAGTGCAGCATCGACAAACCAGGTGAAGAAGTTTTCGGATTTTCGATGACAATTTTTCTTTTGTATTTTGGATCAAGNAAATCCTGCAGACTTTTAGGCGCTTTTTCCAGTTTTTGACTATCGTACACAAAGGCAATGAAACCGTAATCAAAAGGTGTCACCCGATTTTTTTTATCTACACGNAAATCCGCAGGCACCTTTGCTAAAAGTGGCGAGCGGTAGGGTTCCCACAAGTCATAACTGAATGATTTTTCGAGTTCACTGTTATTCAAACCCAGCAGAATATCTGCTTGTGGATTTGCTTTTTCCAGGATCACACGATTCAGCACTGTTCCGGAATCTCCCGGNGAAACGACTTTNAGTTTGCAGCCGCATTGCTCCTCAAAACGTTTAAACACTACCGGTCCAGGACCCCACTCACTGTTGAAAGAATCGTAAGTGTAAATGGTTAAATCCTCAGCTGCCACCGGGNTGATGATAATTCCCGCAACAAAGAACAACAGGAAATAAATGGACAGGATTTTAGCTTTCATAACAATCTCCGCGTTAATAATTTGGAACTATAATTCACCGGAAAAGTCGGAAAATTCTTAAATTGACAATATCTTCGGAAAGAGGAGAAAGACGGATGGCCGGAAAATGAACGCAGAAACCGTAAAACGGAAGAATCGTTTTCCTGCGCCAGCATTATCTGGGTCAGGTTCCAAGGGACTTTCTCAGGCGGCTCCCTTATCCGGAAACCCCCACCCCTAACGAATTACANTAAGAANANTAGGAAAAAGTGAAATAAATGTCAAACCGGAAAATGCTTAAAACTGGCTGATGCTCTTTTTTTGACTTTTCCGGAAAGCTGACAGCAAGACTTACAAGAACGGTACAATCCTTGAAACGATGAGAGCCAGACTAGCACTAAATATATTCATAGAAAACCTCACACCAATTGGAGGAAAGAGGCCTTGCGAAATTCAGCTGTGTTCAATCGATATTCAATCATTTCCGGCGCGTTATTTTTCATTACTCTGTTCACCGCGAATTCGGTATTTTCTGCAGAAAACGTAAACCGTTACCGCTNCCACTACAAAGCCGCACTTTTNGCCGATGCGGAATCCGGACGGATCTTACATCATGACCGGATGCATCAAAAAATATATCCCGCATCACTCGTAAAAATGATGGTCGCGTTAATCGCACTTGAGGAACTTGAGTCCGGGCGCATCAGTTTACAAGATAGTGTCAAGGTATCACGTTGGGCGAGCAAAATTGGCGGACATCAGGTTTATTTAAAACAAGGGGAAATTTTTAAATTTAGAGAGTTAATGGAAGCTACCGTCATCGCTTCTGCAAACGATGCTTCTGTCGCAGTCGCGGAGCATGTTCTCGGCAGTGACAAAGTTTTTATCAANAGGATGAACGAACGTGCCCTCGANCTTGGCATGAANAAAACCCGTTTTTATTCNGTTCACGGCTTNCCTCCGGGCCGTGGACAGCAACTTGATGTTAGCAGTGCATATGATTTGTATTTGCTCGCACTCGAACTGATCAAGCATCCGCAATTTTTACGTTGGTCTTCAACACGGCTTGAAAGTTTCAGAAACGGCACATTTCAACTGCTGAACACAAATCACCGCCTGATTAAGAGTTACCGCGGAATGGAAGGAATGAAAACAGGTTATCACCGGCGTGCAGGTTTCAACCTTGTTTCTTCAGCAAAACGTGACGGACAACGCTACATTTCTATAATATTAGGTGCCAAAAATTCACGGATGCGAAGCAAGACCACCAGACATTTGCTCGATTACGGATTTGATAATTATCAAAAATTTGAATTAAACAAAATTGATGCTGATGTCTCATATTCTGCCGGTGTAAAAGGTGGAGAGCTGGAAAATGTTCCTTTACGGGCGACTGAAGCGGTGAGCCTTTTGTTGAGTGCTGAGGAACATCGGCGNCTGGAAATCTGGCCACAGATTCCTGCGCAGACAGGAGCGCCGGTTAAAGCAGAACAAAAGCTGGGCACACTCGAATACTGGNTGGATGGGAAGTTGCTGAAAGAAGTTGCACTTCAAACCGAATTTGCTGTTCCGGAACAAAGTGTCTTGTCCGAACTTACAAGTATGCTTACAAATTTGAGCGGCACGAATTGATCTGATCTCGCAGCTTTTTGGCTGCATCTCCCGCCTGTTGCGCATAATCCACGCTTGAGGAAGCATAAAGAATACTGCGGGAAGCATTGATCAGGTAGGGTGTTTTTGAACCGTCCTCTGCGGCAATCAGCGTTTTTTCCAAATCACCACCTTGAGCACCTACTCCGGGAATCAGGAACGGCATTTTTCCACTGTTCTTGCGGACTGCAGCAATGTTTTCCGGACGGGTTGCACCTACCACTAAACCGGCATTTCCGGCCACATTCCACCCCTTCACTTTTTTTGCGACCTGCAAATGCATTTCCGGAAGCTGAAAATCCGCCGCACCAGGATTTGATGTTAAACACAGCACAAAAACTCCCCGCTCCCGATATGCTAAAAACGGCCGTATCGCATCTTCTCCCTGATACGGTGTTACTGTTACCGCGTCACATTCAAAAGTTTCAAAGACCGCTTTGGCGTACATTTCCGCGGAATGACCAACATCCCCTCTTTTAGCATCACCGAGCACAGGTATTTCCGCAGGGATTTTCCGGATTAATTCCTGTAAAACCTCCATCCCGGAAGCACCCAAAGCTTCAAAGTAGGCAAAATTTGGTTTGAAAACCACAGCATAAGCTTTAGTTTCATCTACAATCTCCAGCAGAAATTCAAGCAAACCTTCCGGAGTGCGTGGTAAATGCGGAGGCATTTTTTCCCAGACTGGATCCAGACCTACACAAAGATAGCTTTGTTTGCTACTAACCTGATTTTCCAGTTTTTCAATAAAAGTCATAAGTTTGCTTTGACGACCTTAGCGTTCTTAGCACCTCATCTTGAGAAACTAGAACAAAGACATTTGCTGGGGTTCCTTTTTCGCCGGCAGGACATCCCAGTTCAGTTCCACGGTTTTAATTCCACTTCTTGAATCATAATGCAGTTTGCCTTTTTCTAAAGCATAGCGATGGACATCACGGGTGACTTCAACATCAACTTTGCAGTATTCAATAATTTTATCGAGCTTGCCCTCTTTGTACCACTTAAGAGCCTGCAGACCGTCAGCTGATTTTCCTGTACCAAGAGTGGGACGTGCGATGGATTCAAGTTTTAGTCTGTGACCCAGCAGTTTTTTTAATTCGAGCAGCATGTCAAAATTATTTAATCCGGCCAATTCTGTGTGAAGCTGGGAGCGTTCATGGGAGCCTGATTGCCGAACTCCTGCAACAACACGATAATCAAAACCTACATGATTAAATCCAACAATTTGATCCGCACGATAAAAATGATCGACCATTTCCTGAATTTGGTGTTCAATATAAACATGGAATCTCTCATCGGAGGTGTCCCAGATCACTCCGATTGACATCCCCATGTCTTCAATATTACCCCATCCGCCCACTTCATCGGCAGAATACTTGGTTTCTAAGTCAAAATAGAGGATGCGTTCCATGGCTAATAAATCATTAGTTAATTGTTAATAAATGGAAAATTATTATACACTGTTTGAAGTACCTCCGTCAGCGGATGTTACTTTGATCCGCAGCGCATTTCGCAAAAAAGCGAAATCCTGTCACCCGGACTTGTTTCAGCAACTTCCTGCAGAAGAACGCCAAAGCCGGCAAAAGGAATTTGTGAAGCTGACTCAAGCTTATGAAATCCTGGCGGATCCGCAAAAACGTCTGATTTTTGACCGCGAACTCGCAAAATCCGCAACAAAAGCTCGTCAACCACATGACCAGAAAAATAGAAGAAGCTCAAGTTTTTCTTCGACCAGCAGCAGCTTTAAGCAAAAAAACGAATTTTCCGCAAATCCACAGAAATCATCAACTTCGGAGCCGGAAGACTCATTAGAGGATCTTCTCAAGGACGTTGAAGAAATGCTGGGGCAATTTGGTTTAAATTTCAAGGATCCGTTGGAAATGCTCGTTGAGTGGGCCCGAAATATTTTTCAGGAAATAACTGAGACAGCTAATGATCAAACAGATAACAACAAAAGTGACCGCCAGCAAAATAAAAAAGCTCAGACTACCAGTACACACAAAGAACCTCTGGATAATTTAGAAGCAGAACTGGAGCGCTTGAAACGTGAAATTAAAGCTGGTTCAAGAGCCGCTTCTTCCACACAAGCAAATTATACGGAAAATGAAATCGAAGAGGAGTTGCGAAGTATTAAAAAAAAATATAAACTTTGAGCAATAACAATTCTCTGAAACCTATGAACAACGACCGGAACACAAAAATTGTCATCCTGATTCCGTGCCTCAACGAAGAAATAACGATTGGCAAAGTGATTCAGGATTTTCAAGTGGCAATTCCTGAAGCGGAAATCATTGTTTTTGACAATAACAGCACTGACCGCACTGCCAAAATCGCTCTGGAATGCGGCGCAAAAGTGATCGAGGAAAAGCGTCCCGGCAAGGGTTATGTAGTTTCAAGCATGTTCCGGAAAGTGGAAGCGGATTATTACGTGCTCGTTGATGGAGATGACACTTATTCTGCCGAGCATGTCAGGCAGTTGCTGGAACCGGTCATGGAGAATCGTGCAGACATGGCGGTGGGCGCACGCCTGGCTGAATACACAGAAAAATCTTTTAGACCGCTCCATGTCTTTGGCAACAATCTGGTACGCAAACTGGTTAATTGGATTTTTAATAATAAACTGACTGACATCATGTCAGGATACCGCGCCTACAGTCGTGAGTTGGTACAATCAATACCGATACTTTCTTCAGGTTTTGAAGTAGAAACAGAAATGACTATCCGAATCCTGGATTACGGATTCCGGATTGAAGAAGTTCCTCTGCCTTACAAGGAACGTCCTGAGGGTTCTGAATCAAAACTGCGCACTTTTCACGATGGATTCCGTGTACTTACAGAAATCGCCAGAATCGCAAAAGCTTACAAACCTTTTACTTTTTTTGGACTTATCGGACTGGCTTTCATTATTACAGGAGGAATTTCCGGAATCTGGGTCATCATGGATTATCTAGAAGACGAATTTGTAAACAAGGTGCCGACCGCAATTTTGGCAACAGGCTTGATGCTGCTTGGTTTTGGCAGTATAGGGATTGGGATTTTACTGAATACTATCAGCTATCGTTTTCGGGAAAATATGCGACTCTTAAACAAAATTATTCGTAAACGCTGAGGAAATGAAGTAGGGGAAACGTGTACTTCAGTTGACAAAAACTCCTTTGCCAAAACCTGACTGCTTTAACTGTAGTACTTAGGTATTATTTGGCGTAAGTGTTGCTAAAACTTCCAACGGTAGGCAATTTTTAACTCGTCCCCACTTTGGGCAAAAAGCCAGCCTGAGGGAGTTTGGATAAATCCGGTAGGTTCGGAAATACCTTCCGGTCTGGGGCCGCTTGGATTCCAGACACTGCGTGTACCTAACATGACTCCGATTAAAGCACCAAGTACGGTGCTTGTGCCGATTGTGCGGAATTGTTGACGGGTGTTGGTTTCTTTTCTAATGAACGCAAACCAGGTACCCATCATCAAACCGGCGCCTGCACCATAACCAAGATTTGAGGGAGCTTCTTTTCCTTCTTTTGATAATAATTCACGACGAACAATTAGATCATCCTTCAATGTTGACTCAGTTTCATCAGAGAAAGCGCCTTCATCAAGGTAATTGTTACCGGAATCAAATTGAGGATCAAAAGTGTCCTGTGGGTCTTGTCCGGATTGGGGTCCAAAACCCTGTAACCCATCCGTGCCAAAATCACTACCCCGGAAATCATCGTCACCGAACTGTTCAAAACCGAACTCATCACCTCCGTCTAACATAAGGGGATCATCGTCAAAGTTCTGTGCAAAAATTTCGACTACTGATAATACTACAAATAAAAGTGCTGTCAGCACAATCATAATCCGTCGAGCGGCGGGATGGCAAAACATAAAAAAGACGATTATTTTAAAAATAGTAAATTTTACTCAATAAGTAAATAAATTAACAGAAGCCTAAATGCAATTCTCATTCAATCTCAGAAAAACTGAGCTGAACTCTGTTTTTTTAGTTAATAGTATTTATAATAATACACTAATATTTGGTATTACAAAATTCGAGAAATACACATGATGGAATGCTCAGTAGCGGATATTCCTTTAAATACAAAACCGCTCTGTTTTTCTGAAAACCTCAAAGCCGGACGCTGGAAAATGAAATGGGTTATCCCGTTTATTTTCCTTTTGCTGATCAGTGTTCCCTCACAAGCACAGGAAACAGGGCCTTTGCTGATGAAGCAGGAACTGGGCTATACTCTTGGCGGAGGCGTCTTCGGTTCAGGGTTGGGGGTTGTGGTATGGTTCATGGACCCACTAAATCCGAATGTTACCTTGAAAAGTACAGTAAAAAACGGATTTATTGCCGGTACTGCCCTTGGCGCATTATTTGGCTTTTATATGTTGCAGAATGCGATTATTGTCCCGAGGGATAACACACTGCCGGATAATCTTGATCAACTTTTGGGACAGGATGAACTTTCACGGCCTCTTCACAGATCAATTGTATATCCGGAAGAAAGTTTGTCTGCTCAAGTAATCAAACTGCAAATCTTCGGATTTCGATTTTAGTAAGTTTGAAAAATTCACGTGAACTAAATAAATGAGACTCAGGCTCAAAAAAATTTTTGTTATATTCGTTGTAGTGGGATGCATAAATCTCCCTTTTGCTGCTGCGCAGGAAGCGGATTTAGCAGCTCTTGGAACAAAAAAACCTGTGATGTATTCTGTTTTCTGGAATACACTTTGGGGTTCAGCATGGGGTGCGGCAATGGGTTTTTCTTACCATTTAGTTTCAGGGATTAAGCTGCGTGAATCACTGATATCAGCGACAACGATAGGCGGAGTTCTTGGTTATGGTCTGGGAATTTATCTTGTGGTAAGCGGACTGAGCTTTGACAAATCGTTCCTGCTTGAACTTCCCTCACCTAAGTTTCAACCGCAGCAGCAAAATGCCGCTTTTCTTGAAGCAGAGATGATGCCGCTTTACACACGTNCAGCAAAACCTGATCCAACTAAGTGGGAAGTTCCGATTTACGCATTCCGTTTCTGAATAATTTTCTCCAACTCTCCATGGAAAATCAGGACACTCACACCTANTCGTCCTTCCTTCGTGAAAACCGCAAAGAACTCGCGATTCTTCTACTGTTAGGTGCTCTTGCCGGAGCAGCGTATTACTTTTTCTCTTTCAGCCAGCCTGCGNAAATTAAACCTTTTGAAGAAAAAGGTGTTTTGGATTTGTACCAGATTACTGTCAATGACTACCAAATGGAGCGTAAAAAATGGAAGCTAAAAGGTCAGCGTGCGCTTATTTCAGAAAAATCCAAGCGTATGCGTATTGAACAGGTCAAAATCTGGGTTTATGCTCAAGACAACTCTACCGCAAAGTCTTCAGCAGATCTTTCTGAGACGGAAAATTTTTCCTCACAGATGGTCGATCTTGTCATCACCGCCGATCAGGGGCTAATTGAAAGGCACGATAACCGTGTTACACTTTCAGGCAATGTTGTACTGCTGCGTGATGACGGATCCGAAGTTTTTACCGAGACTGCGATCTATGATGCAAAAAAAGACANTCTGACAATACCGAAACCTTTGAGGATAATCCGTGAAGGTCACACTATGCGCGGTAGCGGCCTCATTTATCAAGTTTCCACAGGAAAATTGAATCTCAAAAATCCNCTNCTGTTACGACATGATGGAGCCGCCGAAAACGAATAATGATAAGGCAGAGGGCGGTTTTCTTACCAATAATAATGCAGAGCTAAAGTTCCTTCCAGAGATTCCAGTTGTGCCATTTCCAGACGAATGTCCCAGTCTTTAGCAAGGCTCAGACGTTGCTTAAAACTACCGCGGAAATAATCTTGTTTTGGTCCGAAAACACTTTTAAACCAACCTCCTTCAAGTTTAATTTTCAAGATATCTAAAGGGCTCCAAGTCACACCGAGATGTGGTGCATAACCAAAAGTTACTGGCGAACGCAGNTCTCTGGAGGTTTCTCCAAACAAATCTACAAAAGCATATTCCATATCATTTCCGGCAAATGAACTTGATGCGCCAAAACCTCCGGACATCCTGAACTGACGACAGGCTAAGCAACTATNATTTTCGCGTTCCCAAGCTGCNCGGGCGCGCCATGACCAGTCAAAATCTCCTGGAATTCCGCTTGGACTGAGAGTATATTTTTGAATATCAAATAATTGAAATTGCGTTACCTCAAGCGAATTTTCACGGATCTGCAGTTGCAAATCCAGTGTTACAACTTCTGCATTTTGCAAGTGCCCGGATTCATTTCCAAGCAAATCGTGGTAATTTGCCCAACTGCCAATTTCAAACGCCGGCCCTGTTNCTCCATTGAATACTGTACCAAGACGAAATCTCATTGGAGGAGTGCCTTCAGTTGGAGCTTGAGGATTTTGTGCCGCAGCCTTAATCTCCAGAACTGGTAGAGAACTACGCAACCGAAGCAGTTTGTTAAGATCTTTTTGCTGGAGCAAAGTGAGTTTTTCCTCTTTTTCATACTGCAGATAATCCAGCAGAGCGTCAATAATTCGTGCCTGTGATTTTTCCGGTAAGCTGAGAAATTGTTCTGAATCCAAATGATCACTTGTATCAACCAGTNACTTCAATTGCTCTTGTTCCATTTCACTCAATTGAGCAACCCGCTGCCGCAATTTTCTTTGTCTTGAGGGAATCANCTTCGGACTTCCCAGNAAAGGNTGCTGCCTGCTGCCTTTGTTGAACTTTTGCAGTTTAAACACAACATCAACNGGAATTGCCCAAAATGCACCTGAAGTATTGATCCGGGCTGCATCGTCCCAAGCCANTTCAAGNAATTCCGCCATACGATAAGCACAGTTATCGAGAAGGAAGTAATATTTAAAGTTAATATTCTGCAACAGTTCCCATGCATGGTAAGTCACACGCTGCCGTTCTTCTAAAGTAAAATTAAGCTNATATTCCCACATGTCGCGTAATTCGTTTTCTCCATAGAGATGATTATAATTGTAAAAACGTTCATCGGTAAAACTTCCATCATAAGCCCCGAATAATCCTCGTAAAGCATACATCAGCGGATTATCACCGGGATTAATCTTTGCACCGTAATTCAAAGTAGGCCTGAGCAGTGAATGCCCAAAAAGGCTGTTGCTTGAATTGAATTTAATGAGTAAATGTCCAAATGTTGAAGCAGGATTTTTCAAATAAGCAGAGACGAAAACTATGCTGATTCCTGTTGCTTCTGCTAAATTTGCCCAACGTTCAAAAAGCGGACATTCCTGTTTTGGCAGTNCCGGAAAATCAAGTTTGCTCCGGAGCCAGTTAAAACGGGCAACAAACTTGCAGCGGGCATGTTGATTCGGATCATCAACAGAAGGAGCGAGTAGCGCTTTTAAAGTCGCTTTAAGTTCTGCTTGCGGATCTCTTTTACCATTAGAGGACAGGAAAAAACTGCTACTTTCTACATCACTTTTAAAACTCCATTGGCCAACTGATTCTCCAAATGAATAAAAATGCAAAAGTTTCAGCCAGTATGGATGCCGAGAGATTTGACGTTCCAGAGCTTGTTCCCAGAGCGACGATAGCAGNTGAGATTCTGATGAAGGCACAGGTTCTGAATTAACTGTTCCGGCTTGAAGAAGAGTTCCGGAAGGAAACAATATTAAGCAGAATAACAACCAACTGCGCAGGTAAAATATTTTTAACGTGAGCACAGGAATTTTGTTCAATTAATTTGCGTAAAGACCTTCCGCNGTTAACATCTATTCTTCTTTAAGATATAAACTTTAGCTGACAGAATTTTTTCCCTCAGCTACAATCGTTGACAAGCTTACAGTAAAATCGCATAGTAAGGAACCACATTAATTTACGCAGAACTAAAAANACTNNTGTCNAATTTTTTGAANTTCANCTNCAGCTTTTCTGCTTCAGCACTTTTTGTTTTATTTNAGTTTACTTTTTTTTTATTCGGGTGCGGAGGAGCTGTTGTTGTACCGGTTGAAAAGCNTGATACCGCTTCGCTCAAAGTTCCTGAACTTGTCTCGGTTAAACCTGGAGACAATGCAAGCAGTGTTAAACGTAACGCAAAGATAATATTATCTTTCAGCGAGCCCTTGGATTCTTTGACGCTCAGTGTTAATACCGAAGACACAGAATGTTCCGGAACAATCCAGCTCAGCATGAATGACTTCAAGCGTTGTGTACGNATGAATCNGCTTGAGCTAAAAGATGATTTAAAAAATATCGTGTTATCTCCCAAAGGNATATATGCTGCACAAAAGTTTCATCAAATNCGCTTGAGCACTGAAATCAAGACCATAAAAGGTGTGTCATTAAAAAAAGACATTACAGGCAAACCAGGATTCCGGACTTCATGGAGTCAGCAAATTGGGACTACAGGTGATGATATCGGTTTTGCNGCAACTGTTGATTTTGAAGGAAATATTTATCTGGCAGGTCTAACCAGTGGCGGAGAAAGCGGAGATGAAAAAGATTTGTTTTTAGCAAAATATTCACCAAACGGATTTCAGCNATGGATCCAGCAGGCTGGCTTTGCAAGGTCAGTAACGGCAGCAGTTTTGCAGATAAATGAAGTAGCTCAAATCCGCATGAGTGCTTATTCTCAAGAAGAAGGCAGTTCGGCTGTGATCCTTGCTACTTACAGTGGAGACGGCAAAATAGTATTTTCGAAGAAAATTGAACTTCCCGGAACTGCGCCGGGGAATGGATTGACAATGGATAAAGACAGCCATATTTTTATTCCTGCGGCAACTCCTTTCAATATCTTGAAAATCCGTAAAAGCGGTGAAAAAAGCTGGGGTACTGAGCTAAATCCAGGACTCAATATCCGTGCACTTGCAACTGACACAGAAAATGGACTGTATATCAGCGGAAATATGGCACAGTCACTGGATGGTAAAAAATCAAAAGGCGGCACAGATATTTTCCTGCTTAANATTTCTCAGCAGGGCCCAAAACGCTGGAGNAGAGCCTTTGGAACTACGCTTGATGAATCAGCAACCGCATTGGCAACTAAAGGCGCAGAAACAGTTGCGGTTGTGGGATACCTTCCGCAAACTTCAGGTGACGCTGATGAAGAAACAAAAAAGTCTGATGCATTTGTTGTAAATTACAATTCTGCCGGCAAACAACAGTGGACATACATTTTGAAAGGCATGGATTCTGAAGAAAGCACAGTTGCCGNATGGACCCCTGCAGGTGATTTGCTGGTTGGAGGTTTTACAGAAAGCCGCCTCGAAGATCAGCTTCACTCAGGTAAAGAGGATGTGTTTTTAGCAAAGTTTGATTCANCAGGCGTATTGCTCTGGCTNAGGCAGTTTGGTACTCCGGAAAACGAACGTCCGTTAGCTTTAGCTATAGGTAAAGCAGGTCAAATATATGTTACGGGTTATACCGAAGGTCAAATGGATGGAGCAAAATACAGCGGNGGCAGGGATATATTCCTGGTACAGTTTAACGGAGACGGTGAAAAACAGTGAAGCTCTGCATTCGCTACTTCAGTANTAAATNACGCTTCATCTTAACATTGATCATTCCNGCGGAAGATNAAAAAAAGAAAACAGAAATAATGGATACAACATCACTTAAAAAAATATTTTTAACAACATTGCTGCTGCTTTGCTGTTTTGTTTTTTCACCTGCCGCCTGGAGTCAGCANCTCGAAAAATCTGTACGCAAAACAAATTATGCTCCGGAAATATTAAGGGCAATGATTACGGAAAAACAGCAAATAATAATGAACACGTTAGCGGAATTTGCCGCACAATACAAAGCATCACCCAATTCAGTAAAAAAATATTTCCTGAGGCAGAAACGCCAAAAATTTCTAGCAGAACAATTNAAAGATTTTGTTGTCTCCGAATGGATCGGCCGAATTCAGACACTGCATACAACCGAGAACGGTAAAGCATATTTGGTGNTCGAANCCGCGATGCTTACTCCGGAAAATCCTGAACAAAATCTGCCTGTTCCGGNATTCAGTGTCACAATAGGAACCTGGAACAATGCCTACACTGACTTGGATTACAACACACTCATACTGCCGGAGACGCCCNTGCATACATGGCTNGCAAATTTTAATGAAGGTGAATGGCTGACATTTTCCGGNAAAAGTTTTGCCGGCAATGAGGATTACCTCAAGGAGGCGAGCCCCAGTGAAGCTGATGCCATGCTGTCACCACAATTTATTCTCAAATTTGAGTTCCTGGATAAACTTGATATCCCGGAAGAAGATTTACAAATATCGGAAAGTCCAGCAACTTCTGAGACAACTGTTACAAAAGAAAAAACGAATTCTCAGCAATTAGCTGCTGCAAAAAATAAACGTACAAAATCAAAAAAATCCTCTGTCTTTTTGCGCCCCGAATTGACGATTCGCTATTACCAGCAATACCGGCTCAGCAATTACGATTGGGATTATCAAAAATACATCGAACGCTGGCATCAGTTAGTGCGNTACCATTGGGGGAATCATCCAGCTACGGATTATTTGAATGGCTCAAATCCGGAGGGCGGAGAGNTNTTTGTGCTGGCGACAGTAGGCAGAGACGGTCTTGTAAGCAATTTTCAGGTGAGCAGTCTGGGAGAAGTTTCAGACAAGATGCGTGAAGCAGCGTTAGAAGCAACACGGCTGGTGGCATTACCTCCACTGCCGGAACAATTCCCTGACGACGTTCTTAAAGTTGAGTTCCGCTTTGCTCATTCACGAATTCCGTATTTAATTAAAACAGGCGTGGATCAAATGAAAGCTGTGTTGATGCTTCAGGACAACAACACTGATCCTGAAAACAGCATCGTTTCCAGGNTGGCACAGAAACTTCTCAGGAGGCAACGACGTAAACAGGCTAGCGCTTCATTTCTAGAAGAATTACGGCAGGAATTTTCATCGCATTTTAATCCNCATCAGCGTTTTGATCCTAGTTTAGAACTGCAGATCGAGCTCGGAATCAGCCGTTCCGGCAAAGTGGTGGAACAAATTTTGACACTGCCGGGAAAATCGGTAAAATTTCAACTCGCAGTACTGAATGGTTTAAATCAAGCACGTTTTGACTCCCTTCCGGAAGTTTTGCGCTCCGAATCCCCTTACCGTGTGCGCCTGCGGGTTATCCCCTGAAAACTGTTTCGGAGNCTCTCTTAAAAAAACTGTTTAAACTTTTTTTCCAACAGTTCCGCATTGACTGCTCCTATATGTTTATAGAAAATTGTGCCTTCAGGATCTATGAAAAATGTCTCCGGNACACCGTAAATTCCATAGTNGAGGGCTATATTTCCCGTAGCATCATCCTGCCCCAGAAAATATGTNTTACCAAATAGGCGCGCAAAAGCTTTGGCCTTGTCCCCAGTGTCCTGAATCGCAATACCGATGACTTTTATTTGTTGAGTTGCTAAACCATATTTCTGGTGAAACGCTTCCAGAATATGAGCTTCCACCTTGCATTCCTGACACCATGATGCCCAATAATTNAGCAGCACAGGTTTGCCTTTAAACTCGCTCAAACGTATTTTTTGGTCACCGTTTAAGGCTGTAATTTCAAAATCAGGAGCAGGTCTTCCAACAAGAGGCGATGGAACTNTTTTTGGATCGGTCGTAAAACCAAAAGCAAGCAGCGCAATTAGTCCGATGATAAGNCCCCAAACTGCCCAAAATTTCCAGGATGTCCACATGAANTTATTTTTCAGGAGTTCAGGNCTTGCGNNGCTAAATAACGTTCGCGCAAAATTGTCTCATGAGCCACTAGACTTTTTGGTCGATAAGACAAACTCAGACCTACACCGAGGGTAAAAACCGGTAAGGCCATCCAGGCCCAGCCAACAAGAGGGTTGATGAAAACACGTAGCGTAATTGAACCCTGNTCTTCACCGTTTTCGCTGGAAAATATCAGGTAGAGATCTTCCAGAAAAGANCGCCGGATCGCAACTTCAGTTAGCGGTTGCGGTTGGGTGGGATAAAAACTTTTCGCAGGTTTCAGCACTTCCAGAAAATCGCCTTCCTTATCATAGACTTCTACAATCGACGCACGGTGAGTGGCGTTTCCGACTTTATATTCTTCCATNTGCTTGAACTCTAAACTATACTCCCCGATTTGCTGGGGAACTCCTGGCTCAAGAGTCATGTTACGTTCCACTTTGAAAAAAGTCCCGGCAAAACCTAAAAACATCAACACAACTCCAAAGTGAATCAGCAAACCTCCGTAACGTCTCGGGTTACGTGCGATGACATAAAATAATCCTATTATAAAATTACTTTTTGTCTGGCTGCTTTTTGCCTGCACAGCTTTTACAATTTCTAAAACGATGGTTGAGGTCACAAAAATCGTCAACCAGAATATCGTATGAACACTCCAGAGTAAATTCCTGTCTGCTAGAAACCACGCCAAAAACACTGTACCTACTGTAGCCAAAATCAACGGATTTTTAAAATTACGTCTCAGTCCTTCCCAACTGGATTTTCGCCACGCAATCAAAGTCCCGACTCCCATCAGCAACAACAGCAGATAACCCATCGGTGCTATGATGGTGTTAAAAAACGGCGCCTGAATTGAAAGTTTAGTCCCCCGCACTGCTTCCGCCAGCAACGGAAATGTTGTACCGAGTAATACAGTGAACGCTATTCCTACGAGCAGAACATTCTGTGCCAAAAAAGTATTTTCACGACACAGTACCGATTCAATTTTGTGTTCTGATTCCAACATTTGTATACGCTTGAAAAGCAGGGCAAAACCAATGACCAGTATGAATGCCAGAAAAATTAAAAATGCAGGGCCGATTTCTGACTGGGTAAACGCATGAACCGAATTAATGATTCCGGAACGAGTCAGGAAGGTGCCGACTATGGTCAGTCCAAAAGTGAGAATGATCAACACTACATTCCAAATTTTCAGCATATTGCGCTTTTCCTGAATCATCACAGAATGTAAAAACGCTGTGCCTGTCAACCACGGCATCAATGCCGCGTTTTCCACAGGATCCCAGGCCCAAAACCCGCCCCAGCCTAATTCTTCATAGGCCCATTGTCCACCTAATATGAGTCCTGCAGAGAGGAAATACCAGGCAGTCAACGTCCAGCGTCGCGTCGTTAAGACCCATTCATTATCCATTTTCCCAAGGATCAACCCTCCCATTGCAAAAGCAAAAGGCACACTGAATCCAATAAATCCCAGATACAAAGACGGTGGATGAATCGCCATAGCGGGATTTTGCAAAAGAGGATTCAGCCCCCTTCCTTCAAGAGGAATCACACCCTGTAGATCCAAGGGATTCGACCAGCCGATGAGTAAAAGCAGCAAAAAGGCCAATATGGCATTCAGAGTCGCAATTACATAAGGAATGATTTCACGATTGGAATATTGATAACGGAATGCAACAATCATTGAGAAAAAACTTTGTACCAAAACCCAGAATAACAGNGAGCCTTCTAATCCGCCCCAAAATGAGGACACTTTGTATAACAAAGGCATATCCGTGCTGGAATGCTCCCAGACATAACGCAGACTAAAATCACTGATAAGCAACGCCTGAAGGAGTGCAGCAGAAGCAATTGAGATTAATAAAAAGCTGAGGATACTCGCATTTTGCGCGGAACGTATCAAATTCCAGTTATTGCTTCTTACTCCTAGGTGAGGGACTACAGTACCATAAACACAAACTGCAAAGGCTGCCATTAATGCGATGGCTCCAAAGTCAGCTATTCCCATTTTTTCTCCTGAAAAATTTCACTTTAATTTGCATCAAATATTCATAAAACTGGGTTTCAGTCTGGTGTCAATTATTTGTTCGACATGCCACNCCGGTTTTTATCGCAGCTTTCTGCACAGCTTTAGCAATTTTAGGCGCAACCGTTGTGTCGAAAACGCTCGGTATAATATAGTCTGCACTGAGGTGTGATTTTTTCACAGTACCGGCAATGGCGTGAGCGGTTGCTAATTTCATTTCTTCATTGATTGTACTCGCCTGACAATCCAGTGCTCCCCGGAAGATTCCTGGAAAACAGAGGACATTATTGATTTGATTTGGATAATCGCTGCGNCCTGTAGCCATGACCGCCACAAGCGGTAAAGCTTCATCAGGACTAATTTCCGGATCAGGATTTGACATGGCAAAAACAATCGGATCTTTGGCCATGGCTTTAACATCCTCTTTGTTGATCACATTAGGCGCGGAAACTCCAAGGAACACATCTGCTCCTGCAATTACATCTTTGAGAGTACCTTCCTCGTTATTCGGATTAGTATTTTCAACAAACCACTGTTTGCTTGAATTAAGATCGTTTCGTTTGGCATTAATCGCGCCTTTGCTGTCGCAGCCAATCAGGTTTTTTACTCCAAGATGTAGAATCATTTTGGAGCAGGCGGTTCCGGCCGCACCTGCTCCTGAGACAACAACTTTTATNTCTTCAGCTTTTTTATCAACTAACTGCAACGCGTTGATCAAGGCAGCGGTGGAAACGACCGCNGTTCCATGCTGATCATCATGAAAAACTGGAATTTCAAGTTCTTCACGGAGTCTACTTTCAATTTCAAAGCAGCGTGGGGCTGAAATGTCTTCCAGGTTAATTCCTCCAAAACCGGGAGCAATTGCCTTAACTGTACGAATAATTTCTTCTGTGTCTGTGGTATCGAGACAAATCGGCCATGCATCTATATTAGCGAACTCTTTAAACAGCATGGCTTTACCTTCCATCACAGGCATAGCGGCTTTAGGACCTATATTTCCAAGCCCCAGAACAGCAGTACCATCTGTGACTACCGCGATTGTATTGCCTTTGATGGTCAACTTATAAGCATCCTCCGGATCATCATATATATCCATACAAACCCTTGCAACCCCGGGTGTGTAGGCCATTGAGAGGTCGTCACGCGTCTTGACAGGGATACGGTTCCGGATACCTATCTTTCCACCTAAATGAACCAAAATTGTGCGATCAGAAAAGTCGACAAATTTCACACCACTAATGTTTTTTATTGCAGCAATTATTTTATCACTGTGCTCCTGATCAAGAGTGTAAATACTAATGTCACGAACTAAAACACCATCTTCCGGTTGCACCAAGTCAATTGCTCCTACGATACCATGCATCTCAGAAATGGCCTGGGTTACNTTGGCTAACATGCCNATTTTNTTGTCAATCTTCAGTCTGACGATAATGCTGTTGCTGGCATTAATCGCGGGTTGGCTGACAGTCATAACTTACTCCAAAAATAGATGATTACGATGAATAACAGGTTTACTGAGGATTCCTTTCCCCCCTTTCTCTGTTAACTTATGTTCTTTTATTTGATGCCGTAACTCTTTAGCAGTACAATCTGCACGACCAACTCCAAGACGTACACCTTCGAGGTTACATATTTCAACGAGGTCTTTAATCTCAAATTGGCCTTCAACACGAGTCACGCCTTTTGCCAATAAACTTTTTTTATTTTTCAACAGAGCTTGTTCTGCACCTGCATCAATAAACAAAGTACCCTTGTTGAGTGCTCCTGCCGCAAGCCATTTTTGATAACTGCGGATTTTCCGTCCATGTGCCTCAAAATGCGTTCCCTTCGGCCGGCCTTCCATNATGTCACTCACACNTGCTGGAGATTTCCCNTCAATAATGTATGTATCAATTCCAAAGGACATCGCCATGCCGGCTGAGCNGACTTTACTTTCCATTCCGCCTTTTCCGCCTGCAGAGGTGNCGGGCAGACAGTGCTTTAAAATTTCGTCTGTGAGTTCATGAACTTTTTCTACAACAACTNAACGCTTGCCTTCCGCAGTANTTTCTTCTTTAAGCAAACCTGGTGCTACAGTGAGAAAAAATAGCTGATCTGCGCCTATCAGAGTTGCCAGATAAACTGCGAGTAAATCATTATCACCAAAATTAAGATCCAATTCCTCTGTTGCTACAACATCGTTTTCATTAACAATNGGTACAATTTTATATTTGAGCAGATTCTCTAGAGTATTGCGAATATTCAGGTATGACTTGCGCAGGCCAAAATCGCCACGCGTTAATAAAATTTGAGCAACAGTAATTTTATGTTCCTGAAAAGCATCTGCATAAATCTGAATCAGTCTTGCCTGACCAACAGAAGCCAGTATTTGATGTGAGGCCAGAGTATTGTTTGATTCGTCCACAGAAAACAGCTCTCTTCCGGCACCTACAGAACCNGAACTTACTACTAAAACCTCGTGGCCCCTGCCGCGGATATTAGTTATCTGCCCGGCCAGTTCCGTGATCAGTTTATAATCCAACTTGCCGTTTGATCGATGCAGAACATTTGTGCCAATTTTGATGACAATTCGTTTAGCTTTCACTTTGAGACAATTGGTGACAGGTAGTCCAGTTCAGGGAAATTCGAGGGGTCTAATAATAAGGAGCAGCAAAATCCGCTTGTAGATAATATCATGTAATCAGTAAGTATCGCAAGCCGGAGAATAAATTCACTGGACTATATAATTATTAACGGCATGAAACATCCTGCATTTTACTTCCCCCAGAAATTGAATTGATTTATTTTCGCAGCTTTATTNTTCACAAACTGAATCCCACGGCGACCTACATTAAGCNGACTCGAAGAGCTAAAAAAGGNGAACCGTAGTGAATACTTGAGGAAACGGGAACTGAAAAAACGGGGATCTCTTAAAAAGCAAAACAGAGAGGATTCAAAATGACTCTGCTCTCATTTGAACAATTTAATAAATTTTCAAAATTAAGAGCGGCAAAAGAAGTAANACAACGCAGAGATCCTGCGTTGAAAGACAGTCCTGATCCGGCAGTCTTAGTTACCCGATGAAGAATCGACAGGAGGCGCTGCTTTCTGTTCTAATTTCGCAGCAGGAATCTCCACGGTTTTTTCAGCTTGCGCGTCTTCTTCAGGAATAAGCATCTGCTCTGCAGCAGGTACTGCTGCTGCGGACGGTTTTAAATCCCGNACTACTGAATCACGTGCTGTTTCTGAAGAAAGATATGCCAGAGAGAGAGAGGTCAGCATGAAAACAATCGCCACACCGGTCGTAATTTTTCCCACACCTGTCATGCTTCCACGTACCGAGTTTGCCTGCCCCACGCTGCCGAAAGCAGCTCCGAGTTCCGCGCCGCGGCCGGACTGCAGGAGGACAAAAAAGATAATCGAAATAGAAGCGATAATGTGAATAACTAGAATTAATTCAAACATAAATACTGGTNAAGATAGATTTTTTTAATCAGCTGCCCGCTGTTACAATTTGCGGGAAAGCATCAGTTTTAAGGCTCGCTCCACCAACAAGCGCNCCGTCAATTTCGGATTGAGAAAGTAAAGTCTGCGCATTTTCTGCATTTACACTTCCGCCGTAAAGGATCTGCATTTTATCAGCAACTTCAGGGCTGGCCAGTGATCCCAGCTCTTTGCGGATTACCCTGTGCATTGAGTTGGCTTGCTCTGGAGAAGCGGTTTTGCCTGTACCAATTGCCCAAACCGGTTCGTAAGCGACTACACAACGGAGTTGATCATCTGCCGCTAATCCGGACAACCCCTTACCNAACTGTGCAATAACTACTTCTTCGTGATTACCTGATTCGCGCTGTTCCAGCGTTTCTCCAACGCAGAGAATTGGGCGGATACCGTGTTTAAGCAGAGTTTCTGTTTTGCTGCGGATNAATTCGTCANCTTCGCCAAANAGCATTCTACGTTCAGAATGTCCAACGATGCACCATNGAGCTCCGCATTCTTGCAGTAACGGTGCGGATGTTTCACCGGTAAAAGCTCCTGATGTTTCTGAGTGAACATTTTGCGCGCCAACCGCGATTCGTGTGCCTTCAAATGTCTTTTTCATTGATGAAAGTAAAACATCCGGTGGACAAATCACAACTTCACATGCACTNTTNTCCANTAATGGACTTAGCACTTTCAACATCTCGTCAATCAATGCGAACGAGCCGTTCATTTTCCAGTTTGCCGCAATCAGTTTGGCTCGCATCTAAATTTCTCTAAAAAAAGGCTCTCTTATAATTAAGTTAACCTTTAAATACTATGTCTTTTATCCATTAAGTACAAGATTTTTCCTGAAATATTGACTACTTTGATCGTAGCTATTGCGTTTTCTGAACTTTTTGCTACTTATACTTACAGTCAAATTTTTATAACAGTTTTCAAAATTCAATATTTTTGAGTGTGACTTTGGACTTAATTACAATAATCAGGGAGAAATTTTGGAAAAATTAAGGGAGCGCATTGATGAGTTGGATGCAGAATTATTGGCATTGCTGAATGAACGTGCAAAATGCGTAATGAAAATTGGAGCAATCAAACAAAAAGAAAATACGGAAGTATTAGTACCACTAAGGGAAATAGAATTGCTCGACCGCTTAACCTCGCTCAATCAGGGTCCGATGACCGNGGAAATGGTGCTGCATATTTTTCAGGAAATAATTGATACGCTCAAAGAGTTGCAGAAATAACCTAAANAAGTCTAATTAAATTCCGCAACCAAATCTTTGAGTATAACTTTAGAGCTAAAAAATATAATCCTTTAATATTTTTATTTAATTTCAAGAAGTTCAACCTCAAAAATCAAAGTTGCATCAGGCGGAATTGCGTTACCTGCACCTTGACTGCCGTANCCCAAATCTGATGGAATCGTCAGTTCCCACTTNTCACCCACATGCATCAACTGCAGAGCTTCCGTCCAGCCCNGGATAACACCATTTACCGGAAATGACGCGGGNTGATTACGTTTATAAGAACTGTCAAATTCAGTTCCATCAGTCAGTTTGCCGNTGTAATGNACTGTNACAAGACTGCTTGNGCCAGGNCTTTCAGTNCCGGNACCTTCTGTTATTATTCGATACTGCAAACCGCTTGCGGTAGTGATGGTATCTGCTGAAGCTGTATTGGTCACAATTCCCTCTTGATTTGAAGTTGACGGTGCAGGAAAATCTGCACCTTTATTTGCATTCATATATAGCGCGGCTACACCAACCAGCGCCGCGAGGGCCAAAAGATACGTCCTATTTTTGTCACTCGGCATTTAACCCCTCAAGAATTAAATAAAGTCNAAATAGCTGTTGCTACTTTAAAATANGNGTACTCATTCTACAGGAAGCTCTTTGATTTTTACACCAACTTTTTCAAATAAATCACTCAGAGAATCCTTTACATGCTGTACATCCATACGGTCTTTGAAAACAATACCTAGAGTTGATTCAACCATGACAGGATCAAGATGATCCTGATGCAGTGTAACCAGTGATCTCGCCCAATCCAAAGTTTCCGCAACTCCGGGNATTTTTTCCAGTTTTTGTTTACGGATCAATNCCATAAATACACAGATTTGTTTGGCCAGATGCAAATCACAATCTGGTANTTTGCTGCGTACAATCGCCAATTCTTTTTCATATTCCGGATAATCCATCCACAANTAAAAGCAGCGGCGGCGTACTGCATCTGATAATTCGCGGGTACGGTTGCTGGTTAAAATCACATAGGGTTTTTCTTTGGCTTTTATGCTGCCGATTTCCGGAATTGTGATTTGCCATTCAGACAGAATTTCCAGCAAAAAACTTTCAAATTCCTCGTCTGAACGATCAAGTTCATCAATTAACAAAACAGGTGGTTTATGATGCGTGATCGCCTGCAGTAACGGACGTTTCAGCAAAAAATCTTCGCTGAAAATTGTAGACTCCCGCTCTGCCAGAGATTTTCTCCCGCCTTCTTCAAGTTTGATGTGCAGTAACTGGCGCTGATAATTCCACTCATAAAGCGCCATATTCGCGTCAAGCCCTTCATAACACTGGAGTCGTATCAAATCTGTATCAAACGCTTTTGCCATTACTTTNNCGATTTCAGTTTTGCCGACGCCGGCCGGNCCTTCAACCAGTAAAGGTTTTTGCAGTGTTTTCGCTAAATAAACTGACATGACAATTGCGGAATCTGCCACATAATTTTGCTCCTCCAGCATTTGCCGAATTTTTTCTGTATCTTCTTTGTACATTCTTGAGGCCTGATTCAGGTTTGGTTTTGACGGGCACAATCTTCGAGTGCGTCCCACGCCAGTTTCATACATTTGATTCTGCTGCGGTGTTTTTTCAAGGCAATCAACGGNAGTAAGNAATCGAGGGATTCCGCAATTTCCTCNGTATCTTTACGCAGACTTTCAGTAAACANCTGACTGATCTTTTCGGCTTCCTGCAGAGTTTTTGTTAAAATCAATTCACTCATCATTGAGGCAGAAGCCTGGCAAATGGAACATCCGCGCACTNGTGTTTTGCAGTCCTGAATGGTGCCTTCAGACACAGCCAAAGTCAACTCCAATTCATCTCCGCACAGTGGATTAAAGGCAGAGGCCCGCAGATCCGGACACTCCAAACGTCCGGAATTTTTTGGATGACGCGCATGCTCCAGCAGCAAATCACGATAGATGGAAGGTGTTGTCATATCATACCAAAAATAAATCTCTCGCCTGATCCAGTGCGGAAATCAAACGGTCGATTTCNGAAATTTCATTGTAAAGTCCGAAGCTCATGCGGACACTCGCCGCAATGCCGAGACGATTGTGCAGCACCTGCGTACAGTGATGTCCGGCACGCACCGAGATTCCACTTTCGTCAAGAACCTGCGCTACATCATGCGGATGCACATTCTGCAGATTAAAACTCAANACACCGCTTCTGCAGATTGTTTCCGGAGGACCGTAAAGTTCCAGATCCTTAAACTCAGCAAATCTTTTTAAAGCATGAGTTGTCAGTACAAGTTCATGCTGTTGAATTTCCGGCATACCGAATTGTTTGAGATATCCGACTGCTGCCGCTAATCCGGAAACTTCCGCAACAGGAGGCGTTCCTGCTTCAAATTTTTGCGGAGCATCTGCCAAGGTTGAAGTTTGCCTGCCAACTTGACGTATCATACCGCCACCGCCTTGAAAAGGCTGCATTTCTTCGAGNCGTTCATTTTTTGCGTAAAGCACACCGATGCCGGTAGGACCGTAAATTTTGTGTCCGGAAAAAGCGAGAAAATCACAGTCCCATGCTGAAACATCAATCTGCATCCGCGCCGCAGCCTGAGCCGCATCCACNAAAACCGGAACACCATGAGCGTGCGCAATTTTGACGATTTCCGCAATCGGATTCACCGTCCCTAAAACATTCGAAACCGCCGTGACCGCAAGCAACTGGACCTTCTGCTTGAGTTTGACGGATTGCGCAAGCAACTCATCCAATTTTTGTAGCTCCAAACGCCCGTCGCTGCAGTTTCCGCTTTCCGGATTGAGCGGCCAGTAAACAAGTTCTGCTCCACAAGATTGNGCCACTAACTGCCACGGTACCAAGTTGGAATGGTGTTCCATTTCGGTNACCATAATCCTGTCACCGGTTTTCAATTTTGGCTGAACCCATGCTGAAGCGACAAGATTTATTGACTCTGTGGTTCCGCTACTAAAAATTATTTTTCCGGAATCTGCCGCGCCAATATATTTAGCGATAATTTCCCTGCCATCTTCGTATATTTCCGTTGCCTCTTCGGCAAGCGTGTAAACACCACGGCTGACATTGCTATTATGTTTTTTGTAAAAATTCACCAACGCGTCAATCACGCAGTTTGGTTTTTGCGTAGTCGCCGCATTGTCGAGATAGGCCAGAGGATGGCCGTGAATTTCTCTTTTGAGAATCGGAAATTCCGCTCGAACTTTTGCTGTCAACGGAGAATTTTGCATTTTTTAAGGCTAGAATAAGCCACAGTTTTGTGTGGATAGATTCAGGTTTTTCCAGATTTAATCTTTGTAGAATTTTTTCCTCTCGGGGAACAGGCTACCGAAAACAAAGCCGCACTTTTTTATCTTCAAGCGTCTTTGGTCAAAATTTCAGACAGGAAAAACCTGTCTCAACTCCATCATCGACTTTCCGGAACCGCCGCGGCGGATGGAAACCATTTCACCTATGATACTCAAAGCAATTTCCTCCGGAGTCGTTCCGGAAAAATCCAGGCCTGCCGGCGAATGTACACGTTTCAACTCTTCTGGAGCTACACCTTCATCGAGCAGATATTCAAAAACCAGTTTCGCACGCTTAGTGCTGGCCACCAAACCTATGTACGGCCCCTGTCCCTCTAAAGCTTTTTTGATGGAATGCTGATCGCCTTTGTGCTGAGTGACGACAACCACATAAGTAAACGGGCCAACCTGCATTTGACTGAAATCCAGATCCGAGGTGATCAAACGTTCGGCCAGCGGGAACGCTTCACGTGTTGCACCGGAATCATTGACCGTGATTGAAAAATGTACCGTGTGAGCAAGTTGCGCCAAAACTTCGGCAATACGCCCGTGCCCGACAATCATCAATTCCGGACGAGGCATATACGGTTCCACATAAACCTCCATCGTTCCACCACATGGCATACCAACGCCCAAAATTTCATCATCAAGATCAAGCGGCACTATTCGGGTTTGTCCGTCACGCAGACTCTCCAACGCTGCTTCGCGCACAGCTTCTTCCGCGCAACCCCCGCCGACCCAACCGAACAAGGTTTCACCATTCCCGTCAATGATTGATTTTGCGCCGGTTTTTGCTGAAACTGAACCGGTAATTTTGATCACCGTTGCCACTGCAAAAGGAACTTCCGCTGCATTCAACTCTGCTAATTTTTCAAAGTATTCGTTAGACATTTTATTTACAAATCATTTTTTTGTTAAAACAGTAATAACCATTAAAGCCGTGTCATTTTCAGCGTAGCGAGTTTTTTATCAGCGCCTACGTCAATATTTCAAGGATTTCAGCTTAATTACTAAACTACGATAGCTGGCGAATTATTTTCATAATCTTCCGGTGTATCAATATCTCTCAACAGATTATCATTCTCCATGCAGACTTCCCTTACAGACTGGGGATATAGCCTGACAATTTCCCTGCAGCCTTCCCCTTTGTGCGCTAATATTTTATCCCTGAATTCCGCAGAAAACAATACCGGATTTCCGCGCTGTCCTTGAAAAACAGGTACAATAATCAGTGAACTTTCTGTACGCCGGAAATCAGTAAATGCTTGAATTAAACGGTTGAAATCGGAGGTTCCTGCGAAGGGCAAATCCGCGAGGCAAATCATCAATCCAGTGTTTTCCGGTGACGCAGCTTTTACACCGGCCTGAATTGAAGTGGTCATGCCTTCTTCGTAACAGAAGTTTCCCACAAATCTCACAGCTTGATCCTGCAAAACTGCTTTAATTTTTTCTGCTTCATGACCTAGAACAACCAGCACTTCATCCACTGCTGAGGCACAGACAGATTTCACAAATTTTCGGATTAAAACTTCTGTGCCAATTTTCAGCAGAAGTTTGTTTTGCACTCCCATTCTTCGTGACTCTCCGGCGGCCAGGATGACGGCGGAAATCATAGGTGGCAAATACTAAATTTATGTAGACAGTTTTTCATTGCAAAGGTACTTTTTTGCCGAATTTTTTTTTTAGCTCAGACACGATAACTGAACCGACAAGAGACGCAGCTTTTACCGGCTCTGCTTCCGGTGAATTAGTGCCCTCATCTGCTGCTCCATTTTCCTGTGCCAGCAAGCTGGAAAAGTTTTGCGTGAATTGTTCAAAGAGTTTATTATTCACCGCTTCTATCATGCGGGCGCCAAACTGAGCTATCCGTCCTGTGATAGACACGGACATGATACTCGTGACTTCTGTGTGTTTTTCAAGTGCTCTGAGACTGAGCGACATTTTCATCGAAGCTCCACCTTTTCCGCTGATGTCTGCCCCCTTGCCTTCCAACGCGAGTTCATATTTGGCACTGTCACGCTGAGTGAACTCAACTTTACCGTTAAATTTTGCTGTCACCGGACCTATTTTAAGAGTGGCTTTGCCTTTGAAATGATCTTCGTCAAGAGCCTCTGTAAGTTGCGCACCCGGCACACAAACCACTACTTGTTCCGGATCGTTCAACACGGCCCAGACTGAATCAATGTCTGCGCTGACTTGAAAAGTTTTTTTTGAGCTGACTTCCATTTTTATTTTGTTCCAAAAATACGATCACCGGCATCTCCCAAACCTGGTAAAATGTAGGCATGGTCATTCAGTTTTTCATCAACTGCCGCTGTGTAAATAGGCACATCCGGATGTGTTTTACTGAAAAATTCTATCCCTTCCGGCGCAGAAAGCAGGCAGACAAAGCGTATATTTTCAGCACCGTTTTCCTTTAACCTCGTCACCGCAGCTGCAGAAGAATGTCCGGTGGCCAGCATCGGATCCAGCGCCAGAACAAGACGCTGATTGATTAAATCCGGCAGTTTCATGTAATATTCAACCGCGACCAGAGTTTCAGGATCACGGTAAAGACCGATGTGCCCAACCCGCGCTGACGGGACAAGTTCCATAAAACCATCCAGCAAACCATTGCCTGCTCTTAAAATCGAAACCAGACAGAGCTTTTTACCCTCCAGAAAAGGAGCATCCATTTTCATCAATGGAGTCTCTATTTCCTGATAAATCAGTGGTAAATCTTTGGTAACCTCATATGCGAGCAAGGTGCCGACCTCACGTATCAAAGTCCGAAAACTTTGAGTGGACGTGCCTTTTTTTCGCATCAACGAAAGTTTGTGCTGCACCAGCGGGTGGTCAATAACATTTAAATTTTCGTGCATCAGAGTCTCCTTTTAAATTGATTAAACGTGGACGGTTGAAGCTCCGCTACAATACACCCCCAAAATGAGAACAGCAAACTGTAAACCGTAAACGTGTGATAATTTGTCAAACCTGTTTATCTTCCTGACGTTGTTCAGCGCTCAAACGCCCAAGAGAATATTCATTTAAATCAACAAATTTCATATATTTCGCCAGTAAAGGTTGTGCCTCTTCTACTTTCCTGAACATTTCCTGGGCAATTCTCCGGTAACCAGTATGGCCTTGAGGAGTACTGCGGATTTCCGTCAGCCAAATCAGCGCCCGCAAATTAATATGAACGTACCAGCGAATGTTATAGCTCATAGGTACCACATATTGTGCTTCATGCGGAAAATCTTTTGCGATCGTTTCGAAGGCCTCTGCGGAACTGGACATTGTCCGGTGATACTCTGCACCTAAACCGGCATCTTCTATTTCATCCGGAGTATCATAACCATAACTTGTTGTCAGCGGTTGACGCTCCTGTGTGAGCATACGGTGACGTTGTAAATCGCGGTACATGCCATAATCACCTAAAATATCAAACGTGTAAAATGCCATTTCCAATCCACGCGCCGGTTTATGACGCCTGTGTCCTCTTAAATCAATAGTCTGCTCGATCAGTCTTGTTTTTTCTGTCTCCGACATTGTTTTGACACTTTCCCGTATTTGCTGCAGTGTCAATCCGGAGTGAGTGTAAAGTAATGCTGCCAGCAGTTTGGTTTCTGCCTCCTCATCATAATCGATCAAACGCACAGATTCTGCGGATTCTGCTGGCATCCCTCCCAGATGGGTTGTAGCAAAATTTCGAACAAGTTCTTGCTGTGCCTTGGCGAAATTTTGATAATCCTGAAAATACCGATGTTCCTCGTCAGCGCGCCGCACGAATGAAGGGATAACTTTTGAAAGTTCTTCATAAGTAAACTGCGCAATTTGATTCAACTCACCAAACGGTTCTGATCTCAATTTTGTAATCAGAGTTTCAAAAAAACGACCGTTTCCAAATACACCCATGTTTGTCAGCGTTGATGCAGGTAGGAGTCCGCGGATAATGTCATATGCACGTGCAACCACCGAGCGTTCGTAAGCGGCCTGACTTATTTTCGAATCACGGGGCATTAACTTCCGGACGAGCTCACGTATTGGTTCAGTAAAACGGACATAGGTTTCGAACAAATTCCGGCAAGTCTCCAGATACAAATCCCTGTGCACTGAATTCAGCAAAGTTGGTTCCTGATAAAAGCGGAATTCCTCCTTTCCGGAAGCTATCCTTATTTTATCCGCAAAACTGACGTAGCGTGTAGATTTTTCTAAAGGAGAACCACCGATGCGTGAATCCTGCACGGTTTTGGTGGCTAGGATAGAAATGTTTTCCAGCGCCAAGTGCGCACCGCCCAGTTCACCAATTGAATCATCTCCATATCCATCAAGAATTCTGTCATAAAATTTTTGCGCGGATTCAATGGCGAGTTTGGAATTTTCTGCAGAATCAGGATTTTCTGCTCCGGCTTGAATTTCCGAAAATTTGGCGTCTTTCTCCTGAATAAAATCTCTAAGCAGTAATGAACGGAGTCCGAGAGTTGAGCGGGAATAACGGGAAAATAGCGCTCCTTTGATCACTTCCGGAAGATTGGTGAGTGCAAAAATGGAACGGTCTGTATTGCTAACATAAGAAGAAAGTATTTCCTTTTCTTCAGTCGTGAAAACTTCGTTAGAGGAATCCATGAAATATTTTAGCTCGCAGGCACCCCTTGAGAGTTGGGTAAAGCTTCCTGCTGATTGGAGGGGGACGGGAGGTCATAATCACCATACTTGGGGTTAGAGTGAGCTTTTGGATCATAATTATCTCTAAGCAAATCTCTTGTGAAATCAAATGTTTGACGTGAAGTATAAGCCATTGAAATAACACCTGTGTCCATTCGAATTGCGTCTTTGGGACATGCTTCAACGCAGAGTCCGCAGAAGACACAGCGCAATTCATCAATATTAAAAACTACAGGATATTTTTCAACCGAAAGGTCAGGATGTTCACCGGCTTCTATGTGAATACATTTTGACGGACAAACGGTTTCACACATGTAGCAAGCAACACAGCTCAGGAAACCGTTTTCACGCCGAGTCAGACGATGACGTCCGCGCCAACGCGTAGAAATATGACGTTTCTCTTCCGGATAATTGATAGTCACAACATCTCTTGAACCAAAAAGATTGCGCCAAAAATGCTTTATAGTGAGACGGAAACCGACGAAAAGTGCAGGAAAGTATAATGCTTCCCTTGCTCCGTCCAGCCTATTAACTTGTCTGACCTTTAGTTCCATGTAGCCTCCAATAAACAATATTTATTCATTTTTAACATTATAATCAATATCCTATTATGGCGCCAGGCGCTCAATGCTCCATTCATCAGCCGTTTTTGAATACAAAAAACGGTCATGCAGCCGGTCGGGACATCCCTGCCAAAATTCAAAATTTTCCGGTTTAATTCTGTAACCTCCCCAAAAATCAGGTAGTGGAATTTTGCCTTTTGCAAATTTACGTTTTATTTCGTCAAGCTTCATTTCCAATATTTTTCTTGACGACAAGACTGAGCTCTGATCTGAAACCCATGCTCCAAGTTGACTTCCACGGGGACGGCTCAGGAAATATTTCAACGATTCACTTGTTTCAATTTTTTCCGCAACTCCGCTTATGCATACCTGACGTTCTATTGCTACCCAATTAAAGAGCATTGCCACATTTGGATTTTCCTCAATTTGAGCCGCTTTCCTACTTTTATAATTGGTAAAAAAAACAAATCCATTTTCATCAAACAGCTTCAGCAGAACAGTTCTCAACATCGGAGCCCCCGACTTCCCAACAGTTGCCAGACTCATTGCATTCGGAATTGGTTCCGCGGTGTTTGCTTCCTCAAACCAATCTTCAAACTGCAAGAACGGATTAGAATTTAACTGCTCTCTGGTCAGGCCGCCGTTCTCATAACCCTGACGCATGAATGTTAAGTCCATTAATTACACTTAAAACCTTTTATTGCTGAATCGATCATCAAAAAGCAAGAATCACAAATGCGGTTACAAACACGTTTGCCAGCGACAGTGGTAGTAGTTTTTTCCAGCCTAGAGCCATTGTCTGGTCAAAGCGGAATTTTGGAACTGTCCAGCGTAACTGAATTTGAAACCAGCAGAAAAACAAAGTGAAAATTGAAAATTTGATAACCTGCAAAATTGTCACAATCCACTGTGGAGCACTCTCCCAGTGGTGTAACCAGGGAACATGATACCCACCGAAAAAGAGGGTTGTGATCAAGGATGCAACACCGACGAGCGCTACATATTCCGCGAGCATAAAAGCTGACCAGCGCATTCCGGAATATTCCAGAAAATATCCGGCTACAATTTCAGATTCACCTTCAGGCGCATCAAACGGAGCACGTTTAGTTTCCGCTACCAAGGCCGTAAAAAAGAGCACAAATCCGAGAGGCTGCGTGAAAACACCCCACATTGGAATTAAATTACCTAACCAGTATTCATTTTGTCCGTCAACAATTCCGCTTACACGCGTTGTGCCGTAAACCATGAAAACACCCATCAATGCCAGACCCATGAAGACTTCATAGGAAATCATTTGCGCTGCAGCACGGGTTCCTCCAAGTAAAGCAAATTTACTGTTGGAGCTTGATCCAGCCAGAACTGCTCCGTAAACACTGAGTGAAGTTATGGCAAAAATGAAAAGTAAACCAGGTTCTATGTCTGTAACCTGAAAAGTAAAATCACCGATTGGGCCTGCAAGTGGTATAATCGCAAAAGTAGCAATACCGGCAATCAAACCAAAAAATGGCGCAATTAAGTATAAAAAGCCGTCCGCACCTTTAGGCATTGTATCTTCCTTGAAGATGGATTTCAGGCCATCCGCGGCAAGGTGCAGAGCTCCATGTCCGGTAAACTTTCCAATGTTGGCCCGGTTAGGGCCAACACGATCCTGAATCATGGCGCTCCATTTACGTTCCATCAGCGTCAGTACCGTGCCCAAAGGCATAGCAAACATCAGGACTATCACCACAATTTTTATGATGGCGAGCACTGCCGGAATCATGATTATTTCAAGTATAATTTCCATTTTCGCTTATGCTTAACTATTATCAATAATCTGGACTTAACGATCCAATTCACCGCCGATCATGTTGACTGATCCAAAAATAGGTACAATGTCCGCGACATAATGACCAACTGTCATGGCCGGCATGGCCGAGACTAAATTAAAACAAGGTGGACGCATCCGTACCCGAACAGGGTCGCCTCCACCATCTGAGACCAGATAAAATCCCATCTCACCGTTTCCGCCTTCAATCGGCATATATACCTCTCCGGCAGGTGGCTGGTGACCTTCCATCACAAGTTTGAAGTGATCGATCAGTCCTTCGATATTTCCGTAAACATCTTTCTTGTCCGGATAGTGTATCATCCGCTCATCGGTCATAAAAGGGCCTTCCGGCATTTTGTCTGCAGCCTGTTCGATGATGAGAATGCTTTGTCTAATTTCTTCCATCCTTACCAAAAAGCGGTCAAAACAATCTCCGGCACTTCCTACAGGAATTTCAAAATCCAGCTCATCATAAACGGAATAAGAATCTGATCTCCTGACATCATAAGGAATTCCACAGGCCCGCAGCAACGGTCCGGTGAATCCAAAAGATAACGCGTCTTCTTTGCTGAAAGAGCCAATATCTTTGACACGGTCAATGAAAATCTTGTTACGTGTTAGCAACTTGTCGCATTCGCTCATCACCTCTTTCAACTTGGACAAACGATCAGCAAGATCACTCAAAAAACCATCAGGAAGATCGTGGGCATTTCCGCCGAAGCGCGTCCAGTTTGTTGTCAGGCGCGCACCTGACATTTCCTCAACCAGTTCCCAAAGATATTCACGGGCTTTTATGCACCAGAGAAAAAAGGTGAATGCGCCAATTTCCATCGCTACTGCTCCAAGACAGGTCAAGTGATCAGTGATGCGCGATATTTCACCCATGATAACGCGGGTGAATTCAGCGCGTCTGGGAGCTTCAATTCCATATAGTTTCTCTACTGCCATCGAATAACCGATATTATTCAACAAAGGCGAAACGTAATTCAGACGGTCAGTATAGGGAATGACCTGAATCCATTTGGAGTTTTCAGACTCTTTTTCAAAACCACGATGCAGATAGCCGATTTCAGGTTCCATTCCGACAATCAACTCTCCATCCAAATGAGTAGTGAACCTCACAATTCCGTGCATGGCCGGATGAGCAGGTCCAATTTCGATACTCATTATTGAAGCAGAAAAATCTTCTCCGGATGAATTACCTTCAATCCGCGACTGAAGTGCGCTCATGCCGGTCATGTGTGCCTCCCATATGTGTGACGTTCTTCGACTTCTTTGAGTTCCAGCAAAGGCTGTTGTTTATCAATCGGATAGTCTTTACGCAACGGATGGCCTTCAAATTCGTCATACATCAAAATCCTTCTCAAGTCCGGATGTCCCTCAAAATGAATGCCGAACATGTCAAAACATTCTCGTTCATACCAGTTTACTGCTTTCCACAAATGGTGGATTGACGCAATTTTACAATCATCTTCTGCTAAACGAACCTTCAGCCTTAAACGCCTTGCGTGGGTCAATGACTTGAAGTGATAAATCATTTCGAAACGTGGAGTCTCTTTCATTTCAAGTCGATCAACTGCGGTCAAATCCATCATAATCTCAAATGAACAACGTGAATCATCCCGCAAAAAACGACAGACAGACTCTAGCGCATCCCGTTCAATCACGACAGTTTCATCTCCCCGGTGAGCATGAAATCCCGTGACTCCATCCGGAAACTCTTCCTGCAGTAGATTCGTTAAGTCACCTGCTTCCGGATTTACTTCAGTTTCCTTTGTGGTAATTTCTTCACTCATTATTCTTTTAAAGCTTTAATTTTAGTTAAAACAAGTGTTATTTTTCTTTAAGAGCAGCTTTATCTTTCCGCAATTTTGGAGAGTCATAACCAATATGCGGGCTTACATTGATAAAATCATCAGAATAACTGAATCCCGGTTTACTGAGACGATTACTTTTAGGATTTTGCAGATTCTCAAAGACTTCTTTTTTGGGTATTTCAAAATAACGATTTAGCTGATCCACTTTTTGATCTTTGTGCCTGATTGCAGTTGGTGTGATCCCATTGGCCTTAGGGCCGTCATGCTGAATACTGTTTTGCAATTCGATAAGTCCGTCGAACACTGCTTCAGGACGTGGAGGACATCCAGCAATATAGAGGTCAACCGGAATCAAACGGTCAATTCCCTGCAAGACAGAGTAATTTTGATAAAAACCTCCGGAAGAAGCACAGGCACCAAAAGCAATCACCCATTTCGGATCCGCCATTTGATCGTAAATGGTTTTCAGAATCGGTGACATTTTATGCGTAATGGTGCCAACAACCCACAGCACATCCGCTTGTCTTGGCGAAAATCTGGGAATTTCCGCGCCAAAACGGGAAATGTCATAATGTGAGCAGGCTGCAGCCATGTACTCCATTCCACAGCAAGCTGTTACAAAAGGATATTGAAAGAGGGAAAACTTTCTGGACCAGTTGACCACACTATCAAATGTTGTGGTTTTAAAACCTCCGTAATCTGTATCCATTTTAGCTCCTGGTTATAATTATTTATTTCCGTCTGTTTTTAATGAAGTTTTTTTACCAAATATTTTATCAATTTTGTCAAAAACCGGACCTTTATCGACAACTGAGTTCAGCGGCCTTGTGTAAAATGCTTGTTTGATATTAATTTCAATTCAATTTCCACAAAGACAAACTCGTGATCATTCTGGTTGACTACATTATGCTTTACGCCCTTTGTCCGTGCATAAGAGACTCCGGATACTAATTCAGCATCGAATTTCTCAGTTTCTGTTTGAATGTGAAGTTTACCTGTAGTCTGCGGAACATCAACATAATCATAATCATGTTGATGCCAGGTTGTTTCTGCACCAGGGGCAAATCTCCATTCGGTAACGATTACTCGATCATTCTCCAGTTGAATTGTTGGTTTTGCAGGCTTTCTTGATTCACTCATAATTATCCATTTTGGACATATGTTATTTTCAGCAAATCAGGGACAATGGGCACACATGGAAGCAGTATAAATGAAACTATTTAATCTGCCTTACTCCCATTCCAGCGCGCCTTTTTTCCAATCGTAAGCCAAACCAAGAATCAGTATTCCCAAAAAGACTGAGCTGGCCACAAAACCAAACCACCCTAATTCACGAATCTGCACTGCCCAGGGATAAAGAAATACCACCTCTACGTCAAAAATTAGAAAGACCAAAGCAGTCATATAAAATTTAACATCATATCGATGTCCTGCCATTCCATCTCTAAGCAAACCTGATTCAAAGGGGGTCTCCTTAACTTCTCCTCTAAGTTTTGGTCCCAGAAACAGGCCGATACAGCTAAACACACCTGCCAGAATGAGTCCCAGCACAATCATAATCAATATCGGCAGGTAGCCTGATGCAATGGTCATAAGAGTAAATAGTTTTACAGGTTTCAGGTTTTTTGAGAACAGTCGGTTTTTTGTCTATGATTCCCTTTACCCCTCTTTTCAAAATATACTGCTAATACAGGAGTAAAAAGGGAAAGGTTAAAACCCGATTGTTGCACCGTATCAGCACCAAAAAATAGATCCTTCAGCTCAAAATTAGTGTCCCACACAAATCGCAAATTGTAAATACATTTCAATTGTTTTAACGTACAGTCACACCCGGATTCACGTCTTCCGGAGCTTCAATCAAAACGAGTTTTCCATTATCGTCAGAAAAAAGGATCATGCCTTCAGAAACTTCGCCCATCAATTTGACCGGTTTCAAGTTTGCAACGACAAGAACTCTCCGATCAGTCAATTCTTCAGGAGTGTAGAATTCAGCTGCTCCGGAAACTATAGAACGCATACGTCCTTCTGCTAAATCGACTTCAGAACAGAGCAGCTTATTTGATTTTTCCACCTTCCGACAAGATCTGATATGGCCAACTTTTAGTTCCATTTTCTGAAAATCGTCAAAAGCCAGCCACTCTTTCCCCTTCTCCTCCGGCTTAATTTCTATTTTTTCTGGCAGTTGATCTTTTACAACAGATTCATTTTTGGCAGAAATTTTCATTTTTGGAAACAACGGTGTTGGTTCCGGCAGTTCTGTTCCCGCTACCAATACTCCGGGAGTAATTTTCTCAAAAGGAATTGCCTCTGTAACAAGTCCGAGAGATTTACGAGCCTCGCACATCTTTTCCGGCATTACTGGATCCAGCAAGCCAACCAGGATTCTTGCCATATCCAGTGCAGTATAAAGGATAGTTCCCAAGCGCTCCCTGCCTTCCGGTTGCCCTGCCAGGCTCCATGGCTTGCAGTTGTCAATGTATTTGTTGACCTGGCTGCTGAGCCACGCTATGTGTTCCAGAGCACGATGCGGCTGAAAAGCAAGAATGTATTCCTGGCACGTTTCCACTCCTTTGCTAAACGAATTCCGGAGATCTATTTCCAGTTCTCCAACTTCACCCAAAGGAGGTACGCAGCCCTCAAAATTATTTCGGCTCATACTTATCGAGCGGTTGAGTAAATTTCCAAAGTTATTGGCTAAATCACCGTTGTAACGTGTGATAGCCAAATCTTCAGTAAAATTTGAATCCTCACCAAAACTCATGTCACGCAATAAAAAATAACGTAGGGCATCCACACCAAGTTGATCTTTCATGGCCAGTGGATCAACCACATTACCAAGAGACTTACTCATCTTGCTGCCTCCTACGACCCAGTGACCGTGAACCACAAGTTTTTTAAAGACAGGCAAACCTGCAGCCTTGAGCATACACGGCCAGTATATTCCATGCGTTTTTAAAATGTCCTTGCCTATTGTGTGGTGTACATGCGGCCAGTACTTTGTATACTTTTCTCCTTCCGGCCAGCCTAAGGCGCTCGCATAATTAAGCAGCGCATCAAACCAGACATAGGTGACAAAGTTTTTATCAAAAGGCAGATCAATACCCCAGGCTAACCGGCTTTTAGGGCGAGAAATACACAAATCCTGAAGAGGTGCTTTTAGAAACTGTATTAGCTCATTACGGTAACGTCCGGGATATATCCAGCTTTCATTTTGCTTCAACTCTTCAAGCAGCCAATCCTGGTAAGCACTCATTTTGAAGAAATAATTTTGTTCCTGATAAAATTCAGGTGGTGTTTGATGGTCCGGACAATTTCCGTCCTCCAACTCTGCTTCGTCCAAAAAACGTTCGCAACCGACGCAATAAAGACCTTCGTATTCTTTTAGATAAATTTCACCCTGATCATAAATTTTTTGCAGGATTTGCTGAACACAGGCTTTGTGTTCAGGATCAGTCGTGCGAATAAACTGATCAAAATCAATATGCAGATGCGGCCACATTTCACGAAATTCCCGGCTTATTTCGTCCACAAATGCTTGCGGTTCAACACCAGCCTTGGCGGCAGATTCAACTATTTTTTGTCCATGCTCATCGGTGCCAGTTAAAAAATAAGTGTCATCACCAAACAATTTACGAAAGCGTGTCAATACATCAGTCACAATCGTAGTGTAAGCATGACCAATGTGTGGATGGCTGTTTACATAGTATATTGGAGTGGTAATGTAAAAGGTGTCGGTCATACGAGTTGAGTAACTATGAATTATTTCTGCAAAGTCAAAAAACACCTCTAAAGATTATTTTTCGACAGATCGTCGAGGAGTGTTTTAGGTATTAGGACTGCACATTTCCTGTGAAATACAGCCGTCATTAAATATAAATCACTTTTTACAAATATAGTTTCAGCTTGAGATCATGCAGCAGGAAGTTTAATTTCCGGGTCATCCGGATGAGGACTAAAAAGAACAAGTGTTTTTCCAATAACCTGCACAACTTCAAGACCCTTAATTCTGCCCACCGCATTGGCACATTCTTTTTTTGATAAAGTGCAACTGTCAAGAACTTTTAGTTTAATCAATTCATGGTCCAGCAGCAGGGTTTCAATTTCTCGCTTGTTTTCAGGTGAAAGTCCATGCTTGCCAAGGTTCACTAACGGTTTTAACGGATGGGCCAATGCACGTAAATATTTTTTTTGTTTTCCTGTCATGTTTAATTTTCCTGATCTATCACCCTCGGTACTTTGAAAAATCCATCTTCAAGATACGGACTAAACTGTTCAGGAGAAACTGGTGACTTTACCATTTTATCTTTCCGGCTGTCTCCTAAATGGCTTTCATCTACATTGGTAACAACGTCCGGAATTTCGGCAGTTTTCAACAATTCAAAGTATTCCATAATCCCAGAAAACTGTTCTGCAAAAACTTCCGTTTCTTTTTCTGTTAATTCCAAAGAAGAAAGTCGAGCAATCTTTTGTACTTCTTCCAGGCTGAATTTAGTTGTCATGTTGGTTGCATCATTAATTTAATTTCTGCCTGTGCTGCCAATTTCCCATCGACACTTGCCTTCCCTTCAAAGACCCAAAAATTTCGACGCTGGTTGATCAAAG
>NYXK01000028.1 GCA_002685535.1 Deltaproteobacteria bacterium
ACGCCATCGCTGGCGACAACCCAAACCTGCAATACCGCCTTTTGCTCGCCCGTGCAGAGGAGAAACATCATGCTCAGCTCAGACAATCCCGTGGTCCTCTCGGATGGGCTATGCGAACCCTGTACACACATCGTCGTGGCGCTGGTGAGATCTACGAATTGCACAACATGAAGAGCTTCTTGATGCGTCTCCCTGCCTACGTCGTCGTCGCTGCTCTTTACGGTTTCTACTACGATATCCATCGCGCGCAAGTCGGTATTCTCGGTACGCCAGAGGGTCGCAGAATGGCTCGGGTTTACGATCACGTAAGTACACACCTCATCGCGCTTTATTTTATGGACAACTGCTGACAGTGCTAATCCAGGCCACCAAATACCGCAACGAAGTCGAATATCTCTACTCCTTCGTCCAAATCATCACCGCCTGCACCGCGTCCTTCGCCCACGGCGCCAATGACGTCGGCAACGCCGTCGGCGTCTGGGCCGGCATGTACGGCGCATGGAAGACCGGCGAGACCGTCGCGTCCAAGGCTGACGTCCCGCTCTGGCAAATCGCCGTCATTGCCCTGACCATCTGTTTCGGCTTCATCACCTACGGCTACAACATCATGAAGGTCATGGGTAATAAGATCACCTACCACTCGCCTAGCAGAGGCTCCAGTATGGAGATGGGTGCTGCGATTACGATTTTGATCTTCAGTCAGTATAAGTTGCCCGTTAGTACGAGTATGTGTATTACTGGTGCTACTGTTGGTGTTGGGTTGTGCAATGGCACGTATAAGGCTGTTAACTGGCAGAGAGTTGGACTCTTGTTTTTCTCGTGGGTTATGACGATTCCGATTGCGGGTCTTATTGGTGGTTGTTTGATGGCTTTGATGGTCAACGCTCCACATTACGGAAACTAGATAGGTTGGACTTGAACTTTTTCTTGTCTGACTGTCGATGTTCTGGTGTGGTTTAGAAGTGGCATGATGAGAGCTGGTGCTGCTGTTGCTGACTTGCAAGCGAGCTTGTTTACATTTGCTTTGTCTCGGGTTGGGGGGTTGGGTTTAGAGATACACATTTTCGTTTATTGTACCATTGATAAAGCATGAGAAAATACAATGCACTCGTTTCTCGACCTTGTATCTTACGGGATCAAGATCAGAGCTACTACACACTTTTCCTCTTCCTTTTCCACTGTGAACCAGTGATATCAACGTTCTTTGAAGTCGTCCCCTTTTACAATCACGAGAGTACTTAGCGGAACGGAAGTAGCTTTCGTGGATGGCTACTTTGCCTTCTGCTTCCGCACTAACAAAGAATTCTCCAATGGATTGATCTCTACGCAGAATGTGCTCTGTAGGATAAAAGTGTGAAACTGCGATGTACACATGACATCTGCCCAGCCCACTTGTAGATCATCACTTGCCACTCCATCCTCGGGAATTCTCGATCCCCAACTCTGACACTGTTGAAGATCATTCTCTAGCATCGAGGATCCTAACGACCAATGAAGAAGATCTGATCTGATCTGAAATATCTTCCTTTCGGGTTTGTATCGAACCATTTTCAATCCTTCGCTTCCTCTTTCCGTGTCTTGTATTTGGTTCTCGGTATCAGTACCTATGCACTATCGAGCCTTTCTTGCCCCTAAACCTGACAATACTGTACCTAAGATGAACTGTGCAAAGAGGGCCAGATAACGTACAAATTCACGAAGTCAAAAAGTGTGATACAGCTGGTGAGAGCGAGCAANGNCNNCCCCCCCCCCCCTTTCCCCCCCTTTCCCGTTCATTCACCATCCGCGGCTATTGGAGACTGCTTTCTTCCAATGCCTCAGAAACATCGGCTACCCTGGTCTCCAGCTCACTTTCTTGAGATGTTGCTGCTTGGAAAGCTTTCGTTGAGCGAGAAGAAGCGCTACTGCCAGCAGTCTGCATTGCAGGTGTTGCTGAGTACATAGAATGAGCGCCAGGCCCTCTGGCGCTTTCCCCGGAGCCGAACATTTGATTCAGGGTCGAAGATCCTGGCATGGATATACTCGGCGCAGATTCCATTGCTGAATCCCAGGGTGGTGCCATAGGATATGATAACCGCCGCGTTGCAGCTCGTACATCTACTGGCTGGTGAAACCCATAGGACGGGAGGTGCGATCCAAATTGTCTAGATTGTCCCATCTGCTGCCTCATCATCAAAGATTGAGGGGCGGAATACTGAGGGGCACTATACTGAGGGGCACTATACTGAGGGGCACTATACTGCATACTGTATGGAGAGGAAGCTGCCGGTGACATCCCGGCGTCGCCATATGAAAAGGGCGAGGCGGTGGATGCAGGGCTCGGGTATCCCCCAGGATACGGATAGCGCTCGTGACCTATTGGCTCTATTATCGTATCCGCGTCCACTTCCACAGTCTGAATGAGTACAATTATTGGCAGACTGATATGCTCCATATGCTTTGCAAGGTGAACTGTCAGCTTCTTCCACGTAGGGAACGTCTTGCCACAGAACTTGCATGGTTCATCTTGTGGCCTCTGCTCTGTTTCGTGTTGACATTTTTCGAGCATAATCCATGCGGGTTCGGCATTACGTGCGTTATCAATAGCGGCCTTTGTTTTTTGTCTCGGTTCTGGTATTTTGTGTTCCCGAACGAGATGTTGTAGGAAATTCTCTTTTCTATAGCAAGGGTGCCCGCAGTCATCGATTTGACATATCCACCACTCCAGATGACGGTGTCGCTCATTTTCATGTCTCACCCAATCGGCCATCCTCTTGAAGCTTTTTGGCTCCTTACACTTATCAAAAGTACAGGTGAAAGGCTGAAGATCTTCGTGGACGTGCTTAGTCCAGTCTGACGGCTTCAGAATGCGTTTGGTTCGAAAACAAAGCTGGCATTCGAATTCAGCCGGCAAGTTCGTCGTTGGTGGCATGGGCATGCCGGCGGGGAAGGTTTCCCTCGTAATTCTCCCTTCTCGGTCTGGCACTGAATCTTCGTCGTCGGAGACTGGCAAATGCCGAGTCCGGTTGGTACTCCCACTTTCCTCCTGGATGATGTTTCCTCTTCTGTCTAATGGAATAACGCGTCCGCCAAGCGCGATACATTGCTTGCCCGATGAGCAAGAATTGGCACGAATTTCTCGGCTGTGCCTCACACGAAGATCCAGGAGTGACTTGTATCGTATCGCTTGCTGATGAGCAATTCTCGAAACTAGCCAGTCATATCTAGGGTCCATTTCCGGATTTAAGCGACGGACATGCGCCTTGAAGCCTTCGTAACTCGGTGTGATTACCTCGGCAAGTGACCCTGGAGGCTCCTCTATATCAATACCTTCGTCAGAATCGGATTCCTGGTTGTCGGCTTTGTCACCGTCGCGGACCGATGTTGGCGGTGTCGAAGCCTGACCAATTGCCGAATCATAGTCGACCACCGAAGAGTTTGCCCATATTGCTTTCGTGCCTGGTTCGAAGTCCGTGGTTGAACTCCGTAACCTGGCGTCATAAATGTCTTTGAGCGATGGCCAGCTCATAGATGAGTCGATGGGCTTTCCCAAGTCTGGTATGTCGACTACTGACCATGCACGATGAGTGCTGGGGTCCAAATCTGAGGCTTCCGCCGGTATCTTACGTTTCCGGGTCTCTCCCTTGAGCTGAGAAGACCGGTCATCCAACGGACACTCAACATTCTGCTCAGCCGATTCTTCCTCGGAGAGTAGCTTCCGCTCAATTTTGGGACCAGTAACATATCCCTAGGTAGCGGGCAAATTAGCGACTGTCACATTTGCAGCTTTCTAGAAGGAGCAAGAAATTTCTCGAGTAGATCTTGAAGTTTTCGATAAAAGCATGTTCGGGTTTCTCTATCACCTACAATAAAGGTACAAGCGGGATGGCTTGGGAACATGTTCCACACTGGAAGTGGAACCGACATGAGCATGAGTGTAGAGTAGCTTGGGAAGACCTCTATGTCGGTAGCAAAGAAAGGGATATCCGCAAACCAACGACTACATCGATCGGAGTCCAGCGGTGCTTGATCTTCTTCTAGCGAGACTGATATAAGAACTCGAGGTATACGATACTTGTTGTCAGATAGGGAGTAGAATGGCGAGCTCTTGCAGTGTGCTCTCTCCAGGTCCAATTCTCTAGCATCGGTGTATGTGGTCGGCCGGCTGGAGTTTACAGCTTGATGGTCGGGTATTTGTGATTGAGGTTTTCGGTAAAGTTCGATGCCAGGGTGGCGAGCATCCTGAGTGTAACGTAGATATATTGGAGACGAACACCATTCAAGCTTGGTCCCTTCGCGCCCTCGCTTGTCTCCCTTACGCTTCAGCTGACAAAAAATCTCGGTATGTAGGATAGCAACAGAGAAAGATTCTCTGCCAATCCAGTCCCGTAGGATTTCAATCATGGCCCTCGTGAAAGAAAATTCGCCGGGAGGTGCCGCTCTAGATTCGAATCCGCAAGCTGCGATTACTTCCATGACTCCAAACTGCGAGGAAGAAGCTGAGCTCGCCGCCGCACATGTATCGAGCAAAATGAGTACTTCTGATTTGATGCCGGCAAAAAGATTTTGTATTCCAGACCCTTTGATGATTGGGAAGTCAGCGTTTACTTGATCACTCCTGTATCTGGAGAATCTTGGGCAACGAAGTGCTCCATGACACCCAGAAGGAAGGGGATGGCCGCCGTGTGAGCAACGTACAGTCTAGAGATGGAGTGTCTTGCCCCACGTGGCTGATCCATTCTGCCTGCCGGGCCGTGTTCATTCGTCCGTGGCCGGCGTAGTATAAGATGAAGAGATTCTCTTGGTCATCGCCAGACTCTATAAAATCCAATGTCTTTCTCATAAGGTCTCGGTACGAGTTCTTGTTGAGAAGCAGCCACTTTATAGTTGTGAATCCATACTCCTGGAAGACTTGGTCCAGCTCATCTATTTCCGACTGAAATTCTGTGGCATCTATCCATCTTATCAAGCACACGTGTACGGTTTGGTATCGATTCCTTCCAAGTTTAGGCCCATTCGGGTATGCAGCTTTCGCAGCCTATGAGACATCAGAGAGGCACGGATGGCTGTAGGCTTGTAGTGATGACTTACGTCGTTCAAGTCTTTCGCAAATGCTTTCAAGTCGGGGTGATGAAATCTTGCCCTTGACGTATCATGTGAAGATGGTGAGACCGAAGTGAGAGGAGTGCTGCCATCCTGGAAACCATCAGATCAGAGATTCTGATCCGAAGAGAGTGTCAAACTCACTGTGATGTTCCCCTCAGAAGAAGATTCTCCAAGGCACATCGATGAAGCGATTGCTTGTGTAGGATAGCCTATGCCGGTGCTTGGATTCCGGTTCTGTCTATCATCTCGGCGAGGCTCCCACGACCTGCGACGAGGCTGTCGTCGTTCGCGTTCATGATGCCCTTGGAAGCCATCAACATGAGGTCTCGAAGGCGACCGAGACCTCCACCTATCTCGCGGAGACTGTGTGCGATGTCGATAATCTCGTCTTTGTTGATATTGGCCATAGTACTGGCGGTTTGTGGAGTCCATCTTCGACAGCGAAAGCAGGAATCAACCGGCTGAGGGCTCAGTCGCGACTTCCGCTTCCGCGACTCTCATTTGCGATTGGAAACAATGCCCATAAATATCAGATTTGCGATTGCATGGTGCGAGTCTGTTCCAGGCCTTGTTGCGCTCACGTAAGACTATTCTCCGGATCTTTGATCATGAGACAATGGAGAATAGAAAGCCAGTCTAATTGCTGCTGCCTCAGCCTCAGCCTCATAGCGCAACCCCGCCTTGCCCAGTAACCCCCACGATGTTATGCACCCCACGGGCATTGCTTACTTAAGCCGATTAGCCATCATCCGTGGTTTCTTCTTGAAATTGTACATGAGTGACGCTTCCACGGTATCATTGATCCAAAGCAAGTCAGATATCTGGTGCGAGCATCACAAGGGCCAGAGGCCACCTCCTTTTTTGTCCGTAGACGACGAAGCGAATACCGGAGGACAAAGCGGTAAGCATCCTCCAATTTCTGCAGTATCCACGCTTGCTGAATTCAACGTATGTTTGTTCAGAACAATGCCATGAGTTGCAATTATAGATCATAGCAGTGGAATCGAACGCATCCTGCACACGGTCGAAGCAATCTAGTCTCGCTAGGACTCCGTTGTGACCCACTTTCTCCTAAGATACGCGAATGTAAACAATGCCGCCAGCAGCGCGCTTCTTGGCAGCAAGACCTAGTAAAACTCATCGAAACCCAGAGATGGCAGGAAGTCCTCGTACTGTGACTCTCGGATGTGAATAAGCCGTCATGTATATGTCATTGGGCAGAGTCAGCCACTAAGCGGGTAGACTCGGACGTTGGGATTCTTGAACTCGATGCTGTATGTAAGAATTTATCCGGCATGGCACCACTGCGACGGTCCAATCCCACATACCAGGCTCAAAGATACGGAATATGGTACAAGTCATGCGATATCGGATTGCAGCGGGGTAATCGTCTTGTCTGCCACGTCAGAAATCCTCGGCCAAATTCTGTGTATATCCCTCAGCCTTTTCGTATAGAAACTTGATGCTCCTCATTGCTTTTTCTTGTTTCTATCAAGATCAATACATCCAAAGGCGCACTTAACAAAACTTCTTTGATACTTTCAGCTTTGTTGGTAAGGTTCCCAGACGTAACACAATCGATCGCGCTTCTTCATATCCAATGCCTCAAGTCCAGCCCACAAATTTGCCCTGCCAGAAGACCCAACCGTGGAAAGCGCATTGGCCACCTGCTTCCAAGGCAGCGTCGGGCGTCGAATATGGGATCGAGAAGGGTGAGGTTGTAGTCGTTGATGGGACGTCTGCTAGAGTTAGCCCGCCTAGTAGGCTTGCGGAAGACGTGTCGGACGGAAGCGGCCAGATGGACGGCAAAGGCAAGGAGGATGCGATGGCAGAATGATTTCAGCCTGACACATAGGTATTCAAAAGATATGGTAAGGCCCTTGACCAGAAGGCGCTCTCGATTTGAGCTAATTTTTATTCTTACTATCAGGTATCGATGATCTTTATCCGATCTACCTCCAGCTTCAAGGCTTACTGATGGGCAGTGGAAGGTGTGACTATTCGCATACTGGAAGAGGACTTGAGGGAGAAAGTGAGCATGCTAGGCACAGCAAATACAGATTCTAGGGGTTCTGATCATATATTCTTCATAGCGCATTATAGTAGCGTTCTATCTATCAATGGACTTTTCTTGATTTGCTATTCAGAATGTCGTTGTGTCAGAATTTTACCACCTCACGAGCATCCTAAACTCTATGCTTTCTCTTCTGATACCACTACTACTTGACTGCGGATGATCAAAAGACGCATGTGGCACTCCTATTTCAGTCAATACAAATTGTGTTTCCTGCGTCACATCTGGGTATATGTACGACTCACCAGGAGAAGCTCCAAATTTCTCCTCGCTGTCCGCATTCTTGAAAATGAGCATCTCCGATGGTAACTGATTAGACAAGTAAAACCACTTCTGTCTCGGATTGAAGTGCACTTGCGTATTCTCGAATATGGCATCTCGATCTACCACATCGCCCGCCATGGTATCGTTCGCAAAGTCGACCGTCGAGGCGTCGCAGAGTGCAAGAGGCCAGTCGACGAGAGGGCCTTGCAGAGGGTGCCAGACACTGCTCTGAGTATCAGCCCTAATCATTGAGGGTTAGGAAGAGAAAGCGCACTTGATGCACTGCCACTGTCCGCTGAGAACGATATCCGCTTTCTCCCCGTAAGCATCCCTGATCAGCTGGCAGCCAGCTCCGTACGTGTGGTCTACAACTCTTAAGCACAGCTTTTCGTGAATTAATCAACAGTAAAATAAAAATAAAAAGCCTACCAATGTGCGCAGCACTTGCGGGTTGCTGGAATTGATAGCTTTGCCCCGTAGAAACAGGCCAATTTTGATCACGTCTTCGGATCTGCAGGACGCCAGTAACGATCAATTTCAAGTAATAGCTTGAGAGTATTTGATGATCTAGATTCGAATGCAAACAAAGACATACCACATGGTCCAAAACCTCAGCAGACTCAGCTGCAAGAGCAGCCTTGATACAAGCCTCCACCTCTCTCACATGTATAGTTTCAACCTTGGTCGACTCCTCATAGTCTTCATATTGCATTGCGCTGTCTAGATTCACTACTTTAAAGCCACAACTTTCGTAAGGCAAATCAGGAGGAGCACGCAGATCATGAAAAGCGATCGGTTGTATCGTGCGCTCTATATTGGTCTGTGGAAGGCCATCCTCATTGTCCGGGCGGTAGCGCAAGGTGTATGGCTTTTCGTTGACGTATTTGAGCAGGCGGGTGAGGAAGTAGATCTTGCCTTCAACTGAGCGATCTGGTAACGGAGCCATCACGAATGATCAAACTAAGGTACTTCTTTGGCCTCTTGAGATGGAATGAGATGTTCATTTGTTCGTAAAAGCCTGATTGATACGTGGCGTGGTCTTGGATGAGATGTATATCTCCACGTGACCCGGCCAAATTGCTTAGCACTTCTCGGACCTTTAATTCCCTCACTGATACTGATATTTCAATTCAATACTTTGGGATGATTTGGATATTAATATCGTACATATCGATGACTGACTAGTGAAGAATAGAGAAGATCCGAATGACAAACCAGACTCCGACCAACTTCCTACTAACTCCAGTCCAATTCAACCCGTCCCCTAACAACCAGAAACTTTGCCCCATGTCGTTACATAATAATTCTCGATAGGTGCAACAATAAACCTTTCCATATCACGCTTGAAATCTCTATGTTTAGAATCGAGCCCTGTCACGCAATCTTCTGATACAATCTGGTGCCACAAGCAAGCTCTTACAGCAGCGTTGTAATCCTTGCCAGCCTTGTTTAGCACCACTTCTCTATCCACTAGATCTTTCGCAGTGAATAGATCCAGCATATCTTCATCATCGATTGAATTTTGGTCTTCACCTCTCAGCTCGCACAAGCGGCGACCAAGAGCAAGCTCAACAAGTGCGAAGCCAAGGCGTGTGAGAACAGGTTCGCCGATGCAGTCCCAGAACACAGACACTGGAGTTGACGCGCTATGCTGTGCGATATCGAAGTTTGTAGCAAGTGGACTATGAGTAGAGTAGAAGCGCTTGGTGACAAAAATTTGAGATTTGTCGCCTTTGAGCACGCAAAAGTCTTTCCAGGTCCACCAGCTGTCTATCCATGGTGTCGAGTAGAATTGCAAGATCGCGAGGCTCAGATTCAAAGCTAGGTCCATACGCTTCTTCCGATCAACGTTCCATTTTTGTGCTGGGGGAAGGAAGTCGTCCAGGCAGACAAAGCTTGAAGGGTGTGAAGAACCGTCGCCGTCCAGCGATGTCACTTTTACAGTATATTTGTCCTTGTTCAGGCCGAGTACCCCGAGACAAGATGCGGGTGCTCCAGTTGGAGGCTCCTCGCCAAGTTTCCTGATAAATCGACAAAGATCCTCAATCAGCTCGCTGTTCTCTGGGCTTGGTGTTTGGCTGAAGGATACCGAACGGCGACGGACTGTCGGTAGGACTGTTCCTTGGCTGATCAGGGGCGATTGAACAGTTTCCATGCTTCCACGGTGAGACCAACGTCTTGATGGAAATGAGCTGTAGAAGTCAGTGTGATATACAGGAAGGATACGATTCTCTGATGGGAAACCCACATTTTACGATCAATGTCGCTCCCCATATTATCCGGGGTTGTACTGGAGATCGGAGATGCCACAACATCGCTTGTGATTTCCAGTGCCGTTTCTTCATCGACAGGGAAAAGTAGTTCATAGGGCTGTGCGATATCGAGATCATCAAGAGGGTGTATACCCAGGTGTGCCTCATGCCCTCCTGGACACGAGCAGCTGTAACCGTCACCGATTGCCCGATGGAGAGCATTTGCATCCTCGGTCATCCGTCGAAGGGTGTCGGGAGGAAGTTTCGTCAAGATTTCTGGCTGTAAATTTGGCGCTTCAGGGACTGTGGCATTACTGCTGCGAGGAGTAATGATTCGTTGAAGTAGTTTGTTACACTTGTGTAGCTTTCGAATATTATCCTTTATGGATGCATGTGGTAGATTTACTCTGATATTCCGTAATCCGCTACGAAGTTTTGGATGCGANGTATCCTTGTTGCCGATCAGTAACAATCATTGTGTTTACTTACAGTAGGGTAACTTACGGAGGGGATTTCAAGCCCTTTGAGTTTTTCGTTGAGAACGTTGAGAAGTAGATCCATGTTCTGAAGAGTCTGTAGAACGACTGGAAAGCGCTTCGTTCCGAGACGATTCTCAAGATTACGCTGCAGCTCAGGATCTTTCCAAAGAAGATGGTTTGGCTTTTGCCTGCTGCTGAGCTGCAACAGGACAGACTCTGGGACATCTGCCTGAAGCAGACTTTCAATGCACTCGACATAGATGAGCTCTTCCGTTTTGACCTCATGAAGTATCAGTTCCCATTCCTGGCCATTCTTTCCAGAATTGTAAAGTGTCACTAGATTGACGACTAAGGGCCACGCTCCCAAAACCAATCCTGCTGCCTCGATTCCAGACATTCCGGTTGGAATTATCAGTGAGAAAGGGAACTCGAAGAGATGGCGATATGACTGCTTCAGAAAGTTGTGTCGAGGATCATGCCACTGTCTACAAGTGCACGAGGTCTAGAGGCAGACAATGAGTTGCCCGCCCCGCTATTGCAGATCAGTCGACAGCCTTGCCAGCTGAAGCTGACCGGTCGTCGAATGTAACCACACTTTAAATCCCTCGAAACAGCCTGATAAGCTCAAGTTTTAGGCAGACACACCTTTGTGCTCGAGATAGCACAAATCGCATTATTCATCTCCACAAATGACAAATAAAGGAATATGACGAATACTCCATGTAAAGTTTATCGTTCATACTTACAACATAGCTCGCGACACAAAATTCTGTCGATTTCGGAAACTATCTGCGTAAGGCTGTGGAGATAAGCCGAGTGTGTAAATGGTGACCAAGGCGGGCGCAGGGAAAAGAGATCCAGGACGTTCCTATTGTTCACGCATTTCTGCCAATAACATCACTGCTCTCGTGGGAGCTCTTCATCGATGTCAGGGCAGTTTTCCGGGCTGTTCGATGGCATCTGCAAGCCTCAAAACATCGCCGACCATATCAGACCACCGGAATTTCTTCTGCCTCAGCCTGACCACATGCGAATCCACCGAAAATCGTTCTGTCTTTTGCAATCCCTCATACACCCTCATACTAGACTCTGATCCACTTAATTGTTAAGGTTTGAAGAAGATTGCCCTCAGCGTGCAAGTAACAACATGGCGGAGCGCAATCAAATGTACAGAGCTTTACGAGGCCAAAAGAGTAGCTTTCTTCCTCAGACAGCGCCAATTGCGGCAAAATTCGAAGACTGTCAGCAGAATTTTGAACGACTCTGCATAGTGTCGAGATCTGGAATCAGACTTATTGAACCTAATGTCATAGAGGATAGCTATGGGAGGTTTCTCGCTTGGGGAAGAGATTGTGGAGCTGCTGATCGGTCCGTCGATCATAGACTTCGCAAAAGTTCTAGCCTATCGACTAGGACATTAGAATTGCTCAAAACATTGTCTGCGAAGCTGGAACAAGGTAAGATACTCTGAGAGGCTCAGAGATTTCTAGGATGCTGCTGAAATTGAATTAGTGATTGAACTGATCCAGAACGCGGCGACTGCATCGGTGCGTTCGACGGATGATCAGATAGCCACTGAGATATCAGCCAGCCTCGCCGGGAGTGATGATATATCACGAAGGGAGCCAGAGCTACACGAAAATTCGAGAGTGACTCTAATCATGAACCTCATCGATAGACTTGTCAGCTGCCTTGCGAAATTGATGCCAAATCTGTGTGATCCGTTTCCGATCGATACCTATTCCGATGATAGCACCCCCAATGATGCGGACACAGACATCGATCTGGCCACAGCTCTGTTCCCAACCGCAACGCAGTCACTGATCTTCAGACTTGCTTGGGCAAATTCGAGAAGGAGGAAGTACCTGAAGAATCTTCAAGACAAACGTCGACCAGGAATGCCGTTCGCAGGATTGAAAGTTGGCTATCTCAAACGAGCCAAGAAATCGCCAGATGTCGCGACAGATGCATTCAATTTTCAGAAGCCAGGACTGAAAGCAGAAAGTCCACGTCGTCGGCACTATCTTCCTCTTAGACCCTCATATGCTGTCACAAGCGACGATGGAGACTCGTCGGTTGTTGAAAGTCTATTTTCACCACAACCCACTGTCACATATGGTTCGGCTACAGATCCATCTATTGCGGCAACCGAGCCGGCGATTGTCGTCAAACAGCAGACTGTTCCTAAGCCGCCGGTACCTTTAGAGGCCGGCCAGCCATTTCTGTGCCCGTATTGCCACGATGAAATGAATACTGGCAATAACATAACAACAACTTCCGACTGGGAGGGCCACGTCTTCAATGACCTGGAGCCATATATGTGCACCTTCGATGGTTGCCTGCGTGCTGAGAAGACCTTTGGTATTCGTGAAGAATGGTTTCATCATGAACTCGAGACCCACAGAATCACGAAAGTGTGGGTATGTCGCTCTTGCGTGCGAGAGTTTGATACAGCCAAATCATTCGAGGCTCATTTGCAAAATAAACACAATAATATCGCGGGGCCAAGTCAAATGGCTATGATGGTGAAACTGTGTATGAAGCATTCTGAGAAGCGTCTCGAAGAAGAAGTTTGCCCACTATGCGCTATGAAACTCAGCGTCGAGGCTCTCAAAGGCCATATTGCCAATCACTTGGAACAGCTTGCCCTCACATCCGTGAATGGAGATGACTCGTCCGAAGAAAATGATAGCGATGAAATCGGATCCCAGAAATTCGACGACAATGCATCTGAAGGCCGAACCAAGCTCGAGATTCTGAACGACTTTGTTGAAGAGCAGCTTGGATATGTTCTACCGGATAAAAAGGGTCCGGCTGACAAGGACATGGATGAATCGAACCTTGATTTCGTACGAGACTCTGATGATGAGGGCTCAGATGATGAAAGCGGGGTCGTTCCTCCCTCGATGAAAAGGGAAACGAGGGATTGGAAGCTCAAGTCATATTTTGGGGACAAGTCAGCAAAGTTGCAGAACCGGGGAATCAGAAGATCTGGGTGGCAACTGGAGATGCAGGGCATACAAAAGCCATCTTCATCCTCGGGTGGTAGCACAACACCACTTAGAACAGCTCCACATCCGAGAGATGACGACTACGTCGGAAGAGACGGTGATCTGGCTACGTTATACAAGATTCTTTCTCTCCCAGCACGAATCTGTACCATAGCCGGTACTGGTGGAATTGGAAAAACTGCTACAGCAGTTGAGTTCACATACCGGTACGAGCAGGCTTACTCGTACATCTTTTGGACCCAAGCCGAGACGAAAGTCGGCTGTGCAGACACTTACAGTCTCATTGCTGTAGCGCTCAGTCTTGCACCCGATGGTGAAGATCAAAAGCAGCTTGTCGAACTGAGTCGCGATTTCCTACAGAAAACCGAGAAGAGATGGCTGTTAGTGTTCGATAACGTGGATCAGTGGGCAGACATCGAAGCGTACATACCGCGAAATATGAATGAGTCCAAAGGTTCGATTCTGATCACCACGCGAGTCGCCGCTTTAGAGCCCAAGCCCGTGCTATCAAATTACTTCTCCGTCAATTTGAAAGAGATGTCAACGGAAGAGAGCACNTCGTTGCTCATTCAAGGAATACAGTCGGATCTGAAGTACGAGCAAGTCAAATTTCATCCAGAGTACAAGATCACAGTGGAGATAGCCCTTCTTGCTGGTCTGCCACTAGCTCTTTCGCATATAGCAGGATATGTAAAGTCCTCTGGCTGTACTCTTGCCGAGTTTCTAGAGCTTTGGAATGAGTGGCGGAAGGCAAGCCTCTCTGCTCGTCCAGCCGACGCATCGTCGAATGAGGCATTGGAGACAGTCTGGAGCATTGGACTTAGCGATCTCGGGGCAGACGCACTGAAGCTTCTGAAGATAATGGCCTTCCTTGACAGCGACGTAATCCAGAGAGAATTATTGATGAATGATCACACCTCGCCCAACTTGGCATTTCTGAAATCAAATCAAATCATCCGGTAAGTTTGCTTATAAACATTCCGCCTTGCTTTCACTGACATACATCTCAGTTGCCGCAGATTGATCCAAGACCTGCTCACTCGAAAGTTGATCAGCTTGAAAAGGCAGGATTCTGGGGATACATATTCGATCCACAGGCTTCTGCAACATAGACTGCTACACGACCTAGAGGAGAGTCCTGGGGAAAGACAAGAAATTTTCTGTCTAGCTTTTGAGCTGATTAGAGAGCGCTTGCCAAGACCATCGCTGGACGCACCTAATTCCATAAAATGGAATGTTTTCAAAGAATACATCCCTCATGTCTTAACTATCCAGAGAGTATATCACGATGCGCTGCCGATGATCAAACCTTTCGTCGGACTGGCCGAGCTTTTCCGTGACGGAGGAGTCCACCTCTGGCAACGCGGGTTGATATACGATGGTCTTCGGCTCCTCAACTCTGCGGAAGCAATATTGGACAGACTGGAGTGTGAGGAAGATCAATTGAGAATAGACATTCACATTGCGACAGCACTCCTGATCCAATATTTTGGTATCAGCCATCGTGCGGAGAGCAGAAATCGATTCTGGAAAGTCTTACAAATTCGAGAGAAGCTAGCTTCCCAAATTGGCCCAGCAAATATGACGAAAGATGATGAGATGACTCTATGCAACTCTCTTGCCGATTACGGAAACGCGCTGCTACAATTCAACAACTACAAGGAAGCAGAACCAATCTATCAGAAATGCCACGCAAAGTACCAGCAGTGGGGAACTGAGGAAGAAATCCACTTCGAATATGCAAAGTTCAACCATCACATGGCTTTCTGCCGTATGTACCACGAAGACTTCAAGGGAGCCATAAGACTTGCTGAGCGAGCCGTTGAGCTTGTATCTCGACAAACTGGACAGCCACAGCTTACTCTTCGCTTCAAATTTGATTTGGCTTGTATAATACTGCAGAGTGGGGACCTCGAAAAAGCCTTGGAGGTGCAGAAACAAATCTTAAAGGCACGACTCAGCCTGCAGGGAAACGGGAAAATGACATACTTTACTCTTCAGAGTTACTATGCGGTCGGAGCTGGCTATTCCCACCTTGGAAGATTGGAAGAAGCTGAGTATGTTCGCGTTTGATCCACTTCGCCCCGCATTGCTAAAGGTTGACAGGCATATGATGAGAACAGCTTTAAAAAAGGCGCAGGAAAGAGCTGATAAGGGGTTTTGGCCCGACGCAGCTGTAGCTCGTGCGGAATTCCATCTGTCCCAAGTATTGAGAGCAGCAGGCAAGGATGATGCAGAGGCCGAAGGGCTTGCAGCAAAGGCAAGGTCCGTTCTATCGAGGCTTCTACCATATGATCCCTTGGACGGAGTTGCCACAGAAGACGAACTTGTTTTATTTGACCACCTTCAGCCAGTATTTGGAGGCCGCTTCACAGGCACATCTCTGTTGAAGTATGTAGTGTAATACCGATTTCATCATCGATGAGTGTTATAAGATTTGGGCAGACAGGTTAGAACAGAGCTGGAGAATCGATGTGTTGGCGTATTTAGATTTTGGATTGGATTGGAGGGGAGAAGAGCAGAACGCCTTAGTCTGTAGGACTGCAAAATTATAGTTATAGCACGAAGAACTTTCTCGTCCAAGAACAACGATGAAAGGTCAATAAGAAGTCTTCCAGCATATGGTTGAAGTCGAGATACAGTTTTGTTTGTGTCCACAATGGAGCCGACCCTTGATTTGCCGAATGACGCACCAAAACTCGGCAACCTTTTTTTGTGGGCAGGCAAGATTCCAGCCTCGTCTCAATGTTAATTGTTTAGAGACTTCAAACCCACCATACTGATATTAGCTCTAATCGCAGGATCATCAGCAGTATTCCATCTACATGGACCATCGACTGACGCATTGTTTCGTGACCGAAGATGGCCAAGAAGGGACAGCCAAAGGGGCCTAAACCAGGTGGTGGGGGAGGGGCCAGCAAGAAAGCATCACCAGCGACGACAACAGGCGACGACAGCTTCATTGTCTTCTCAAACTCCGATAAAGAGCCCAAACCCAAGAAGCCTCCCGCTGGACCGTCTGCGACAGGAGCGCCAGGGCAGAATGGCCCTGCGCTAGCAGGAGAGGCGCCTCAGAGGCCGGATGTGAAGAAAATAATTGGAGGGGCATCTTGGACGGGGAAATTGCCTGTCAATATGCTCTCTGAGCATTGCCAGAAGCAGAAATGGGAGAAGCCAGAATATACAATGGTAATGAGGCGCAAACTTCCTGTGTGCCATGGCTGATACCAGTAGTCCAAAACTCCAGAAGGATATTCGTCGATGGTTATCCTGAAATGGAAGAACCAGAAAACGCACGAACTCGTACAACTACAACCCTTCAAACTCCCACCCAGTCACAAACACCTTGCCGCGAAACCTACTGCGCTTGAAGCTCGACATTTTGCTGCCACATACGGCCTCTTCCGAGTCTGCAGTATGCGAAATATACATATGATGTTGCCTCCGGATTATCGAGACTTGTGGAAAGGAGAATTTGAGGTGCTGAAGAAAGAGGACGTGAGGGAAGGCCGCGGATGGATGTACGAGGCAGATCCGTTCGCTGCTCTGCGAGAGCGCGAAGATGCCAAAATATTGAATGAGAAGAAGCGCGCCGAACGAGAGAAGGCCAAGGAGAAGGCTCTCAACACACCTGGTGGACCTGGCGGATCGAATTTGGCTCTTCGGAGTAACGGTGGGGGAGGTACTGGTGCTGGAGCGCATAATATACACAGAGGGTGGGCACGAGTTCCCAAGATTGAGATGGGCAAACGGACGCGTACGAACGTCGAGAATCTGATAAGAAGATACGCAATATGGAATCCGCACGATGTCAAAATGTCGCAGTTCCAGAAGCATTCTATTGTCAACGAGTTCAAGAATCTTGAGTTCCGACAGAGCCATATTGAGGAAGCCGTCGAGGAATGTAAAGATAGAGAGGAGACTCTAGAGTGGCTCCTTATTCATGTTCCAGAAGATGATCTGCCTCGATGGGCATTACCGGAAGGTTATGTCGCTGGTATAAGTATGGCTAGCAGTGATCTCAAGAGAGAGGGTGCTATCAAGCGTCTCGCCGAGGCAGGGTATGCTCTGGATCTGTGCAAGCAGATGTTCGATGCGAACGGAGACGAGGGAAAGGCCGCAGAAGCTCTCCAACAGATTCTTGTTTCTAGTGGACAAGACACGGAGGCGCCCCGAGAAGAGGATTCTTGGGATTCGGAAGAGTCCAAAGAAGCATCCGAGGGTATTTGGGAAGAAGAAATGACTAGTCTTCAGTCTGTATTTGGCGACAAGTATTCCCGGCAATCAAGAGATGTGTGCAGAGTGGAGTTCAAGCCTGCGAATAGAGGCCGGAATCCAGAAGTACATCCAGTCATACAGATCAGGCGAACGCCCGAGTATCCACAAAAGCCACCTGTGATATCAGTCTATGCCGCCTTGCCAGCATACATCCGCTTGAGCATCATGAAGCAGGCTCTGAATCATGTAGCGGACAACTTATTGGGCGAACAGATGTGNTTCTTCCTCATCGACTGGGTTGAACAGCATCTGTACGGTATTGTTGAACGACCTGGAAGATTGAGAGAAGTTTCTGCTGCTGCTTCAACAGTAAGTGAGGTTCGACCAGTGCATCGGAAGCGACAGAAGATTACGAGACATCCACGGCCTATCAATTGGGCTCCAAACACAAGGAGCAAGGATGACTGGATTAGACGGCAGACAGATCCAAAATTGCAATCTAGAATTCAGCAGAGAAAGACTCTTCCTGCTTGGGAGATGAGAGAAATAATTATTGATACAGTCAATTCACACCAAGTCACGATCATTTCTGGTGAGACTGGTTCTGGAAAGTCTACACAGTCGGCGCAGTTCATCTTGGATGACCTTTACCAAAACTCGCTGGGCGATTCTGTGAAGATCATGTAAGTCTGCCCATGAGTAAATTGTGGTCTTTTTCTGACACAACATAGCTGCACTCAACCTCGTCGAATTTCTGCTCTCGGACTTGCCGACCGAGTCAGTGAAGAAAGATGCTCATCTGTTGGCCAAGAGGTTGGTTACATCATCCGAGGAGAGTCCAAAACGTCGCAGAACACAAAAGTAACATTCGTTACCACCGGTGTGCTTCTCAGAAGACTGCAGACTTCCGGAGGTAGCAGTGAAGATGTGGTGGCCAGCTTGGCCGATGTTAGCCATGTGATCATTGACGAGGTTCACGAGCGCAGTCTCGACACAGATTTCTTACTGGTCCTTCTGAGAGATGTTCTCAAGAAGCGCAAGGATCTCAAGCTCATTTTGATGAGTGCTACGTTGGATGCTGGAGTGTTTGAGGATTACTTCAAGAGCAACGGTAGAGTCGGCCGCGTGGAGATTAGTGGCCGAACTTACCCTGTTGAGGATTATTATCTCGATGATGTTATCCAGATGACAGGCTTCAACTCGGGACGCGGTGGGCGAAGAGACGAAGATGATGCAGACACTGCTGGCATGGACTCTGACGTGGCGGCTGCCATTCAGAGCATTGGCATGAGGATCAATTATGACTTGATCACACAGACTGTCAGAGAGATTGATGCCGAACTGTCCCATCTGAAACAGGGTGGCGGTATCCTCATATTTCTACCTGGTGTCGTTGAGATCAGTAGAACTATGGACGCTCTCCGATCGGTACATAATCTTCATGTATTACCACTTCATGCATCTCTTCAGTCCTCGGAGCAGCGTCGGGTATTTCCTCACGCACCACATGGCAAGCGGAAGGTTGTCGTTGCCACGAACGTTGCAGAGACTTCTATCACGATCGACGATATCGTCGCTGTTATTGACACTGGCCGAGTCAAGGAGACGAGCTACGATCCACAGAACAACATGCGGAAGCTCGAGGAAGTGTGGGCATCACGAGCAGCATGCAAACAAAGACGTGGTCGTGCAGGTCGTGTCCAGGCTGGAAAGTGTTACAAGCTTTACACTCGAAACGCCGAGATGTCAAAGATGATGGAAAGACCAGAACCGGAAATAAGGAGAGTTCCTCTAGAGCAGCTCTGTCTCTCTGTTCGAGCTATGGGTATCAAGGAGGTGGCAGCTTTTTTGGCTAGTGCTCTCACGCCACCCGAGAGTTTAGCTGTGGATGGCGCAATGGACTTGCTCGGGAGAATGGGAGCTCTTGATGGAGATGATCTGACTGCGCTTGGTCGACATCTATCAATGATCCCAGCTGATCTCCGATGTGGTAAGCTCATGGTCTACGGAGCAATGTTTGGATGTCTCGATTCGTGCGTGACCATCGCCGCGATCCTGACGGTCAAGTCTCCCTTCGTCTCTCCGCAAGACAAGCGAGAAGAAGCCAAGTCTGCACGAGCGAAGTTTGCGAAGAACCAAGGTGACTTGATTGGAGATCTGAAAGCCTTTGAACATTGGGATGAGATGGTCAGCAATAGAGCGTGAGTTTCAAATTCTTGATCGAGTGGCTTTGTGCTAATAACTTCAGCATTCGACAAGGCGAAATCCGCAATTGGTGCTCAGACAACTACATTTCCTACCAAACTCTAAACGACATCTCCTCCAACCGCACGCAATACCTCACCTCTCTTCGCGAACTATCATTTATTCCATCTTCACCTACTGCGCTCCTCGCCCTCAACAAACACAACTCTAACACCTCGCTCCTGCGCTCCCTCTGCGCAGGCGCCTTCAATCCCCAACTTGCACGTATCGATTTCCCCGACAAGAAATTCGCGCCCTCCGTGTCTGGTGCCGTGGAGCTCGATCCCGAGGCCAAGACAATCAAGTATTTCAATCAGGAGAATGGACGTGTATTCGTGCATCCTAGCTCAACGATCTTTGATGCTCAGGGCTTCCCGGGGAATAGTGTCTACATGAGTTACTTCAACAAGATGGCCACAAGCAAAGTCTTCATCCGTGACTTGACGCGTCAGTACCTCTTTCCATCTCGCTCCCCTACCTTATCCTCATCTCCTGTCTAAATTTTAGACACAATCTAACAACATAAAGCATTTAACGCCTACACCGCACTCCTGTTCTCCGGCCCCATAAACCTCGACACCCTCGGCCGCGGCCTCATCGTTGACGGCTGGTTACGGCTACGAGGCTGGGCCCGAATCGGGGTGTTAGTCAGCAGACTTAGAGGTATGCTTGATGATGTTTTGGCGAGGAAGATCGATGAGCCGGAGATGGACTTGGCAGGGAATGAGGTCGTGGAGGCGGTTATGCATTTGGTGGAATTAGATGGGTTGGATCAGTAGGTAGCTTTCCCAATTTCCCACGAGTGTGGTGTGAGAGACTGGACGGAATGGCATGCGTTGGGTACGACGGGTAGAGTGGACACTATGCAGGAGTGACAAGGGTAGAATGGGGGCGCATAGCTGGCTTTTGGACATTGCCTTGGGTATGAGCATATAGATGGCGTCTCCCCCTCCTCCAATTCAGTACACTTTTTGCGTTGCCTGCGCAGTCTTTTCGCTTCGTTGCACGAATTCTTGCTCGCTAAACAGCCTTACTTTTTGACACTACGCCCTCAATCATGCAGGACGCAAGCCGCAATATCGACTCGACCAACCGGATGGATCTACTGCCTGATATCAGTTTGCCTTTTGACCCTAGCAGGGGCTTTGAGGGCGCTGAGGCTGGGTAAGTTTTTTTTTTACTAACATTCGTAGTCGATCAGGACAATTGAGTCCACTTGGCGCATATGCAGCAACAGCCGAGCGTTTCAGCTTCTACCATGGCCAGAAAAACATATGTAGCGCGACTCCAGCTTTGTTCCAAGACGACGCCAATGTCGCCCACACCTGGGACGTCAATGATCGAGTTGGTGCCATCAATTCGTCAGTTACCTTTGTACCTACCTATGACATCAATGGATCCAACTCCCGGGGCCCAAATGCCTCGACAGCAATCTTTCTAGATGTTCAGTTGCCAGCAAATGTCCCTTGGGATTTTCATCGGGAACCCCTGAGCTTCAACAATGCTCAGACTGTCGGGACTGCAATTAGCAATCCAATCGCCACCCGTTGGGGTGTATCTTCTATTGACGACCATGGCTTCAGCAACGAGCAGTCTGGGTCAGTAGCTCAGTACCTTGATGGCAATGCCGTCGGCTATCTGACCTCAAGTCACGGAAGTGAATTGATGACTGGCCACAAAGTCTTCATGGATGAGGGATCTGGTGCAGCGACCCAGTACTTCGATGGCACTGAATTGGGCGCTTTGACTTCATCCTGTGGAAATGGATTGATGGCTGTCCACAAAGACTTCATGAATGAAAAAGCTGGGACAGTAGCTTACAACCCTGGTGCCACCTCCTCGGCCTCGCTATTCGGGTCCAGTCTCGGGATGACACAGGCTCCTCTGTTCAGGGCTACCGGCATGAACAATGTCGTCAATGGAACGAGCATTGGCATGCCCAACGCAGCCTGCCTACAGCCCGAAACTATGGACAACTTCGGCATGGCGATAAACACCTGGATGCCAAACATTACCCCAAACGCCATGGATAGCCTCAATTCGGGACTGCACCTCGGCAATGTGCAGCCAGCCATGAGATTTAGTCCTGCCAGCATGTTTGACCCTAACATCACGCCTTTCAAAGCGTCTTCAACCTCGCCCTCTCTTCCTGGCCAAACAACTGCTCCACTTGCTCACCCTCAGCCCTCTGCTCGAGACAGTCGCACTCGATGCACCTTCGTGGGCTGCAACCAGATCTTCCGACGTCCCTCTGACCGACTTCGTCACGAGAATAGTGTGCACTGGAACATGCCAGGATCCCATCTCTGCCACGTCCACGGATGTCCCAAGAGCCACGGCAGCGGCTACAAGAGAGCCGATAAGCTTACTGAGCATCTCTGGAAGAAGCATCCTGATCTCGGATTTTCCAAGGCTTCTTAGATGTGAGGCTCGATCCGACTAGGTGTGGTAACTTACTTTACGTACCGATTGTTGGTAGTGGTTGTTTGATGGATGGTTGCGGACGGGTAGGAGATTTAGGAGAGTTGGAATTACCGATCTTGTTTTCTGCTTTGGAATTGCTCGGATATCTTGTTTGGTTTCTTTGGTGCTCTCATGACGATTGCTCTTGATACTTAATGGCCCATTTAGCTTAGATTCTTGCCCCTAGGAAAAACGTGTTTGCATTTCTTACTTTCGCATTCTTCACAACACCAAGAATTGTGCAGCTTTGAGTGATTTTAATGGTAATGAATTGGTCTATCAGTACTCTGACTGTCCTTTGCAAGCCTCAGACTTCAAATGTACCTGTATTAGAGGCCTGGTTCATAACCCACGATTAGAAACGCCCTTCCGCAGTTCTGTTACTGATCTTTCCTAGCCCTGCCCGCTGTCGGTGTTGAACACTTATGACCCTTGAGCTCACCAAGCCGTGCAACTGATCTTTCTATCATGAACCGGCATAACAATCCTTATCCCAACTTCTGAACCTGAACCGCCCATCATCAACCTGTCTCGTCTCCTCAACCGTAATACCATAGAACAAACACATCGTATACCGATCCTCAAACAGAACACTTTTGCACTGGCCGCGTCCGGTACCCGCATCAACGACGTCGGCACGGCATTGCTCGACGCAGGCACGCACGTTGGAACCGACTTGTTGGTGGATTACTGGGGTGGAGCTTCCAGGACCGGGCTGCAGGTCGGCGTTCGGGATCCCGCAGAGTGGGTAGCCGTGTGGGTAGACTGTTGGGGCTGCTAGCTTGGTGAAGGGGGAATAGGAGCATGTGGATGTCGTGCCTGTGGATGCGGATTCTCTTTTCTTGGCTTTTGTGGTGATGGTTCCGGTTGAGGTGCGAATCGATGATGATGCGTCTCTTATGACGAGTTGGCCATGAGCTGCGAAGGCGAGTGCCGCGCCCAGAATGATGATGCTGAATTTCATGTTGGAATGGATGTGATTGACTCAGCTACTGTCGAGGAACAATGATTGAGATATTAATCTGTGAAATCTGAAAGAAGTGGTGATGTTGAGTTGTGATGTTTATTTCGATGGAGTTTGAGAGTTGGGCTGCGATGCGAAACCATGATCTAGACATTGATGTTAGGGAAGGAGCGGAGGTTTAATTGAGAGAGAATCTCTTTCCTGCGTCGAAGTCGCTTAAAAAGAATTCCGAGAATAATTCAACACTTAACACAACAAAAGCCGCCTAGAATATCACAATTAATAGTGTCTTCTTTCAGGCAAGGTGAGGATAGAAGTATGAGTGAACATGTCAAAATTTGCTGACCGCGTCGGGTTTGAGATAGCAGGAGCTGGCTAGTTTTGTGCACTGATTGCAAACGAGAAAGAAGAAAGTGTGAGACAATCTAAAGAACTCAACGTGAAGCAGCGATACCAATTCCAAAAGGGTTCACATTTACTGTCCCTTTGAGAATTTACTGATTAGGTTTGTTTACAATCCGCGATGCTAAAAGTCGTGAAGCGAGGGTGGGGCGGGCATTACCCCGCACTGCGTGAATATTACAGCACGGCTGCAGGCTGCAGCACGCCAGATAAATAATTTAGCCCTTCCGAAGAAAGGAGGAGGGATGATCCGACTCTCGAGTCATCATCATCGAAACATATCTTTGCTGCACCCTCAAAACAACTGCACCGTTCCGCGATCGAGACGCGTTGGAGAACTCGAGGTGGAGGATTCACGGAGAGCTTAGGAGGAGGCGATCGAAGGAGCATGGGAGTAGAGTTGCTGGAAGCATCGCGGGGTACGATGGGCTGAGGAAGTGACTTCGAACTGGTTGGAGACTAGTCATGACCCAATGCTTGGCCGTCGAGATCTGGATAGAAAATCTGTTGGGTAGAAGATGTATGTTCGCGGCAGCTGCTCCCTCCTTTGCTACCCCAGATCTTCCGAACCTAGACTGATATCGGACCAGAAGCCGGCTTTCTCGGACGACTGGACGAAGCCCGACTCTTTCCTCCTCGAGTCGACGTCTCGCCAAAACGGACAGACCTATCCCTCCTCGAAGCACCCCCCTTCAGAATCCGAGGATCCGGCAGCCTCATTTACCTTAGTAAATTGCATGAAAGCAAAATCAAAAATCAAAATACGGAAACAACGAAGTCCTCTCTACGAGAGGAAAGCAGCAAAGTATTTGGAACACGCGCGAGCTCTCTTGCGGAGCCTTGAAGGAAATATTAAGATAATTATTGGAGACGCATATTATTGTTCCGGGCTCGGAAGAGAATCCCCAGTCCGGACGGGAGGAGGAAAAGCTCCTTCTTGAGCTGCCCGATGTGGGCGCCAGTATAAGAAGGAGCTTTACATAGGATCTGCCGGGAGCTTTCTGTTTTCTTGACGTGGAGCTTTGTTCAGGAGGAATAATTATCTCATGCTTTGTACAGCACGGTCGCCGAAATCGAAGATCATTTCAAGAGTGATGTTGGAAGAAGATCTTTGAACCTCCGCGAGATCTCGGGAGGTTCTCTCGGACGACATCTGGATGATTCCGTCAGCTGCCTTTCGAAAGAGCTTTTCGAGATGTCAAGGAGGTACATTCCTGCCGTAAGAGAGGTGGGGTGGTCGTCCTGGCCGGGGAAGAGGAGAGCGAGAGAAGTAGCTCAGGGCGAGGGTATCGGAGTAGGCTTGTCTAACGGCCGGGCGCGATATCTGGGGTAGAATCCAAATTGCAGTAATAAGGTTGGGAGATCGAACATACTACTCAGTGAAGGAGAGACGAAGTCGATAGCCACGTGTTGCGGCCTACAGCATAATACGAAAGGCCTTCCCTAATACGTCGTTCTTTGTTCGAGTGGAAAGTTCAAATTAATTGATGTGCGAAGAGGCATCTCTACGTTCCAGTCCTTTCGTGGTCCCAAGGAGGAAACCTTCATGTAGGCCAAAGTCCGCTAACCCTTTTCCATCTCTAAGCGACTCGGCTGCTCAGCGGGGCTGCTTTTGTAAATAAAAGATGCTCGCATCTCCCTTGGCCGTCTGTGAAGAGCACTGTCGTGAAAACATGAACCATCAAGGCACTGAGATGATTAAAGAATCACTCCTCGTGACTCATGAGCTATTTTGCCAAAAGATTATCGGAAGGGTTCAGGGTCGATTATCACTAATTTGGTTAGAGAATTCTTGAAAGTTTGGTTCGCGAAAGTAGCTGCTAGAGCCGCGTTTTGGTCTCGCACACCAGTTAATTACCACACATGCGCTAAAACATGGGCTTCAATAGAACTTTAACATTCATCTTTCGTTTTCATTTATTTTGAGCTATTCTACATGCCCAACTTCATCAAACCAAAAGCTCAAATCGCCACCATGTATTCGAAGATCCCCGACGCCGCTCGCTCCATGAAATTGACCATGCGAACACCTGCTTGGAAGAAGCCAAAGGCCGACACACCCATAGAAGGTCATATGCTCGCCGACCCAGAGACTTCAGTACCGACCGGCTCTACTCACCTTTTCAGCCGAAAAAGTTCCCCAAGGATGAATCAAAATGATACACAACCTGCTGCCCCTACATATCGGATCGTGTCTTTTATTGAGGTACCCTGGCCTGAGACCGCTCATGAGAGGTTTCACGCCGCAGAATCGATCCTTAGCCGTCCAGACTGCAACCTCTCCCCAATTGGCGAACGTGCTTGGAGGAAGTATAGGACGGCAGTCGAAGGCTGGATCCAATCATGGAAGCCGAGATATTGGGCATATTGTTTTGATCCAGGGTATGCAGAAGACTTCTTTCACATCAATCCAGAACAACTGGACTGTGTCCAACGGCGATGTTACAACATCATTGCGGAGCACGACAGGCATAGAGTCAGCCGAACGGCATTTATCCAGGACCTTACCAAAGAACAAAATGACATTATGAGAAATGTCCTATGTCTATATAAGAGCCTCTACTACGCTCAGTACGGTACTGCCGTCAGAGCAGCATGCAAACAGAAGGGCGAGAAATTCGAGACTCGACCATCCCTGACCGAGGAGTCTTCATCAACTTACAGAAAGAGCTCGAAGCCGAGGCCGAGCATTTCAGACAAGTCCTCCAAGGCGAAATACCCAACGCCCATCGCGGAAGTCCAACAACTGCAATCCTCCATACCATTGCCACTGCATGCAGCCTTGACGCGATGGAAATTCAGGAAATGATCTGCCGCTATGCAATCCATGGCAAGCTCAAAGACGACAATTTACAAGAATACCTCAAAAATGGCGATCTATCTATTCACATGTTCGATCCACCAAGAGACTATGCATCGATATTGGTCAGAAAAGCCCAAGTATCAAGACGAGAAGTCACTCCAAAACAAGTTGCTACAATCTATCGTCTACTCGGACCTGGTAAACATTCCCGAAACCACCAAAGATATCCAATCAAAGACGAGCCCATGGGTCATGTCCCGGGAAAACGAAACATCGCATACGGTCTCGCCGACATTTTAGAAAAAGATCTTCTGAACCTAAGAAACATATTCTATATGGATGAGGGCGAGGAAGCAGACGCTTGCGCTGGTTATCAGAAAGTTGATTCGACGATGGTATCGGCAAGATCTATTCTGGGGTGGCAACAGAGATCTATGTCAATTTGAAGATTTGGTCAAGATGGGTACGAAGGATGGCAAGAACGTGTCGCTCATGGAGAAGGATAGGGAGAGGAACAAGAAGGGGATCAAGAGTGTATTTCAGTGGATGGGGAAGAGCGCTATCTTGGAAGATAATAGGCGGGAGGATGAGATTGTGGAGAGGAACAAGAATTTTGAAGATGGACTTGAGGAGTTGGATAGGATGAGGAATGGAAAGCTTGGGGAATATCTGGAACCGGACAAGGAGTGGCTTGCGCGGCTTTTGGGGGTAGTCGAATGGATGGGGATAGATGAGTCGGACTTGACTGAGTTGGAAGAGGAATCTCCTTCCGGTGGGAGCGACGCAGATGATGAAGATGAGGGTGGAGATTAGGATGAGATCGAGGAAGATGACCTGATAGGATTGAGTGGTGCACATCAGACAGAAGATGAGGGCATGGCTCTTGATGCCCAAAAGGAAGACAATCCTGCTTCCTCGGCTTAACTAGATCCCAGCACAGATCCGGAATCAAAGATTCTTAGCTCATCGTGATATCGAGAGGCTGCCTCAACAGTCACAATGACCTCGTGACCTGCATTTTGCTGCTGACTTGAAATTTTTCCTTTCGCCCCAAAGAAACCCCGAACAGACTTGTGCTTTCAAAATGATAAACAAACGCCGATGCCGTGAAGTTAACCAGATAATGAGAGGAACAATACCGATACCTGATATCAAACATCATCTCTCCTGGCCCTTTTTTCCTGGCGAGTACTCATCTCCTTCGGATCCCCAGCTCTTTTGGAGTTTCCTGGCAGTACAACGAGACTGTTCGCAAGTGCCATCGCGTTCGAAATTCGCTGTCTCTCTACTTGCAGCAGAGCCTCAGAGTCTTGGACACTCCTTTCCAAAGCCTCGACTTTGAATGATGCGGCTTTGCGATCCGCCTCTAGAGTCGCGATCATGGTGGTAGTGTCGTCGTCCGCTCGGGAAGATAGTGCAATGGTGGGTTGACGAACACATTCTTTCTGTTTTCCAAGTTTCCTCTCCGACATCTTGAGTTTGTCCTACACGAGAACATTAGTCTGCTATGGCAGTAGCAAGATCGGTGAAGACTCGCCACCAATGCAACTCGAAGTCGTCATTCTTCGTGCGTGCTACCCATTGCATCTTTCAGCTCCTTGCGAATCTCATCCGAGCCTGATTTCTTGATCTGATTTTGGAGGGCTTGCGACGCGGATGGGACAGTACCGCTTTTGGCATTCTACAAAACATCAGTATCAGCTATTTCGGGTGAATTTAGTTTTGGATCAGCATGTATTGACTCACAGGATCACATTTATCGCTATCCATCGATGGCGATCTCAAACGCTTGTGCCCTAGCCTGGGAGAAACCGTGCCAGATGCGGAACAGTTGTCGGGAGCCTGCGGGACTCTGTCTCTATCGGCGTAGCCTTGGTAGAAAGTACCAGCTTCATGGTGATATTTGTCTCCGGCTTCAAAGTATATTTCCTCAAGATCTGCAGACTTGATGGCTCTGGGAGGTGCTGCAATGAAAGAATTCTCGCTCCACCTTGGCACCATCGGGAAATACAATTCATCTTCCAAGCCAATGAAGAGGAATTTGGTTCCAGAGACCACCGTACTTGGGCACTTGCAAGAGAATTTACTCATGCCTATAATATTGTCAACCAAGTTCACGAAGTATGGTGAACAGGTACTAACCCTTTCCAACCAAATGGCAGAATTTGCCCTCACAGGACTTCTGATGATGCAGGATCACATACCATTCTGTAAAGTTGCTAAAAGTCTGTTGAATGATGTCCGACCCTGCATCCTCGCAAGAAACCAAGATCTCGTATCGGAAATCACTCTGCTGGCACTTCATATTGAGGGGCATCAGACGGAGTCGGTTGCCATATTCTCGAAGCAGATCCGAATTGGAGCGGTCTTCACTCTTGTGCTTTGGAGGCAGTTCTGTCAATACCAATGCAAAGAGATCAAGAGCGATATGATTGCAGAGATGCTTGCCAGTCTGAGGGTTGGGACGGTCATCTGTCTCGAGCTGCCTTGAGATCCGACAGGGAGATCTTCATGGCTAGACTTGAACTTGTGGTTGAGCATAATCTTGTCGTTGTGTACGATCAAATCACTTTTCGACTCTAGGTTTCCTTTGAGACGGAGAGATAGACCCTTGAAATCAGTATCTATGTCTAGAGCGCATTGTAGAGCATGTCTGAGCTCAATGAAGTAGGGAGTGCTGGAGAAGGCGGTGTTCGATGATATTCTCAAGAGGTACCGCTGATCCTCAGGCGTACCCGGTTTGGTCTCTGCCAATATCTTGAAACCCATTTTCGTCTCCAGAATAAGTAAAAAGATACTGTTGGGGTCTTGTCAAAGTAGCTTAGTAGGAGTTAATTGTGATATCTGAGGGACGAGAGATACCAAAATGGAAGCCAGTAACCGTATCTGAAATAGCACCCGGAAGAAAAGTTGCAGAGTTCAAAAATGGCATCCGACCTTCTTTTAAATTACTAATAACTTGGCCTTATCTCATATTAGTAAAACCAATTATTAGAATTTCTTATCTATTAGAGCAGTAGTGTCTACTCGGTGTGATCAATTTGCATTTAGGAATGATATTCTGCAGCCAACCGCGTTATGCCAAGTCTTTACTGTTGATATCCGGCTGTGTAGGACTAGTCTACTAGTGAGTTTGCTTAACAGTAATTTTGGAGGAATATTATACTCAACAAGTCGAAGACTGGCTTTAGTCAGCAGTGCTCAATATGACATGTAAAGTAAAATATGATATTATGTGCAATTATTATCATTTTAAACTCATGAATATTCAAATTTCGCTTGGTAGCCTCTGAATATTGGACAAGGAACACCATTAAAACAATCTGCCTGGGCATTTCACGATGAGCACCCTTCTTGAAAGCCCGGCAGCGTACATCGCATATAGCAAAGAGTGAGTTAGAGCCCTTTGTTGTCGAGTCTCTGAATCGAAATCTTTCTATCAGAACACGTATCTCTGATCAGTTACATTACATTAATGCACGTGTCTTCATTATACTGAAAAATTAAGCAGATAATGACATGTGAAATGAGCTTCTCGTGGCGGAAGCAGAATTGAAGGAAACGATGCCACAGGCGTTACCCGCTATTGACCCCGCTCCCTTGTAAGCAAGATTAAGCGAGGTCTGGTAAACAGATTGGAAGCAAACAATTTCGCGGTCAAGGACCCAGCAGAGCATAGGACCATAGCATGATAAAGTTTCTAGAAATTCGTGTATGTTCATGCTCCAGACCTATGGCCAGAATTTCGAAACGCTCGTGTCGAGTTGTCGAATGCTTGAGTTGCGGCATTAACCTCACTTGTGTGTTCACCACCTCTTCGAGGCCTGCTGTAGCTGAAACTCGAATCTGTAAAACAGGAAAATATGCAAAATGCTCGATTCGGTTGCTTGTTTCACCATGGACAACACCTGGCACCTGCGATATCTGCTCTTGTTACTTTGAACCGTTCAAAGTAAGTCTATACTACAATACCCTGCCGCACGCCCGCTAGCATCAGTAGAGCTAACCAGAGTATGGTTGAATACTCACATTTCCAGATACAGAGCCCATGAAGACCTTCACCGGTACACAAGTTCAGTACTATTATAGCAATGATGATTCTTCAGCTAAGCAACGAATGAATGGTACACGGACTGTAGAATCAAATATCTCAATGCTCAGTAACTGGTAATGTCGAGTAGTAAGTACTTCACGATATCGAATCACACTTCGGTCATTCATTACGATACGGCAAAGAATGGTTCGTGATAGCCATACATGGCACGTGACTGTTTACACTTCCCTCGCACTCTGACCAGAGGGGAAGGATTGGCAACGAGACGTAATCCGTAGGCAAAGGCATCTAGTGATACTGCTGATCCTGCAAGATACGCTTCATCTATTAGCTAGGTTGTTGCGATGTGCTAAGAAGAGAGTTATCGCGGTGTGACTTATGGCAACGGTCAATGCCACAACCCGCCCCACATTCGTGCCTGTCAGCAAAGGATGATTTCTGACATAAAATTTTGACCGTGAAGACCCCGGAATCTTTATCTCCAGCTCAGCCCCCCTTGTTCCAAGCCGTTCGGATGCTTGAATAAGTGCCAAGAATATAGTTCACGAATTGATAATCCAGTCGCAACTCATACCGGGCTTGTACATGCGAAAGCGAGGTCTCCGTATCGCCAGGATAAAGGTAGTGATTCATGACATGTTTGTTTGTCAAAGGAAGATCTTATTCCCTGCGTTTACAAAGAGTCCGAGGGTCAAAGGAATGTGCCTCATGGGAGCGCTTACTCGGTAGTCACCTGCCTAAAAGAAGGAAGCTGCGCCAAAAAAGGGAGCTGCCGAGACATCAAAAGCTTGGCCATCATCCTCCGCTGCAACTTAGCATGCACACTTACGACTATTGGACTTGGTCCTGCAGCTGACTGAGGGGTATGCATGTTATCTGCTCGTCGTCTGAACTTTCATAGTTGCCTCAATTGGCCCACCTCTTGGCGACTCAGGGGTAAGAGGCACGATCTTCCTCGGATAATAGTCTAGCCTCTCGCTTGATGATGAACGATCTCAGAAGTGGGATAATTGTTGCGCTATTCTACCCTGATCGACAAGGGGGTGATTGCGGATGGTCCTGGAGAAGAGCTCCTTCTGGATGATTCGCGGAGGAGGACTACGATGAATGGAGCAGGTAGTAAATAGGTTATCGCGAAAGTGCTTGGCGAGGCTCCCAACCTCAATTTCTCCATGCCCGTCGACTTCGTTGATACCATCAGATGAGCATGATCTTTCTTGGCTGCTGCACCGCCAGACTTCATGAGGAAGCTGGCAAAGTGATGGGACAAGTAAAGAATGTTAGAATGCATGTCGTGGCTTGGTACGACCTTTCACGGCTCCAAATTGTCCGTATCGATATCGAGAAGGAAATCGTTCATGAAATCGCATCTTGTATAAAGAGGAAGTGATGGGACTTCTGTTTTGTTGGAGTAGCTGTTAACCCATCTCTATCCGCAACTGAAGCTTGTTTCGCCTTCACAATGCGTCTCGTTCCTCAGACTGCTATTGCGACTCTGCTCGCTGCAAATGTCCTTGGACATTCGCACACATCTTCACCCAGAAGTCTTCAAAAGAGGACCGTAGACCTCAACGCCTACAAGCTGGGAGTTGGCGCTTCGTACACAAACAACGTTATGATCGAGGAGCAACAGCCCACTTTCCGAGCCTTCACCAAGCCAACATACGTCGATACTGCGACGACCCTCGTGAGGTCGAAGTTCCCAAATGCAGAATTTCGCTTGGTCAGCAATTACGTATCCGGAAACGGAGTCGGGCATGTTACATTCAAGCAGACTGTGCATGGCATCGACATCGATACCGCTGATGTCAACGTCAACGTAGGTGCTGTGAAGTGAAGATCCTGTCTTTCCTATTCTGACTTCAGCAGGTCGCAAAAGACGGCTCAGTGTTCTCGTACGGAAGCTCGTTCTTCACTGGAACACTTCCAGCTGAGAGCCCATTGACCAAGAGAGACCAAGTCGACCCGGTTGTTGCCCTTCGCGGAGCTTCAAACACCCTTCAGCTAGATGTCGCTGCTGAGGGTGCCGAGGCGGTGCCAGAAGAGGAGGTCGAGCAATACACCATCACTGGCTCATCCGGAGCACTTTCGGACCCCAAGGCCAACCTCGTATATATCCAAACTGGAAATACGTTGACTCTCTCGTGGAGAGTTGAGACCGACATTGGCGACAACTGGCTGCTGTCCTACGTCGATGCTGTCACCCCTCAAAGAGTACTTGGAGTTGTTGACTACGTATCAGAAGCCTCATACACTGTCTAGTGAGTTTGACTTCTAAAATTCTTTTTGCAAAAGCTGACCAATATGATAGTCCGTGGAAGGTCAACGACCCCAACCGTGGAAGTAGAACTATCGAAACCGACCCATGGGACCTGAAGGCTTCTGAATTCACCTGGCACGGAACCGGATTTACCACCTTCAACACCACCCGTGGCAACAATGGAAATGCCCAAGCCAACTGGGAAGGTGATGCTGCCTTCATCAACGACTATAGACCATATGAGGAGGACTTGGCCTTCGAGTACGACTTAGACCTCAACGCAGCTGATCCGAAGACATACGCCAATGCCTCCGTCGCCCAGTTGTTCTACACTTCCAACATGTACCACGACTTGCTTTACGTCCTCGGCTTTAACGAAGTTGCAGGAAACTTCCAGTCGAACAACAACGGCAAAGGTGGTCTAGGAGGTGACCCCGTCACCTTGAACGCTCAAGACGGCAGCGGAGTGAACAACGCTAACTTCGCGACTCCAATTGACGGACAAGTACCAAGAATGAGAATGTATATCTGGAACTACACCCTACCTCTTCGCGACTGCAGTTTTGATGCCGGCGTCGTGATCCACGAGTACACTCACGGTCTCTCCAACCGTCTCACAGGTGGTGCTTTGAACGGTGGATGCTTGGGTACCACCGAGGGCGGTGGAATGGGTGAGGGCTGGAGTGACTTCATGGCCATTGCCATTCATATGAAGACCTCGGACACGCGAGACACCGACTACCCCATGGGCGACTGGGTTCGTGCCCGTCCATCTGGAATCAGAACGTACCTCTACTCAACCAGCAAGGAGACCAACCCGATGATCTACTCCACCGCCAACAACAGCACTCTCGTCCACTTCATCGGCACGATCTGGGCCACCATGCTCTACGAAGTTATGTGGAACTTGATCGACGAGTACGGCATCACCGACGACAGACAACCCAAGTTCGTGAACGGCGTCCCAACCGACGGTCGTTTCCTGGCAATGCAACTTGTCGTCGACGGCATGAAGCTACAACCTTGCCGTCCCAACTTCATCAACGCCCGTGACGCCATCCTCGATGCAGACAAGGCTCTCACTGGAGGCAAGAACCAATGTCTCATCTGGAAGGCATTCGCCAAGCGTGGTCTCGGTGCTGATGCCAAGCGCTCTGCTGATCCTACTGATCACCTGTCTCGCGTCGACAGCTTCAACTTACCAAACGGTGTTTGTGGCTGCAGTGCTGATAATTGTCTTCGTGCTCTGCGTGCTACGAGCCCTGTTGGAAGATTGGCAGAGTCCCAGGCGTTCTGCACGAACTTCACTAAGACTGTTGTCACGGATGTCAGTGTGGTAAAGCCATACCTGACCTCGAACTGTGCTGGTAATGTGGTATCAAGAGTCAGCTCTGCCTGTGGATGTATACCTAGCGATAACTAAATCGAGCTGGGTTTGGGTGACGAGTGACGTACATAAAAGCGGAGTTAAGGTAGTGTAATGTTTAAAAATGAGATGAATGATGACACTTGTCCGATGTTATTTCGTGAAGCTCAGGCTCTCGTACTCAGTACGTTGATCTCATCGATCCAAAAAAGAAAAGAAAAGAAAAAATGGATTACATCGTCTATCAGCTTGTCGCCTACAGTCTGAAAAAGCTTGTAAGAATGCAGAAGGTCAGTGAGAGTCGTCCTCCGTGACAACGCGTAAGAATATAAGACAACATAGAGACAAGAACAGGAACAGCAATGCGTGAAATAATTATATTTCGCTCTATGGAGACTTTCAGCCTCATGGTCCCCAGAACATTTCGAGAAGATAGATTTCATAAACAAACTTTTGGTCCTTGGGTGAACCTCTCCAAGGCCAGGAACTCAAATAGCCGGGATGGCCGGATGAAGGCTGGAGTTCGTAAGGACGGTAATGTCTGGCCTCGATTGCGCCTCGAAAGTCCTGTTTCAAATTTGCGTGGCTACGGCGCAAGGTACCCACCCTTTCGATCTTTTGCACACCCAGAAGCAGAAATTGCTCGATAGACTTGGACGACGACGGCAACTTTGGGATTCGAGATCCTGTAAGATATGCAGTAATATGGTGTCTTGGTGATAATTCTGAGACTTCGATGAACATTGATGCGGGGCCGTTAAAAATATTGCCTGAGACACTCAGTCATCGGTCAAGTCGATAGCATCATCTTCGAAGAGACTGACGCGGGCTCTCTTGGTGCCGCGGGATGATGGAGTCAATGGGCCGATCTCGTCATCGTTAGCATCTCTCTCCCTCTTTGGCGTGAGGGGGACGTTAATTTCGCCTCGTTCGCTCTTGGGTCTGACAGAGGACAGCCGCCGATCTCGTCTTCTGGCAGTTTCAGCAGCGAGACGAAGTTGAGTATCGTATGCCTCCTCTGCTCCACGTAGTCGACGCTCAAGATCATTGATGTTGTTCTTCAGAAATCTTCTTTGAGTGCGGAGTTGATCATTGGCAGCTTCCAGGCGGTGGCCCTTGGAGGCTGAAGTATCGGATGGCTCATCGCCAACCAGCTCGCCTCGTCGAAGAATTTCGATCCTTGCATTCAAATCATCGATCTCTTTCTGTTGGGTCCGCAGATTCTCATTGGCGTTCTGAAATTCCTCTGTCAGGTCTTGGATCCTCGCAGTACCTTCATCGATCCGCTGAATCTGGGCTAAACACTCCGTGGTTGCAGCCTCGAGCTGACCTGCCCAATTCTCATTGTCAGAATTTGCTTGAACCAAATCCCCACTCTGAACTCGAAGCTTCTCTTTCAGATAATCTCTTGCTTCGCGGATCTCACACAGGTCTCTTTCTAGCTCGACACGTTTCTGTTCGCTCGCCCGAAGACTTTCTCGAATATGTTGAAGAAGTTGGTCTTTGGCTTCCAGCTGCAGCTGACTCTCTGAGATCTCTTCTTCCATGCTGCTCATTTGGCGCTCGTGGCTAGCTAGTGCTTCCTTCTGCGAGTCGAGCTGCAATCTCAGAGCCTCCAGAGCTTGCCTACTTTCTGTAACCTGAGAAGACATGGAGTTCAATTCAGCTCTAAGTGCTGCCAGCTCCTGGTCCTGTTCTCCAATGTGTGCTTTCGACAATCGTTCTTCGGCCTAATGATAGTCAGCAAACAACATGAAACTAGTATTGCAAAATGATACTTACGGGGAGTGGCTCCGCCTCTGGAGCCACGTTGCTTGATGATCTATACACCGGGAAGCTGGGGTCATTAGCGAGAGGAGTAACAGTGCGATGTGAAAGTCTCGAGGACAGTCCACCTCCACTACTCCAATTGCGGATCGATGATCGTGGAGGAGGATAGTACGCGGGCATCGTGTTCACAGGGATCTCATCGTCATCGCTGAACCCATAAAGATCTCCCAGATCAGGGACTATGGAGTCTTCTTTGGGAACCACGCTGGCTTTGATCGGTGTTTCTTTCGGGCTGGGGCGAGCCATCGGTTTTATGACATGATTGACCCAAGTCCGAGCCCTTCCAGGCTTCAGACCTTTTGGGGGGAGTCCAAAAATTGCTTGGGCATCGTTTCGAGAGACCATGGGGAAGTATACTTCATCAAAATCCAAACTGCCAAAAGTTACGCTGAAATCCTTTTGAGAAACAACCTTTTCTGGACAGCCACATTTACCAGATTCACCAATGCGGGGGAATATAACCTCGCCGCGTTGATGATGTTCAATTTGGTCTTGGGTGTCATGCAAGTTAGCTCAGAAAGGTCTCAATATGATCGCACCTTAGACAGGAGGGGGCTCACGCACCAGAAAAAAGTAGATCATCTCTCCTACTGGAACATGTGCTCTCCCGATGTAGAGTAATTCGGCACTTTGGATCTAAGCCGTACAACCTAGATAAAATGTCTCCATCCAGGTCGGTCCATGATACTACGATTGTCTCGTGTAAAGCACCAACTTTTGACTCAACCATGATTGGCATCTGACGAAGGTTTTCGAACAGTCTTTGGTAAAGCGAACTATCGGACTCGGATGATTCATTCGAGTCAATCTCGTCGTGCCTTTTCAATTCATCTAGTACCAGCTCGTATAAGTCTAAGACGATGTGGTCGCAGGAGAATTGATCGGCATCTGAATGTTCTCCGTGTGCCTGTCGCGAAAGCCGACAAGGTGCAAGTCGATGGCCGCTCGTGAAGTTCAACCATTTGTCGTTGATCTGAAGATCGCTGCCGTCCAGCAGCAGGTCCAGGTCAGTTCTAACTCCTGATTTGAAAATCAAGTTGAAGTCTTTGGTTCTGGAGTCCAGAGCAAGAGCAGCTCTCAACGCGCGCTCCACACCCAGTGAGTACGTCGTTGCCTGACTTTGTGTTCGAGGAGCTTGGTTAAGCAAGTAGCATTGCTGCTCTCTTGGAGTTCGAACAAGATTGTACTTCCGGAGCGGGTCCCAGACCACGGAGGGTAACTGTTCGGGCCTCTTCTTCAAGCTACCTCTGATGATCTCGACATCCTACTAGCATGTCAGTATAAAGCAGTGTTATGCGGAAAGGAAAACTTGCTCTGTCGCAATTTTGGCTATCATGATAGAAACATTCGCCTGCAGCATCCAACTTCAAGAGATGTTGCCAGATTCTTCCGGCAGCATCTTTGGATATGTAATTTGCGACACCATGGACGTCAGCAAACTTGTTTTCCCGGAGCATTGCTACCCATTCTTTCTCGACACCGTCCTGCAACTGGGTAGCTTCTGCCCAGATTTCTGCAAGAACCTTTGCCTCCTCGGCTGGATCGATGAGTCTTTCACGGTCACGGTTGACGTCTCCTTCCAGAAGGTTGTAACCGAACTTGAACGGCTTCTCGGAGGACTTTCCCTCCAGTAACAATCCCTTGAGGAAGATCTTGTTACAATAGTTGGGATCCAAGATAAGGCTACCGCGTGCTGTCTGAATCAGGTTGGATGGACGATTCAAATCGATAGAGACCTTAATCCGATTCTCAAAATCCTCTCTTTCAATCTTTAGTCCATGTCCGCGGATCTTGCCGATTCGTACCGTTACATCTTCCCAGATATTATTCTTCAACTCCCTGGACGTTCCCTTTGCCAACTTCTTCTGGTATGCATCGATTTGTTTCTGCAGGGTGTGGTCTTTCAAATCGCTGAGGAAGCAGTAGAGCATGCTTTCATCTCTTCCCCCAAATTTCACCGTCCATCGAAAGCTTGAGGCTTCGTACTGGACTCTGTATCCACACCGGGCCATGATTAGTGATCCAACTTTGAATCCCTCTCCATGTGTACCAGCTGCTTCAAGATTGCCCCGCTTGCTAGTTTCGCCAATATCAAGTGCGCGACGACTCAATTGTGCACCGAAATTGGTAAACTCGAGTACACCCTTTTTGAAGCGAACGAATCCAAGCAGCTTACCAGTGACGGGATGGCGTGCTTCAACAATGTAAACGTCTTTCTCAAAACCTTTGACGAGAGGTTCAAAATCCTTTTGCTGCAGTCCGGCGGTTTCAACGATCGCATCTTTCCTGTATCGGACAGTTGTTAGCACAGAGATCACATGAATATCTTCTCCCCTGGAGTCTGCAGGGTAGTGTGACGCCTAGAAAGAAGCGTGTTAAGAATTCACGGTATTCAACTTTCGAAGGAGCGTCCCGACAGGACTGTTCGAGCTATCAGAGTATTACGAATAGGAAGCTCACCAGTTCTGATAGAATTCCCGGATTGCATGAACAGGCTTCCAGCGTGGAACGTAGTTTATCGCGAGTCCTAGAGGCTGTCTGCCGCGTCGAAGAACATTGTGATCATCGTCAAGTTGGAATTGCGCCTCGTCATCCCAATCTTCACCTTCGGAATCTGAGTCGAACGGATCCATTTCGATGCTCAAGTTCTGGAAATGGGAAAATTTGAAGTCTCAGACTGCCGAGTATTTTGAGCCTATCTCAAGCTGGGGTGAGTCTCAGACGAAATGTGGTAGAGCGGGCAGACTTTGGGACGTCGAAGGAAAGAGAGCTACAGTAGTGTGTATCGAGTTCGTATTGTTGCGAGGCTGGTGAATGACAGGGCTGCAAGTCTTGGAGCCAGTCCCTCGACTTGAGAGAAGGCAGTGCGCGATAACTTTGAACCGTGTTAGTAGAATAAGAAAGGTGAGGTAGTGTTGGCCTTTGGTGAGATGATCCAGGCAGTCGTGTCTCTTATGTCGCGTCGCGACCGAGGTTTTGTTTGGTTTGCTGCCTCAGAGAGGTAAGATAAGGATGGCTGCAGGTGTTGGAGATTCGGCTGTGGCTGTGGCTGAGAATGAAACCACCTCGCCGCAGATGCCAAGTGCATGCAAGGTGCCGTCCCGTACAAGGATTTGACCCTTGTCAATTCCCACCTCCACCTTTGCGCAGTTCTGCTCAGTCTATCACTATTGATGGATTGGCTTTTTCTTTTAACAGCCTTGCAAGCAAGACTTGGAAAGTTTCAAATTTACGGCCGGATTCATACTGAGTGAGCGACACATTCATCCCTGCTAACCCTTGTCGATACCGATCAGGAATTCAACAAACTGTTCCGCGGCGGCGATTGTAAGATGTGTCTCTTTTTCACCTTCTCTCCAAATTTGGTCGTGCTCTCCTATCAATTCGATCCTAATATCACCTTTTCGAAAAGGACTGCTGCGAATGTTCTCTTGCCTCAGATTTCGCTGAGGAATATTCGCAGCTTCATCATGATCATCATCATCAACATCATCATTTTGTTCCGGCGTCACCACTTTTCGCTTTCTCCAAGTCAGGACAGATTAGGCCGAACTACTGTGGTCTACCACCATTTTGCTCCATGGCGATTATTATTGTACTTGGGTGAGACTAAATCGTATGTTCTAATGCTTCGGAAAGTCTAGGGTGGCCGATATTTACTAACATTCGGTCTCCGAGAGTATGAGCTTCAGGCATGGGAGAGAGGGGCGCGATACTAGTGTACTTCTTGAATTCAGGCCTGATGTTCGAGACATATGGAGCTTGGGATTGTTATTCGGATGTGCATGTATTGACGCCAATTGATAGATGTGAGGTCAAAACTATATCCGCTACTAAGCGAGAGGCTATTGATATCCATACTTCTTGTGAGGAGGCTCGACTTGACATCCTTTTCTCGAAATCTCAGAGACCGAACCAACACTTTGATACTTGAGGTGAATCACTGTATAGCGCTTTTTCCAGGCGAAAGGAACCACCCTTACCTAGTATGCAGCTACGAAATTGTTGTTCACATCACCTTAATGACGGAATACGACCTCGGAAGGTCTTACGTAAATGTGTCAACAATCCATACGCTCGAGCTTCGAGTATAAAGTTGCAATTTAGTACCTATAAATGGAACTCTCTACTGTAGGTAGACTACCTAGGAAAGGAAGGTATTGATTTCGAATTTCTCACGTGAACGGAGGGGTCAATTAGTGGCTTGGCAGGTTCTGACTGACTTCCACTTGCTTCCCGGAACGCCCACATCTCACCCAGCTTGCTATCAACCACACTGAGGTGGTCGCCGAAGTTGTGTATCAAACCCCAGCGCCGTATCGGGACAGCAAAATGGTCCTCTGAAAGGAAGCGTTGAGCAGCTATGCCTACCGGAACAGCAGTTTCACCACTCGGCCCAATATCAGGTGCTGCTCGAGGATTCGTTAGGCTAGGCGTGAATGCGGCTACGGCATCAGCCACTGGTAGTGCCGCAACGGTACCGGCGGCAGCGAATATTCAAGCTGAACAAGCAGAACTACCCTATAAACCCCTTGACTTCGATACCTATGAGATTCGCCTTCTCCAGCTGCAATGGGGGTCCGACGAGGAGGATATATCATGTGCTCTGGAGTACGCGTCTCTGATTGACCCGGGTCCTTATATCGCTCTTTCCTACTGCTGGGGAGATCTCAAGAGGACCAGATTGATGAACATTGGTGACGTTGAGTTCAGGGCAACCGAGAACTTGGTACACGCGCTTCAAGCAATCCGAAAGCTCAAGCGCCGAACTGGAAACGATGGTTTTACCAGACTGTGGGTAGATGCAGTATGCATCAACCAAAAGGATGCACAGGAGAGAAGTCATCAGGTGCGAAACATGCGTCAGATCTACTCCAGGGCGCAGGAAGTCCTCTCGTTCGTTGGGTCGTTCGAACATCTCCCCGAAGCAGGTGTTGACAACGAGGCCAAAATCATAGCGAAGGCTCCGTTGAAAATCATTCACGGGACTAGCGACTGGGAGAAAAAGTTACTGTCACCAATGTCACTCCGCCAAAAGAGATTACCAAACCCTAAAGTTGAAGCCCTGGAGACCCGAGGGCCCAAAGACTTCGAGGAATATGACACCTTCTTCAGCGAGCCGTACTGGAAACGAGCATGGGTAATCCAAGAGATTACAGTTGGGGCGCGGGTCAATGTACTTTACGGGACTATGGAATTCGTATGGGAAGATGTAGCTGCCTTCTTCACGTTATTGAAACGATCTGGGAAATCCCAAATGTTTCCTCAATTTCGCAAAACACACGGCCTTGACCACTTGTTAGAGTTCAGAGAACGCTTTTTCATCAAACGGACGCCGATCAGTCTATTTGAAGCCCTCAATCTGAGTCGTAAGGCTCTGGCAACTGATCCTCGAGACAAGATATTTGCCCTGCTGGGCCTGTGTCATGACGGATCTACTTTTGTACCAGTTCCAAATTACCGACAGCCACTCGAGTCGATCATTGCAGACATGAGCAAGAACATGATGATGTTGAACAAGTCTCTGGATGCTATCTGCTTGCGAGGGATATCCCAGGACCAGAGCACGTCTCCAGTACCAACTTGGGCCCCGAACTGGCAGCGGCTGTGGATTGGTGGTACCACGGTACAAGAAGAGGTCATATTCAGGAATCAAGAGATCGGGAGGGTCAATCCCATCCTAGAAGGATCGACAAGTCGTCTTCTCAGAGTCAGAGGCATACGCGTAGGTGTAGTGACGCATCTGACCTCTGCAATGAAACCTCACGACAGAGACACTTCCGCTCTGCCAGAGCGAGCACCTTGGATTTCGCTGACTGGGAATTTGGCGAAGGAAATACCTGCGCTCGGTAATCCCTCTCCTGACGTATCTATGTTCTACTCCGCAATCTGGAAAACTCTCACAATGGGCCTCTCGATGAAGGGCATGTCGCCTCGACAAGCAGAGCTCTGCTTTTCTACCCTCTGGATGCCGCACGGAAGAGGATCAATACACGACTTGGATCTCATCGAATGGATCGACCGAAACGCGTTCTTCAAAATTGGTAAATGGACTCTACGCGAATGGTCACAGACCGGGAAGCTACCATCGCCGGCGAACTCGTCGAACCGCTCCTGGGCGGATAACCTCTTCCCACTCGCCAAAACCACCAGGAATGAAAACGTCGCTGACAACATGAGCCTAAACATTGACCCTTTCACCAGTGTTTTGAGAGACGTTCTCGGCAGTGGAATGAGGTTAGCATGCCTGGACACTCGCCAATATTTCATTGGCATGGTCCACCCCGATACGCAAGAAAGTGATAAGGTCTTCTATCTACAAGGATGCAGTGTTCCGGTCATTTTGAGGAAAGATCCGGATCCGGATCCAGATAGCGATCGATACTCTGTGGTAGGAAGTGCGTATTTGGATGACGCTTTGGAATGGGGACGTGGGGTATTGGGAGACACGCTGCTGGAAGACCTGACTTTATGTTGAGTTTGTCCACGGCTCCCAAATTGCGGACAAGAAACTTCCGCCGAGTACTCAGCTGTAGTGATCCCATCTCAGCTGAGATATGCTAGACACTTGAGTGTACCAATCTCCATGGACCATATTCTATTGGGCTACTCTCTGATCACTGCCTTTGTTGCCAGTGAGCTTACCACTCGGGGAGCAGAATTGAGTGGAGTATCTGATACACTGGAACGGCCGACACGCAACTTATACTACACTACTCTCATACAGCGACAATCGTATGCATTCGATTCGAACACAAGAACAAGATCTCTTGCTCCTAGGTCACCGTTGTCTTTTCGCCGGCAACCTGGGTAGCCTTTTCAGCATCAGACATCTTTGGTGGAAGACTCTTCCTCACACTCTTCCATTCCAAGCCCGCAGCACCAAGCACAGAAAGACAAGCCATTATCAACCCAACCTGAAAGCACACTCTCAGAGCATCATTGTACGCGTCCAGACCACGACTCCGGAAGGCAGCTGGGGCAAGATCGAGCAACGCTGTCGCACCAGTCTTCTGAATTTGCTGCGGGGTGATACCCTGCATTCCAGGAATTTTGACCAAACGTTCCACGAGCTGATTATCAAGCACATTCTGCCCAACAGACACGAACACTGCACCAAAAAGCTGCTGCCCGAAAAACATCAGTGACGCACCGATTGCGATGTCCTGTCTGGAGAGCACAGTCTGCGCCGCCATGTTTGGAGCTTGGGTCATGCTGCCGAGCGCGAATCCGTAGAAGACTTGGTAGCCTACCCATTTCGCTGTCGATGAGTTGACTTCCAATGTCGTGAGGAGACCGGCACCAACGGCTGAAAGACACGATCCGAATATTGCAAAGGGTGTATAGTATCCTATACGCGAGACCAGGATGCCAGTTGTGATTGAGGCGACGAAGGTAAGAAGGAGTAGGGGAAGGAGGTCCGTTCCGCTCTCGAGGGCAGAATCTCCTTTCACGGCTTGGAACCAAACTGGGAGGTAGAATCCTGGGCTCTGGATTAGTATGGAACATTCCCGGTCAATGTGTCTGGGACTGGTCTTACCGAATATTTGTGTTTGTATGCCGATGCAGGAACTCAGCCAGAATGCAGAGAAGATGCTCTGCTGTACAAAGATCCTTGGCGGTACGGTAGCTTGATCTGGTTTCCAGATCTGGGTCAGCACGAAGGCGATCAATAGCGCGAAAGCGAATGTCAAGAGTACAATAATACGAGGCTCGCCCCACTGGAAACTGTCAGTCATGTATCTGCAACACACACGAAATGGTTTTGTGCTCACAGCATAAGTCGTTCCGCCCCACTGCAGTGCCAGACATAGACAAACGACTCCCGGAAGCAGAGCTAGCATACCAAGAGCATTCAGCTGGCGCAATTTGTCTTTCCATGGAAGCTTGGTATTTGTACGATCTGGGATGTCGAGAAGGAAGGGGACGAGTGCTAGGACGATGGCTCCGAGCGGCAAGTTCAGATAGAAACACCACCTCCAAGCCGCCTTGGTCGTGAATGCTCCGCCGACGAGAGGGCCTGCGATGGACGAAAGCCCGAAGACGGCACCGAAGAAGCCTTGGACCTTGGGGCGTTTGTGGAGGGGGAGAGCATATACGATGATGACCATCTGATTTCATGACGGTTAGCGAATGTCCGGTCGTCGCCCAACAGAAATAGTAGTCCTCAAAATTGTATCCAGCCACAAAGAGAAATTGAAGGTGACCAGTGAGCAACTCACAACACCAGTCATTACACCACCTCCTCCCATTCCTGCGATCGCTCGCCCGATAATAAACGCGATCGAGTTTGGAGCCGCACCACATAACGCCGATCCAATCTCGAACAGCAAAATTGACGTCATGAAAGTTCCTTTGATGCTGAAATACGCATAGATCTTTCCAAATACTAGCTGGAAGGCACAGCTAGTAAGGAGGTACGCCGTGCCATACCATCCGATATCGCCGGCTGAGTTGAAATCGTTGGTGATTTGCGGTATGGCGGTTGCGATGATGAGCTTATCCAGAGAGACGAGAAACATGCCCACGAACATGCATGCTAAGAGGAGGACAAGTTTGAGACCCGTTGGGTAGACGATGTCGTCGTCTCCTGGTTGGCCTAATGATATTTGGGAGGAGGGCGAGGCATCAGCAATGTCGTCTTTCTCATTCCTCAGACTAGAAGAGGTTCTGGTCTGGTCTTTCGATAATTCTGGAGGTACTGATGCAGCCTCCGTTTCTGTCTGTTTTTGCTCGGACAACATGGTCCTGGCTTCGCTTAAGCACCTGAGCAGGAGTAAGGGAGGTAATATCAGATGAAAATGTCTAGTACAATTTGCAACGTGAGAATCAATTGACAGAGTATCTCGGGAATAAGCAGATGATTTTCACGAAATATCTCTCAGCAGTGGAAGTCCTGGAAAGATATAGGGCATGGTGCGAACGGCACATTCGACACGTGATGGATGAAAGCAGTTAGCTCCGGACGGTCGGTCAGAAACTCCCTGAAATGGATGCCCACTTTTCGTTCTCGTCCGGACTTTGAGCAGGGAAAGAAGAATTTGCAAATCGACAACTCAAAGTGACGTTCTTGTTTTAAGTCTCGAGCGTCAATAGGTCCACTGGCTTGCTGAGTCAAGTTTTCCCGTCAGTCTTGGTCCTGATCGATTTCTCTGACGCGCTAGCGAGGAGCCTCACCACATTGCGCTGTCAAAGCAGCATTTCACATTACTACACGAGCGACTTCGGGTTAGATCTATCATAGCAACATGTTCGGAATGCTCGAAGCAAGATCCTGTGATCAGGGTCCCAATCTAAGCAATGGCTTGTCGCCATCGCCGAAGTCCGAAGTCAAACCAGGTCGCAGGAGAGACAAGCCCCAGCTGTCCTGCTCAACATGTCGACAAAAGAAGTAAGCAGAATATGTCCCGTTTTGCCTTTGATGAATCTCAGCTAATGCTCTCCCAGGTTGAAATGTGACAGAGTCAAGCCCTGCTCCAATTGCATCAAACGTGGCCTGCGCGAATCATGTAATTTCGCGAAGCAGACAACCCATCCTCGTCAAGAAAACGTGCAAGATAGAGTCCGGCAACTGGAGGAGACGGTCAGATTTCTCTTGAACAGCCAGTCCAGCCAAGCTCGGGGCAATTCAACTGCAAGTATCTCCCCCATCACAGAAGGGACAATGAGTGGGACACCAGAAGGCAGCTGCACAGCATCATCACCATCGCCAAACGGACCGTCAAGCTCGCAGAGACAAGATGCTTCACTAGGCAAGCTCACCAATACTTCAGAACAAGTAAGATTTGTTGGAAGCGAGCATTGGGAATCGATACTTGAGGATATCACCGACCTGAAGATGGACTTGGAAAACACCAACACACTTGAACACACCGAGTACAGACCACGAATCTTGTTTAGTTTGGACAGGGTCTCGCGCTCGGAGATCCTGTCTTCGATACCACCGAGGCCAGTCTGTGATATACTGATCAAGCGATTCTCGAATACTCTGGATATGGCATCAAGTACGTTCACAGCTGATCATCTGGCGATTTCCAATTGATACTGAGACATCTGCAGTGATGGTACATTTGCCGAAATTCCTGAAAGAGGTACGTGACTGTTTATCTGATGATGATTTTCATGACCAGAACTAACCTGTCTTAAGTATGAGACGATGTGGCAAAACTCTGACGAGACAACCCTCATGTGGTTTGGGCTTCTCTTCTCGATACTTGGTATCGGCTCCCACTTCTTCACAGTGTCTGGAGAGGTTGTTCCTGGCATGCCAGTGCATTTCACTTCCGCACAACAGATGACCGGCCACTTCCTCGATCGAACGGCACAATGTCTTGTCGAGGTCAATTACCTCCGGCCATGTCGCCACACCCTAGAAACGCTTTGCTTCTATTATGCATTGGAAACCTTCCACGCCAGGATGGCTGAGTTTTCCTCTTACGTGGTGCTCGGGATCATGATCCGGGTTGCGATGCGGCTTGGGTATCATCGAGATGCGAGGCACTACCCCATCATCTCGACTTTCGATGGTGAGATGCGGAGAAGACTATGGCTTATGATTTTCCAACTTGATCTCACCGTCTCCGCCCAGGTCGGTCTCTCTCCTATGATCCGTGAAGGGGAAACAGACACTGCCGAGCCGTTGAACCTGCTAGACACCGACATTGATGAAGGCATGACCGAACTCCCACAGCAGCGGCCATACAGCCATGCTAGTGCAATCACGTACGTGATCTTCAAAGTCCGTTTATTGCGGGAGCTTGGGTCAATAATGAACCAGTTGAACTCGGTGGAGCCGCCTTCATACGACGAAGTGCTCCGTCTTGATGGCAATCTCTTGGAAGCACATGCCAAACTTCCTCCAGCTCTTACCATGCAACCCCGAAATCTGTCCACTACCGGTAGCGTCGATCTCGTCCTTCGACAGTTCGCGCTGGAAGTCACCTTCCAGAAGAGTCGTTGCATGCTGCATCGGAAGTATCTTCTTCCGGGTAAAGTCAATCCTGGATACAGGTACTCGAGAACCGCATGCATTGATGCTGCGATGAAGATGCTCAATATTCAAATCACCTTTGACGAAGCAAGTCAACCCGGAGAAAGATTTTCGGAAGAACAATGGAGGAATGCTGGTTCTTTTCACCAAGATTATATTCTTGCAGCCATGATTATATGTCTAGATATTGCTCGGGGAACACGACCTGTGGCTCGAGCAAATCCGACTACGGAAGAGATAGATACTACATGGCCACGAAACGAAAGACTACATGCATTGGAAAAGAGCTACGCTGTCTGGAAGAAGTCAAGCTCGAATTCAATCCTTGCATCGAAAGCCACCGAAGCCTTGAGAGTCATGCTCAAGGATCTTGGCTCTTGTCAAACTATTACAGAAGATACCCCAGCAGTACCAATCCCGAGCTCAAGATCTTTGCCCCGTTTTGGTGAGTCTTCAAGAAAGCCACATTCGTGCCACTCGCCCTACTAACCCTTCCCCTAGGCTTGACTCATGGCACTCACATTCCCGAACAACGCGACCCAGCTCCCGGTGCTGATGACAGCCCGCAGAACTTGATGGATTTCATGTCAGTACCTGCCGACACAACGGACTTCTCCACGATCACTGATGGCACGGAACTGGACATGGAGATGAACTTCGACTGGGTAAGGCGCGATTTCGACGCGTTCCTGTACGCCCCAGACGATGACCTGCTGACCAATTGTTAGGGACTGTGGGACAGCCAATTCGAAGCCAATCCAGTATTGACTGATTACGACCTCTCGGGATTTCACTGACAGCATACCCGGTAAAATTTCATCACTTGTAGTGATGGGTTAGCTGGCCATTCTTCTAGGTCATTGCGTCACTGTCTCGTAGTATTCTTGCCTCCTCCCGATGACTGTTTCTGGAAGGTTTGTCCTCTTCCTTGCTCGAGCAGACAACTTAGACGAGTCATTTCCGAGGGTCTCGAGCGCAGAGGAGACTGGGGGAGAAGGTATACGGCATCGCGCTCTTCCTGGATTAGATAGGTAACAGTCTTTCGCTCGCTCTGATATCCGGATAGGTGTCAGATCGCATGCAGCGGGCCGTTGCGTGCACAAAACAATGGGTTCCGACTTAAGCGAGGAGCTTGCCCCCCGCCTGTGCTTCCCGACATTCGACTCAACTACCGAAGACACAGGTGGAAACATGGCGCGGAACAGAGAGAAAGCAATACTCAGCTTCCTGAGATTCTCTAACCAGCTGGATGGAAGATCTCCGGGCGGAGAGTGTCTTTGTTACAGGAGCAAGTTCCCTGGCGACTTTAGCCTGTATAATCAAGTGAGAATGTACGGTATACCGTAGCTGGCGGTAAAATTCTGTACTTGTACAACTGAAAGGAGGCTTAGGATCAATTAGCGGAGTTCCCCAATTCGAAGCACCGGACGGCGGCAGAATGTGTTTCAAGACTCCTGTCTGCATTTTAGGTCAAAGACAATCTGGATCGATTCATGTTCTACCTTCTCTGGTCCCACCCTCCACATGACAGCTTGCCATGTAAGCTATGCCAGCCCGCGTCTTGACCTGGGGTGCAAAATCCTCCTGTCCATCATCGGCTGAAGAACAAGTCTGGAGATAATAAACGAGAGAATTCATGCTGAGGACCGATGAGGCATGATGCATCGGGAATCATATCTTTCGTGAACCAAAGATAGACACACGTTACAAGCCGTCCATTTGAAATGGTGCTCTGACAGCTATCTGACGTCTCAGATGCATGATTAGCACAGAATCTTCATCAAGTAGCTCTTAACGTTACAATACATTGGCTTTTATTGGATTGAGCGTGTCAGAGAGGTTGCACTAAATCAGAATCGGATCTTTACTATTATATCTACAGAATCATCTGTCGTTCTATCACGTAAGTCTTTGGTAATCTAGTCACAATGAGACCGTCGGAAGGTTTCATCCTTGGGATTTCGTTCCATACTGATGTGTAGTGGAAAGCCTTGCGTCAATTGACCGCGCAACAAGGAAGCTTTGCTTGTAGATGTGCTAGTTGCATTTTGCAAGTGACGCAAAGGTTAAGTTGGGCTCCGAGTTTACAGTCCAATTAGAAGGGCTCTTTCTTAAACGCTTCCTCAACTTCCTTGTAGGCATCATATCCATACAACCACCTCTGTACCCTTGGACACGTCCACCGACTCGGGAAATCTGCCTTCAACTCCCCCCCTAGCATACTCAACATCAACTCGTCCCGTTCCTTCTGTTCCTTCCCATCCGGCAAATGGAAATCCCTCCTCTGCTTGAATGTCTCTCTCTGAATGCCCTCCCCCCTCTCCTTCCTCAACGCCTGGTACAGCTTCGCACACTTCTTCAACTGCTCCTCCTTGCCCTCTCCGCTCCCATTAACCTTCCCAAGCAACGATCCAATCACCGCCCCATCCTCCAGACTGGAGTTCGCACCCTGCGCCAGGTATGGCAGCATAGGATGACAGCAATCCCCCATCATCAAAAACGTACCCTTCTCATTCGCCCACTCCGGCAGCGTATCCAGCCACATCAGTTTCCACTTCGCAACACCCTTAACCTGATCCAAAAACTTTCTTAGAATCGGATCCCAGCCTACAAACAGAGCTTTCATCTCCTCTATATCACCATCCGTCTTGCTGACTCCAGGAGGCAAGTTGTCCGGACACAGAAGCACGATGTTATAAACATCGCCCGCACGCATCGTGTAAGCGACAACATGCGTACCCGGCCCAACCCAAAAGTTCACCGTGCTATCTCTAATGAATTTCTGTAATTCAGGAGCGTCAGGACCAGTGAGATCATCCGTATTGATCACAATCCGGTACGCCAAATCCCCCGTCAAGATTGCCGGGCTCGGCTTCCCCAAGAATTGAGACCGAGTGGAAGACCACAGGCCATCAGCGCAGAGAACGACATCCCCATCAATGATCTCGCCATCTTGCAGTTTCACTTCGACCATTTCGAAATCAACGGAGGTTACTTTGGCATTCAGACGGATCGTGATGCCGAGTTCTTTGCATCGTGCGGCCATTGCACGCTGCAGATCTACGCGGTGCATTCCCCAGAACGGAGAGCCGTAGCGCTCATCAATTTGCTCTTGGAATTTGGGCTCGTGAGCGAGGAGTTTAGTTCCGTCGTAGCGGTGGACAGAGAGGGTCTTTGGGAACGTGGCTTTTGGTGCGAGGTGATCGTAAATTCCCCAGGGTTTGAAGATTCGTGTTGCGTTGGGCGTCAATTGCAGTCCAGCCTGTTGAGATTTTGAGATTGGGATTTTTCTTGAAGAGGTTGGGGGATGACTTACGCCTATTTCTGCGAGTTCTTTTACGGATTCGAGGATTGTGACACGGTGGTTTAAGTTGGCTATTTTGGTCGAGATACCGGCTGAGAGGCCAGCGAGACCGGCTCCGATGATGATCAGATGTATTGATTCAGACATGATGATTTTGTCTTTGACTGCTTCAAGATCGGATCTAATTCCAGTATCTCTATGAACGTCTCTCCCTCCGTTCCGGTAGCTGTAGGTTCAGTCTCAGTATCCTTTGAAGTCCTCTATCTTAAAAGAATCCGAAGATATGAAGTTTAAGGCGGGGTAAATCCAAAAGGATAAATGGCTTTTATCAGTAACAACAGGATCCTGAAATTGAAAATATGGAGTCGAAGAGAAGCAAAAAGTCGAACCTCCCACAGTCCCCACGGGAACTATGGGCTGCTAAGGCATATATAGGTTGGGGATGAGGTGGACTCGGGGTTAGCAAGACGCGAGCTGTGGGGATCAGGATGGCGGGGTAGATTTGTGTGGACCGTCCACCTGTTCAGGGGCTTGGTGTGGACGTCGCTCGGCTCGCTGCGTCGGCATTGTTGCACAACGAGTCGGCAGATGGCACCGAAGAAATCGGGATTTCATCCTCAGGTGGTTTTCCGGGGCTGTCAAATTTTGATGATCGTATCGCGGTAGGATGAATGTCAGGGTCCCAGAAAGCATCTTCATCTCTGCCAAACTGACAGAATGGTGATGGTTTCGGCACTTGGGCCGCGCAGGAAAGGGGCTCGCTTGGTGAAAGTCACAACAACACAACTTTGAAGTTATGGATGAGAGCCATGGAATAGGTAATGGGTAGTATGTAGGTATCGCTCTGACGGTGTCCATAGTCGATTACGACTCAACTCTTTCTTCTCGGGGAGCATCACAGGCAATTTTGATTTTTTGGCTTTCTTTCAAGAAGCAGGCCGCTCAGACGAACAACCACCACGCACTTTGAAGAGAAACAGATACACAGCTTGGTTGCAAAGGATGTACAGGTAAGCGAAGGGAATCTCTGTTAACCTCAAGCGGGCAGCATATAAACAGCAATTCGCGTTCCCGTTGAAAGCGAGCCAGAAGCATTTCATGTGACCTCAAATCCAACCCGTGACTTTTGTTGGTTTTTCCTTTCATTACTCCAGGCAACAACAATGACTTCCAAATCTAATCTGCGCACCAAAGCCTTATCTAAGACCTTGATTTCGTTGCTCTGAAGCTATGGAATAAACATTAAATTCGATTATCAACAAGTACTGAGGTGTATTTTCAACATGCTATTATTATTGAATTCTGGCAAGCATTCGATACTTCTTTTACTAGCTCAATTGGTGCCCAGTACCTCGGCAACCGATACCAGTATCGTTCCCTCAGCTGAAAGCAGTGATGCAGAAGATCTCACCCGATTTACTCAAGGACCCGAAGCGTTCCCAGAGTTCATCCCATGTCAGTACAGACGGTCTTCCAGCGCTATCTTTCCGTATATAATCAGAGAATGCCAGCTGCTAATAAACATCCTCTTTCCAGGGCCGCAAGTCCCAGCACCAATCTCCTGCGATTATTCAGCTTGCCGAGGGATGTCTTGGGGAACTCTTCCTTATCGCTGCCGCCAAAGTGATGGAATTATGTCCGGCAAATTCATACTAGGCTGTCCATGCTGTCCGCGAATAATTGCATGCGAAGATCCATCATGTGAGGGAACCCCCGAGAAGGAGATCTGCGAATCGGAACTTCTCGCTGGATGCGTCTGCGTCGCTTCAAGACGAAGAGTCTCCGCCTCACCTACACGCCCGCCAGATGGCGATGTCTCTGTCGAACAAGTAGAGGATGAAATGTCAGAACTTTCTATCCACGAAGTGACCGAGAGCAACACCCAGGGTCTGATATCAAATCCTCAGATATGTCCCAGCCAGCCTCCCGTCAAGTGTGATTTTTTGAGGATTCGGATGCGGAGTATCATGAGGATGGGTATGGGGTGGTTCATCCCGTTGATCCTGACGCTCCGCAGGTTCCGGTTTATGATTTCCCTGGGGAGAGCTTGGTTATACTATTGCGGTTACTATCACAGCTGCCACAGCTACTGCGAGCTTGCGTCAGGAGGCTGGGGCTCTTGCAACAAATCTTCCAGTATTCCTTCAAAACATGACGGGGATAGGGATACAGCAAACTCAGCTAGTTCTGTACACTCTGTTCCCGAAGGAAGATGACTCCTATTCTGGGCAGTGGCCGTGAGAGTGTGAAAATCGGTCCCGAGCAACTCCTGCGAAACATGGGGCAACAATGGAGAATGATATTACTTCATAATTCAATGATCATCGAGTGTACTTTTGTCTGTATGAAGCCGAGTATGAACGCTGCACTCAACATCAAGAGTTCTATGGGCAAAAAGCCAACTTGTGATTGTTTACACACTGAGGGCTTGTTTAAGCGAGCTGAGAACCCTTTCCCGTACAACACTGCATCATTGAACTCAAACATCTACCCAGATTGTGCAGTCAAATCTGTTCGAGTTCAGGTATGATCCATTCACTGTAGTCTTGTCTCGAAATATCAGGTCTTTTGGATGCATATGAAGTGATTTAAGCCATCACGATACCAATCTCCCGCCGTGATGGATTTCAATTGACAAAATAAGCGCTACCCCACCATGTGTAATCGACGATCAGAAGGAAACCAAGAGATGAAAGCTTGAGAAACGGGTATCAAGCGTATTGGAGATATCGAAGAGTTGAAAGGCGTGACAGTTGTCAGGTAAACCCTCTGCAATGACTGGGTGGGAGGACAGGACAGGGTGGGAAATAGGAAGCTTCTCGTCACGGGACCGGAACGCTCACAAAACGTACGATATAGACCAAAGGCATCAAGATTAAGCATATACAAGCAAGGTATACTCGTAATATTTTTCATTCATCTATCAAGGGTATCCACCCAAAGTATTGCACAAGCTACTGCTTGCCCCGAAATCAAGCCCACATGCAAGTGCCCCACGAACGCCAAGCTATGCACCCGTTTTTCGACGCCTAGAAATGCACCACATACCCAACCATCTGCTCTTTCAAAAGTCATTATTCCATATGTTCCCAATCCGGAGTAACAACAAACTTCCCCATAATTTGCCCCATACTCAACGCTCTACCCTCCGGAGCCCCTCCACCAGGCGGACCCTTCTCGATACTGTCAACGACAATTCCAGTGGTGAGAAATCCGGCATCGACACCTCGTCCGACGAGAAGATTGACACCTCCCCATGATAATTCGACTCGGCCACTCTTCCGGACGATGAGTTTTCCAATCCAGCCTTCCTCATTCACGTATGGAGGGTGACCCTTTTTGACTTCTTCCTTCTTGACTTTGTCGAGTGGGACTGCTTCCTCTTCAACTTTGATAGGAGGTGGTGCTTCGCCTATGAGATCGGTGCGGTCCTTGAGCTTGCCTTTGCCCTTTGGAGATGGTTCGGTGCCGGTCATCTGCGCATCTGCATCATTCTCCTTGGGTTTTTCTGCTTCCGCACGAGTAAGATCGATCTTGTTTCTCGGGTTGCCGTCGACGGGATTGTAAAGTTCTGGAAGAACAGGAGGAAACTGGAAGAGGTAGAGACGTCCTGATCTGTGGTCCTCAGGCTTTGCCACATCTTCCATCATATTATCTCCTTCAGCATCCTTGCCCTTGGTATTAGCGTTGAGGTTTCCTTGCATGCCCCCGAGTTCTTTGGCGAGAACCTCGACATCGAGAAGATGGCGTGCATATTCAGCTCTGTCTTCCTCCGTTTGTAGAACTGGCTTCTGATCACGCTTCTTGTTGATTCGTCTTGCCTTCTTCTCATCCTTGGCATCTGGAATCGCGTTGGCTGATGTGTCATGGCCAACTTCCATTCCAGGAGACAGATTTCGATCCTTGACTTTGCGCCTAGAATTTGGAGATATTGGTTCCACTTCACCTGAAGGGCCTGGAGTTGTTGCGCGAAAGGCAACCGTAAGGTCAGGTTCTGACTTGATTTGAATGTCATCTCCAGGGTCTCCTTTGGCAGTATCTTGCTTGATTGCGGGCCGCGCAGAGCGCTTCTCATCAATTTCGATTTGCTCGCTATCGTCGGGTTGGGCTTTGACGGCCGGGCCTGTGTTGACAATTGTGACTCGTGGCTGGTGCTCATGTCTATCGAGACGGACTGGCAGCATGCCCCGTCTTCCGCGACTAGACCGCGGACCATCTTCGTCATCCGAGACCAGATTGATTGTTTCGATATCAACCCGAGGTGTGTCATCGTCCTGTCCAGGGTAGCGAGGGTTTGGGATATAGTCCCCACCAGTATAATGGCCACCACCTCCACCTCCGCCTCCACCTCCTCCGCCTCCAGAACGTGCACCTGGCTCTCTCTTGTAGTCTCCTCCAAAGCCTCCAGACGAAATGCCACCACCGCCGCCGCTCCTGGGCGCACTGAATCCGTTTGGGGCTCTCTCTAGAGAATAGTCAGCACTGCGCTGGTAGAATTGACAACATAGACTCACTTATAGACTCAGGCAGAGCTCCAAATATACCAGAGCCACCGCCACTCCCTCTACTTATAGCAGGTCTTCCCATAACATCGCCTCTTCCTCTCGCTGGTCTGCCTCTACCTCTATTTGCCCTAGCCTCTGCCTTCGCCGCCGAAGCTGCAAGTCCAGCTAGACGCTCTTGTTCCTTCTGCGCAAGCTCAGCACGCTTCGATGCATCACTTCGAACAGCCTTTGGTTTGAATTTGCTGGGCGCCTTTGGTCCTCCTCTAGCTCCAGCTCTGCCACCTCTTGTTGACGGACCACCTCTAACGGAAGATTGTGTACTTGGCTCGCTGCTCGCAGCGCTTGTAGAAGGAGCGTCTGGATCCATCTTCATTGGAGGCGCAGTTGGAGGAAGTATAGGAGCATAAGCTGGTCGCGCAGGTGTAGGGGCTGGGGTTTCAGTAGGAACTGTCGCTGGAGAGGAATTCGGAGAGAAGCCATCTTCACTGAGTTGAGGGGTTGAGATTGCAGAAGCTGCTGCTTGTGAAGTGGAGGGACCAGCTGCTGATTGATCTGCGTGATCCTCTGCGCCGACAGGCTCCTCTTTTGGGGTCGTAGAATCCACGGCTTCTGCTGCCGCAGCTGCAGCCTTTCCTCCTCGAACTGCTTTTGCGCGACCGCGGCGGGCGGGTGCTCTTGTTGCGCCTTTGGGAGGCATCGTGGTGCTTGAAGCTCTGTACTTTGGCAATTGAGATATCACCGCATCGAGGAATAGTAGAGGCCGCAGGATTTGAGGTGGGATCGTGGTGTTGTGAAGAATATCAGCTCGAGGCTTTCAGATGGTGGGGGACAACTTTTTCAGCCTCGAAGACCCACCAGTGACTGATTGGCGGAAGGCGGAAAAATGTTGATCCGCCCAAGACTTCACTATCTAGATGTCAACTCAATTTGCTTTCTTGAGTCTGAACAGGTCCGGAATGATTGAGACTTGGGCGACACATTTCTTCTAAACGAAGGTGACTTTAAAGGCTCTGATTTTCTCTTGTTCTACGTACTTCGGAATTCGATTTGTTGACACATTGCACGCTCACAGCCAGGTCTATCAACAGAGACCTCGTCAGGAAACGGGTGGCAGTATTTATGAAGTTCACTGCAGTGAAATGTCATCCAGCTCTATAGACTATGTACTTAACGCTGATCTTAGAACAGAGTTTACTCTTGAAAACATCGTACAACAACATTCAGTCCCTTCTTTCAGCTGTAAAAAAAGTCTTCCTCGTTCGCGTCCAGCATCAAGGTCTGGTGGAACAGGAATGTCCACTACCAACAGAAAGAACAGATAACCAACTCCAGTGTTTGCAATATGCCAGGAGAGCTACACACTTTGGCTGCTTCTAAGTTCAATGTCATATGTTTCGGATCTATCGTCAAGGACCACTGGTGTCTTCGATTCGTAGTTGTGGACCTTGGAGATCTGCAGAGCGCCAGCATAGAAACCTGGATGTGCGGCGGATAGGAGGATCGCGGAGAGTAAAATCAACCTGATTTCAAGAGTGAGTGGGGGTCAAAGCAGAAGGCAGGGTAAACAAATAGAAGACTCACAAGCCATCGAAGATCATGAACTCAACTTCCTGTCGCATCATGTGTCCACCAACACCACCAGCTAGCTCAGGGATACTGTCCATCTATCAGCATGACATCTCCAACAATCCGGCATAGCCATATACCCAGTCTCCACTCACCGATAGACGCATCTTGTCAATATCAAGAGGAAAGCTGCCATCATCGCCAGAAGAAAAATCTTCAGATCTCTCGGTAGATCCGCGAACACGCGAGAAACATGTCGCCTAACAATCCTCCAGGCAAAGTCTACGGTGAGGACAGCCGCAACTAGCATGATCACGGCCTGGAACGAAACACCAAAGATCATGATAGCGTTCCCAATGTCCGCCAGACTTGGAATTCTATCACCCGCGGCAGCCACAACACCACCACCACACTGCAAGAAGAAGCCCACCAGATCGGCCGTGACAAAAGGCCATGTCCAGAATCGCTCCGGCAGTCTCGTATGCTCGGGACCAAAGTATCGCACTAGCGCTCTCATTGTCGTGTACAGTGATGCTGCCAGGAATGATGGCGAGACCATGAGTAGTACCAGCTGGATTGGCAGGGCGGCGCCGTCCCACGGGTTCTTGTGTAGGAATATACGGCCGATGTAGCCGCAGCATTCTCCACAACATCCGATGAATGTTAGGACGGAAAATGTTTTCCAGGCTCGCCAGAATCGAAAGATGTAGTAGAATTGGATCAGGGCGCAGATTGCGAATACAATGGCGTAGAAAGCATTGCCCCCCAGGTTTGGAGTGTATCCGTAAACAGTGTCCTCGACAAGGCAAGTGGGAGAGACGAAGTTGCAGTCGTCGGTCGAGTCAGACATTTTGGGAAAGAGCAATAGGTATGTGGAATGTTGATAGGAGTGGACGATTTGAGGTTGAAAGTAGTAGTATCGTTGTTTCGATGGTGAGGAACAAGAGGAGTAACTAGATGGCTTGCGAGATAGAATGGGCAGCCTTCATCGGAAGTCCATTCCATACTTATAGAATAGCTATCGTCTGCTGAAAGCCTTGCGAGGCTGAGATGTAAAGAATGTATAAATGTAAAAGAAACAAGGCTGTAGATCATGCAAACAACATGCCAGATCCGCACATTGATTCGGTACCAGTACGAAGCGAATGACCGATATTGACAACGTAATTGTCTCAAACGGTGTAAACGACGTGAACGATGCAAACGATCTAAACGGTCTGAACGGCGTAAGCCGCCAAGGCAGAGACCTCGTCAGCCTGGGATTCTACCGTCTCCAGTCAGCACAAGGCGGCACAGGGCCGGACCTTAGCGAGGAGATGTTTCGTCTCCACCGTAAGCACCCTATATGGCGAACCAGAAATGTCATCGACAGCAGAGGAGCCGAATATTATTTTACGATTCAGTGGCTCAGCCCTGTTCTCGCCTATCTCTGCCTCGCCTTCACAGTCTCTGCTAATTCATCGGCTCCTGCTCGTATGCGATTCTCGTGGTCGACCCAATCAATCGTCATCTTGACCTCCGGGCTCAGAACATCACCACAAGCCTGTAGAATACGCTTAGACCATCCTGACACCCACCAGCATTCGTGTTCCGATGCGCGAATGAGAAGAGTGCTGTACGCAAACACCAGAATCGCGTCAGGATGATGATCACGGAGACGAGTCCAGTAATCATCTTCGACTGATGCCATCCACGTCGCTGCCAATCGGCTATAGTCAAACCCGGTCACGTACTGGTCCAAGGAAATCTGCAGCTTCTGGGCTGCAGTCTTGTCGGCTTGATGGCCTACTCGGTCCCGCAACAACTGCAGTATTTGACGCGTAGACAAGCCTTGATATTCAAGAACAGGCTCTTGCAGTGGCGAGGTCAAGAAGACGCGCATATGACTTTCCTTGAGGACATCTCGATATAAACGAGCAATCTTCCGGGATCCACGAATCACTTCAATCGAACCGAGAATGTCGTCAAGAGACGGCTGCTCAGCCGCTATATCCGGAAAGGCGTAAACCCATATACTGAGAAGGACAGAATACGCAACAATAACTACTGCTGTCTCAGACGAGGCGGAAGCGATCATGTCCTGGAAAATTGGGAGGCTCAGACCATGGTGGTGGAGGGCTCGAGCCCTGTAGATATTGCGACGGGCTGGCTCTTTCCAGGCGCAGTGGATAGCAGTTACTGCGAGGAGGCCGTGCATTAAGATAATGTTGGAGGCAGAGAGAGCAGGTATCTCGTGTTGCCAGACGTGTTTTTGTGGTGCTCCCATGAAGAGTTCCTCGCAAGTGCTGGTGACATAGTGGTGCATTAAAGTCATGTCGAACAGATCAAAGGAAGATTGTGGTGCTGATGATTCCAGAGCAAATCGTGATGAAGGCGTTCCAGACGCATTTGAGGTTGAGGGCGGCGATTTGGCATTCCACTTCACATGTGGGTATTCGCATTTCGATCGAGTCCTCAAGCATCTTCCGCAGGTCGGTTCATCTTCGTCGCACTTATTGGCAAGTGGCTCAGCTCCAGGTAATGGACCATGATAGCCAGATCTTAGGAGTAACGTACCTTGACTCTTTGCTTCCTACATTCAGAACACCCAAAGCGAGACTTCCGATGGAACCGACGCGGCATTCTGATATTGTTGAGTACTTGAGATCTTTTCTTAGGCAGATCAGGTAATCTGCTCGAATGAAAACAACCAATTGAGTATTGCCTAGGAACCGACCAAAGCAACTAATGCTGTTTCGATAGCCTGACAGCTGTCAGCAAGCAACCTTGAAGGAGGTAAGCTGACGTAGCAACACGTGCTTTTCTTTATGGTACATCACGTGTGCTATTTGAAGCCACACCAGACGATTGACCAGAACTGCGCCGGATCAACTAAACAGCGTAGAAGCACATACAGTAGCAGGAAGACAGTAGAGGTAAGATGATGCAGAGGATTGAAATACAATGGGATAACTATCAGGAGCAGCAGTAAAAGGTCAGCTTCCAGTAGTCGTGTTTCGTTAGCGTGGGTTTGCTTCGCTTACCGCCTTGGCAGATTAAGGTAAACACTCGAAACATTGTCACCTTTCGAGTTGTTTTCTGCACATCATCAAGGTGGAGATCGATCAACGAACAACATCAAGCTGACCGCGAACATGGACCGCGCTGAAACAGCCTACCGTGCTCTACTGAGATCGTCACAAGGTGGTTTCGGAATGTTGGCCGAGCTCCTCAGCAAGTTGCCATACGACGGTCACGATAGAAAACCTACAATGGGCAACCTCTCGAAGATCCTCTCAAAGAGCATCAATGGTGATAACGACAATACCGCAGCAGCTGCAGGACCATCAAGCGTCGAAATGGTTGAGACTGGCGAGGGCTGTCTCTTTCTTGACAAGCTTCCCCTCGAGATGCGCAGGAAAATCTACTTCCATCTCGTTATCAGCGAAAAGACGAGCGCCTTCATTCGCGATCCCAATGGTAAACTCGCTACTTCTGTCAAGTTTGGCCTCACACCCCAGATCCTTCGCACCTGCAAGCAGATCTACCTTAAGCTTCCGAAATGATGTATGCTGGCAATATCCTCACAATCAAGTGCCATGGTCCCACTTTCAGCTGGCTCAAGTTTGAAGAAATTGGTCCATGTACTCTTGGTCGCTACCGAACTCACGGTGATTTCGAACAAGGCATGTTCTCGTCTTCCAAGGATCTGCCGGCTTTCGAGAAGGTACAACATTGTAAGTGCACAACGGAACTTTAAATTTTCTTTCTCAACCCGTCAATCCTGCCCACTATATGTCACATCTTTCTCCTAGAATATTCCTTGGAACAGTAATAACGAAGCGTCCATCTGCCCAGTGAAGGTTATTATCACGCCCGACAGCCCATCCGACAAGTCGAGAACAGCTTCAGCTCAAATCGTAGCATTCTGCCGCTTGGCGTGCGATCTCGATACCATAAAGTCGCTGATCACCTCAAATCAGTGGGTATCCTTGCTTTAAAGATATCCCTGTGCAGATCAAACAGCTAATATACAAATGTTCTCAAATAGTTGCGGAACATGTCTCGATAAAGCTGACGACAATGACTACCTGTGGTCCAGCCCCGAGCAGAAGAGGACCAAGCTAATAAAATTTATAACTTACAGGTAGCGCTCAAACCATTTGAGATGCTCCGAAACTTGGACAAGTTCAAGGTTGAATGCCCAGAGTGCAATATATTCAAGGACATCAGTGGTGGGAAACTTAGCGAACTGGAGGCACTCGTCAAGAGCAACGAGCCGGTCCACCACGTCCTTAAGTGTTACGCGGCTCTTCTCTAATACGCTCAAGCCTTTGAACGAATTCCTTTATTCAAGGCCGACATGGACTCCACACGTACGATGAACCTATCTATGGAATCCAACATCCGTAGAGGGGCAGCTGGCATGACACCGACTATCGTGAACCCCTATATCTTTCCGTCTGTTCATCCAGTTGAGAAGGCTCTTCGGGAGGCTAGGAGAACCTCAGATCGAAACGACTATAGGCTTTCAAGACTCATCGTAATGTAGTACTCCTCAATTTTGTGATGCAAGTCACTCAGAGAAGTCCCGGGTCCTTTGCTACTCCCCAAATGATAACGATGATGGCAATGTTCTAAGCAAGTTACAGTACCTTCGTCTGTCTATCAACAGCGATCGGATTGTCAAGCTCGTCGAATCCCAGAAGGAGCAAGGCGGCTGTCTTTTTGGGTTCCAACTTGGCTGCGACCAGCGTAAGTCTTGGCGGACGCCCCCTACGAAGCAAAAGACGATCCAGTCTTTGAACAACATTTCATATTCTTTGGGCCTCACTGACAAACCTTCTTCTACCTAGATGCCTTCCAAATTGATGATGACAAGAAAGCCCTCTACCTAATCAGACTCCAAGACTTCGCCGAGGCCTTCACTCGCACTCGCGACGCACCCGACGAAGTACGCATCAGCCTCCGTCGCTACAAATGGATCGTCGAACGACTCTATAAGAGCCTCGCTCATGAGCGCTATCTCCAAGATCTCGAGGATGCCTACGATATGCAAGATCTTCCCAAGTTCCGTCAGAGCTTCATCAAGGCTACCGGCGATATGTACCACCAGTGGCTTAAGATCCGGGCTGCTCGTCTCAATTTATTGGATTTTGACTGGGATCCGGAAGATGCTGGCTGTAGTATTGATCTTGAGCTTTGGCGCGATGACCAAGCTCTCGATTTCGATTATTAAGAGGTTCAGGTCGGCGTGTTTCGTCAAGGATACAGCACATTTCGAGTCACCGGGATAAGCATCGGTGACTCCAGCAGGATGGAACTGAATGCAGTGTGATTGCACATGAAGACCTTGATCTTCTTCAATACCAATATGGAATTCTTTGATGCATCTCAAACCATAAAGTCTTTACGTTGTGTAATCCATGTTCTCTTACATCCAATCAAAACAAACCCCCAATGATCAAACATTCAACTTCCAACACCATCTTCCTCACCTTCCAATATTTTAGGTAAACGCGAGAGCTTCAATGGTCTACGCAGTCACTCCATTCTCTCGTCGTCAGTCACTCAAATCAAGAACTTTCCACGTGAACGCAGTAGTGGCCTCCAAGAAAATACCGAGGTGGAAAAGCTTTCTGCCTGGAAATCACAATCAAATCACGATGCAGGATAGGCGAACAGAGAAGGATAAACTGAAATCGCGGTGGAAAAATGTATAATTAAGTTCGGGCACAGCAGAGCCACTCTTTGACCAATAACAACTAAGTTTTCAGCATCAGGAACATAGGCCTTGCAACAGGTCTGAATAATGAACGCACTAATGCAAGGTTTTCCTTTTTCCGTTTTCAGAATGTCGAGAATTCTTTCCTTCCAAGCTCTAATAACTCCTTGTTGCTCTTGCTTGGGAACCTAAAGTCCTTGACCAGTCCTGACCGACCCTTGCTTACAGTAACCAAACATCACAGAGTAACCAGACACATGAAAGGATAACAACTCAACAGCAGCTTTGAAAAAGCACATCAATGTCATATTTCAGAGTTCCATCCCAAAGGATGGTAGTATTGAGTCACAGCTCACCCAAATCCCTCCCCTGAGAAGATGAGGGTAAGGGGGAGGCTCAAAACCCTACAGATCTTCATGATACGTTGACATCTACGATTTAGAAGCGGAACGAATATCTATTGAGCTGGAGATATAGACCGTAATTTTGCACATCTTATATCTGACCATACGAAGAGAGAAGCACTCAGTCTCGTCATTCATCTCCTGCCGACCTTGGAACTCACTATCTTAAGTTCTGCATCATTCCCCCTCACTTGCCGCATCTATCCAGCATTTATTGGCTTGTCGCTGTCTTCCCTCCAGGCTCCCGCTCGACCTTCTGTTCATCGTTCTAGATCATCACACCCCGCTGTGCCACCTTCTCATAAGTCATTACAGATGCATTGTTCGGGCCGATGCCAATATACACCGTAATTATTGTCCTCCACTGATTTGTACCCCTTCCTCACTCTCCGCCTTCGTCTTCGTCTTCGTCTTCGTTTTCGTCTCACCGTGCAAGCCAAGACGCGAATGGTAAAAATAATTATCGGAATATCGACAAGAAGATTAGTGCAACCAAGTAAGCAAGCACACAGCTAGCACAATCAAGCTACAGCACGACCCTACAAGTAAGAAGTTCTCGCATTAGCCAGCTATCCTCACTCCAGCCGCTGATTCATGACTTCACGCCCGCGCCACCGGTAGTCTCCATCTCCAGATGCCTCACCTCCAGCTTCTCCTCATAGGCGCCCATCGTCCTCTCATCGACCTCCTCGCCAAAAACATCCACACTCGTACTCTTGAATTTCCTCGCGCTGACACCCCTTTCAAACAGCAAGTCCAACTCCGCAAAACTGCGGCCCATCGGCTCCGGCACGCGGAAATACGTGTATATGATACAGCAGAAGCAGATGGCTGCCCAGAAAAAGCCCGCGTAGTTACCCCAGTCCCATTCACCGGGGTTCAACATATACGGTGTGAGAACCGAGCAGATGATACCGACGATGTTATAGAGGTTACGGCCGAGAACGACGGTCTTGATCTGCAGGCGACGTGTCGACAGTTCGGCAACAAGAGAGTAGCAGACTGTGCCGACGGAGAGCTGGTAGAAGAGGGCCCAGACTAACATGATGGAGCCGGTTGCAAGGGAGCCTTGATCGCGGTGGGCCTCCGGAACGAGACCGAGAAAGCCCATGATGAAGAGCATAGTGCAGAGACCGCAGAGACCGTAGAGGTAGAGGGATCGTCGGCCGATTCCCCAGGACATGAGGAACCAGGCGCCAAAGACGCCGATCATGTTGATTCCGTATTGGCCGAGGGAGAAATCGAAGGCTTTGGAGGTTTCGAGGCCGGCTTGTTGGAGGAAGTAGGTGGAGTAGCCGGAGAAGGAGTTTCCTGAAAGGTTCTGGATGGCCCAGACCATGCAGACGATTTCGGTGCGGCGGCGGTCGGTGCCTTTGAAGCAGTCGAGGTAGGTTGCGCCGGTTGTGATCTGTTGGTCGTGTTAGATTTCGAATTTCAGGTATTTATTCCACATTGGTTAGGAAGTGACTGGAAGACCGTAGAGAAAAAGCAGTAAGGGAAACTGACCTTCTCTTCCAAAGCAGTTGTATGAACCATCATACTAATTGTTTCATCAGCATCGAAATCCGTCTCCTTATTCAAACTCGTCAATCTCAGCAGAGCCTTCTTGGCGTCCTCAGTACGGCCTTTGCGGACTAGCCACCATGGTGATTCGGGAGCGAGAGCAACACCAACGAGGAGAGGAACGGGCCACATCCATTGAAGACCGTAAGGAATGCGGTAGCTGGGATTTGTTAGCCTGGACCTTCTGAAGAATCGGAGATTGAAGAGAAAAAATTGGAGATACTTACGCCCACTCGTCGTCACGAGGTAACATAGACTTGATAACTCCGATACCAATGACTTGACCAAGACCCCAGCAGAAATTGACGTAAGTGGTTAGATAACCGCGGAGAGCGACAGGGCAAACTTCAGAGGCGTATGTGATGGTCACTAAACAGATTATCAGTATGCACATATCGGTTTTGTGTCAGGTGTTCTGAAAGCTTACGAGTCTGGAAGACACCCCATGGCTATGCTTTAGTCAGTAAATGGGATTCAAACTTTTGAACTGGAAGGCGGCACTCACAATACCACAGAGCACCTCAGCAACCTGCAAATGCACAACCGTCTGCGCCGTGAAGAAAATCGCCGTGAAAGCAATAATCAGCGTCAAGCAAGTCATAACCGTATATCTGTATCCGAAACGTTCCGAGACATAACCGTTGATAAAGAGACCAATGATTTCTCCCACATTGGCACCCTGTTTTGTTCAGGTTAGATTTATGTTTAGCGGAGAAAAGTACGGGGAAACGAACGTTGCTGAGACCAGCCTGCCATGGGGCTGGGATTTGGTATTCGCCGCTTGGCAGCTGCTTTCCGTATTTGCGGTTGAATTGAGGGAAGGCGTCTGCGAGTTTGGTTAGCACATATACGGTTGACCACTCTAAATTGATGGCATTTCCCAGCTCTTGCGCCACAACCGATCCATCTGCTCTCTGCTCTCCAGCCAATATGTAACCCCCAATCTCCTCCTTCCCTACGAACACTCTCCTCATGTATTATAAAATCCACACTTACAAAAGCTGCTCAACAAGCACAAATCGTACCCCTCCATGACAATACAAGTACTGATCAACACACTCCATCCCACCGCCTTCGGGTACAGCTTCAGACCCTGCCACAATGTCATGGAATGTTCCTTGTCTGTAGCGTTACGCGCATTGTGGATGACTTCGTTCATGGCCTTGGTGTGATCGAGGTTGTCTTTCTGAGGGAAGTGGAGGGGAGGAGAGGAGGGGTCGATTGTGTCGGAGGTTTTGTTGTCCATTTTGGACGTCTGGCTGAAATTCGTGTGGCGAAGGGGGGAAAGCTTGGGCGGAGGTAATCGAGAGGGGGTGCTGCGTATGTGACGAGGATATAGAGCTCCTGTGTTCCTAGGTCTGGCAGTCCGTCGATTGATATACCTCGCGAGAGAGTACAGCAGACAGCTCAATGCAACGCTACACCGGCAGACCGTTGGTCTTCAGCCTTTCGGTCTCAATTCGGCAGAGCCTTCAAGAATGGGGGTTTGACAGATTGGGAGAGAGGTGTGGAGGAGCTGCAGAGGGAATGGAGTGCAGTAGGGGAGAAGAGGAGAGGAGTGAGGGGAAGAAGAAAAAAGTCATACAAATCCGGGGATACGACCCCTCTTATTATACGTACAGATTAGTAGTCCGAAGTGAACTGTACGACCTGGAGCTCCAACTTTCCTTGACCTGGATCTTCACGCGCCAGTCTGATAGAAGTTAATCTCTCCCAGTATGTCAACCTGGTCTAGTCCACACTACGGCGCTCTCGAATATTCTTCTCGTAGCATCGTCTCCCCCGCCATCTTCTACATCTCCCATGTCCCAACCGTTTCTTTCTCCCCTTCCCCTTGACTGGGTGCTCGAGTCGCCTCCTCCTATCCGCAGCTAGTTATCGTAGTCTGGCAGAGCCATCTCAGATTTTTACATCGCTCGCCCCACTCCCCACTTCTCTTATCCGCGTTCAATCCACCAGCGACCATGGATCCGTCTTCGAATTGGCCGAGTCTTGGCCCGAGAATGATAGACACATGACAGCCATCAACAGCTTGCATCAACAATTGTATCCAATCACTTGCCGTGTATTTCGCGATATGTCGTGTGGAGCTGCGTCTGGGTTGGATGGAGGTAGGGATGCAGCAACGAATTGACTCGCGACAACAGCAACCCCAGCTTTTCCACCCCGCATCCGCATCCGATGATGAAACAAACGTGCATGGGCAGACGGCAGAGAAGCTGTATGGCTTGAAGAGAGGAGTCCGTCAATTGCCGACCGATGCTGAAGGCTTGCACATACACACGTATGGAATCGCCCTTTCGATGCTGTTCGCGAGTGAGACAGTCAGATGAGGGCATTTCATCCGATGTTAATCACCTTCCTAATGAAGCTAGATATCACGTGAAAGCACTTTCTTTACCAGGACTGCCCAATCAGATGTCGGTGTCCAAGCCAATGAAGCTTCAGCTGGGCACTGGGCCAGGTCTTGTTTCGACTTCAAGCTCTTCAGCTGGCTTCGGTGGGCTGCTTTCTTCGAGGTGGACACGTCTGGTGGATGAGTTAAACGGAGAAGCTGGACTGGACCAGGCCCTGGAAGTAAGTGACGGGATATTTGCCTTTCTTTGGACTTGACACGGCAGCGGCCTTGAAGTTTCGTGATGGATTGCTCCTTTCATTAATGGCTGTCGCTATCAGAGGTGCGGTCTTCTGCCCGAGCATTCTCCTCAGGACTTTCACCCCGGACGGCACCCCAGACTTTGACTTTCCTCCCCGCAAACATCCCTCGTAGTGTGACTCTGTACACGAGACGCGCTATGTCAGGTACCTTTAAGCTTTCGCTGTAAATTTCCTTTCCTTGTTCGTCCCCCACAACATGCTCTGCCTCCTCCTGATATATGGACTTTTATCCCGTTCCCTCCCCACTGCCCCAAAGCCGAATATTGAACCGCTGTCATACAGACGCCGAAAATGCCTTCAACGAGGTACTGCTGTCATGACAAGTCAACCAGCCCCTTCCATGCGTCCCGGCCCGCCGCGCTGGAATATGCCCAACGAGCCTGCCTTGTTAAGCTATCCATCCGGGGTTATCTTCGGCCCCAGATTCGATTCAAGTACCGGGGTGGTTAGTTGGGATCCAGGTATCTAGAGCGTAAGATTGGAATCAACTAGATTCTCGTTCTCCTGAGAAGACAGGAGCCGGAAAATCTCAATACCAAGTCGAAATCAGAATGTCTGGTTTAAGCAAGGAATGGAGATTAGTGTAAGAGCGAAGAAAATAGTCGTGGATAAAAAGGAAGCATTCGATTACATTCTTGGAGCGGACGGAATAAAGTATCATGGGCAGATATCGTTCGACGTGGTGATAAGTGATGTCCTTTCGATATCATTTAGATGTCTTTGATGCTCATCGATAAACAGATCGTCGTGACATGCTGCACGCGTCCAGACCCTCTAACAGGAGAGACTTCTCTGCTACGAGGTCTCCTCAAGCAAACTCCCTTCTTCGAGATCCAGCGGAAGACTGCTCCATTTCCGCCACCACTCATCTGTCTTCCTTGGCCAAAGATTCTGGAACGCCTCCACGAACACCTCCTCACCATGATACTTCTCCTCGTCACTCATCATGTATCTCCAATGTTTTCCAGCCCTCGCCAATGCTTTCTCCCCAAGCGTGTTTACAGTAACTTCCTGGTCGTCTTCACTGCGACACACGAATGAACGATATAGCCATCCCAAAGTCCATCCGAACTGGGTTACTCATACAGCTGGGGCGTTCCAACCTATTTTCCTGATAGGTTCGAGTCTCAGATAACGTAACTTGCTACTAACATTGCGTGAGATCGGATTGATCCCAGAGATCAAGGAGAAGATCTCTCGTGCTAAGACCTCATCGATACCATTGCTAAAAGTCTCTTGCAAATAAGCCATAGGAATTCTGTCCGCATCACCCTCTGTAAATTCAAGCGACAAACGATACTCGCCATCCTTTTCCTCATCCCAGAATTGCTTCTCTGGTCCGACGCTGTACATGAGCTGGAGTGACAGGTATTGAAGAGAAGGTAGTTTGTTCAAAGCGCGGTAGATGCCTACTTCATATTTGTCGCCCCGTGTGCGGTTGATGGGGATGGACAGGTGCGTGAGGTGAGAGCAGCGTGCTGCGAATCTGTGAATTACTGGCGCGGAGAAGACGACGAGGGGGTTGCGGTCATCGGAAATTTCTTCTCTGGATGGTTTCAGGGCCAGGTAGCGAAGGTTCTCACCATGGTGATCCACAAGGACATCGAAAGTACGCGGGCTGATATAACCTGCGATCTCTAAGCGGTGCAAAGGATTCAAAGTCGACAGAAGCAGATCCATGGCTGCTTGCGACTCCTCGGTCTCATCATCGTTGCCGTAGCTGTCCTCCGAACAAAGCCTCAATCTCTGCAGACTAGGCGCTTCGCCCTTCGCAGCAATTTCTGCCAATGCACTCGCATTTTTCAGATCCCATGGCAAATCGAGGCAGCGCAGATTGCTCAGTTCCGTGACTTGAGCCCAGTGCTTGAGTCCTTGTGGCACATATGATGGGAAGACTACACGTTGGAATCTGTTCCGCGGTAGATCTGTGCCGGCTATGGATTCCACCTCACGCTTACCTGGAAAGAAGCCTTGCCACTTCGGTTTTCCAAGCATAATGGCCTGAGTGACCTCTAACTCTCTTGATGGGCCACGAGAAATTTCATAAAAATGTGTCAAGTTTGGTGCTAGGCCAGACACCATGCGCATCACAGCTTCTTCAACGTAGTTCAGCTTGCCACCCGACTCAAATGATCCGACGTGAGCGATGATGCTGTATAGAGAAGGCGATGTACACAGAGTGTAGTCAGCTAGCGATACAAGCAGCGGTGCATTGCGGGACTGGATGAGGCCGGGGAGACTGAAGCTGTGATGATGAAGACGACACGCTCTTCTGATATGGCGGAAAGCACAGACGGAGGTATTCGAAGCCCAGCTGCCCAGACAAGATCCCGGAGGCCCGAGAACTGGGTTACGAAATGGCCCAAGGTTTTCCAATCCTCAGGATGCTCGGCGAGTGTGCCTGGCGGACTATCCAGGGTTTCCTGGGAGGGTCGGAGAAAATCGTGCAGATGAAAATAAGGACGCACAATCATGCCACTTATCCTCATCTCATCATCTGCTGAGTCTGCATCGAGATCCTCACAATTCCTCGGCAGCCAACTCTTCTCCTGTTCTGTCATATCCCATGAGATTTCACCATTCACACGTGACGGTGTCGTTCACCAGCTAGCTTGACGTTCCAGCTTTTCATGGTCGTTTCCAGCTCTGATGGATCTCTGATTCTGATCTCGATCCGAGAGAACCTTTGCCCTTCTGCTGCGGTGCTGCAAATCTTACTGGTGCGAGAGAAGGCGAACAAGGCGCGTCGCTTTGCGGTCTCATCGTCGAGGTATTCACAGATACGTTCGAGGATAAGGGAAGAGTCTCTAGTGATGGGATTGTTGATGTGGTCATCGCTGCTGATCAATGAGATCGTGATGACAGCTACTAGGAGAGTAGGATGAGAATGGAGGAGGAAAATGCTTGGACAGGGAGATGGTGGAGATGTGGACCGAGGCGAGTGCTCTTGCCTGCCAAAATGACAAAAATACGCCAAGCTTTTAACCTTAAATTTTAGCGTGTGGTGGTGCAGAAATGCATCAATCTGCTTCGTATCGCTGCTTCCGTGCCCTACTCTCATTCGTTGTTTTCTGTATCTCGAGTAGATGAAACGAAGTATTGCTCTAATATTCCTACTTCTTGACATCTTTTAACTTGATGCAGATGCCATGCACGTTGCTTGAGCGAAAAAGAACTTAGAATAGACACTACTCGCTTAACAAACCTCCATAGAAACGAAAGTGGGTCTCGATGAGGAGTTTGTAAACAATTGATTACTAACATCCATCGTGGAGAAGAAGCCTTAATTGTTGGACCTTGGAAAAAAATTCAGATGGGCATCTCTTTATTTCGATTCGAATTTTTCAAAACGACGTATAACCAAACAATGTTATCGTGGACCTTTCGGAAAAGCCCAGACTAGGCGTGGCAGCAGAAATGCGACCTGTTAGCCGAGCCAGAACGCTTCAACCTGCAGCCTTTGGAAATTCAGCCACAAGTCGGACGACTGGCGTGGCAGCCCTGAAGTTCAGGTCTGCCGGAGGGGTTGAGATTCAGCCTTGTGAGGCTGAGCACGGTCTGGCAGAACGACTGCGCCTGACAGGCGCTCAATTTTCCTTGGACCTACCTTCCTATATGCTCCTGACAATGATAGCCTTCGTTGATCTAATCTTTCATCGCTGAAGTATCGCTGCCATCTTGCCGTCTTTTTGTGAGAAATCTAGTACTTGTCATATCAATATTCCTCACTGCGCACAATCGTGCTTCCGACCCAGAGCCTGATCGCGTTCATCGACCTGAACTAGGCACCAACCCATCGCCGGAGAATCTATTTCTCTGATCGCACCAGCAAGCCCAGAAACTCATGACGGACCCAGTCAGTACCGGAGCGGGGCTCGTTGGAGTCATCGGCCTGGCCATCCAGATCACGCAGCTTGTGGTTCAATTTGGGACAGACTGGAAAGATGCGCCGAAAAATGTCAAGTCATTTATGAATGAACTAGGAATTTTACAGACCGTTCTATCGGTAACAAATACCAACATTCTAGTCAATCCCGACTTTGCAGCCGCTTTCCAGAATCGAGCTTCGGTACTCCTTTCGCAGCTGGGAGCCAATGCGCCTTCAACGACGGACACAAATTTGATGCTAGAGATCTGCCGAAAAGAGCTGGCCTCATTGCTGGAAGAGCTACAGAAAGGTAAAGAAGGCCATCGACTTGGATGGGATAGGCTGAAGGCAGCATTCAAAGCCAAAGGCCGGCGAGAATCAGTAGAGAATCTCTGCCGTCAGTGTCAGACCTTAAACAATATGGTTTCTATCGATACAGCGGTACTCGGAGCAACGACATACAAAGAGGTCCGAGAGGCAAGAGAAGAAGAGAAGGAGGTCTCCTTGGTAATAAGAAGCGGGGTAGACGAGTCCAACAGGCGGCAAGAGGTTCAAGAGCAGCAACAAGAGCGGCGTGCCATTCTTGACTCGCTTACTCCAATCGACTACTCTGCTCAGCAGCACGATTTCATCAGTCGACGCCAAAAAGGAACTGGACAGTGGCTTCTTAAATCAGCTGAGTTTCAGGCATGGCTGAAGGCCGATAAGGGAACTTTGTTCTGTCCTGGAATTCCGGGGGCTGGAAAGACGATACTTAGCTCAATCGTGGTGGACGAAATCACTAAGTCAGCTATCATCGATCCGTCTATTGGTATTGCGTATATCTACTGCAACTTTCGGCGTCAAGACGAGCAGAAGATCAACGACTTGCTCATGAGCTTACTCAAACAGCTAGTTGAGGGTCAGCCATCGCTACCAGGCTTCATTAAAGATCTTCAGAGGGGACGGACACGGCCATCTCTGGATGACATATCTAGATCCCTCCAGGCTATCATTGAATTGTATTCTCGAGCTTTCATTCTCATCGACGCGCTCGATGAATGCCGAGTCTCGGACGATTGTCGTAGGACTTTGCTATCGAGACTCTTTGAGCTCCAGAGAGAGTGCAAATTGAATATTTTTGCCACCTCACGGCCAATATCAAGCATCGAGAAGGCGTTCGAGGGGATGCAGGTGTTAGAGATCCGTGCAAGTGAAGATGATGTGCGAGAATACTTGCACGGCCACATGTCCCGGCTCCCAGAATTTGTGAAGCGGAAACCTGAATTACAAGACGAGATTGAGACGGAAATGATCAAAGTTGTAGATGGAATGCATGTATCGTTTTGGTTTTCAAGGAAATATTGAACGCACACTAATTCTGACAGGTTTCTGCTCGCAAAGTTCCATCTCGACTCCTTAGCTGGGAAAAAATCACCCAAGGCTCTCCGAGCTACTCTCAGCAGCATGGCCAAAGGAATAGGAGCATACGAAAAAGCTTACAACGAAGCTATGGAACGGATCATTAGTCAGCTCAAAGACCAAGCAGAGCTTGCCATACAAGTCCTGTCATGGATCACATGCGCAAAGAGACCACTATCTACAGCGGAGCTTCAACATGCGCTTGCAGTCGAAATTGGCGAACCTCAGCTTGACGAAGAAAATCTCCCAGATGTCGATGACTTGGTCTCGGTATGTGCTGGGTTAGTTCTCGTCGACGAAGAAAGCGATATTATTCGACTAGTCCATTACACGACACAGGAATACTTTGAGCGGACGCATCAGCAATGGTTTCCTATTGCACAGGAGAAAATCACCAAAGTTTGCATATCCTACCTCTCATTCGACGAGTTCGAGGATGGAATTTGTCATAATAACGACGATTTTGAGCAACGGCTCCAACTTAACAAACTGTACGACTATGCCTCATGTAATTGGGGACATCACGCGCGGGAGTCTAAGACTTCTTGCCAGGGCATCATAGACTTTCTTCGGACACAGGGCCAAGTGGAGGCATCAAGCCAAGCACTGATGACAAAAACTCTCGAGCATGGATACCGTCAATTGTTGCCGATGACAGTTTCTGGTCTGCACTTGGCAGCATTCTTCGGTCTCACAGACGCGGTACAAATCTTTCTAATTAGCCAAGATTTTCGATTTCAGGATAGTTTGGGCAGAACGCCGTTGTCGTATGCGGCTATGAATGGGCACGAAGCTGCCGTGCAACAACTACTCGAGAAGGGTGCTGATGCGAATGCAGTTGATAAATTGCAAAGGACACCACTACATATAGCTTCTATGGAAGGGCGTGTCGAGGTGGTTCGCCTGTTACTCGACAAGGGCGCTGATATAAATGCAGCTAATAAGTACAAAGATACACCGTTACGTTTAGCTTCGTATAGAGGGCATGTTGAAGTCGTTCGACTACTGCTCGAATGGGGTGCTGATATATATGCCGCCGATGATTCCGGGAGAACTCCATTAGATCCTGCTTCTATGGAAGGATACGTGGAAGTAGTCAAGCTACTTGAAGAAGCGGCCATCAAAGCGTCAAGGCGGGAACAGTGAGGGGTGATATGATATATCACAAGATCATTTTGCGACTTTAAAGTCTATCGACATCTTTATATTCTTGAATGAGTGTTTCTCCTAGGGACATGATCTCAACATCTCGATGAAGAGCGGGTTGAAGAACAGACTTGAGTAAGGCGACTTCCAAACTATGCTCGGGTATGCCTCTAGTTATCTACTAGAAAGAATTGGCCACATTGAGTCTCGTGTTCCTCTCGCTTCCAGGCTCCCTGGAAGCGGACCAGGCCAGAAACGGTCCGAAACTTGAAATCCAGCGGATGAAAACGCGGGAACACCAAAGCAGAAAACGAATCTTGTATACGTATCTTACCCAACTTATAGTCGCCCCTAACAAGCCATAATAAGCATCATCTTCGAAAAACAACCCGAATCTTCGACCCCTTCATCCCCTTCATCCCTTCCACCCCAAATCAAAACAATCCTCTCGCTTGATCCCCCTGCGCTCTTGTTCCCTCTCCGCCCCACCACATCAATCCCCACTTCCACTTCCGCGCCCCTCCGTCCGCTGCCCGCCAAGCTCCTCCCCTCCTACCACACCAGCCACACCATCCATCCCGGCACTCACAACTCCCGAATAAAAGCCGCCCAGCGGCCCACCGAGCCCGGGCGCATCCGGAACCGCATGCAGACCACCAGAACCAAAAGCGTGGGACAACCCCGCTCTCCCTAGTCCCGAACCCGTCTCATCTTCGTCCCCAATCCGTTTCCCTTTCGCCCACCCATCGCCCGCCCTCAAATCTAGAGTCTAGACCGCAATCGGTTGTTCGATCGAATTTTCTTAGGCTTATGATCCTGGGTCAGTATATGGCTTGAGATGTGGATGCGGATGTAGAATGTTGGGGTTTGGGAATTGGGCTTTTGGGAGAATGGGGGATAGGATGTTGAGGTGGCGGCTTTTTTTTGGGGGGGGGAGGTAAGAATTTTAAGGTGCATGTGTGTGCAGTGTGCATATGGTGCGGATGGGATTAGATGGGATAGGATGGAAGGTTTACGCGATTAGTCATAATGGGAGAAGGAGGAGGAGGACGAAATGTTGTCTAATTGGGGAGGTGATGCGATGCAAGATAGTGTCGGAAGGCGTGGGATGTAGGTAGGTCGGGTTGGTTTGTGTGACATAAGTTAGATAGATATATATATATGTGTAATATTGAGAAGGAGGATGGGTAGGAGTAAACGGGTGTCCAGAGATTATCAATAGGAGGCAGAGAGGGTCAGCTTACTTGCAGTGTACGTGTACACTGCGCCGGTTGTCACGAACATGTAGATCATCACAGTTGACACAAGACACAGAGACAGAGAGTTGATTGAAAGTTTTCGATTTGATATTCTGTAATCCGATATAAAGAAAAGTCCCATCCATTCCCATCCTTCCCAAGTCCAACCGACCACAGCCAAGCCACATCAATCAACCAAATCAGACCCAGCCTAGACTCCTCGTCCCCATCTAACGCAATCTCTGAACTTGAGGTGTGTAGTAGCGTAGCGTTTTGTGTGGTGTTTGCGTTTCTGATGTGCATTATGACATTCCACTCGCACAGTCCCCCACAAACCGCTGTCCTCGATCAACAGACTCATTGTGAGTCTCTCCACACAACTGAGTATAGTGTTGTATCCATTTTGTAAACCGACCCCGCCAGCTTGCTTGCTTTGTTGTCCTGATATCCACCTGCTTGCACACACCCATCCAATCCAGTCCCGGATTAATCCCACCGACCAGCCATCCAGCCATCCAGCCATCCAGCCATCCAGCCATCCAGCCATCCAGCCATCCAGCCATCCAGCCAGACCCTACAGCGCACACAACAGAAACCAGAAATTTGAGAACAGAAGCTAGAAACTGAGACTTGGCGACTGCTACTGCTTGCAAGCAAAGTTTGATATATCCACCACCGCCCCTCTCCGCACGAGTAAATGCACGACACACNCCACCATGAACCGATACCCCACCANGGACAAGAAGGAAATGGAGAAGAGAGGAATCCGAAAAGAAAGCCGCAGTATAAACGACACAAACACAAACCGATCAACGCAGAACAAGACGAACGCAAGAAAAAGGAAACTCGTATAATATGTTCATGCATCAATCATAAAGGAGTGTAAGGTAAGGTATACCGGCCTGCACCTTCTTCTTCCCATCCATCCATTGCCCCGATTCTAATAATTCCCCTTTCCTGCCGAGTAACCCAATTTCAAAGGATAGACCAGACAATGTATACTGCCTGCCGGGATTTTTCTTAAACCAATTACAACAAACTAATTCGACTCGAGCAAAGACAGAAACAGACAGGAAAATAGACGAACAGAACGCCATGCTGGGACTTGATAAACCTAGCAGAATTAAACAGAGCGAAACACCAAGAACCCCAGGAACCGATAGCTGAGGTGCGTATGCGGAAGGAAAATTTCGAAGGAAGAGCATCCGAACAGGACCCATGAAAGAGCTTTTGTGTTGACGTGTACCGAGAGGTATGAGATGTAGTGCGACAAGAGGAGATAATCGTTAATACACGAATGAAGTGCTGTCGAAATCGCATCAAAGCTCGGGGCAATGACTCGTACCGGGTTTGGAGACCCACTCGGCCGTCCAACTACCGTTTTCTCTTCTTGCTCTTGTCAGGGCTGCCTTGACCGCCAGCTGTCGCTGTCGGCGGCAAGAATCCCATCTCCACTGTAAGGTCATCCTTCTTAACGGGTACACCCATGTGTCGTCCATACCGACCCTTGCGACCATTACCCTCGTCTTCACTGACGCACTGGTCTGCGCTAAGGCCAGCATCTTTGCATCGCTGGCAAGGACGTTGACGGTCGCAACCTTTCTTGCTCTTGCGGCATCGCTGACAGCGGGGCTTGGATGAAAGATCCTCTTCATCCTCACCGAGTTGGTTCTGGAAGTTCAACGCAGATGCATTGGATGTTTTGCGCGATTGCGACGGCAGGGATGTTGGAGAGATTGGCTTGGCACTGGTTGAAGCACTGATTGACTTCTTCGATTTGACCTGGCCTGGGCGTGAGGTCTTCGATTTTGACTTGACCTTGACTCCAGAGGCGCTTGTGCGGGGCTTGCCCATGATCGGGACACTCTTAGACTTGGACATCTTGAGCTTATCGTCCACATCCATTGGATCATCTTTGAAACCAGGTCTGAATGTTTCATCGCGACCATCTTCGTAGTCACCCTCGTCTCCACTGGGCTCAGTGCTATCTTGGCTGGGCAAGATATCGTCCAAGTGTTGACGGAACTTCTTGACATGACCAGGTGGAAGAATTGGGCTTGCCTCACGCTTCATGCGACGCGGAGGAGGAAGTTCAGGCTCACTCTCGCTCTCGCTATCAGAAGTAGCTCCAGTAGAGGAAGCAGCATCTGCCTTGCCGCTGAAAGTATCGTCAAGCGTAGAGGCGGAAGTGCGACCGTGAGAGATATTTGACATCTCGCCCAACCTCATCAATTGAAGTGCCACGTCCTTATCTTCCTCAGAAACACAACTGCCAACAGTTGGATCTGGTGTAGGAAGTATACCGGAGCTGTTGCCGCCGGGCGTGCTACCAATTGATTGGCGGTTTGGTGGGTAACCTGCAGCTCCTCTTGTGCGACGACCAGGGGCTGGTGTAGTATACATCCCAGGTTGACCAAAGCCATTACTGTAACTCTGCGGTGATTGTAGAGGTTGTGGGTTCGAGAATGGGTTGTGTGAAGGATTGGTAAAGGGGAAGGCCGATCGTTGATGCTCCATGCGGCGTGCGGGTGAAACAGAAGAGTTCGAAGTGGCAGCCGGCATCTGCGGGGGAGCAAACAATGGCAATTCCTGAAGAGAGATTTTATTAGTACTCGAATCTAGTATGAAATGGATCAAGGGAGATAGAATGACTTACCGAGCTCTCAAACTTTGCCCTCTTGCGTCTCCCGCCCTCAACAATATTGTCCAGACTGATCTCTGTGTTCCCAATGTGTTCACTCTTTGTCCTGCTGGAAACAGAGCCAGGTGCTCCATCTCCGCTACTGTATCCATTCAATCCATCACTGTGATTGTCTGCGAAGCTGCCATGTGCGCTCGATCCCCGGCTTTTGAAGCCTGATCGCGATCGGCTCTTCTTCATGGGTGGCGGATTTGTACTGGCAGATGCGCTTCGACGACCACGACCTTGACCACCATTCGGAGAGGTGCTGCGCTTTCGGGAAGTCCTCGAATTTGGTCTTGATAGGGGTTGGCCATAGCTAAGCGCCTGTGCTGGTTGAGGAGGGGGCATGTGGTGACCATCACCAGGATAGTACGCCTGCTGCAATACTGGCGAGCCAGAGTGGTATGATGCTGGACCATATGTGCTAGTGCCTGGTGTTGGCTCCTCAATTACTCGTACATATACAACCATATTGTTTCGGAGGTTCTCGTATCGTGCGATGAGGGTATTCCCTTGATCGTCCTCGAAACTGACCCCTTTGGCACCGCCGGGACCAGCGTAGAGGCCATAGAAATTCTTGACTGTTGTCACAATCGAGTCTGTCGTATCATGTGGGAAGATTTGCACCCTCATGGGCAGTCGCGCACGATATTGGGGTGATTCGGGGAAAAGGAGCTCGAATGCGACACTCTTGGGTGTTGGACTCCCGAATGGTGATATGCTTGTAGCGTGCGGTGTAGTAGAGCTGGATTGAGTTGTCCCATAGACTGCTGGTGGTGTAGCCATTCTCTGGTTGCCAGAACCCACGTCCATGCCTGCCATTGTGTTCCGGGTCGAATAGGAGTGAGTCGAAGGAGGTGCGGAGGCGCCGAGAAAAGGAATTTGTGCGTTTGAGGATTCTGGGCCAGAAAGAAGATTGGAAAGTTCCATTCCCCTGCAGGCAGAATATTCCTCGGACGATTGCAATCACTTGTTGTGAAATGATGGTTGTGGGTTGAGGTGGAAAGGTTGTGTGCTGGCGGATGGGGCCGGCTGTCGCAAAAGTAGCAGGACGAAGCTGGACAGAACGAATGTGGTCGGAAAACTTGAACTGGAGATCAAGAGTCATCAGTATGAGCGAGAATATGCTTGGGGATGATATTGGAAAGATATTTGATGGACGGTTGGAAGAAATGATGGGATTGTGGACTGCGNGGCACTCCCTGGCGCTTCGGGGCTGACCAAGGAGGAGAGCAGCAGACCAGCAAGACAGTAAGGTCTCATGGGATGTAAAACAGTGCGATTCCTTGATCGCATATAATGTAATAGTGAAATCAACTTACAGCTGGTCGAAATGGATGCCGTTAGGGGTCTATCATGCGGACATTGGGATTCGGTCGTTGTTCAATCGATCGAGAACCTGCGACAGACAGGCAGCATTAGCAGGCGGACCATTTGGAAATCCATGTATCTGATGGGTGAAGGTGATCTGCGAGAAGATAATCGAAGGTTTGAAAGACTTACTAGTTAGTTGTTGGCGTTCGTTCTGCGTTCCTCAAGCCTTGGGACGGTTGTGAGGAAGAGATGGAGGTCTGGCTGGCTGCGAAGCGGAGAAGTAGGATGGCCCACGCTTCACACAAGGTTATGCTATGCACACACTAACAATACACATCATAACTCTCCCAACTACATATTTTCCAAGAATGTGATTTCAATTGTCTTAAATTTCATCTAAATATACATCTCTTCCCCGGAAACATCAAATTTGCTTCAAATCTGGACCTCAGTGCCTGTGTATCATCCTGTGCCTCGAATCGCATCCTCATCCCACCATACATGCTGAAAACATATATCGAGCAGAAGCCAGAAGGTAACAGAGTACAGAGCAGTCCAGATCCGATGTCCATACCAGTTTCTGTATCTTCTTCAAATCACGGATTGAGACATTTGTTATGAAAAAGCCTCGTTGGTCGANTNTTCCCGTGGATCCCGTCTTCGGAGGAGNTCTCGCTATGTTAGAAACGAGCACCAGATATCAGACCAGCTGCATGTGTTTATGTGACCGTAAGAGGAGAAGATGTGATCAGGTTCCCCGAGCGCATGCGACTTCGTCTGGCCTACTTAGAGTACTTACTCTGGAGTATAGCACGAACAACCTGTGCCTGTGCTCCAATGTGGAAGGATGCAAATACGCTGGTCGAGACAACTCAGGAAAGCAGTGGCCAAGTGCTTGATTAAAGGCGATCCGCAACCAATGATCGCATACGCCAACGTCTGAGGCAGGGGTGTGGTGAGAAGGACCATCGGTGTAACGAGGAACGCTCAAATGCAATCGCTGGAATGTCTGGAAGCGATCCGAAGCTTTTGAGTGCAGCCAGTCAAGTTAATCAGGTCAATCCATGATTCCTGGCCGTATTCCAGGTCAGACCCGCTGGCCATAAAGGTACCGTATGGTATTGGAAGATACGACCCAATCAAGCGCCGAGGCTGGCCTGGCCTGTTGTTGAGGGTATCGGTGAGTTGCAGCTGCAATTATCAAGTGCGCCTTCAGGGTGTTGGTGAGTATGCGCTGGCTAGGCCGGAGGTTTCAAGTAATCGTTATGCCTGCTTGCTTGGATCTTGTAGGCTGTAGGGCCTACGGCTGGCAAAGTCCACCCGCATTGCAAGAATTGGCGGTGCCGGGACAGGTAAATCGATCCAGCCATGATTGAAGAGAGGGGTTGGCTCGATTTTGTGGTAGTTTCTGTTTTGCTGCTCATGACTGGTGGATCTGCGATGCAGCTATTAGTCGGCATGAGGGCTTTGTCGAAGTGTGACGGCCAAGGATGCAGAGGCGAGCAGAGAGAACGATTGATTATGAGTGGATGCTTGCGATCGTAAGACTTGGAGCTCAGGAAATCGGCTACTCTCGATATCGAGCTCATTTTCCGGTACGGTCCCTGTGTACCTTGTGACATGTACCGCGATCGATTGTTGTGGTTGCTCTGCAGGGTTGTGGTTTGGGTTTTAGATAGTGGTGGTCCTGGTGGTCACATCTCCTCTGCTCGCCCGGCCAAACTCTTGACTTGATGACGACGACCCAATGGGCTATTACAGCATCCACAACTTCGGACAGGTCGCTGGCCGGCGAACCTGGGACCTCGATTATTTTCACGCAGGTCCGTAAACAAAGAAGGCTGGTCACACCCATTCCCATTTCTAAATTCTCACAAGCAGCTGATGCTGATGTGCTGATAGGAGGACATGTGGTCTGCACCATAAGCGCAAGAGGACGGTTGGAGATCCCTCACCATCTGGCAAATCAGCACTTGATTAACGACCATCCAGGTACGCAGCCCAGCTTTATTGCGACCACCAATGGCTACATTACTTGACTTCCTATCTTTGGGGAACTAAATACAGAGTTTGGGGGGTGTGGGATGGGACGGAAAAGAAGGGAAGGCGAATAGATAGAGATGCTCAAGCCCCCCCATTCCATCGTTCGTGGCACTGCTGGGTTCGGCTTTGGCTGATAGCTGCTATCCTGACAAGCCGTGTTCCGAGCGGCTAAGTCTTCTAGTCAATCGAACACGAATTTGAGGTCACCAAATACTGCAGAATTGAATCAAAACAAGCAGAACATTGAATATTGGTGCAAGTATAAATGATCCTGGATGATTGAGGATGGGAAAGTGAAGAAACTTGAAGGTCGAAGTGGGTCAGGTGACAGGGCGTCAAATCGCAACGCGAAGGCGTGTCCATGCCGAAATGCAGTAACATTGGCTGCACCAGCACACAACGCTTTGAAATCAATGGAATCTGCACGGGATATACTGAGATTATGTTTCAAAAGTAAATACAAGTAGTTGCATGTTTTCAAAATTATGTTTGCATATTCTATCGCAAATTATGAAAAAGTGTATTGTTTTTGTTGATGACCAGAAGACGCGAAGCGAGAAGAGCTTGGACCATTCGGGTGACATAAGCAGGCGCGATCCGCATTCTACCCCCGGTCCGTTTGTTGTTGTTGTCAGGGCAGCCGCGAATGGAAATGGCCCATGCCTTTTCAATATCTTGCGCTCTGCTCCACTCAACATTCATCTCCATCCTCCATCAACACAACACAACAACATCTTCTCCTCCTCCTCTTTTCTCCGCCTCACTTCCTCTTCACCATCTCCTCCACCTCATTTCATCACCACTTCTCATGGGAGACTTGTGATACACCTGCATCGTACTATCAGTAGTACCGCGCAGCTCTGCAAACACGAGTCTATTCGACGTACCTATTCTGGCATCCTCGACCCCTATGATTTTTGGGACGCGATATTTGCCTCACACCCATCGAGCATCTTTGCAACAACATTGCCCTACAGTCCTACTAGCTTTTGGCCATTGGCTATTCTAATTCACTTTGCATAGCTACGCCATGAACGCGCAAGTAAGTTTTATCGATCTTGTTATTGTTCGCTCACCTCTTGGCACAAGTCACCTCAAGAAATCGCGCTTGATCTCCACCACATTCTTCGCCCATCACCTCGACAACTTCCCTAATAATCTGAATATCTCCTGTGCAGGCACAAAACTAACATATAATCTTCCAGCCGCAGCGTCCTGGCCAGAAGGGTCGAGTTCAAGCCGACGAGAATACAGCTCCGATCCAATCAAAACAAACCCTCCACCAGCGACACAAGTCCACAGGAGCACTCAACAACATGCACCTACCCGGGGGAAATAAGGGTGAGCCCAAAAGAAAAGCTTTTGGCGATGTAAGCAACACGGTCAGAGCTCCCGCTGCTCACGATGACTCCGCGATTCCAGCCAAGCCGATCCATGAGATCGTCAAGCCCATTATTCCTCTCGACACAAAACCCACTCTCCTTCGTCCCGCACAGCGCCTTTTGAATACTGCTGCGTCCAAGATCACCTTGAATAACACAAGCTCTGTCGACCCCATCACCGCCTCCCTTACATCGAAGGTCCCTCTCGCAGACACCCGACAACTCCCTGCTCCTCCAAAGCGCACCCTTTCAAAGAAGGCCACTACAATTTACAAGGATGAGGATGCGGAGAATGCGGTACCCCAGCTCAACGCGAAGCCAGTTGGTAGACAAGATGTCTCAATTGTTGCGCCCGTCCACCAGTCCTTGGAAACTCGCAAGAGCTATGCTCAATTGCAACAAGGTCCACCAGCCGCCCGTACCACAGAGCCCAGCTACCCATCAGTATCTGACAACAACACCAGTGATGCAGTCTACCAGGATGCTGCAGAGAACCAGGTCGAAGGAGCCATCGAGCAATATGTTGCGTATGAGGAGGTCCACGCATCAGGAGTTATGCTCGACCAATACGCCAGTAGCTACAGAGATCAACGTAAGCTTCCTGCGCTTCCTGAGCCAGAGGAGTATTGGGAGGATGATGAAGAAGAGGTCTATGATGAGCAAGGATACACCACTGCGCACTCATTCCGAAGCCGTGGAGATACTACTGGCGGTGTCACTACTGTACTTGCTCCCAAGGTCACTCTGAACGTTCGCAGAGAGCTTGCAGCTGCCAAGCATGTCGTTGAGAGCGCCCGTACCATGGAGGAGATTGAGGATGAGGCCTGGGATACCAGCATGGTGGCCGAGTACGGTGACGAGATCTTCGCATACATGCGTGAGCTGGAGGTAAGACACCAAGCAGACTTCTCCCTTCCCCCATCCAGGTCAACGCGTTCCTGTTTGGCTAAGGCCGATTATGCGACCACCCCTTGGCCGCTAATGCAGCCTCTGTTTACATCAACCCCAGCAATGTTTATCTTCTTTGGATTAGATGCTGACCAGTCTTTCGCGTTAGAACAAGATGCTTCCCAATGCCAATTACATGGATACCCAAACTGAGATTCAGTGGTCCATGCGATCCGTTCTCATGGATTGGTTGATTCAGGTTCATCATCGCTTCTCCCTCCTCCCAGAGACTTTATTCCTCTGTGTCAACTACATCGACCGCTTCCTGTCCTGCAAGATTGTCTCTTTGGGCAAGCTCCAGTTGGTTGGCGCCACCGCTATATTCGTTGCTGCCAAGTACGAAGAGATCAATTGTCCTTCCGTAAACGAGATCGTCTACATGGTGGATGGAGGTTACACCGTCGATGAGATTCTGAAGGCCGAACGCTTCATGCTTAGCATGTTGCAATTTGAGCTCGGATGGCCTGGACCGATGAGTTTCCTTCGACGCATTAGCAAGGCGGACGATTATGATTTGGAGACCCGAACCCTGGCGAAGTATTTCCTGGAGGTAACTGTCATGGATGAGCGCTTCGTCGGTAGCCCACCCAGCTATGTTGCTGCCGGTGCCCACTGCTTCGCCCGTACCATGTTGAAGAAGGGTGACTGGGTAAGCATTCTCCTTCATATCCTTAAGGCTCTACTGACACATCACAGTCTCCAGCTCATGTCTACTATTCAGGATACACCTGGACTCAGCTCAAGCCAATCGTCTCAATGATGATGGAATGCTGTGAGAATCCCCTCAAACACCACGCTGCCGTCTTCGAGAAATACTCGGACCGTCGGTACAAGCGCGCCTCCCAGTTCGTCCAGGCAGAGATGGCTAAGGGCTTCCGTCTTCCGGCCATGTACTCTCGTCCATCTCTACCTTCCCGCCAGGACTTCGATCGCGATCCTTTCTTCCAACGTTAGGAAATGCTCGTCTCTGAGATGAACATCATCCCCATTTGCCTTTCTCTGTATATTATTGGACCAGATATCGATTCTTCTCATCGACCATCGAATTGGCATCTGCTAGTCTACTGTATCTGGATCCCCAACGTACAGAGCAAAAGCGATTCGCATTCTCCGCGCCACTTTCTCAATTCCACATGGTCACTACTTGAAGCTCGCCTTTAAGATCCAATGCGACCATTTTGTCACCCANAACATTCTGCTTTTCAAGCGTCACGATACCACGATGAGACGAGACCACGACTTTCCCTTCTTCTTCATCGCTCACCTGCTTGTGGGCTCGGGGTTGACGGTGGTAAAAATAGAGAGCACAGCGCTTGCTCGGTTAATGCATTGTGTTTATTCATTCCCTTTCGCGAGAAATACCGTGTAATTGCAGATACTTTCTTTGATCTCTGGATGTCCGGTGTTCCGGGATGTTTCCAAGGAGTGTATCGAAAGGTGTGCATACTAATTAGAGTAGAGGTTAATGATACTTCTATGAATATGTCTCGTTCCTTGGTCGTAATTATGATTATATATACGGTGGTGAGCGCTCTGAAGAATCAACAAAGAGCTTTCATGTTGCGTAGCTGGTGGTAGTGATACTTGTGACGTTGATCCCCAGTCCCCCGCTGAGCAAACCAACTGTGTGCCCAAGTTAGATCTATTCCTACGATGTTGCACTGGCGCCACCAAATTTCTGTGCCTGTGCGGATCGCACAACACGAAGTCATCAGATAACGTTCATCAGAATCGAAGGTATCAAATAAATCCTCGAAACAGCACTTGAACTTAACGTCTGAATGAGAGATCCCAAAATACTTCTCTGTACAAAAGCTTGTTTCATTGGCTCGCATAATCGTTCGGATGACATCCATTTCAGGGGCACCACGGAATCGGAACGGATCATTTTCTTGGCCGAGGTGTCCGGCATCAGCCAATCTTATCTAGCGATCATCCTACAGTAGGGTGCAAAAAGCAACTGCACGCCCCCCCCCCCCCCCCGCCCCCGCGGCGCGCCG
>NYXK01000029.1 GCA_002685535.1 Deltaproteobacteria bacterium
TTCCGCAACGATCAAGAAAGGATTGCCTGTCTTTGCGATTTGCTCAATTGCAGGAAGAATGTCCTTCATGTTAGTGACTTTCTTTTCCACCAGGATGATGTAAGGATCTTCGAGCGAGACTTCCATACGTTCTGAATCAGTTACAAAGTACGGAGAAAGATAGCCGCGGTCAAACTGCATTCCTTCAACAACTTCCAAACTTGTTTCAGCTGTCTTTGCTTCTTCAATGGTTATCACACCATCCTTACCTACTTTTTCCATGGATTCAGCAATAATGTCGCCAATTGTGGCATCATTGTTTGCTGAAACAGTGCCCACCTGAGCGATTTCCTTGGAATCGGAAACTGATTTGGAAATACTGTGCAAATGTGTAGTTGCAGCAGCAACAGCCTGGTCAATTCCACGCTTGAGATCCATAGGATTTGCGCCTGCGGCCAGGTTGCGGTGACCTTCTGTCACAACAGCTTGTGCCAACACAGTAGCAGTGGTGGTTCCATCACCAGCNACATCTGAAGTTTTGGACGCAACTTCTTTAACCATCTGCGCACCCATGTTTTCCAGNTTGTCTTCCAGNTCAATTTCTTTGGCGACTGTCACGCCATCTTTAGTGACCAGAGGTGCACCAAAAGATTTATCAATTAATACATTGCGGCCTTTCGGTCCCAAAGTCACCTTGACTGCATTTGACAAGGCATTTACGCCTCTAAGCAGTTTTTCGCGGTTTTCTGCCGCAAAAATTACTTGTTTTGCCATAATTTACTCTAATTGTTAATTTGTTAATGGTTTATAAGTATATTAAATTAAGCCAAAACGCCGAGGATATCGTCCTCACGCATTATGATATAATCTTCGCCATCGACTTTTACCTCGGTGCCGCCATACTTGCTGAATAAAATCTTGTCACCTTTTTTTACTCCCATTTNTTGAATGGAACCATTGTCAAGGCGCTTACCCGGGCCAACTGCGACCACCTCACCTTCTTGAGGCTTTTCTTTAGCTGTGTCCGGNATAATAATGCCGGAAGCTGTCATTTCTTCGGCTTCGACGCGCTGCACAAGCACGCGGTCCTGTAAGGGACGAATCATAGTTCTCCTTGTTAGGATTATAATTAAATAAAATTAAATTGAGCTTCAACAACAAAAAGCGTATGCTGAGCGGTTCAAGTGAATCAGAAATTACTAAAATCTTCTAAATTCATTCCAGTNAGNNAGNTTAGCTTANACACNAGTANAACNCAAGTAAAAAATAGCACTCACTGATGAGTAGTGCTAATTGTTTAATTACCTGATCTTTTTCTGTGATTTGGGAGAGGGTCAACAAGGAAGAAGTTATTAAATGGATATCAACGCAGATCAACAAGAAATCCGGCTGAGCAAGCTGGAAAAGATACGTCAATTAGGCGCAGAGCCTTACCCATATTCATTTCAACAGAGCCATACAGTTCCGGAGGTCATAGNACAGTCGGAACAACTGCTGAAAAACGGGCAAACCGTTACAATTGCAGGTCGCCTGCTCGCGGTACGCGGAAAGGGCAAGGCAAGTTTTGCTAACATCCAGGCTCAGCACACACGTCTGCAAATCTATGTGAGGCTTGACTCGGTAGGAGAAACTGCATTCGAAATNTTTAAGTTGTGTGACATCGGAGATCACCTTGGAATTTCCGGAACTTTGATGCATACCAAAACCGGAGAACTAACTNTACGTGCAAGTACAGTTGAACTGCTTTCTAAATCCATTCGTCCCATGCCGATGCCGAAAGTTGAGGAAAAAGACGGTGAACGCATTGTGCATGATGAAGTTACAGATAAAGAATTACGCTACCGTCAGCGCTATCTGGATTTAATCTTGAATCCGAAAGTTGCAGATGTTTTCCGAAAACGTACCTTAATTTTTCAGACCATTCGTGATTATTTATGTGAAGAAGGATTTCTGGAAGTAGAGACTCCTACACTCCAGGCAGTATACGGAGGTGCGAATGCCACCCCTTTTGTAACTCATCACAAAGCTCTCGACCAAAAGTTTTATTTGCGGATTTCCAATGAGTTATACCTGAAACGTCTCATTGCGGGAGGGTTCGACGCAGTCTTTGAATTTGTNAAAGATTTCCGTAATGAAGGTATTGACCGTACTCATAATCCGGAATTTTCGGCACTTGAATTTTATCAGGCATATGTTGATTATAACGAAATTATGCGTCANACAGAAAACATATGTGAGCGCTGCTCAATTGCGGTAAACGGTAGCACAGTAACAGAATATGAAGGCCAGACGATTGACTTGAAAGCACCTTGGCCGCGTTTAAGTATGCTGGATGCAATTCAAACATTGGGCGGAATACCTTTTGAGAAGCTGAGTGATACCGAAGTGCAAAACCTACTCAAGGAAAACAGCTGGGAACTGGACGCAGATTATAATCGGGGACTGGCAACTCAGCTTGTNTTTGAAGAAACGTGTGAAACCCAACTAATTCAGCCTACTTTTATCACTGATCATCCGAAAGAAACAAGTCCGCTTTGTAAACAAAATCGGGAAAATCCAGATTTGCTGGAACGTTTTGAAGCTTACATTAACGGTTGGGAAGTAGCTAACGCGTATTCAGAATTGAACGATCCTGTGATTCAGCGTCGACTGATGGAGGAGCAGGTCGAACGCGGACGTGGAGGAGAAAAAGAAACTCAGCCACTGGACGAAGATTTTTTACGTGCGATGGAATATGGAATGCCGCCGATGGGNGGAGTTGGTTTTGGTATTGACCGAATTGTCATGCTGCTCACGGGACAATCCACTATTCGTGACGTTATCTTGTTTCCTACCATGCGTCCAGAAGCTTAAGGAGGTACGATGTCAAAAACGGAAGCTGAAACAGCAGAAAAATCTAAAAGCAAACTCTCNGTCGCAGATTTAGCTTTTGAAAAACAAGGTGGTCTATTGCCGGTGATTGCTCAGGATGAAATTTCGGGTGCAGTTTTGATGCTGGCTTATGCAAATATTGAGGCAGTNAAAAAAACTCAAGAAAGCGGATTTGCGCATTACTGGTCACGTTCGCGTAACGCACTCTGGAAAAAAGGTGAAAGCTCTGGACATTTGCAGAAAATTGTGGAAGTGCTGGTGGACTGTGATGAAGATACACTGCTTTATAAAGTGCAGCAAAGCGGTGCTGCCTGCCATACNGGCGCAGCTAACTGTTTTTTCCGAAAATTGCCAACCAACACAAAAAGCAAATAAGAATGAACTGGGATATTCAACTGAATGAAGAAGTAGACATGCTGCGGGAAACCGTGAGGCAATTTGCAGAAAAACGTATCGCACCGATTGCTGAAGATGTGGACCGTGAAAATGAGTTTCCTCAACATCTGTGGAAAGAATTAGGAGATTTGGGATTATTGGGAATGACAGCTTCNGAAGAATATGGCGGTTCCGAAATGTCTTATTTAGCCCATCTGGTTGCTGTTGAAGAAATATCAAGAGCATCTGCTTCCGTTGGCTTGTCTTATGGTGCGCACTCAAACTTGTGCGTCAACCAACTTCAAATCAACGGCAGTCGCGCGCAAAAAGAAAAGTATCTGCCGAAACTTTGTTCCGGAGAACACGTTGGCGCGCTGGCCATGTCGGAACCGGGGGCAGGCTCTGATGTGGTGGGGGCGATGGCCTGCCATGCAGAAAAACACGGTGATTACTGGGTTGCCAATGGTTCCAAAATGTGGATTACAAATGGCCCGGACGCGGACACCTTAGTCGTGTACATGCGTACCGCACCTAAAGACCAAGGCTCAAAAGCCATGACTGCATTTATCGTTGAAAAAGAAATGAACGGATTTTCAACAGCTCAGAAACTGGACAAACTCGGAATGCGGGGTTCCAATACCTGTGAACTGGTTTTTGAAGATTGTGAAATTCCGGATGANAATGTGCTGCTTGAAGCAAACCGTGGTGTAAAAGTCTTGATGAGCGGATTGAATCTGGAAAGGGTTGTACTTTCCGGAGGACCTTTGGGAATCATGCAAGCCGCACTTGATGTGACACTGCCTTACATTCATGAACGTTGGCAGTTTGACCGGCCTATAGGNACCTTTGAATTGATGCAGGGAAAGATTGCTGACATGTACACCGCACTGCAGTCTTCACGTGCTTTTTGTTACCGTGTCGCNGAAAATTGCGAAAAGCAGCAAGTCTCACGACGGGACACCGCTGCCTGTTTGTTGCTTGCTTCGGAGAACGCGGTCAAAGTCTCTCTGGAGGCAATCCAGTCTTTAGGCGGTAACGGTTACATCAATGATTATCCGACAGGCCGGCTGCTGCGAGACGCCAAGCTTTATGACATCGGTGCAGGCACCAACGAAATACGTCGGATGCTGATCGGTCGGGAGCTTTATGATGAGTCTGCTTAGTGTGCTTATGCCGCGCCAATCTGCCGGTTAAATTCCAGTATCAGTTCATCAATTTGTGGTGCGAGGGCAAAGATATTCTGCCAGTATTCTGCATGCCCATACCATTGATCATTCAGCTCCGACAGCTCACGGCCCTGCTGTTCGATCCAGGTGAAATATTTGAGATTATGAATCCGCTTCTTTTCATAATGCGTTAATTCAAGCACNTTATCAATTCCTGAGTCCATCAGCAACTGCATGTCTTTGTGAGCATCAATGTTTGTGTATTGACCACGTTCCTCAGCCAGTTCTTCGATACGTGAACCGTAGAGTTCCATCGAATCTGTGAGTATTGTCACCACGTGATCATCCTCAGTCAGTTCATAATATTTTGCGAACTTGATTGCTGCGAGCACATTTCCAATTCCGGAAATACCAAGCAGATCTAGTTGCTCCGCCAATGAGGCATCAACTCCATAATGCGCAAGACAATCCCTTCCTGATACTTCATTGAAAAGCCTCAATAAACGGACAGTAGCCTCATCATCCACGCCAATCACCATGTCTGTGTTTTTACAATCATGAATCCACGGCACATGTTTATCACCTATTCCTTCGATACGGTGATCCCCAAAACCGTTNTTCAGCAAAGTAGGACACTGCAGCGCTTCCGCAACTGCTAATTTTGCTCCCGGAAATTTATCCTTCAGATAATATCCAAAGGCCATTGATCCTGCAGATCCGGATGATGAAATTGCACCGGCGACTCTGCTGTTCGGCCCCATTTCCTGNTGCAGGGCTTCNTCCGCGGCTTTTCCTGTTACCATATAGTGCCAGAGCGGATTCCCAAACTCTTCAAACTGATTAAAGATTTGAATATCGCTGCGTGTGTTTTTCAGNTCCCAGCATTTGTCAAAAATTTCCTTAACGTTGCTTTCGCAACCCGGAGTTGCNATCACTTCTCCCGCGACTTTCTCTAGCCATTCAAAACGTTCCCGTGACATATTTTCAGGTAAAATCGCAATCGAATCACAACCGAGCAGTGAGGAAACATAAGCACCGCCTCTGCAGTAATTGCCTGTTGAAGGCCAGACAGCTTTCGTTTCCACAGGACTNAATTGCCCGGTAGTCAAAGCTGGTGCCAGACAACCATAAGTCGCCCCAACTTTGTGCGCTCCTGTAGGAAACCATTTGCCGACGAGAGCAATTATTTTGGCCTTTACTCCTGATATTTCAGGTGGAATAACGATATAATTTACCCCNCCAAAACCACCGCCTTTNGCAACCGGTTCATTCTTCCAGGTGATTCTAAACANATTTGCAGGATGCGAATCCCACAAACTGATATTTTTCAGTTCGTCTTTGATCTCATCCGCAATTGTTTCCGGGTTCTGCATCTGCCCCAAAGTAGGCAGTTTGATGTTAAGTGACTTGCAGTGCTTCGCGTTTTGCTGAATCTTTTCTTCATTAATTGTTAAATCAATCATATTTTTTACTCAGTTAGGATAAAGTTAATGTTCGAAAATCCACTAAAAAAAGAATCATATTATTCTGTTCTAATCAGTGTAAATCTACAGCTATTGCAATTTGCATTTTAAACTACTGCTAAAGTTCATCAAGGGAGTTGACAGATTTTTCCGGAACAACAATTTTAGAAGTTGCAGAGTTAATATCTTTGAGTCCATTTCCTGTGAGTAAAACAACACAGGTTTCGTTTGAATCCAAAGCTGCTTTCTGTTTCAAAAATCCTGCATAAGCAGTTGCCGCTGCCGGTTCCGAAAAAAGACCGCAGGTGGAAGACTGTTCTTTTTGCGCGCACAGGATTTCTTCGTCAGTCACCGTAAAACAATGTCCGCCAAATGCTTTTAAATTTTTCAGTGCAAGGTGGCCGTTGCTTGGTGTGTCGACAGAAATTGAATCCGCAACTGTCTTTGCTGCTCGCACCGGACGTTCCGGTTGTCCGTCAAAATCTCCTGACTCCATTGCACGGCAAATAGCGTCACTTCCGGAAGCCTGAACCGCATGAACAACAGGGATTTTTTCGATTCGGCCCAGTTGCAGCAGATCCCGGAAACCTTTGTAAACTCCGGACAGGATCACTCCATCTCCCACACTTACAAAAATATGATCCGGTGCTTTTTTCAGCTGATTGAAAAGTTCGATAGAGACAGTTTTTTTACCTTCAATCGTCATTGGATTGTAGGCTGTGTTACGGTTCATCCCACCGCGTGTATTTGAGTATTCCAGTGAAAGTGAAAATGCCTGATCATAATTTTTATCTGCCAGCACCAAATCTGCGCCGTACTGCAGCGCCTGAATCATTTTCGCCGGAGGTGCGGTTTTTGGTAAAAAGAGCTTAACCTTAAGCCCAGCAGCGGCACCGACACCGGCCATTGAAGATCCGGCGTTGCCGGTAGAAGCGACCACAACTTCACGGATGTGGTGTTTACGTGCAAACGCCGCCACCAAAAAAGAAGCTCTGTCTTTCAGAGATCCTGTTGGATTAACTCCATCATCTTTCAAATACAATTCCGGGAAACCGTATTTTTTCTGTAGATTTTCCGGATGCCAAAGTGGAGTGTTACCTACAGGAATTGCAGGAAAATACTGACGTTCAACCGGTAAAAAATCCAGCGGATCATTACCCTCCAAAGTTCCGCTAAGTTCTACTTCCAACACACCGTTCAGCGGTTGTCCGGATTTGTGCGTTGAAGAGCACTCAGGACAAAGCATTAATTCCGGAACTATCTCATAGCTTGCTGAGCACTGACTGCATTTGTAGTTAAAACTTAACAACTATCAATCTTTCATAACGTGATTTAAAAGGCACTGAGGTTGAATTTTCACCAGCATCAGCATACTAAAAACAAGCTCAAAAAACGAGATATTTTCTCTCCGTTAATGCAATTTACTCTNTGATGAATAGCTGAACTCCAAAGTCTGGAGGGGCAAGAGTTCTTCAAGTTCTTCAATTAAAGCAGAGCTGAAACTTATCCGCTCTTCCGGAGTGATGCTCACAGAGGTAGCTTCAGGTGCCTGAACTGAAATAGTGAACGGTTTTTCTCCGGAATATTTTTGTAGTGTACTTCTCAGCAAACTTAAAGTTTCCTGAGGCAGGAGATCTGAGCCAATTTTGATCGACATACTTTTTGCTTCTGTTTCTCTGATTTCACTCAAGCGGCGTATGTTGTCCACAAACATTCCCACTTCTTCATCACGAAAATTTACCCTTCCCGAAATCAATAGCGGTTCATCACTTTCGAGCAACTCTCCATCCTTTTCATAAACCGTAGCAAAGACGGGAAACTCTAGAGTCCCACGTGTATCTTCCAGAGTAGCAATGGCAAATTTTGCATTGCTCTGGTTCAATCGTACTGTGTTATTGACGATAATTCCGATNAGTGAAACTTTGTTTTTTTCCGCGTGCGCACCTTCTTTTANTTTNTCCGTGGTAGTAGCCAGNAGTTTCATTTCAGATNTATAACTGTCCAGCGGATGCCCTGAAACATAAAATCCCAGTGCCGCTTTTTCCTGCTTGAGTCGTTCCCGTTTAGGCCAGTTACGTACTTCCGGAAACTCAAGCTGTGTTTCAGTCGCTTCTGCATCACCTGCATCCATCAAGGAAAAGAAGGAATCCTGCGATGGTTCTTCCGCACGCTGAAATTCCTGGGCCAAATGAAAAGCGCTATCAAGAACAGCAAATAATTGAGCACGATTTTCATGCAGTGAATCAAACGCACCGCATTTGACAAGAGTTTCCAGCATACGTCGGTTAACTTCATTTAAGTTAACTTTCTTCATGAATTCCATAANATCCGTTAATTCTCCATGCACTCTTCTGACTTCCAAAATAGCATCAACTGCTTTACCACCTACATTTTTAACAGCATTCAACCCAAAACGAATCACTTCCACCCGTGCCTCACNACGCAGCCATGATGCAAAAGCGNAGTTTGAATTTAACAGGAATGTTTGCTCGACTTCGCTTTCAGCTTCTGTGTTTTGTTTAATTATTTCCAGCAATTCTGTCTCATCCTTGAAATCCTTATTTTTTAATTTTTTCAACGATTTACGTAGAGCTTCCAGCCAGNCCGGATGAACTGCTTCACTAAGCGGATTGCTGCCGNCAAAATCACGATCAAAATGNGCTAAGGTGATATCAGTTATTCTANACTCCGTGGGTGCAACGGTAAAAGTTTTTGCACTGAGATTTACATCCGGAGGCAAAACTTTGATCCCCATTGCTTTACATTCACTGATGTAACTGATGACGTTGTCCTGGTTATTGACGGAACCATTAAACAAGGCAGCCATCAACTGCACCGGATAGTGCGCTTTCAGATATGCTGTCTGATAGGAAATCAAGCCATAAGCAACGCTGTGGGACTTGTTAAATCCGTATCCGGAAAAATAGTTAATCGTGTCAAATATCTCATTCGCTTTGACTTCAGGAGTGCTCTCNTGCGGACACTGCTCCACAAATTTTGTATTTTTCAAACAACCTTCTACAAATTGTAAACGCTGCTCCGCTAATATCTCAACCGTCTTTTTGCCAATCGCACGACGCAGTAGATCCGCATGTCCCAGTGAAANCCCCGCCAGTACCTGCACACTTTGAATAATCTGTTCCTGATAGACCATCACTCCGTACGTTTCCTTCAATATTTCCGCCATCAACGGATGTGGAAAAACAACTCTCTTCCGCTTATGCTTGCACTGCACNTAATCCTCGACCATTCCGGAACCTAAGGGTCCCGGACGATAAAGAGCCAAAATCGCCACAATGTCTTCAAATGCGGAGGGCTGCATGTTGGACACCAGACGTTTCATCCCAGAAGATTCGAGCTGGAAAACCCCTATTGTGTCAGCACGGCAAAATAATTTAAAAGTTAAGAAATCGTCCATTGGAATGCGGGTGATGTCTACCTTCGCTGAATCAGTACGGCTTGTACTGATCAAATCAAGTGTATTGTCGATGGTAGAAAGGTTTTGCAAACCGAGGAAATCAAACTTGACCGCGCCTTGATCCTCCGCATATTTCATGGGATACATCGACTGCAGTGTCCCTTCCTTCCCGGTGCAGACAGGCATCACCTCACGGATATCCTGATTCATGATGATTACACCTGCAGCATGAGTCCCGAGGTGAGTATTCAAATCTTCCAACTGCCGACTGAACTTAATCAAACGCTGTTCATTTTCACTGCCTTCAGCNGCGAGGATTGCCAGTTCCGGTTCCTTTTCAAGTGCCTGATCGAGAGTAATATTCAAATCATTCGGCACAAGTTTTGCGATTTTATCTGCTTCTGAGTATGGAAAATCCAGCACTCGCGCTACTCCGCGAACTACAGCTTTAGCTTTGAGTGAACCAAAGGTGGAAATTTGACAGACATTTTTATCACCATATTTTTCACGCACATGTTCAATTACTTTTTCACGGCCCTCTACATCAAAATCAATATCAAAATCCGGTAGACTGACACGATATGGATTCAGGAAACGTTCAAAGAGCAGCCCATAACGCAGCGGATCAACATCAGTGATCAGTAGGGCATAGGCGACCAGTGAACCTGCTCCGGAACCTCTTCCCGGACCTACCGAAACTCCGTTATCTTTTGCCCATTTGATAAACTCGGAAACAATTAAAAAATAACCCGGAAATTCCATTTGGATAATAACCTCCAGCTCAAAATTTAAACGCTCTGTGTAAGGCTGTTTAAATTCTTCAAAAGAAAGTTCCGGTGCATAAAGTTCGTATAGTTTCTCGATCCGTTTTTCCAGACCTTTTTTTGCATCATCAGACAATTTTGAATCGACCGTTTCATCTTCTCTTATAGGAATTTGNGGTAGAAAGATTTTTTTATTTTCGAGGGAGAGTTCACACTGCTCTGCAATTTTACTCGTATTTTCCAAGGCAGCCAGTGGAAGTTCTTTAAAAGCAGAAAGCATTTCTTCCGCGCTTTTTAAGTAACTCTGGTTTCCTGACTGCAGTGGCACCTGATCATCTGTCACTCTACGCTGCAGGCCCATCAGCCAGAGAATATACTGCGCTTCCGCTTCTTCCGGAGTGAGATAAAAACAGTCGTTTGTCGCAACAAGAGGAATTCCCAATTCATGTCCGAGGCGGACCAGCTGCNNGTTCAATCCCGTTTGTTCCGGCAGTCCTGTATTTTGCAGTTCAATGTAGTAACGCTCAGCAAAAACATCACGGTACCAAATCGCAACTCTACGTGCGTCGTCCGGGCGTCCCCCAAGAAAATGGCGACTGATTTCACCATTCATTCCACCACTCAGCGCAATCAAGCCTGAGTTATATTTTTCCAGCAGCTGATGATTGACACACGGCACCCCATCAACTTTACCTTCGGTATAACTNAGACTCACCAAATAACCGAGATTGTGATAACCCTGACGGTTTTGGCAAAGAAACTGTGTCTGTCCTGCGTTAATCCTGTTCCGCCCGGATGCACTCCCGCTCTCTGAGAAAGCACCTTCAATAACAGCTGCACCCACACCGATAATCGGTTTCAAGTCTGATTCTTTCAACGCATGATAGAACTCCACCGCACCAAACATGTTGCCGTGATCGGTAATAGCACAGGACTCAAAACCTTTACTTTTTAACGCAACAACCAGATCTTTAATCCGGATTGCTCCTTCAAGCAAAGAATATTGAGTATGAAGATGGAGGTGGGTGAACATGCTTTTACGGATTGTTGCTGGAAGTGGGATAAGCATGCATACTACATGAAATACTTTTTACGGGCAAGATTCTTATCTGTTTTTGNTTTGAAAATTTCCACCATAAATTGAACCTCGTNATAAGCTTGATAGATAAATAAAATATAACTTTACAAATATATTNTCTTAACTCTTTAAAGTTGTTATCCGGGCTCTCTTGAGATAACCTATTGCTTAAACAAATCCATTCAAAGTATGTTTAATATTGATGTCTTTGTAAAAACTCTGAAGCCCAATAAATGTCATTTCGACCATANGGAGAAATCTTAATAATATTAGTGTAGTAAATTTAAATAGATTTCTCCCTATGGTCGAAATGACACGTTTTCAGGACTTTTTCCTGACAAATTAATATTGTTTTTCTGTTTACTATTTCATTAACAAATTTTCAATGATTCCATATTTACGACCGGACAATCTCGAAGACGCACTCTCTGCGTTGAATGAACATCCCCGGACTTTGCTGGCTGGAGGCACAGATTTCTTTCCTGCACATGTCGGCAGGCCGATTACGGATNATGTGCTCGATTTAAGNGGAATCGAGTCGCTCCGTAAAATTCAACAAACAGCGGACGGTTTCCTGTTGGGTGGCTTAACCACCTGGACTGATATTGTTGAGGCCCAGCTTCCGCCTGCTTTTGATGGTTTAAAACAGGCCGCGAAAACAATCGGCGGAGTGCAGACTCAAAACGCGGGAACGCTTGTCGGCAATATCTGCAATGCATCTCCTGCTGCGGACAGTGTACCAAATTTGTTAGCACTTGAGGCTGAAGTTCAACTGCAGTCTGTGCGGGAAACAAGAATGCTGCCCTTAGAAGAATTCATCCTCGGNAACCGTAAAACCGCTAAAAAAGAAGACGAGCTCATCTGCGGAATTTTCATTCCTCAACCTGCCGAAAAGGCACTTGGTAATTTTGAAAAATTAGGAACNCGAGCCTATCTCGTCATTTCAATCGTGATGGTTGGAGTAGTCACAGAGTTGAATGAAAGTGATGAAATATTGAATTTAAAAATCGCGGTTGGCGCGTGCTCACCTGTAGCTCAGCGGCTGCGATTGCTAGAGCAGGAAGCTGTTGGTCAAAAACTAAAATCAATTAAAATTCTACCTGCACATTTTGAATCTNTGGAACCAATTGATGATATCCGCGCAACTGCGGATTACCGAAAAAAGGTTGTTNCTGAATTACTACTGCGTGCAATCAAGGGAGTTATTTAAACTATGAGTACAACTGAAAAAACCACTGTTTCATTTATTTTAAATGATCTCCCGCAAACTCTTGCTGTTAATCCGCTGCGCCGTTTTTCGGATGTGCTCCGTGAAGATTTAGGCTTGACCGGAACCAAAGTCGGCTGCGATGCAGGAGACTGCGGTGCGTGCACCATCCTTGTAGACGGTGAACAGCGTTATGCATGTTTAACTGCAGTCGGACAGTTGGAAGGACACAACGCACGTACGGTGGANGGACTTGCTAAGAACGGCGACTTGACAGCACTCCAACAGGCGTTTCTTGATGAAGGCGCGGCGCAGTGCGGTATATGCACACCGGGAATGTTGATGGCAGCACAGTCTTTACTGGACCGAACTCCAAACCCCACAGAGCCGCAGGTACTTGACGCACTCGGNGGGGTTTTGTGTCGCTGTACAGGTTATACAAAAATTGTTGAAGCTGTACTCAAAGCAGGACAAACTTCTTCTTCAGAACCAACTCCGNCATCAGGATCCGCTGTTGGTTCACGCATGGTGAAAGTTGATGGAAAACAGAAAGTCACCGGTGAAGAAATTTACTCTGCAGATTATGCACCGGAAGATTCTCTCTGGCTGCGTGCCATACGTTCTCCGCATCCGCGGGCAAAGTTCACACTGGCGCAACCTGAAAAAGTTTTGAAAAAATATCCGGGAATCATCAAGATCTTAACGGCGGATGATGTTACCGGAAATAACGGTTTCGGAATTTACCCCCATATCAAAGATCAACCCGTTTTAGCAAAAGACCATGTTCGTTTCCGCGGAGAAGCCGTCGTTGCTCTAATCGGTGAGCGTGAAAATGTAGAATCTGTGAGCGAAGAAGATTTGGGATTAACATGGGAACCGCTCGAAGCAATTCGTGGTTGTGATGCAGCGCTGAGCGGAAAATTGGAGCCTGTACAGTCTGAAATCGTGGACAATATTCTGGCCGAGGGTTTTCTGAAAAAAAATGATGTGGAAAAAGCTTTTGCGGAATCTTTCGCGGTGGCGGAAGGAGTCTGGACAACTTCTGCTGTAGAACACGGCTATCTTGAACCCGAAGCGGGTTATGCCACAAAGATTGGTCAGCGANTGGAAATTTTTGTCTGTACGCAGTCNCCTTACATGGATCAAACTGAAGTGGCCCAATTTTTGGGAATTGAGCCTGGGCAAGTTAGAATTATACCATCTGCGGTAGGGGGGGGCTTCGGTGGAAAACTGGATATTTCTGTACAACCTCTGGTGGCTCTTGCAGCCTGGATTTTGGGTCGACCGGTACGCAGTATTTACACACGCCCGGAATCAATGGTATCGACCACCAAAAGACATCCAGTACAAATGAGTGCCAGAGCAGGTTGCAGCAAAGATGGAAAATTAACGGCCTATGAATATCATGGCGATTTCAATACCGGAGCTTATGCTTCGTGGGGACCAACAGTCGCAGATCGGGTTCCGGTTCACTGCAGTGGACCCTATTTTGTGCCTAATGTGCTCTCACAAACCAGGGCATTACTCACCAACGAATCTCCTTCCGGAGCTTTCCGTGGATTCGGTACACCTCAAGCAGCAATTGCAAATGACGCACTGCTGGATGTGCTTGCTGAAAAAATCGGCATGGACACGCTCGAGTTCCGTATCAAGAATGCCCTGCGGAAAGGTGATCGAACTGCCACCAACCAGTTGCTGGAAAATAGTGTGGGACAGGTTGAGTGTCTGGAATCTCTCAAAAGTCGCTGGGTAAAATGGCGCAAGCAGGCCGAGGATTTCAATCAAAATAACAAAAACGTCAAAAGGGGTGTCGGTTGCGGAAGTGCCTGGTATGGTTGCGGAAACACCTCACTTTCAAATCCTTCGACGATACGCGTAGGCATCAACGGTGAAGGGAAATTAACTCTATACAACGGAGCAATGGATATCGGCCAGGGCACGAATACGATAATGGTTCAAATCTGCGCGGATGCTCTGGGACTGCCGGCTTCACAATTTGAGTATGTGATGGGTGATACAGACTTGACTGCGGATGCCGGAAAAACTTCTGCTTCACGTCAGGCTTTTGTTTCCGGAAAAGCAACTCAACTTGCCGGTGAACATTTGCGGGGACAAATCATCCAACTTGCCGAAGCATCTGAAAATGCTACACTCTACCTTGAACAAAACGGATCTGTCGGCTCTGGGAAACTAATCGTAGAAGATGAGTCCGGGGAACATGTGATTGTCCTTGCGGACATCCTGCCTCAGACAAACGGTGATGTACTCACCGGGGAAGGAACGTTCGATCCGCCAACCACCACGCTTGATGAAAATGGACAAGGCAGTCCCTATGCGACTTATGGATTTGGAGCGCATATTGCGGAAGTTGAAGTGGATACTTTGCTTGGTACAACCAAAGTCCTGAGGCTGGCCGCCGCGCATGATGTAGGGAAAACCATCAATCCAACTCAGGTTGAAGGACAAATTCAGGGCGGAATCGCTCAAGGCCTGGGAATGGCTTTGATGGAAGAATATGTCCAATGCGTTAGTGAAAATTTGCACGATTATCTGATGCCGACAGTGGGTGATATGCCAGAAATAGAGATCATACTGATTGAAGATCCGGAACCCCTAGGCCCATACGGAGCAAAAGGAATCGGCGAACATGCCTTGATTCCAACTGCTCCTGCCATTCTTGCGGGAATCAAACATGCCACGGGAATTTCGATACGTCATGTTCCGGCAACCCCGGATCGAGTTTTTACTGCCCTTCAGGAAGCAGGAAAATAAAATAGGTAGTTCTATGGCAAAAAATATGTCCACAGAAAAAGTCAATTGCGATGCCTGTCCGATTCTATGCAGAATAAGTCCGGGAAAAACAGGTTCCTGTGATCGTTACGGGAATATCGACGGGAAACTTAAGCGCATGGATCCTGTGATTCTCACGCAAAAAGTAATTGATCAAAATCAGACACTTGTTCCATTTGGAGAACAAGCTCAGCAATGGGATGGTTCTTTGCTTGCGCAGGACGTTCCGCTTAATCCAGAATCAATTTTTCCAACTGCGGTCGGAGCCGGAACTACATATCCTGACTATAAACCTGCTCCTTTTATCATTGCCAGCAAACATAATGAAGTGGATATGGTAACGGTTGTAACAGAAGGTATTTTCAGTTACTGCAGCTATAAAATTAAGATCGACACCGATCGCTATGTTGGCCCGGAACAGGCTTCTGTCCGTTGTCAGGGAGAGCAGGTAGGCCACGTGATTACTGCAGAATACGGCTCGCAGATGCTCTCTCTCGGCGGCGTTCATCATTTAACCGGCGGCAGTAAACAGGAAGGGCGTGTGACTTGTCAAATGATGATGGATTTGGGTAACCGTAAAGCAGTGGAACTTGAGGTGGATGCTGGTTCAAAATTGACTATTCAGGCAGGAGCCGCACCGATTATTGACGGAAATCAAGAAGCAAGAATGCGTGTGGGCTGCGGCTCCGCGACTATCGGGATTTTTGCGCAACAGTGGTATGGACATGTGGATGAAGTAATTGTGGTTGACGAACACATAACCGGAATGCTTTCTGAGCATCAGGCAGGCCGTTTTTTAGGAATGGAACCTTCCGGAATACGTGTCCGAGGCAGACGCTCCACTCCGGGAAGATACTTTCAGGTCGCAAATCCCGGGCACGGCTGGGGCGGAACTGATGTTTCCGATCCGCTTGAAATTATCGAGCGTGTCAAAGAAGGGGTCGCCTATCCTGGTTTGAGACTCTTGATGGTCAGTACAACCGGTGAAGACGCTGCATACTATGAGCTGGACGAAAAATTAAAACCTGCCGAGCAACCACTTCCGCAAGTACTCCAGAAAGTAGTGGATCGGATTGGCGAAAATTGCGAACCTGCGCTCTGCAGCGTTCTTTTCATGGCCGGAGCCGGAGGAAGTTTAAGAGCCGGAGTTACAGAAAATCCGGTGCGCCTGACACGTTCTGTACGAAGAATGCTGACGCGGACTACCTGCGGCGGCGCCCCAGCGTATGCCTGGCCGGGCGGCGGAATCACGGTGATGGTGGATGTAACCAAAATGCCTGAAAATTCTTTCGGCAGCGTGCCCACTCCTGCCATTGTCGCGCCAATTGAATTCACTATGAAACTCAAAGACTATGAACTTTTAGGAGGGCACATGGCTAACGTGCTCCGTATTGAAGATATGATTCAACAAAGTGAAGCAAGAATCTCAAACTGGAATGAAGACAATCCATGGCCTTTCGCTTAAAACGGCTCATAACACCTATTTCAAAGACAGTCACATCAAAAAAATTTAATGCAAAACCTCCGAACTTGAAAGACATGGTTTAGGTTTTCCTTTCGCGAACTATGCCACTGTCTCAACTGTAAAACTGTAAAATTCAACTACGAAAAGATTATCATTTCTGGAATAATTACTCGCCGATGGCAGATGATCGATTACATTTACAGCATGGCCCGATAGATCTTATTCTTCATGTTGACGCATCGGAAGATATTAGGGCACGTTTATATTCCTGCGCGAAAAAAAGATTCCGGACAGTCCTCGAGGAACTGGTTGCCGAAATGGACTTGCTGAAACTACCTTGGAGTGCCGACCAAGTTGCTCCCAAGGGCAGAATTGCTCAACAAATGTTCAGAGCCGTGTTTGATTCTGTAGTTTTTGTCACGCCGATGGCCGCAGTGGCAGGAGCAGTAGCAGATGATATGCTGGAAAATATGCTTTTGGAATCACAAAATCCCGATTCTTGTGTTGATCATATCAGCAGAATGTATGTAAATAACGGAGGCGACATTGCATTCTGGTTAAATGCCGGAGAGTCATTTTCTATTGGAGTAGTGGATAATCTGGAAATTCCGGAACTGAACACGAAAGCCAATTTAACTTACGAAAGCCCGGTGCGGGGAATTGCGACTTCGGGCTGGCGTGGTCGTTCTCTTAGTTTAGGCATTGCTGATGCAGTCACAGTTTTGGCCAAGTCCGCTGCAAGCGCGGATGTTGCCGCAACTTTGATTGCAAATGAAGTGAATGTGGATTTTCCGGGAATTGAGAAACGTCCGGCTTCAGAAGTAAAAGATGAAAGTGATTTAGGAATGATTCCGGTAACAGTTGCTGTTCCAAACTTGCCGGAAGATAAGATTTCCTTTGCATTACTAAAGGGAGCTAAAACTGCGAGAGAATTCATTAAAACCGGGAAAATAAATACCGCCTATCTTTCACTGCAAAAGCAGATACTTGTTATTGAAAATGATGATAAGATTGAAAGAGCGATAATTAACAATTAACTTAACACAAAGACAACGGAGGAAATATTCCATGAATGATTTAATAAAAGTTAGAAAAATTGTAACACACGTCGAAAATATTTTTCATGAAGGAGGCCCGGCTCACAAGGAACCAATCAAAAAGGGTGCGGTACTGATTGTACTGGAAAATCCGTATGCTGGAAGTTATGTTGAAGACATAACACCGATGATGGAAGCTCTGAAACCGATTGGACTTGAAGCGGCAAACCAACTCATCGAATTACTTGGGGGAGTTGAACAGATTCAAAGCTACGGTAAAGGTTCAATTGTAGGCGAGGCAGGAGAACTTGAACACGGTGCGCTCTGGCATGTTCCGGGTGGATATGCAATGCGTGAAGCTCTGGGCGGCGCTCTGTCCATTGTGCCTTCTGCAAAAAAAGTCGGCGGAATCGGTTGCTGTTTGGACATTCCAATCGGACATATAAACGCATCCTATGTACGCAGTCATTTCGACGCAATGGAAGTTTATGTTCAGGACGCACCAAGAGCAAATGAAATTATTTATGGACTAGTCATGACAACCGGAGGACGAATCCATCCACGTGTTGGTGGATTGGAAGCAGATCAAATTTCAGCTAATGACGGGTTACGTTAGGACACATTTTCTATGAGCTATTCCTGAACTTTTTTGTAGCCTTTATATCTACTCCANCCTGCGTATTCAGTACAACCCCAAAGCGTTCCTGAGCCTGCTTAGCGGAATAGTATCCTCTTTTGACATCATGCAGGACAAGCTCCGGATTGCGGAGAAATGGATCTTCGTAACCACCGCCGCCCGGAGTTGAAACATGAATCGTATTTCCAACCTCAACGAGGATATTTTGATCTTTTGAAAGATGCGGCGGGATGTAGGTTTCGGCGTTTCTTTCAACATGGACCTGATTCACCCCACCGTCACTTCCTCCTAAAACACCTTGTGGTCCAAAACGACCGTGATCCATCACCATCGANACTTTTGCGGTACCTCTGCGGAGTTTTATTTTATAATTTACGCCAAATCCGCCACGCTGTTTTCCGGAACCTCCGGAACCTTCGTGTAAAGAATATTCTTCAAACANTACCGGATAAAACTGTTCCATCACTTCAACTGGNGTTGTCTTGGAAATTCCGATTGTCGAGCAACCGTTTGAGAGTCCGTCNNCGCTTGAGTTGCCACCGTAACCTCCGCCGCTGATAACATACATCACATAGTTCCGGTCATGCTTTGGGTCATATCCGCCGATACAGAGATTCCCNCTTGTTCCCGCGGGCGCGGCAAATAGTTGCTCCGGAATTGCTTTGACCAATGCAGAAAAAACTGCTTCTGCAATACGCTGACTAACTTCCGCAGCACATCCGGAAACCGGACGCGGATATTTTGCGTATAGAAATGTTCCTTCCGGATCCTTGATATGTAAAGGTTCAAAGGTTCCTGAGTTGAGTGACACTTCCGGAAAAATATGTTTTATTGCCAGATAGACAGAAGATTTTGTTGTAGCAATTACACTGTTCATCGGTCCTAAACACGGTGGACTCGAACCAGACATATCGAAATAAAGTTCCGTGCCTTCTTTGAGAATNTTCATCTCAATCCGGAGAGGTTCGTTGACCACGCCATCAGAATCTACAAAACTCTCACCTTCGTAAAGTCCGTCCGGAATTTCTTTAATCCGTGCCCGCATTTGTTGTGCCGCACGGCTTTTTAATTCTTTGATGGAACTTTTTACTGTCTCAGCACCATAACGGTCAAGCAGTTCGGTGAAACGTTTTTCGCCCACAGAAAGCGCCGCGGCCTGTGCCTTAATGTCTCCAATTCGCTGGTCCGCAATGCGGATATTGGAAAGCACAATCGAGAGAATTTCCTCATCCAGTTCACCTGCTTTATAAAGTTTAACCGGTGGTAAACGCAGACCTTCCTGCTCGACTTCAGTCGCGTTTGCGGAAAATCCGCCGGGAACCGCACCACCAGTATCGGGCCAGTGTCCGGTGTTAGCCAACCACGCAAATAATTCTCCCTGGTAAAAAAACGGTTTCACAAAACGCACATCCATCAGGTGCGTTCCTCCTAGATATGGATCATTGACGATATAAACATCTCCAGGCTGTAAATTCTTAGCACGTTCAATCACACATTGTGTTCCGAACTGCATTGTTCCGACAAAAACCGGCAAGCCTAATTCACCTTGGGAAATTAGTTCACCATTGTCTTTATGGTAAATCCCGTCCGAGCGGTCCAGTGCTTCAGATATTACAGGACTGAACGCAGAACGCACGAAGGCCAGATCCATTTCGTTACAGACCTGTTGCAAACCGCTTTGAATAACCGTTAGGGTAATAGGATCTAAATTCGTCATCTTGTTATTTATTTAATGTAAAGTCTGATTTACAGGTCTAAAGCGTAATAATCAAATTTCCTTCTAAATCGACCTCAACTTGATTTTCCGGTTCAACAATGATTGTCGTGTCCAACTGCTCAATTACCGCCGGTCCTTTGAATTTTGCATTTACNGTAAGGAACTCCCTTTTGTAAATAGGAGTCTCTTTCCAGCCTGATTCAAACCAGACACGCCTGGTTCCTGACAGGCAGTCATCAATTGTATTTTTTTGTTCTTTTGCTGACATCAAGGTAGCCAAAGGCACCGGTTTTCGTCGGCCGATAACAGCAGTATGTAAATTAACCAGCACCGCACGGATTTCCGGAAGTTCAACGTTAAAGCGGTCCCAATAGGCTTTTTCGAACGCAGACTGTAATGATTCGCGGCTGAGTCTAGTTTCCTGCACAGGAAAGTTGAGAATGTGTGTTTGCCCCTGAAACTGCATATCAACATCGTGAATTATAAGCAATTCCTCTATTTCAACGCCTTCTGTCTCAATGATCTTCTTCCCTGCTTCAATTTGTCTGCAAAAGATGTCATCAACCTGATTCATTTCCATCTGTGACAACGGGNTNTTGATGGAGTTCACATAATCGTGNCTAACATCAGCAACCACGCAGCCGACCGCATTTGTAATTCCGGGACGCATCGGAACNAGAACTTTGGGAATGCCAAGTTCACGTGCGAGAGCAACCGCATGTAAAGGCCCAGCACCTCCAAAAGCAAACAACGCAAAATCCCGAGGATCGTAACCTCTAGCCAGTGATACCAGACGCAGGGCTCCTGCCATATTCATATTTGAAATTCTTATAATTGCGGCTGCGATTTCTTCTGCATTCTTCAATCTTAATTTTGCTCCGACTTCTTCAACCAAAGAGTTGCGCACCGTTCCCAGAGAAACCGGATTATCGACGGCCAACAGAGCTTCCGGATTCAAACGGCCAAGTACGAGGTTGGCATCCGTAATGGTTGGTTTTTTACCCCCGCGTCCGTAACAAATCGGTCCCGGTTGTGCTCCCGCGCTTTCCGGACCGACCTGCAGTAAGCCTGCATCATTGACCAAAGCCAGACTTCCGCCACCCGCGCCGATGGTGTGGACATCAACCATTGGAATATGTATCGGCATTGCATATTCAATTTCAAGTTCGGAAGTAACCTGTGGAATTCCGTTTACTATCAGCCCCACGTCACAGCTCGTTCCGCCCATATCATAAGTAATCACCTTGCTAAATCCGGATTGTGAAGCAGTATAAGCCGCAGCCATTACACCGGAAGCCGGACCGGACATTACGGTTTTAACCGCGTCTTCCGCAACTATGCCGGAGGAAACTGTACCGCCGTTGCCCTGCATGACCAGTAAATCTTTACCGTACCCACCTTCTTTGAGTTTTTTCTGGAGACGCTCGATGTAGCGGTGAAGCACGGGTTGAATGCCCGCATTGATGGCTGCAGTCGTTCCACGTTCATACTCACGAAACTCAGAAACCAGAGCACTCCCGCGGGTTACAAATGAGTTCGGCCAGGTTTTTCTGGTGATTTCTTCAGCTTTGCGTTCATGAGAATCATTTTTGTATGAATGAAGAAAATGAATCACCAGCGCCTCTGCGCCTGATTCCAGCAATTGTTTTACTGCTGTAAGGACATCTGCTTCATTCAATTCCTCCACGACTTCACCGTCGCAGTCAACACGTTCTCCAACTTCGAGCCGTAATTCTCTGGGAATAATGCACTCAAAACTACCGGTCATACCGTATGGTTTAGGACGGGTGCGGCGTCCTAATTCCAGCACATCACGAAAACCTCTGGTCGTAATTAAACCGACTCGACTGACCTTACGTTCCAGCAAAGCATTGGTCGTTACTGTCGTACCGTGAATGAGCGCATCGAGGCTCTCCAGGGTAACACTGATTGAATCAAGCGCTTTCATCACACCAAAGGACTGGTTTTCAGGCGTACTTGGAACTTTGGAAATTTTAACGCTTTCTGTTTCTGTGTCAAAAAGAACGAGGTCCGTAAAGGTCCCCCCAACGTCAACACCAACTATTTGGGTCATAAATAAACTTTTTTTAAAAAACTAATATTTTATGATTTAACACATACATACTGAACATTGTGCTTGGTTATTCTTGGCGGTTTCGTAAAAAAACTTAAACTCAAAATTTTTCATCCCGACCGTAGGTCAAAATCTTAATGTTATTAATCCCGTAATTTAGAAAAAATTTCTCGCTGAGTAAGTAATTACATCGTTTCGGAACTTTTTGTAAAATGCATTATACTGTATATAAAACAGGTGCATCAGCCTGCCACAGGCGTAGAAAGCAACCAAAGCCCGAAAACTGTATAACCAATCATTAACACCGTTGCTGGCAATTGCCCCATCAAAATTTTTTTTAAATTACGACCTTGATAAAGTTGAATTAAGTGAAACACAACAACCGCTCCAACATGTGCCAGTACAATCCCCAAAACCTGAAGATACCAAATCAGTATCGCAGAATCATAATTCATCAAATAGGACGATGAGACAACCCAATCTGCTGTTCCTAAAAGGTTCCAACCAATTCCAAAAGGATCCGAAAGCGCAATAAAAGCATACTGAATATCAACAATAAATGTAGGCAAATAATGAGCAAAGTGGTAGCCGAAAGCAATCGGAATCATGGAGTAGATAAAACTGCTTGTTTGCTGAACTTCAGGATTCAGCCATAAAGCAAGTCTCTGTACTGCATAAAATACGCTGAAAAACACCAGGAATGTAATGCCAAGTCCAATAGTGTTGGGCAGAATCATTTCAGTACGTCCGGGAAATTCCAGCGGATTCTTTTCCACCAGCGACAACCACCAAAATGTTTTCAACAAACCGTCAAAAGAAACCGTGGATAGCACCAGCAAAACAAAGGCAATTCCTCCTGTCGGCAAACTATCTGACCTAAGCAATCCACCACATGGCCAGCGTATTCTAATACTCACCATTCTCTTTTGAGCTGCAGATCTTTTCAGATAAAACGGAGAGAGCCAGCCGACCATACGGAAAAAAACTGAAAAAGGCTCCCCGTTTTTTAGCCAAAATTCTCCACCAAAGATTATTATCCCTAAAGTTGTTAATAACACATAGAGTGAAATAAATCCTGCCAGTGTTTCCGGATCCATCGGTGAAGGATGTACCAATTCCAACCATGCAAAGCCAAAAAACAGAATTACAGCCGGCCAATATGACCAGCGTTCAGCTTTTTCAAATGATCTTTTTCTACCTGTTTGAACACCAATGATAAGCGAAACCAGTTTCTGCAGAATCGGCCACGGACTGATTACTGCCCAATAGTTTCCAAAAAGCGCAGTGAGCATCGTAAACCCAATCCACCAGAACACCCAGACTGTCAACGGTAGCAGATTCTGTATAGGGTCTCGATTACCGGTGATTCCTATCCAGATCAATAACAACAATGTCAGCAATGAAAGAAAACTCAACCAATAATTCGGCTTAGCTTCATTTTCATAATTTTGAGAAATTTGATACTGAACTGCTAAAGGCTTACGAACCACAAATACCATTACCGCAAAAGTAAGAGCAACAACCGCTGCACCGCCTGCGATATATAATTGTGTGGGTAGAAGCAAAACATGCCCTCTGGAACCCGCATGAGCAAAGGCAAGTTTTGGAAAAAAGGAAGCAAAAATTGCTGACAATAAAAAAATACTGCCTTTTTGAAGTCCCATTATTGTTTAGCTAGAAAAAATAATTCAATCATTGCACATGTGCTTTCACACCAACATACTTCGCAAGAGGTTCCGGATTGTTGACAAGTGCCTGAGGGTCCGATTCTTCTCTCATAAAGCCATTTTCCATAAATACTATACGGTCAGAAACGCGCAAAGTTCCTTCTATTTTCTGTTCAACCAGTAGAACACCGACTTTTTCTTTTTTGAGTTTTTCGATTGTTTCAAAGATTGTTTCAATCATACTTGGCATCAAGCCTTCACTTGGTTCATCCATCAGCAGTAATTTAGGCTGAATACACAAAGCCCTGGCAGTGGCGACCATCTGTTGTTCACCGCCGCTTAAAGTTCCAGATTTTTGTGACATGCGGGTTTTCAACACAGGAAAAAGTGAAAGTGCCCACTCCAAAACTTCCTTGGAACTGTAACGCACCAAAAGTCCCATTTTCAGATTTTCTTCGACCGTCAGTTCAGAGAACAGGCGACGGCCCTGCGGAACATAACCGATTCCGTTTTTTGGAATTTGATGTGCCTGCAGTTCACTTAAAATGACATCATCCATTGAAATGCTGCCCGAATTAACATCAACCAGCCCCATGATGCTTTTCAAGAGCGTTGATTTCCCGGCACCGTTACGTCCCAGAAGGCCTAAAACTTCACCTTCCCTGACTTCCAGGGAAACATCGTTCAGAACTTGTACCTGAGCATAGCGGCTTGAGATTCTATCAATTTTCAGCATCAGTTTCCTAAATATGAAGCCTGGACAGCATGATTATTTTCAATCTCTGTCGGTGTCCCTTCAGCCAGAATTGAGCCGTTATCCATGACAGTAACGTGTTCCGCCAAATTGAAGACAACCTCCATATTGTGTTCAATCAGCAGCACATTAACAGATTTTGAAATTTCACGAATCAGTTGAGTCAGATTTTCAATCTCTGCTTCAGCCAGACCCTGTGTTGGTTCATCCAATATCAACAATTTTGGACCGGCAGCCAAACTCATGGCGACCTCCAGCAGCTTTTGATGTCCGTAAGGTAAGGTTCCGGCGATTTGCGTTTCGACACCTTCAAGCCCTACTTCAAGGAGATATTTAGAAACTGCCTGTTCAATATCAGCTTCACTGACCATGTTCCATTTTCCGAGCGGTGAAGTTCCTTTTTGCTGTGCTCTCAAATTTCTTTGTACAGACAGAGCAACATTCTCATAACAACTCAAATTACTAAAAACACTGGTAACCTGAAATGTATAAACAATGCCGGCCTGCACACGTTTCGCGGAGGAAAGTCCTGTAATGTCGTTGCCTTTAAAGCGGATTCTCCCGGAAGAAGGAGTAGTACGTCCGCAGATCAGACTGACGAGTGTAGTTTTTCCGGCACCGTTTGGACCGATGATAGCGTGAATCCTCTCCGGATAGAGCTCGAAATCCACCTCATCAACCGCGACCAGTCCTCCATACTGCCGAGTCAATCCATGTGTACTTAGTAATTCTACGGCAGCCATTTCATCCATTTTTGTCTAAGCGTTCCCATGATTCCCATTGGAAACCAGATGATCAGTAAAATCAATACCACCCCCACAACCAGTTGGTAGTTACTGGTAATTCCGCTTATAATATCAATAAGATAATACATTATGCCTGTGCCAAATAACGGACCAATAACCGTGCCTGCTCCGCCAAGCAGAGTCCACAGAATTGGTGAAATTGAGTGGTGAATTTCCGCAAATGTCGTACCGACGTAAGTAAAGAGCAACGCATGTGTCGCACCTGCTATTCCGGAAAATGTACCTGAAAGCACGAGCGCAAATAATTTATAGTAAAAGACGTTGTAACCTAAAAGTTGCGTCCGTGACTCATTTTCTCGGATTGCGATTAATATCCGTCCCACTGGTGAAAACATGATCAAGGTTGAAATCAATAAGTAGGCTGTCAATAAAATCAACGCAAAATTGTAGCGTATGTCAGGATTACTATAAAGATATTCCTTGTTAAAAATAACTAATTTTCCTATATATTTCGCCAGTGAAAAACCATCCTGACCGAATGTGAATTCATTGAAATACAGAATTGACAAATAGAATGTTTGGCCAAACATCAGGGTTACTATCAGGAAAGAGACACCGCTGGTTCTGAGGGCAAACAGGCCGAATATCAGTGAAAGCACCAGCGTAAATCCTGCCCCAAAAAGTAAACCCCCGAGGGCGGAAAGTTCCAGATAATAAATCCCTAATCCTGCCGCATACATTCCAGCCGCAAAAAACATTGCATGTCCCAGACTCATCAAACCTGTATAGCCCAACAAAAAATTATAGGCGACTGCATAAGAAGCCAGCACCATTATTTTGGAAACGCTACTGTGGTGATAAGTCGGTAGAAAGAATTGCAGAATAAAAAGCAGCAGCAATATTCCGCCCTGAAAAAACAGTGAGTAAACTAAGGGTTTTTTCCTCATACCACTTCCTCACCGTAAAGTCCGCTTGGCTTCAGGACGAGTACCATTGCCACGAACAACGTCGCCAGCATTTTGGCTAAAGTCGGTTCATAAAAAACCGAAATAATACCGTCGCTGATACCTATTATAAAAGCCGCTACAATAGTTCCGCGGATACTTCCAAGGCCTCCGATGATTACCACAATGAATGAAAGCAGAAGCGGTTCCAATCCCATCAGATGATCTGCCTGACGAATTGGCACTACGAGCACTCCGGCCATTGCGGCTAATCCACCGCCTAGGGCAAACACGGACGCATAAATTTTCTGGGTGGGTACTCCATAGGTTTTTGCAATTTCAAGATCCTGTTGGGTTGCACGCATGTAGAGTCCGAGTTTACTGCGAATCATCAACAGCCAGACACCAAGCAGACAAAGCGCTGACATTCCGGCTACTATCAATTTATATCCAGAATAACCGAACCAGGGAAACTGAACGCGGAAATACAAAGGCGCTTCAACTGCCCGTGCTTCCGGACCAAAAACCATCAGCGTAACGGACTGAATCACGTAGAGCAAACCAATGGTCGCCACAATCGTACTTTCCGGATGATACTTGACTTTACGCAGGATGAAGCGGTCAGAAAAAACAGCAATGCCACCGACTAAAGCCGGGGCTAGTACAAGAGCAAGTAAAAAACCCCAGAGTGGATCATTTGTTAAATCAAATGCAAACCAGGAAAAAACCGCACCCAGCATGAAAAACTCCCCATGCGCGATATTGACGATCCGCATAACTCCGAAAACAAGTGACAGACCTAAAGCAATCAATGCTAAAACAAAGGCCGTAACTGTTCCATCTAACAAAGCCAAAAACAATAAAGGCCCGTTTTCATTAATCCAAGAAGACACGATCCGGTAGGGAAAGAGACAGGTTATCCGGAGGAAAGAATCTCCTCCGGAAGATTTGAGTTATTATAGAGACTGTTTGGTGTAGTCGGTTTCCGGCTCGTACATACCGTCTGCAATCGATGTTTTGTGAATCACGTTTAATTTTCCGTTACCCACTTTTGAAACAAATTGCTGACCGTAACATTGATGAGTTTTACCACTGAAAGCCTTTGCACCTTGCGGATGAGCAATGCCTTCGTTGAACCCTGTGAAACCTTCCATTGTTTCAATCAAAGTTGAATAATCTTTTTTACTCTTGTATCCACTTTGTTCTACAGCTTCCTTGATAGCAAATAGCGTTTCCCAACAACCAAACATATGGGAATAGGCAGAAATATCTTTCGAATCCGATTTGCTTGCTCCGGAATTATCGACACCTACCGCATTACGGTAGAAACGTGAGCCCGCTGTATCTGATCCATCAGCATAACGCGGCATAGCTTCCCAGAAATAGGAGCTATCCAGAAAGTCGAGTCCGGGACTACTGATATTAACACCTTCCAGTGAGTCAATGAATCCGAACAGTTGAGGGTGATTAGGCCCAAAATGTTCACCTAGTTCCCGCACAAAAGTCAAAACCCCGGGTCCAACCATGACATGATAAATTACATCGGTATTTTTTGGAATTTTGACAAAATAACGCGTAAAAGAACTTTCAGTAGGCGGAATTGCAATTTTCGCGACAATCTTACCTCCATGTTTTGCTGCGGCAGCACTAGCATAATCACGGTGATTATATCCGAAAGCGTAATCTGGATATATGAGGGTTACATTCTTGCCAAGGTTATTAAACATCCAGCCCGAAACTGCCGAAATTTGAGCTCGGACATCTGTAATACAAGGCTGGAATACGTAACGGTTCAATGCTCCACTTGCAACATGGTAACCTTCGCTGACCACAAAATATGGAATCTTCAGTTCACCAGCACGTGGTGCGGATCCCATCACAACATGAGAAAACAAGGTGCCAAAAACAAAATCAACTTTGTGCTGAGTAGCAAGTTTTTCTACTACATCCGCACCGCGTTTAGGGTCAGTACCGTCGTCTTCTGTAATAATTTCAATCGGTCGTCCTGCAATCCCGCCGATGCTGTTAATGTACTTAGCGGCAGCGTTTGTAGTACGTTCATACCATCTGCCGTAAAGCGCGCCAATTCCAGTGCGGTGGGCTTGAAAGCCTATTTTGATTGGTGCATCACTTCCTGCAGCATAAGCAGTACCGGCAATTGGATCAATCATCTGGCTTCCGAGTATTCCTGCCCCCGCAACCAGAGCACCCGCGCCTAAAACATTACGACGCGTCAAATTAAATTCACTTGCTTGATCAATTTTTTCTACATCTTTTTTAACCATGTTTTTCTCCGCCATCTAGTTTAAGAGTTAATTAACTAAATTTGGATACTATAATTTCCTTTTATTGAGGTCAAGTTAATAATTTTCAATGTAAAATATTACTTTCACCTGTAAAAAAATAAGCTTTTTCTATGGTAAAAACTCCTGTGTCAATACTCTCTTCATGTCATCCTGAAATTATGTGAATAATCTTAAATGAATAGTACATTTAATTTTGAGGAAAACACTTTTAACTTGATTGCACTACAGTGCATCGATTAGCATTCAAATTCCAATTAGCCCAAGAAAAAATTCTTATCAATTTCAATAACTGGTGAGGTAAAATAATGTCTACAGAAAGAATTCTCCAGGAATTAACTGAATCAATGCCACTCTCGAAAGGAGGGCTTGATTTAAAGGAAAACGGACACGGTTTCGGTCTGATAATTGTAGACGAGGTCAACGGTTTTGCCACTGTAGGCGCAGGAAACCTTGCGCCGCAAACTCCAAATGAACAAGTTTCTGTGATGGTTTCAGAAACAGACCGACTGGCCAGGGCTTTCATCAAACAGGCCATGCCTGTGCTAGCATTTCTGGACACACATGATCCCGGAAAACCGGAGCCGCCTTACCCTCCTCATTGTGAACGCGGAACCGGTGAAGAGGATCTAGTTCCGGAACTGAAGTGGTTAGAAAATGATCCTCATGCGACATTGGTTCGTAAAGACTGCATCAACGGTTTCATCGGAGCGTTTCAACCTGACGGCTCAAATACCATTGTTGACTGGGTCATGAAGAATCAAGTGATAAATGTTCTGGTGGTAGGTATCTGTACTGACATCTGTGTAATGGATTTTGCGCTGACCCTGCTCTCAGCAAGAAATCACGGGATGCTTCCCAGTCTGAAAGAGGTGCACGTTTATGACAAGGGCTGCTCAACCTATGACCTGCCCAGGAATATTGTTGAGGAAATCGGACTTCCATCCAGTGCAAGCCATCCACAGGGAATCACCCACTACATGGGTCTGTATTTCATGGCTTCACGTGGCGCTCAGTTGGTAAGTAGTATTAATCTCTGACCTGAACTGTTAGAGTTTTATGACCTTCTAGCACCTGGCGGAATTATTTAAATATTAATCAATTCCAAGCATTTCTCTAGCAAGACTCACAGCTACAGAAGCATCTGGCGCATAAGAGTCCGAGCCAATTGTTTCTGCAAACTCAAGAGTTACCGGTGCGCCGCCAACAATTATTTTTCCTTTAAAATCTGCTTTATGTAAAGCATCAATTGTTTTTGGCATATTTGGCATGGTCGTAGTGAGCAAGGCCGACATACCAATAATATCCGGACTATGTTTTGCAGCTGCTTCAACAAACTCAGCCGGAGCAACGTTAACACCTAAGTCAATCACTTCAAAACCTCCCCCTTCGAGCATCATCCCAACGAGATTCTTGCCAATATCGTGTATATCTCGGTGTACCGTACCAATGACAACTTTTCCTGCAGATGGAACATCTGACTCAGAAAGGAGAGGACGCAGAATTTCCATTCCCGCCTTCATCGCATTTGCCGCCATCAGCATTTCGGGAACAAAGAGTTCTCCTTCTGCAAACAAATCACCCACTTCATCCATTGCAGCAATTAGCGCATCGTCTAAAATAATTTTCAGATCAGTACCTGCCTCCACTTCTGACTTTACCAATTCAGCAACTTGTTTTGCTTCGTAATCAAGAATATTTTCGTAAATCCTATCTAAACGATCATCAAGATCAAGCATCATTCAGCCTTTGTTTAATGTTTTATTCTTGGGTTTGTTCAGTCAAGAATATTTGCATCACCCGCTTTTACCATCTTTTTTATTTCTCGGACTGTTGTCTCATCTGGTAAACCCGGTAGAGGATCTTTATTCAAGATATTGCGGAAAATGTCACGGGCATTGTCTTGAGCATTTCGTCGATTTTCTGCTTCATAAGTATCACGTGCCTGTCTCAAAAATACGTGAGGATCTAAGGTTGCCCGACAATGTTTAAGTGTATGTTGATTTGCAAGAAAATTTCCTCCTTGTGGAATATTTTTGAGTAATTCCCAGGCAAAACTTTCATCATCTATTTTCGGTGTCCGTAGATAATTTTGTAACATTTGACCAATTTCATTATCAATAACAGCTTGAACAGGGCTGAAAACAGTAGCACATTCAAGCTGACCTACACCCCCTAGAATGTCCGCACCAGAAAGTGCTACCAGTTGTCCCAACAAGCTCCGTTCGGCATTTGATTGAGAGTCAACATCCGGAGTATCACTACCACTTCCGTAAGTATGTGTCAGCAAGCCAAATCCCTGTTTCATCAATTGCAAAGACATACTCACACCTTGCAGAACTTCAGTGCTGGACTGTAAACTCTTCCCAGTCCGCATGTCCAGGGCAAAGATTAACGGGGTTGCAATTACGGCTGTTCCGGAGCCGACTATTTGATTTAAAACCAACATGGACAATATTTCTGCAGCAGCAAGCACCACTGCGCCAGGCATTGTGATTGGAGCAGTACCTCCTGCGGTAGGGAGACTACAGGCGTGAATTGCCATGCCATGACGGGAAGCCTGAATAATGGCTTCTACATCCATCTGCTTGAGTTCTAAAGGTGTAAACGAAGTCGCAATACAGCTTGCTATGGGTCGTTCGCGCAAAGCCGCTTCCCCCCCAGCAGCCAGAACGCAGATCCTCATCAAATACTCAACATTTTCCGTTTCATAAGGTTGAATCCAAACATGTTTGGGTGTCAAACTCATTAATTCTGCAAAACCGTGAATGTCTGAGGTGCGCTCCGGTACACCATTGACAAATGGATGAGAGATAAAACCAATTTGATCAAGATGATTTCCTACTGCTGCAATCGTCGCTACATCCGCCATTACCAGTTTGCGGTAATTCCCAGTTTCCCCATCAACAAATCCATGTGCTCCGGTACCGGTACGCATGATAAATTTTCCTCCAGGATTTGGCAAATCGTGATCCCATTCCTGTGTCTTACCAAATAGTGTCACACTTTTAGGTGTATCCTTAATTGCCTGTTCAACTAGAGAGCGAGGAAAATAAACCCTTTGCCCATCACTCTCAACGCGGGCTCCAGCTTTATTGAGAGCTTTAACAGCTTTCTCATGACAAATAAACACACCATGTTCTTCCAACAAAGAAAATGTACGTTCGCGTAATTGATCAATTCGAGTATTATCCAAAAAAGTAAAACCCGGCGGTCCCAATGTTGGTGGAAGTATAGTATTGGTTTTGCTTCCCGGCAGATTATGTACTATCTTAGCAACTGTTCTTCCAGTTTTTCTTTCTCTTCGACTACGTCTCATTTCACTGACAATTATTGATTAGTATTTTGATTGGAAACCTCTTCTTTTTGACTAAGCAACGCCCCGAGACCGGTAAAGCCTCCAGGTTTGTGCTTATGAATGAAAGCATCACCCACGCGGCCGGTACAATCCACGGACAGTAGATGTCACCGGAAAGGAGGGTAAAAACAATCAGGAATATAGGACGTTTCCCCAACAATTTTCTAACACTCTAACATTTTTAGGTAAGCAAAAAATCTTTTGTAAGCTGAAACTCTAAATATCATTAAGAATTCTCTCTAAGATCGGAATAACAATTTGTGGATCTAAGATTTTTTGAAGCCATCATACGAGAGTCTTTACATTCGCACGCGTTCACTCTTTGGATCGTAAAAAGCCCTCAAAGAGGCGCGCGCGCAATGCTTTTCTCCAGCAACTTCTATCTCAAAGATACTTGATTCCAACAAATCTCTGCTCACACCGTCTTCATGAGAAACATAACCCATACCGAGGCAAGTTCCTATTGTGTGACCATACATACCTGAAGTCAGGTCTCCGACGATTTTATCGTTACACCAAATCGGCTCGTTATGGTAAAGNAGAGGNTCAGGATTTTCAAGGGCAAACTGCACTAGACGTTTTTTCANGACTGCGTTTTTCGATTTGGAAACTTCTTCTTTTTGACGCAACAGTGCATCGCGACCAATGAAACCTCCTGGTTTGTCAAACTTAACCGCAAATCCAAGACCAGCCTCCAGGGGAGTGTCTTCATCAGCAATGTCGTGCCCCCAGTGCCGAAAAGCTTTTTCTAAACGCAGTGAATTTAGAGCGTGCATTCCAGCGAGTTGCAAATCTTGATCGTTTCCTGCAGCAAGAATTTTATCGTAAATGTCCTGGGCAAATTCAGTCGGCACGTAAATTTCCCAACCCAATTCTCCAACATAAGTCATCCGCAAAGCGATCACATTACCGTAGCCGATTTCAATTTCTTGTGCGCTCCCGAAAGGGAACACATCNTTAGACAAATCAGCAGGGGTTAGTTTNGCCAGCAAATTNCGGGATTCCGGCCCCATTATACTNAGCACNGCATACCCGGAAGTAACATCGGTTATGCTCACATGTGCCTCGTCAGGAATATTCTTGTGCAACCAGGCCATGTCACGTATTTGACTCGCACCAGCAGTAACAACAANAAAAACATCTTCACGTAACCGCGTAACCGTCAAATCGGATTCAATTCCTCCGCGCTCATTGAGCCATGAAGTATAAACAGCTTTCCCGGGAGGCACGGAAATATCATTGGCACAAATTCGGTTCAGCACTTTTTCAGCATCATAACCCTGCACGATAAATTTCGCAAAGGACGACATATCAAACAGTGCAACTTTTTCACGTGCCGCACNATGNTCTGAAGCNGAAGCCTCAAACCAGTTTTGACGTGAGTAGCTGTATTCATAACGTGCTTCCATACNTTCCGTAGCAAACCAGTTNGCACGTTCCCATCCGCACATTTCACCAAAACANGCNCCTGATTTTTNCAGCCGNTCATGCAAAACAGATTTGCGAACACCCCTGCTTGTTTCNGGCTGACGNAAAGGCCAGTGCATAGCGTAAAGTAAACCCAGAGATTCTTCGGTGCGTTCCTTCAAATAACNCGCGTTAACTTGAAANGGATGAAAGCGACGNATATCTACNTCCCATAAATCCATCGGTGGATGACCATTNACTATCCACTCCGAAAGNACTTTACCCGCACCTCCACTTGATTGAATACCAATCGAATTAAAACCAGCAGCAACATAAAAGTTTTTGAGTTCCGGAGCTTCCCCCAAAATGTAGCGATCGTCTGGAGTAAAACTTTCTGGACCGTTAAAAAATGTATGAATTCCCGCATCTTCCAATTTAGGAATACGGTGAATCGCATTAAGCATTGCAGGCTCAAAATGATCCCAGTCTTCCGGAAACTGACCAAAGGAAAAATCTTCCGGAATTGTCTCTAAAGAACGAGGTTTCGATTTTGGTTCAAAACAGCCGACGAGCATTTTTCCTGCGTCTTCCTTAGCGTAAATCCAACTGTCTGGGTCACGCAACACTGGAAGAGTTGGCGGTAAACCAATTTCATCAGTGACAATGTAAAAATGCTCCGCGGCGTACAGAGGTACATGCACACCCGCCATCATTCCAACTTGCCTCCCCCAAAGTCCGGCGCAATTAACGACGATCTCCGCTGATATATCTACGGATTCCGCCTCTTCGTTTTCTCCAGAACTGGAACTTGAAGGCACGGTTTTCACTCCGGTTACGCGTCCGTCATTGACTATTATTCCGGTAACTTTTATATTTTCAAATATTTTAGCACCACGCATTTTCGCACCCTTAGCCATGGCCTGTGTCACATCAATCGGGTTCGTCTGTCCGTCTTTAGGCAAAAACACCGCACCATCTAGATCGTCAATATTTAAGAATGGATGTAACTCCCTTGCTTCACGGGGAGAAATTACCTCCACCTCCAGTCCAAAACATTTTGCCATCGATGCACCGCGTTTGAGTTCCTCAAAACGTCCTGCATCCCTAGCAACGCTGACTGACCCGTTTTGTTTGAAACCGGTCGCCTGACCTGTTTCCTCCTCCAAAGTCGCATAAAGTTCACTTGTGTATTGTGCAAGTTTGGTCATATTTTTTGTGGCCCTCAGTTGTCCCACGAGTCCAGCCGCATGCCAGGTTGTACCGCAGGTCAATTCCCTGCGTTCCAGGAGAACCAGATCGGTCCAGCCGAGTTTTGTCAAATGATACGCTACACTGCAGCCGATTACCCCGCCGCCAATGATGACGACTCGAGCTTGATTTGGTAAGGATTTCATAAAGTTTTCCTGGAACAGTAGAAAATGATTGAGTATTAAAAGTATTATGTACAGAACATTTTTACATCTTTGAGAAAGCGGGGTCAATCATATATTTGACCGATCCAAATAATTTATGATTAAAAGACATTTATCTTTCAAAGCTTTCCCAGTTCAGTCTTGTTGCACTATAATAATCCTGCCATAATAGGTACCGTTAAAATAACTCAAAACAGAACAATAACACGCCGTCCCAAAGTATCACGTTCCATTAAATGTCTCAGGAAAAAGCAGAACAAATCATCATAAATGGCGCTTCAGAACATAATCTGAAAAATGTCAGTCTCAATATTCCACGTGATACACTCACTGTTTTTACCGGAGTAAGCGGATCTGGAAAATCATCGCTGGCATTTGATACTATTTTCAAAGAAGGGCAGCGCCGTTTTGTTGAATCACTTTCGGCCTATGCCCGTCAGTTCCTAGGTCAATCCGACAAGCCCAAAGTCGAACATATTGAAGGACTAAGCCCGACAATTTCCGTAGATCAAAAAACCGTCAATCGAAATCCTCGCTCTACCGTCGGTACAATCACAGAAATTTACGACCATTACCGCCTCCTTTTCGCTCGTCTGGGAAAACCGCATTGTCCGGAATGTGGAACACGCATCAGCTCACAGACTCCTGAGCAAATCACAGATTATGCCTACGTGGACGCGTTGAACGAACAGTGTTTGATCCTCGCGCCGATGGTACAAGAGCGAAAAGGCGAATACCGAAAAGAGCTCGAAGAATGGGCTGCGGAAGGATATGTGAGAGCCAGAATCGACGGCGAAGTCCGTAGACTTGATGAGGAAATTCAACTCGCCCGTTACGAAAAACATACCATCGAATTAGTCCTGGATCGATTGACAATAACTCCGCAGGAAAAAAGCCGATTTACGGAAGGTGTTGAAAAAGCTCTTTTGCTCGGAAATGGTTTAGCAATTTTACACTATGCGAAAAAAAACCAAGAACAAGGCCCTGAAAATAAGCTTGAGCAAAACCAGCAAAAGGATCATTTATTCAGCCAGTTGATGGCGTGTCCCAGTTGCCAGATTGCCTTGCCGGAAATGGAGCCTCGCTTATTTTCTTTTAACGCACCACAGGGAGCTTGTCCTACCTGTAACGGAATAGGGCACACCAGTACTTTTACTGAAGAAAAACTGTGCGATCCTGAACTTTCTATTAGTGAAGGCGCAATTAAGTGCTTTACTGAAAAAGGGAATTTACTCTACACAAAAGTAGATCAACGCCACGTTAATAGTTTGCTGAAATATTTTGAAATCAACGATAAGACTTTGTGGAAGGACTTATCAGTCGAGCAGCGTCAATTGATTTTGTACGGCAACACAAAAATGAAACTTGGCGTTTCCAATATATTCCGTTTCCCAGGTCAATTCCTGAAGAAACTGGAAAAAAAACAGTGGGGTGGTTTTATTCCAATTTTGCAGTTTGTCTTTCGGTTCGTCAAGGGACCCCTTGAAAAATTTCAACATACTTCAATCTGTCCAGACTGCGAAGGAAAGCGCCTTAATAAAATGGCGCTCGCAGTCTCTCTGCATGGTCATAATATCCATAGTCTAGCTAACGAGTCGATAGAAGCTTCTGTCAGTTTTTTTGAAAATATACAACTCAGTAAAACTGAGAAAAAAATCGGCAGGGACATCTTCCGCGAAATTCGGGACCGACTTAATTTCCTGAATGATGTCGGTGTGGGTTATCTGACTCTTGAGCGTTCAGCGGCAACTTTGTCCGGGGGTGAAGGACAGCGCATCCGGCTGGCTTCACAACTCGGTGCAGGACTTCAGGGTGTGCTGTATGTGCTCGATGAACCTTCAATCGGACTACATCAGAGCGATAACAAAAAACTGATCCGCACTTTAAAGAAATTGCGTGACCGCGGAAACACGGTTTTGGTGGTTGAACATGACGAAGAAACCATTGAATCTGCGGATCATTTAGTTGACATTGGTCCAGTCGCAGGACAGGACGGCGGACACATCACTGCGCAGGGTTCTTTAAAAAATATAATCGACGCTCCGGAATCCGTCACCGGTCAATTCCTCTCCGGCGCAGAGCAAATCAGCATTCCGGAAAAACGTCGTTTGCCTTCCGCTAAAAAAATTACAATTCACGGTGCAAGTTTCAACAATCTAAACAATATAAACTGTGAAATTCCTCTGGGAATTTTTATCGCGGTGGCCGGTGTTTCCGGTTCAGGGAAATCATCGTTGATAGACGGAATTCTCAAAAAAGCTTTATTCCGTCACCTAAACCCCACCAGCAAAGAAGTGCCCGGCCCCCACAAAAAAATCTCCGGACTCGAAAATGTGGATCGCGTGATTAAAATTGATCAAGCTCCAATCGGACGGACTCCCCGCAGCAATCCTGCAACTTACACAAAAGTGCTTGATCCGATCCGTGATTTGTTTTCGCTGATGCCGGAAGCAAAAGCACGGGGTTATAAAAAAGGGCGTTTCTCATTCAATGTCAAAGGCGGGCGCTGCGAGGATTGTCAGGGTGCTGGTTTAAAAACGATTGAAATGCAGTTTCTGAGTGATGTGCAAATTCCCTGTGATACCTGCCGTGGCAGACGTTTCAATACCGAGACTCTGCAAATTTTTTATAAAAACCGTACCATTCACGATGTGCTGGAAATGACGGTTAAAGAAGCAGAATATTTCTTTTCCGCATTACCGAAAATTCACCTTATTCTACAAACCCTGCTCGATGTCGGCCTCGGTTATGTGAAGCTTGGGCAACCCTCCACAACACTTTCCGGAGGAGAAGCTCAGCGCGTCAAGCTTGCTGCTGAGTTGAGAAAAAAAGCTACCGGTAATACTTTTTACATTCTGGATGAGCCCACTACCGGACTGCATTTCAAGGACATCCGTCTGTTGCTGACCTGCCTGAACCGTCTGGTTGATCAAGGCAACACGGTGCTGGTAATAGAACATAATCTGGACGTACTGAAAGTCGCGGATCAGTTGATTGAGCTTGGTCCGGGCGGCGGTAAATACGGTGGTGAGGTGGTTTGCACAGGAACTCCGGAAGATTTGGCGGCACAGCAAACGCTGACTGGAAAGTTTTTGAAAACTGTTTTGGAAAAAAATACTGAGGAACTCAGGCAGAAAGGTACTGTTCAGACGTTGAGTTTCAAAGAAGAAGAACAAAAGGGCTTCAAAGGTTCAGAGTTAAAAAGTTTCAAAGAAATTAAGAGTGAAGAAGTAGAGGAGCATCCCGCGGCTTTCGGAAGTTTGAGAGAATCAACAAATCATGCCCGTGACATCATCATCAAAGGTGCGTCAAAGAATAATTTACGCAACATTGACGTTCGCATTCCAAACAACAAAATGACGGTCATTACCGGCGTTTCCGGTTCCGGCAAAACGAGTTTGGCTTTTGACACGATTTTCGCGGAAGGTCAGGCTCGATATCTGGAATCACTTTCTACTTATGCACGGCGCTTTTTGGGTCGGATGGACAAAGCACCGGTTGATTCGATTGACGGGCTTTCTCCGGCAATTGCGATCAATCAGAAAGTCACCGGACGCAATCCACGTTCGACTGTGGCGACCACAACCGAAATCTACGATTATCTGCGCTTACTTTTCGCACGCATCGGCAAAGCACATTGTCCTGTAACCGGCAAAGCTTTGATCGGTTACAGCCCTACACGTGCCGCGGCATACTGCGCAGAGAATTACGCAGGACAACGCCTTGAACTGCTTGCTCCTTTATATCTGCCCGGAGCAGAAAAAATACTTTTGCTCGACCATCCAAAACACTTGCCGAATGTGATTGAGTCTTTACAACAGGACGGTTTTGTGCGGATTTATCTGAATGGAAAAGCAATTCGTCTGGATGAATGGGAGGAGCATTCCGCAAAATTAACGCTCAGTAAAAAAACCTCTGTGGATTTGGGCATTGACCGTCTGCGTGTAAATCCGGAAGAGCAGAAAAGATTAGCGGAAGCGATTGAAAACGCTTTTCAGCGTGGACATGGTTTGCTTAAAATCAGCTTAACAGATCAAACTGGAAAAACTGAATATTTATCCGAAACTCCGGCCAATGTGGAAAATGACTTAAGCCTCGCGTTTTTTCAAGAGGAAGAATTAATTCCACGCATGTTTTCTTTCAACTCTCATATAGGAGCATGTCCAATCTGCGATGGCTTGGGCGGATTTTCCCGTTTACATAATCCTCTCTGTCCTGATTGCGGCGGGGATCGTTTGAAGGCGGAATATCGCGCAGTGACGATAAATGAGAGAAACATCAGTCAATTTTGTCAGTTCACCGTTCCGGAAGCGCGACATGAACTTGAAAGCTGGATGCTTACTGAAAATCAACGCACGGTTGCCGAACAGGCACTGGGAGAAATTTTAACACGTCTAAAATTTTTAGAAAATGTGGGGCTGGAGTATTTGACACTGGACCAGAAAGCCTCCACACTTTCCGGCGGAGAAGCGCAACGTATCCGGCTTGCCTCGCAAATTGGGTCAGGGCTTGTCGGGGTGATGTACATTTTAGATGAACCGACCATTGGTTTGCATCCGCGTGACACGGACCGGCTTCTCCATACGCTGAAGCAATTGCGAGATCGCGGCAACAGTGTGATTTTGGTGGAGCACGATCTGGACACAATCCGGCAGGCAGACCATCTGATTGATATTGGCCCGGGTGCAGGACATTATGGCGGAAACGTTTCTGACTCCGGAAGTCCAGCTGAAATTTCTGCAAAAAACGGAACCTTGACTGCACAGTATCTGAGTGGTAAAAAATCGATTCCTCTGCCGCAAAAATGCAGGCCCATGAATTCGGAACATCTGCTTGCAGTTTCCGGAGCTTCAGCTAATAATTTGAAAAATCTGGACGTCAATTTTCCTCTGGGAATTTTTACTGTAGTAACCGGTGTTTCCGGATCCGGGAAATCATCACTGGTAGTCGATGTTCTGCAAAGGGTGCTGGAAAAAGAATTGAACGGAAAACAACTCAAATCGGGAGCGTACAATAAAGTTTCCGGAATTGAGCAGCTTGAATCGATCATGGTGATTAACCAGGAAGCAATCGGCCGTACCCCTCGTTCAAATCCTGCGACTTATTCCAAAGTGATGGAACCGATCCGCAACTTATTTGCTTCAATGACTGAGGCCAAACAACGTGGATATGCCAAACGCCGTTTTTCATTTAACGCAAAAGAAGGCCGCTGTCCAAGCTGTGATGGACAAGGCTTTCATTTAATTGAAATGCACTTTTTGTCGGATGTCTGGGTCAAGTGCGATCAGTGCAAAGGCAGGCGCTACAATCGTGAAACTCTGGCCATAACCTATAAAGGACACACAATCGCAGACGTACTTGAAATGGAAATAGGCGACGCGGTTCAAGTTTTCGAAGCGCAGCCGCGAATCAAACGTATCCTCAAAACTCTGGAAGAAGTTGGCTTGGGTTACATGAAATTAGGACAAGCCGGGAACACACTTTCCGGAGGAGAAGCCCAGCGTTTAAAATTATCCGCAGAACTCGCTCGGCGTTCACGTGGGACGACTCTCTATATTCTGGATGAACCTACCACCGGACTGCACATTGACGACGTGGCGAGGCTGCTTAAAGTTTTGCACCGTCTGGTTGATGAAGGTCATTCTGTGCTCGTCATTGAACATAATTTAGAAGTGATCAAAACCGCGGACTGGCTGATTGATCTCGGTCCGGAAGGCGGAGACAAAGGCGGTAAACTGGTCTTCGAAGGTACTCCGGAAAACTGCAGCCGTAATCCGGCAAGTTATACCGGAAAGTTTTTGGAATCGTTTTTTAAGCTGAAAGCATAGAAAAGAATCGAGATTTAAATCCCATCAGCTTTTCTTGAAATGATCATTCTTAATGGCTCCGTAAAAAGTCTGAAACCCAAAATATGTCATTTCGACCGTAGGGAGAAATGATCCGACTTTATGACTTTTTACAGATTCATAATTTATAAAGCTAGCTAATAATCTGGATCCCGGATCAAGTCCGGGGTGACAAGTTTTAATCTTTTTCGCTAAGTTCAATACAAGGCACAAAATTTACTGTCTGTGGCATTATTGTTTTCAAGAGCTTAGGCGTGCTATAGTATGAGAGCAGTGCTAAGCCTAACAAATTCAACTATCACAGCTCCAAAAGTTAAAGTATGAACATTGAATCCATAAACTACGCCTTAGTCATTTATAGCATCCTCTGTATTGTACTGGGAATTTTTATCAGCTGGATTTACATAAAAAAAACGGTTTTGGCCCAAGCAGTTGAAATCGAAAACATTGAGGAAGATTTTAATCTCCTCCAGCAGAAATATGAAATCCTACAGTTGGATAAAATTGAGATCGACAAGCAGTTTGCCGTCCTGACACAGGAAGCAAACAGGATTCCGGAGATCGAAGAAAGTCTTGAACTGCAGCAAAAACAATTTTCTGCATTGCAAGTCCTGAATGCTACCTTAGAAGAAAGGCTCGAATCAAAGGAGAACGAATCGAGAGAGAAAATTAAATTTTTGGAAGAAGCAAAGATACTTATGGGTACCGAGTTTGAAAATCTCTCAACGAAGATTTTTGAAACTAAATCCAAGCAGTTTACTGAAGTAAATAAGAATAGTATCCAGAATCTGCTAAATCCAATACAGACAAAAATGAAGGATTTTCAGGAAAAGGTAGAAAAGTTTCACCTTGAAGATATAACCGGACGGGCTTCGATCAAAGCAGAATTTGAGCATTTTAAGGAAGTAAGTACAACTTTGAGCCAGGACGCTCAAAACCTCACTACCGCTCTTACGGGCGACTCAAAACAACAGGGGGACTGGGGGGAAATGATTCTGGAAAAATGCCTACAGAATGCAGGTTTAATCAAGGGTGAGCATTATCAAAAACAAACCCAGATAAAAACTGATGATGGTATACAACAGCGTCCGGACTTTATCATCAACCTGCCGAATGAGCGTATCATGATCGCGGATTCAAAGGTCTCGCTGAAAGCATACAACAGTTATATGTCTGAAGAGGATAACGAAAAACGNAAAGTCCACGCCAAAAAACATCTCCAGTCAGTACGTAATCACATCCATGGATTATCTTCAAAAAGTTATCAGGAGGGNTTTAAAGAATACGGTTCACCCGATTACGTTCTCATGTTCATGCAGATAGAATCCGCCTACTCCCTTGCTCAGAAACTTGACAACAGCTTGACCTCTGACGCGTTTAACAAAAATATCATCATTGTCACTCCTGCAAGTTTGATGATGGTGGTCGGGATTGTAAATCAGCTTTGGAGACAGGAAAAACAGGTTCAAAATGTGAAAGATATTTTTGAACGAGGGGCTAAACTTTATGAAAAAATAAATGGTTTCCTGGAAGATTTTGTCAAGATTGGTGATAAACTTGGTGACGCCAATGTGTCTTATGATAATGCGTATAATAAACTGAGTGAAGGCAGGGGCAGCATGATACGTCAGGCTGAAATGCTGAAGAAGTTAGGTCTGAAAACCACCAAGTCCATGCCAAGAAATTTTAAAAAAGCTATCGAAGATTCAACTGACTAAGACTGTAAATAGCTCAAAAGTCCCGGATCCTTGTCATTTCTTGTGATGCAGAAATTCTCCTGTATACCCATATCTGCCTGCCGGACAATACTTCTCCAACTGTAAGAACTACTCTCCATTTACGACGAAGAATCATTGATGTATAAAAATAATGANCTTTTTTTGTATTTTTTATTGACTATTTTCGTTATATAGAACATAATTNTAATATATCAAATATAGAGANGATCCCCNCTACAATATTTTTCTGCATGAGTCGATATGAAAACTAAGATTACTTCATCTACAAAAAAGACTTCACCAGCCCTCNTCTACGGCAGTTATCCTATCCTGGACAAACCAAGTTCCTGCTGTTGTCCAGCTTGTTGTCGTTGAACAACACTTTCCCATTAACTGATCTATTATTCCGGAAGACAGTGGATTGATTTAACCGCGGTCTTTACATACTCACACAAACAAACACAAAGAATAACACCCAACTGGGGCAACTTGAATTTTCGCGTGCTGCTCTTTAAACAGACAACTAAATAGACAAAAAGAGGTTTTATGAATAGCTGGAAAAATCAATTATCGNCAGAAATTCCTGCTGATCTGGGTAAGGAAATTGATATTTTTGAAACGCAGATTGAGTTACGTAAAAAAGGAAAACTCGATGAAAAAATATTCGCAGAAACACGTTTACGGCGAGGTGTCTACGGACAACGCTATGACAACGGACAACGNCATGACGGTGAGCAAACCAGAGATATCGGCTATCAAAAAGGTTTCTTCAAGGGACCAGAAACTGTCTGGGACGCGCCCGGAATGCTACGGATTAAAATTCCTTTTGGCGGAGTTACTCCGGATCAACTGGACGTACTGGCGGAAACCGCTGAGGAATATTCNAACGGAATCCTGCATGTGACTACTCGTCAGGATTTTCAGTTTCATTATGTTCACATTGAAGACACGCCTGACATCATGCGCCGCTTAGCCTCGGTTGGAATCACAACACGCGAAGCCTGCGGTAACAGTGTACGTAACCTCACCGCCTGTCCAAAAGCAGGAGTCTGTTCTGGAGAGGAGTTTGATGTGACTCCATATGCAAGCGCGCTAACAGGTTTTTTGCTGGGGCATCCTGACTGTCAGGACTTTGGGCGAAAAGTGAAAATCGCTTTTTCCGGCTGTCAGGGAGAAGCCTGCGGGCTNGTGAAGATGCACGATTTGGGAGCACTNGCGGTTAAAAAAACTCGGCGGGGTCAGGAGATNCACGGCTTTGCGCTCTACGTCGGCGGCGGTTTGGGAACTGTACCGTATCAGGCAAAACTGTTTGACTCCTTCTTACCGCCCGAAGAACTTTTACCAATTGCACTGTCCATAGCACGTGTCTTTGGTCGACTCGGTGAGAAAAAGAACCGAGCCCAGGCACGCTTGAAATTTTTAGTAGCAAAGCTCGGCATTGAGGAATTTCGACGTCTGGTTTGGGAAGAACGCCAAGTATTACCGGAAGATGCGCGTTGGACTTCTTATCTTGAAGAATTGCCTGCATATGGTGAAAAGCCTTTGAAATCGCCTTCGGCACTTTCTGAAGAAAAAACATTTCCTGAAGGTTTTACGGAATGGCAGCGTTCCAACGTCAAAGCGCAGAAGCAGCCGGGATATTCGATTGCGACTGTGGCTTTGCCGCTGGGTGATCTCAGCAGTGATCAAACCCGTAAGCTGGCCGATGTAGCCCGGCTTTACATCGGTGACAGCATCCGTACAACTGTGGAACAAAATTTTGTTCTCCGCTGGGTCAGTGAAGCGGATCTTCCGGATTTGTATACAGATCTGAAGAAAATTGGCCTTGCTGATTCCGGCGCGAATACGATTATTGATGTTACCTCCTGTCCCGGAACTGATACCTGCAAACTCGGAATTTCCGCGAGTCGCGGCTTGGCGGAAGAATTGCGCACACGTCTGGCTGCAAAATCTTATGAAATGGATGAAGCGGTTCGTAATTTACGTATCAAAGTCAGCGGCTGTTTTAACTCCTGCGGACAGCACCATGTGGCAGACATTGGATTTTTCGGTAACAGCCGCACCCTCAATGGTTATAAAGTGCCTCATTTTCAAGTGGTACTGGGCGGAAAATGGGCGGAAAATGCAGGCGCTTTCGGCATGACAATCGGTGCAGTTCCTTCTAAACGTATTCCGGAGGTGGTGGACAGGATTACGGATCACTATGTTCGTGCTCGCAAACAGGGTGAAAAATTTTGCGATTTCATTGCACGAATCGGTAAGAAAGAGTTGCGTTCGCTGATTGAAAGTTTGATGAAAAACGCTCCGACTTTTGATGAAAATCCGGATTTCTATCGTGACTGGGGTGATCCACGAGAATTTACGATGCTCGACCGCGGTATTGGAGAGTGTGCCGGAGAAGTGATTTCATCTTCTCAATTCGATTTGGCGGATGCCGAGCGGGAAGTCTTTGAAGCACAGTTGGAATTGGAAAAGAAAAATTACGCAGAGGCGGACGCACTGGCTTATCGGAGTATGGTCGGCGCTTCACGTGCTTTGGTTAAACAACAGGTCTATGATATTCCCGAACGTCCGGAAAGCGTAGTTGAAGAATTTACCCACCGCTTTTTAGACACTGAGTTATTTTACGATAAATACGCAAAGGGTAAATTTGCACGCTATCTGCTGCAGAGGCATCAACAAGGACCGGTTCACGCTGACGCGGATTCTGTTCATCAACTGATAGATCAAGCACAGTTGTTCATTGACGCGGCCTATGCCTGCTACGCCCGTTGCGCGGTAGAATAAATTATCTTATGAAGCATTGCCCGGGGAGGCCGCCGAATTCAACAGGAATGCAGAAAAAGTACATGTTGATTCCCGGTGATTCTGTGCTTAAACAAACAACACTTTTTGGAGTACTTTATGGAACTGCAACGACTCAGCGTTAAATTACTGGCTGAAGAAACGAATATTAACGCAACTGAATTTGTGCCTGTCTTTCATTCGTGGATTCGTAATAAAAAACTGAAAGGCCATTTAATGATTGATGTGGCCGACTATAACCATGTTCCTGAAGGTCCCGGAACTTTATTGGTTACTCATGAGGGAAATTTTTCAACAGCTCTGGCTGATGGTAAACTGGCACTGCTTTATCAGCGTAAACGTTTTCAGGAGGGTACAATCTCAGCACGCCTGAATACCGCATTGAAGGCTGTTTTGAAAGCTGCGGAGTTTTTAGAACAGGAAGAGGAATTTAAGGGACGGCTTAGTTTTGAGCAGAAACGTTTTTGGGTGATTTCAAATGACCGCCTGAATCTGCCGAATACTGATCAATCCTTTGAACAGCTTCGACCTGCTCTAGCCGAAATTGCCGAAGAATTTTTTAGTCATGATCATTTCAGTCTCAGCCGTCATGGAGAAAGGAAAGAACCGCTGAGTATCCTCGTTGAGTCAAATGTTTTAAATTGACGCCCACCCCAATCTTAAGCGCTTTGAAAGTCCCTGTTTCCGGGAATTTTTTCATCATATCCCGGAAACCTGAATCGGTTCCGCAGAAACATGCCTGAATGGGGTAAAACAAGCCATTGAACAAGTAAAGGCAGGTGAGCTGCTGATGCTGGTTGGAATGACTGAGCGTGAAGAAATTTTCGCTTATTTTGAAAAGCTTAAAAAGTAAACTAAGGCTTTTTATTTGGAAGAGTATCCTACTGCAAACGGAGCCAGAGAGGCTTGCCGCAGAAAAACATTTCCATTCCACAAACCTGAAGCTTTACGAACCTTGCGGAATCCAGCCTGCAGGAGTCTTTTTGATGACTGATGGGATCAATCCAAGTGTGACTGTCATCAACAACACCATCGCTCCGCACAGCATCAAGAGTCCGTCGTATCGGCTCATAGCCTGACCAAACCAACTCCACGAGTCACTCAAAAGTCCAAGCTCAAGTGCCTGCCCGCTCAATACACCCGAAAGCCCTATTCCACCACTGTAAAGCGTAAACCATAGTCCAGTAGCCAGTGATTTGTTTTCCACCGGAATCAACACAAGTGTTTCTGAAGTCATAGCAATGCTGGAAGCAGCTTGTACCATGCCAAATAAAATAGTTAGAATCCCAACGGTTATTTGAACTTCTCCAGGAAAAACGTCACGCCACAGGAAAAAAAACAGGATTAAACCAAAACCAAAATGACACCAGAGAAAAACATATTTTGTTCCAAATCTATCCACCAGGCGACCGCCTAAAATAAATCCGGCTAAGGCGCCAACGACCAATAAATTCCCGATGAAAACCATTTCGACTTTGCTCAAATGGAGCACATCTTTTTCAATTAAATTGAAAATTTGCGGACAAGCACCGGTAAAAAGAGTCAATAAAAAACAATATGCGCAAAAGGATAAATATTCCGGAATGGCAAGAACTTTTAAAAAAGATTTGCGGAATGTCTCTTTTTTAGGCTGGATTTTATCCAACTCCGGAATACGTTGATAATATATCATCCGTAACGCCATCAAGATCGTGATGGTTCCTATTACTGCCTGATACATTCCCAGATTAGGATACTGATCCAAAATGTAAATAACCGCCAAAGTGAAAATGATACCAATCGATTGCCAAGTCAAACGTAACCGACCAAAAAACCTTCCCCGAATATCTTCAGGAATGATTGGGTGAAGCAGAGCAAACCAGTTTCCAATAATTAACGCTGATCCAGCTCCAAAAACTCCTGCACCCAGACCGACAACCAAAGTCCGGTATGTCTCAGAAAAAACACTGGCAATAGCCATCAATAAAAATCCGATTATTGACAATACCATACCAAAATTTCCAATCAATTTTTTCCCATATATATCTGACAAATAACTGAAAGGAATCATAAAGACAAATTGAGATAATGGCAGAAGCGCCAGCAGGATTAGAATAGTTGCACTTGGAATACCCAAATAGGAGAAATAGGCGAGCAGCAATCCATTATTAAAAGAGAGGTATGACATCCCGCCCAAGGATGTCGTGATCAAAATCATGCGGATAGCGTGTTTTGTCTCTGAATCAGTCATGATTTTCTTTAAATTATGTGATGCATGATGAAAAAACAATGCGCTCTTCTGACACTTCAGCAGTTCATCAAGAATGGAATTATTTGCGTAACTTTGTCTAGTGAGAATTAGTTTCCCTCAGGACAAGCTAAACGCAGCAGGGTAAAAGTTTTAATCTCAGAATTATTACTGAGTTCAGGGCTACACTGAAAGCGGCCTTCAACCTTTTTGCTGGTAAAGAAAAAGACGGTAGGTTTTGAAATGGGCAAATTGTTCACCGCTGGTACTTCCGGAAAGATATTTACGGTGAGCCTGTGCAATCTTTTTGCGGAAGGCAAAACTGAACATCCTTGTAAAACGAGGGTAATTGCTCCTCATGTAATAGGCAACAATATTCCAGGTAGGGGCGATGACTTCCTGAATCAAATCCCGCATGATGTCGAGTGATGGTGCCGCTTCTTTGGTGATATCAAGATCTGTTAACTTTGTGAACGGTTGTTCATCCATATATTCCAAGAAACGTTCAATTCTATGTCCTCCACTGATTGGACTTTTACCGGGCACATCACGTTTAAAGAAATCACAGATAAGCAGATATCCTTGCTTATTCAAAAATTTCTTTGTCTGCTCAATTGCTTCTTCCACAAGCAGATACTGAAAACTTTCACTGCAGAGAATCATGTCATAGCGCTTTTCGGTACGTACATCTTCGTATCGGGTTTCGAAAATTTCTGCGCGGTCACCCAGTCGATTCCGGACATGTTTAGTCAAATTCGGACTCGGAGAAACACAATCCACACTGTATCCCGCATCTAGCATTATTTCAGCAAATTTTCCTGAACCACAACCGACATCCAAAATGGAACTGACTCCTTCAGGAATGTTTTTAAGCAGATAATTCGCATAATTTACCTGCGCCTCAAAAACATTAGCCGGTTCTACCGTAAGGCCGTCCGGCCAGTAACCATAATGCAGATAGTCTGTTTTATAAAAATGTTTGGAAAACGCCAAGCCTATGTCCAAACCAACTTCTTTTAATTCGACCTTGTGCATGATAATAGTGCTGGAAATAGATATTGGTTGGTATAGAGTTTGTCAAGCAGGTTATGAGGTGTGCGAGGAGCGAAAATGTGAAAAACCCGAACCTCGCGAATGTTTCAGGCTTGTTCCATATATTCGATCAGATCGATCAAACGACAGGAATATCCCATTTCATTATCATACCATGAGATCAGTTTAAAGAACTTATCGTTCAAGGCAATACCGGCACCGGCATCAAAGATTGATGAGAAGGGGCTTCCGATGAAATCGCTGGAAACTACATCATCCTCCGTGTAACCCAGAACTCCCTTTAGTGGACCTTCCGAGGCAGATTTCATGGCTGCGCATATTTCGTCATAGCTGGTAGACTTGCTAAGTTTAACCGTCAGATCTACTACTGAGACGTTCGGAGTCGGTACACGCATTGACATTCCGGTCAATTTACCCGCAATTTCCGGAATACAAAGCGCAACCGCCTTCGCTGCTCCGGTTGAAGCTGGAATAATATTTTGGGGTCCGCCTCGTCCACCGCGCCAGTCTTTTTTAGAAGGACCGTCTACAGTAGGTTGAGTAGAGGTCACAGAGTGCACGGTGGTCATCAACCCCTCTTCAATACCGTAATTGTCCAAGACAACTTTAACAATAGGCGCAAGACAGTTAGTGGTACAAGAAGCGTTGGAGACAACATTGTCCGCATTTGGATCATATTTTTCGTTGTTGACTCCCATAACCAAAGTGCTTATTTCAGGAGATTTTGCGGGAGCAGAAATTACAACTTTTTTGGCGCCTGCCTTCAAATGCTCTTCTGCTTTTTCACTGGTGGTGAACAGACCGGTTGATTCGATCACATAGTCAACATTCAATTTTCCCCAGGGCAAATCAGCAGGATTTCTCTCTGACATACACTCAACTTTATTGCCGTCAACCATGATGCCATTTTCTTCTGCCCGAACTTCGCCATCAAAAATCCCATGAGTCGAATCATATTTCAGCAAATACGCCAGATTGTCCGGCGGTACAAGATCATTAATAGCGACGATATCAACATTTGGATTTTTATTCGCGGCACGCACCACCATACGGCCAATGCGTCCAAAACCATTAATTGCTACACGAATTGTCATAAATTCTCCTTTTTCTTGTTTAATAATGTAAAAAATCTCCTGCTACCAGAGTAGATTGTTCCGGCCGTTTTGTCTAGTCTGGAATGTGTTGAAATGAAGACTTTTTGCTCACTTAATGCCGCGTTCCTTCACTACAATTTTTTCACCCTCTGCCATAATCATGCGTGTACACAAACCGGTGAACAAACCATTTTCCACCACACCCGGAATCATGTTCAACCGCTGCTCCAACTGAGACGCATCTATGATCTGACGAAAACGGCAATCGATAATATAGTTTCCCTGATCTGTGAGTAAAGGCTGTCCCTGCTTGAGTCTTAAATCCGGACTTCCCCCTAGAGTTTCCAACTGATTAAAAATTACTTGCCAGCCAAAAGGAATCACTTCAACAGGCAGGGGGAAACTTCCCAGCTGTTTAACAAATTTTTCGTGGCTGACGATAATTATTTCTTCTTTTGAGGCAGAGGCAACTATTTTTTCCCTGAGCAAAGCAGCACCTCCGCCTTTTATCATATTTAAATTTATATCAATTTCATCTGCTCCATCAATGGTGAGGTCTATGTACATTGTCTCAGAGAAGTCAATCAAAGGAATACCTTCTTCTTCTGCCTGTACTTTGGTAACATCTGAGGTAGGAATCCCTCTAATGGCCAGACCGTCACGTACCCTTTCACCAAGTTTTTTAACAGCAAACTCAGTAGTTGAGCCTGTTCCAAGGCCGACTATCATCCCGTCTTTCACATTTTCAACTGCAGCTTCAGCGGCACGCTGTTTTTCTGAAATCATACTATTCCCCTGGTTTTATTTTTTTATTAATGGTGAGGATAGAATGCAAGTCTTGAAAAGAATCCGGAAAGCATGGTCGTCCGGAAGAATTGAGGATGGTTCCGGTTATTCTTGCACTGATGATCAACGTATCTTCGAGCAGGCTCCGGATTTCCTGCCTGAAAATGAACTTTAGTTTGGAAAGAGAAGCTAGTTCCAGATTTACCACAAAGTCATTTCTGCTTTGCAGTGAGCTGCGATATTCTATTTCAGCCTTCGTGATTACAGGGCTGTAACCGCGCTCTACCAAATCCTGCATACTGACGCCGTTTGTCTCCAAAAACAAGTGGCGTGTGTGTTCAAGATAGTTCTGATAAACAGCATTATTTATCACTCCAAAACGGTCCAGTTCATAGTCCCGGACCGTCATTTTATGGGTGAAGTGAAGAGTTTCTATGCCTGGAAGCATCCTGAACCCCGAACATTTTTGCTAAGAATTATGCCGCTTCCAGGACTGATTCTTCAAGGGACGCATCTAAAGGTTTTTTATTTTCTTGTGCTTCCTCGATTGCCTTTTGCATTGCCGCCCTTGCTGCTTCGTCAGCTGCGCGGCGCATTGCTTCCGGATCTATCACGCCTTCTCCAAGAACATAATCAACACCACTGAAAGAATTAAAACCAGTTCCAGCAGGTATCAAACGTCCGAGGATCACATTTTCTTTCAATCCACGGAAAGTATCATGTTTCCCGCCCAGAGAAGCATCCGTCAGCACCTTCGTTGTGTCCTGAAAAGAAGCGGCGGAAATGAAAGAATCCGTACTCAAAGACGCTTTGGTAATACCAAGTAATTTTGGTTTCGAACGTACAGGACGCAGACCCTCTGCAACAAGATCACGATTGACATGATTCATTTCTGTACGTCCTATTTCCTGACCCACGAGCAAGCTTGAATCACCCGGATCTTCAATATATGCCTTACGCAGCATTTGCCTAACAATCACTTCAATGTGTTTGTCATTGATGCCGACACCCTGAAGTCGATAAACTTGTTGAACTTCATCCACCAGGTACTTCTGCAGGGCTTTTGAACCTTTAACAGCAAGAATATCGTGCGGATTTGGTGATCCGTCAATCAGCGGATCCCCGGCACGGACATATTCTCCCATATGAACGGTAATATGTCTTCCGCGTGGAATCAAATATTCTTTTGAATCACCTTTACCATCTTCCGGACGGATACGAATTCTCTGCTTTTTCTTGACATCAGTGTCGAACTCAACGATCCCATCAATCTCAGTGATAATTGCCTGATCTTTAGGAACACGCGCTTCAAAGAGTTCCGCAACCCTTGGAAGTCCACCAGTAATATCCTTGTTCCTCGCAAGTTCCCTTGGGATTTTTGCAAGTACATCACCTGCATGTACCTCTAATCCATCTTCGACCATCAATTCAGATTTAATCGGTAAGGCAAATTCTGTTGGAGTATCATTTTCACGGATGATAATCTTTTTCTTCCTGTTATGAATTGCAATTATAGGACGTTGATCCAAACTTTGAGATTCATGAATTACTTTACGTGAAACACCTGAGACTTCGTCAACCTGTTCCTTGAAGGTTTCACCCTCACTAATATCCTTAAAATGAACGATACCGGTTGCATCTGTGATAATAGGAATGGAGAAGGGATCCCACTCTGCAATTAAATCTCCCTGCTCAACAAATTCGCCTTCTTTTTTCAACAGAGTTGCACCCATCGGTAGAGGCCGTCTCTCACGTTCTCTTTCATTTGCAAGGTCAATCAATTTAGCTGCAGGAACTGTTTTGTCTCCTTCAACAATTACTGCTTCGCCGCGACGTCCGAGAATCACAAAGTTACCTTCACGGTTTTTTACTTCCTTCAGTTCACTGAAACGTAAAACACCGCTGAAACTTGCTTCCCATTTGTTTTGTTCCGCCAATCGACTCGCAGTACCACCAATATGAAAGGTACGCATAGTAAGCTGAGTTCCAGGTTCACCAATACTTTGTGCAGCAATCACTCCTACTGCTTCACCCAAATTGATTAAACCGCCATGGCATAAATCACGACCATAACAAGCTCTGCAAACTCCGGTTTCTGTCATGCAAGTCAGGGCAGAACGGATACGTACATTTTCAATTCTGGAGTTTTGGATTATATCTCTTTCAGGTTCATCGATAAGTGTTCCTGCAGGAATCAAAATTTTGTTTTCTGCATCCGGATCTATAACATCGTCCAGTAAAACACGCCCTAAAATCCGGTCACCAAGTGGTTCGATGATTTCGCCTGATTCTATCAGTGCTGTCATTTCAATACCGTCCAGTGTACCGCAATCATGTTCCAATACAACACAGTCCTGTGATACATCAACCAGACGTCTGGTTAAATATCCCGAGTTTGCGGTTTTTAGCGCAGTATCAGCGAGACCTTTTCTCGCACCGTGAGTTGAAATAAAATATTCGAGAACATTAAGTCCTTCACGGAAATTTGCGTGAATAGGAGTTTCAATAATTTCACCGGAAGGTTTGGCCATCAAACCACGCATTCCCGCCAACTGCTTCATCTGCTGGTTACTTCCGCGAGCTCCGGAATCAGCCATCATGAAAATTGAATTAACTTTATGAACTCCTTCTTCATCAATGATTTCATCAGAAAGCCCGGCTGACATTTTTTCCGCAATTTTTTCTGTCGTCCTCGCCCAAATATCAATCACTTGGTTGTAGCGCTCACCGTCAGTGATTAAACCATCCTGGTGCTGCATGTTGATTTGGTTTACATCTCCCTGTGCTTTCTTCAGCTGTATGGCCTTTTCTTTTGGAATAACCATGTCATCCATTCCAATTGAAAAACCTGCTTTAGTCGCATAGGAATAACCTAAGTTTTTAAGATCATCGAGCATCTTTACAGTTTTAACACTGCCTGCTTTACGATAAGATTCATCAACCAGTTCTGCCATTTGTTTTTTCTTGAGATGCACATTGACTGTTTCAAAAGGTACTTCTTTTGGAACAACCATTGACAGTAAAATACGTCCACACGTTGTTTCTACAATCGGGCTGCTAGTGTCTGCTGATGAATATCCGTCAGTATCATATACCAAAGCGTCCGCTAATCGAACTTTGATCCTTGCCTGCAAGTCTACACGTCCATGTTCATAGGCAACTTGCACTTCTCCACGATTGGAGAATATTTTTCCTTCTCCGAGAGCACCCTCACGCATTCTGGTAATCCAGTAAAGCCCAAGCACCATATCCTGAGTCGGTGTCATCACAGGTTTTCCATTTGCAGGAGAGAGCACATTGTTCGTGGACATCATCAAAATTTTTGCTTCCAGCTGTGCTTCCACAGAAAGTGGAACATGAACCGCCATCTGGTCACCGTCAAAGTCAGCGTTGAATGCGGTACAGACTAATGGGTGCAATTGAATGGCTTTGCCTTCAATCAAAATAGGTTCAAATGCCTGAATACCAAGACGGTGTAGGGTTGGTGCACGGTTCAGCAAAATAGGATGTTCCCGGACAACTTCTTCCAGAATCGCCCAGACTTCAGGTGGATTTTCCTCTAGAACTTTCTTGGCATTCTTAATCGTGTGAATTTCCTGATAATCAATCAATTTATGAAAAATAAAAGGCTTAAAAAGTTCTAAAGCCATTTTTTTAGGCAGACCGCATTGATGAAGTTTTAATTCAGGTCCAACCACAATCACTGTACGTCCGGAATAATCGACACGTTTACCAAGTAAATTTTGACGAAAACGACCCTGTTTTCCTTTGAGCATATCGCTGATGGATTTGAGAGGCCGTTTATTGGAGCCAACCATCGGACGACCTCGACGGCCGTTATCAAAAAGAGCATCTACAGATTCCTGCAGCATTCGCTTTTCATTTTTTACAATAATTCCCGGTGCACGCAATTCTATCAGACGTTTGAGCCGGTTGTTTCTATGAATTACACGGCGATATAGATCGTTGAGATCACTGGTTGCAAAACGTCCTCCTTCAAGCGGAACCAAAGGTCGCAGTTCAGGAGGCAGGACCGGCAAATTATCAATAATCATGGAATCTACCGCATTTCCGGACTTCAACAGTTGACTGACGACTTTGAGTCGTTTTGAAATTCTTTTACGGCGGGTTTCAGAGTTTACATCACGCATTTCAACCTGCAGCTCTTTTTCAAGCCCCTCTAATTCAATTCTGCGTAAAAGGATCTGTACTGCTTCTGCACCCATTCCCAATTTCAAATCGGGATGCTTCTCTTCCAATTCCCTGTACTGGTCTTCTTCTACCAATTCGAGCACTTCCAGTTCTGAATCGCCAGGTTCGAGCACAATGTATGCGTCAAAATACAACACACGCTCCAAGTCCCTTAACATCATATCCAGGATGGTTGCAATTCTGCTGGGTACTCCTTTAAGAAACCAGACGTGAGAAACCGGACACGAGAGCTTGATATTTCCCATGCGGTCACGCCGCACCTTGGATTCAATAACTTCCACACCGCATTTTTCACAGGTAATTCCTCTGTGTTTCATACGTTTGTATTTTCCGCAAATACACTCGTAATCATGCACAGGACCAAAAATTTTACCACAAAACAAACCGTCACGTTCCGGCTTAAATGTCCGGTAATTGATAGTTTCTGAGGTGCGTACTTCTCCAAAAGACCAGGATGTTACTTCATCGGAAGTAGCAATTTTTATCCGAACCGCGGAGTAATTTTTCGGATTTTCTGCAATTTCAAACAAATCTCTGAGCGCCATGTTTAGTTGCTGGTTGGTTGGTTATTGGTTTAAATTTATATTAATTAGGCTGTAACTTCTTCCTCTATTTCTTCGGCAGGTTCTTCTGGAGGAGCAGCAGTTTCTGCTTGCTGGACAGAATCTTCGGAAATATCTTCTGTCTCCGTAATTTCTTCTATTTCTTCCAGAATGTCTTCATCTTCTTCTGATTTTTGAAGCAATTCAATGTTCAGGCACAGACTTTTCAGTTCACTGATCAGCACTTTAAATGATTCCGGAAGACCTGTATCCAACTGATGACGACCTTTAACGATCGACTCATAAATCTTGTTACGGCCTAAGACATCGTCAGACTTAACTGTCAGTAATTCCTGCAGTGTATAAGCGGCACCATAAGCTTCCAGAGCCCAGACCTCCATCTCACCAAATCGTTGACCACCGAATTGAGCTTTACCACCCAAAGGCTGTTGAGTGACCAAAGAATATGGACCAATGGAACGTGCATGAATTTTTTCATCTACAAGGTGATGTAGTTTCATAATGTACGCATAACCGACAGTCACCTTCTGACTGAATCGTTCACCTGTCATCCCATCATAAAGCCAGACTTGTCCGGATTTGGATAAATCGGACATTTCCGCCATCCGATGAATATCTGTTTCTTTTGCTCCATCAAAAACCGGAGTTGCCATATGAATTCCGGGTTTGTACTTTTGCACAAACTCCAAAAATGTCTGATCATCCATTGAGTCAAAATGTTTTTTGGCAACCTCACACTGATAGACATTATTCAGAAATTCACGAATCTGGGCTGCAGGGCTATTTTGCTGAAGAAATGCCTCAATCTTCTTACCTAATCCATTTGCTACACGGCCAAGATGTGTTTCCAGCACCTGTCCCACATTCATCCGGGAAGGAACCCCAAGCGGATTAAGGACAATATCAACAGGCGTACCATCATCCATATAAGGCATATTTTCTACAGGCTGAATAATAGAAACAACACCTTTATTTCCGTGTCGTCCCGCCATTTTATCACCAACTGAAAGTTTGCGTTTGATCGCAATATAAACTTTTATCATCCGGATTACGCCCGGTGGAAGATCATCTCCTTTGGATACTTTTTCACAACGATCCTGATAAACGTTTTCCAGCAGATACATTTGCTGGAGAGCATTACGGACAAATGTTCCAACTTTGAGGTTGATCTTATTATCAGTAACCTGAATACCGTCAGTTGAATTTAAGGGGATTTGCTGCAGTATTTCGTCAGTGATTTTTGTGCCTTTTGAAGCAAGCACTTCACCCTGTACGGACAGTACATCCGCAGCCAAAGGCTTTTTCTCTGCCACAGAAAGTATTCGATTCACGAGGTTGCTGTGAACAATACGTATTTCGTCATAATGATCGTTTTCATAACGTGCCAGCAGTTCCTGTTCAATTTGTCTGGTCCTTTCATCACGTTCAACACCTTCACGGTTGAAGACCACAACATCAGTCACCACTCCGTCAACACCTTGAGGAACACGTAAAGAAGTGTCCCGTACATCCCCCGCTTTTTCACCAAAAATTGCGCGCAGCAACTTTTCTTCAGGATTGAGTTGAGTTTCACCTTTTGGTGTTACTTTCCCGACCAGAATGTCTTTTGAACTGACACTTGTGCCAACCGCGATAATTCCGCTTTCATCAAGATTTTTGAGTGCTTCTTCACTGACGTTTGGAATATCACGTGTGATCTCTTCTTTTCCTAATTTTGTATCACGGGCAACTGTATCAAGTACATCAATATGCACAGAAGTAAAAGTATCTTCATGCATTAAACGTTGAGAAACCAAAATCGAATCCTCAAAGTTGTATCCACTCCAGGGCATGAAAGCAATATTGATATTTTGACCGAGTGCGATTTCACCGTTTTCTGTACATGCTCCGTCTGCAATGACATCACCTGCCTTTACACGATCTCCTTTTTTAACTAGAGGACGCTGATTGATACAGGTGTTCTGGTTTGAGCGTTGGTATTTAATCAAGTGGTAAATATCAACGTTTGCCGGAACAATCGTGTCTTCACTTGAAAGATCAACATCTGCCTGAATTACGACACGTCCTGCATCAACATTATCGACAACACCGGTACGGCTTGCTACTACGCAACTTCCGGAATCCAGAGCTGCCTGATGTTCAATCCCTGTACCTACCAGAGGAGCTTTAGGTTTCACTAGAGGCACTCCCTGACGCTGCATGTTGGAACCCATCAGGGCGCGGTTTGCATCATCATGCTCAAGAAAAGGTATCATGGCTGCTGCCACAGAAACGAGCTGACGTGGAGAAATGTCAATGTAGTCTATATTTTCTTTTAAGACCATGCTGAATTCACTACCTACACGTGAAGTAATGAAATCATTGATAAAGGCTTTTTTCTTGTCAAGTTTCGCATTCGCCTGGGCAATGCTGTATTTTTCTTCCTCGATTGCAGAAAGATATTCAACCTTGTCCGTAACAACTCCGTTTTCAACTTTCAAATAAGGCGTTTCAATGAAACCAAATTCATTGACTCTGCCAAAAGTCGCAAGTGAGGCAATCAGTCCGATGTTCGGACCTTCAGGCGTTTCAATTGGACAAATCCGGCCGTAATGAGAAGAATGAACGTCACGCACATCAAAACCGGCGCGTTCACGTGTTAAACCTCCAGGTCCGAGAGCACTCAAGCGGCGCTTGTGGGTGATCTCTGAAAGTGGATTCGTCTGATCCATAAATTGAGAAAGCTGACTGCTGCCAAAAAATTCGTGAATCGCCCCCGCAACAGGTTTCGCGTTCACGATGTCATGCAGCATCATGGTTTCTGAATCCTGCAGGGACATACGTTCCTTAATGGTACGCTCCATCCTTACCAGCCCAATCCGGAATTGAGTCTCCAAAAGTTCACCAACACTCCTGACTCTCCTGTTGCCCAGGTGATCAATGTCATCAATCATTCTGTTAGGGTGGCCTTCTTTTAATTCAAGCAGATATTTAACTGTCTCTAAAATATCAACCTTCGTCAGTACAGTATTGTCCAGCGGGTCATCTAGTTCCAGCTTTTCATTTATCTTTAACCGTCCGACCTTGGAAAGACTGTAGCGTTCTCCTTTGAAGAAGAAATTCTCCAGCATCAATTGCGCAGCCTCGAGAGTGGGAGGATCACCCGGCTTCATTTTTTTATAAAGTTCAATTAGAGCCTGTTCCGATGAAATTACTTTATCCAACTCCAAAGTATCACGCAGTGCGGAGCCCGTTTTTTGTGGACCGATGTGTAATAATTCAACCTCTTTAACGCCGTTTTCTGCCAGCGTTGTCAGCAGCTCAGTCGTTAAAGGCGTATTGCACGGCACCAATATTTCTTCACTACCATCCTTGAATATGGTTTTTGCGATGATACGGCCTTTTATTTCGTTGAGGGTCACATTTAAGCGGGTGATTTTTGCGGCTTCAAGCTTTTTTAACAAACGCTTATTAATCCGCTGTCCGGATTTTACCAGAACTTCGCCAGATTTTGGATCCGTGATTTGGAGTTGTGGGCGCTGATCCAGAATAATTTCCGGATCCATAACACGAAAATAACTCTGCGTTTCAAGATCCTCTCCCGTCTTAACTTTGCTGATGTCAAGTTTTTCAAACTGATAGAAATATTCCAGCAGTTGATCGTCAGAGTAACCTAAAGCTCTCAGCAGTACTGTCGCGTGAAATTTGCGGCGGCGGTCGATACGCACATAAAGCACATCTTTTTTGTCAAACTCAAAATCGAGCCATGAACCACGCTGCGGAATTACACGTGCAGAATAAAGTAACTTTCCGCTGGAATGACTTTTACCCTTGTCATGAGTAAAAACCACACCTGGACTTTTGTGCATCTGACTCACGATCACACGCTCAGTTCCATTTATGATAAAAGAACCTGTTGGAGTCATTAACGGTAATTCACCTAAATAAATGTCCTGCTCTTTAATATCCCGAATGTGCTTTACATCCGACTCAGTATCCTTTTCCCAGACAATCAAACGCAGTGCTGCCCGTACAGGACATGCGAAAGTAACCCCGCGCACCCGACATTCTTCAACTGAATATTTTGGGTCACCCAAACGATAATGGACATATTCCAAAGTAGAGGAACCACTAAAATCAGAAACAGGAAATACTGAACGGAATACTGCTTCAAGACCTTTGTCCACACGCTGATCAGGTGGAACGTCGCGTTGAAGAAAGCGTTCAAAAGAATCTAATTGAACTTTCAACAAGTGTGGAACTTTGATCGGAGCAGAAAGTTTTCCGAAAGATCTACGAATACGATGACGATTTTCTAATGTTGAAGGCATAAGAACTGACTAAGGTTAGGGTTGTTGTTGGTCTTATCTGCAACTGAAAAAATGAAAGCAGGCTTTCATTTGAAACTAGTTTAGCTCAGAATGGTTTTGTCGTACAATCCGGAGCTGTAAAAAAAAACAGCGTTGATCCGTTATTTTCACCGGAGGCACTTTCCCCGTTTTTTCCCGTCTGGCGGAAATTTCGCAATGTTGGTCCTGAAAGGCGTTACGCATATGGATAATGGCCAAGGCTCATGTGGAGGGAGTTTTAATTAAAACGCCTCTTACTAGAGGCATTTTCAAATCTAACCCCTTAATATATTTCTTTTTCTAAAGAAAAGCAAATATATTTTTAACTTTTTATAAAATATTTTTAGAATGTTCTCAAAACTTTTGGAATGCCTTGGTCAAAGCAACAGGCGTAAAAATTTCTAAGCGTGATTATTAGCAGTACAAACAGCGAATCGGCTTAAAATGTTGGAAGGGTTTTTGAAGTTTGAGGCACAAGGATGAAAGAACGGGAACACCGGAACTTTGTTCAGGATCCCCGCTCACTTAAAGCAATTTTCTTTTAATCATCACTCATGATACCGAGGATACTCAACAGCGCAATAAACAGGTTCAGCACGTCGAGATACAAAGCCAACGTGGCGGAGACATGTTCGTCAGTGCCGTAGTAGCGCAAAATATTTGAGGTATCATAGAGGATGAAACCACTGAACAGCAACACACTTGCGCCTGACATCACGAAGTGCATCATTCCGCTTTGTATAAAGAACATATTAAGTAACCCTCCTACGACGAGGACAATAAGTCCTGTCATCAAAAATCCAGACATGAAGCTGAAATCTTTTTTAGAATAGACTACATATAAACTCAAACATACAAAGGTGATCGCTGTTAGGACAAAAGCTTCTGCAGCGATAGTAGGTCCTACCCTCATCAGCAGAGGCCCCAATGTTAATCCCGAAACAGTTGTAAAACTAAAAAGTGCAATGATATTTAAACCGGGCTTCCGAGCCGCAAAAGAAGCAAAAAATATAAGACCAATTTGAAGTACAAAAAAGAGCATCATATTTGGTGCCACTATGAGGAATAGTGGACCTGAACCCAGATATGCTCCAACAGCAGCTGTTAGCATTGACATGGCAAGCAGGCTGTATACTTTCTTAATAAAAACCAGTCTCTCTGTTGTTGAGACAGATGCTGCGGCGGTAACGCCGCGGGTGAGTGTAGTTGTTGTTCCTAACCTCATAATAATCTCCAATTTTAGTTGCGAATGTCTGACAAAAAATATTGAAATTTT
>NYXK01000030.1 GCA_002685535.1 Deltaproteobacteria bacterium
TAGTTTTCACATATTTTAGAACCGCAGGCCGTAATTTGTCCGGCACGGTAAAACATGTCTTTATGCGTAAGCGGGACTCCGTGTAGCCTTCCCCGTGAATTTCCGGAAGCTAATTCCTGATCCGCCTTTTTAGCATCTTTCAATACGTTTTCTGTAAACAAACGTGCCAGGCAATTCAGGCTGGATCCATGTTTATCAAGTTGCGCTACATTGTTTCGCACAACTTCCAGCGAGGATACTTTCCTCTTTGCAATTGCTCCGGAGACTTCAGTCAGGCTCATCCGGGATAATGCTTCATCCTCCATGCTGTTATTCCTTTGACTGAGGTTTGTTAAATTTACCGACTGAAAGAAATTTTGCAAAATCGGCTGGTTCTGCTTCAAAAGACAAACGTTTCAAAAAAATGTCTTTAGACTTAGTCAGGGATTTTACGGATTTTAATGCAGACTGAACTTCCGGAACATCAGCATTGCGCTCTAGGAAAGCGGAGCAGTTGTGTTGCATGGTTTTTAAAGATGAAGGGGGAGACAGGTTTGTTAAGCTAGTTTTGACAAAAATACAGTTTTAGGCTTTACCATATTATTCTTTATACATATTTCTCTTCATAAAATTTTGTATAACTATTTTTATAATGAAGAGTATATATATTCAGGATTTATAGGGCGTTAGGTGTGGAATATTCAGATTTCTCGGGAAGGTGCAGGTTGCCGTCTTTTGCAACTTGTTCATTTTCTGTATAGCTATCATCAACATAGGACTGTGCTAGTCTCCATTTGAGATATTCGTATGCAGAAATTGGTGGATACTTGGCAGGGTCTTTCGTGAGATTTTCTATTATTACATCTCGACCTGGATCAACAAAGTATGGCATTGAGTATCGTGGTCTAGACAAATCTGAATTAACAATTCTATGCGGTGTGGACTTTAGTATATCGTTTGACCACCTTGCAAACATATCTCCCACATTCAGTACTAATGAATTCTCGATTATTGGTGCATCTATCCATTCATCAGATTCTTTATCATATACCTGTAAGCCTGGTATATCATCAAACCTCCATAGTAAAGTGATTGAACCATAGTCAGTATGGGCACCCCCCCTTACTTGATTTGTTTTAATCTCTCCTTCGTATGGAGGATAGTGTAGTATCCTCATGGTTGAAGAACCATCGATATGATTCTCTACCAATTTTCCATTAGGGAGTCCTAGAACTTTCTCAAATCTATAGAGAAATTGATAGGACAACATTCTTGCAATGCGTTCTATCTTTTCCGCCATCAATTTGAATTCTGGTATCTCTTTCGGCCAATATTTTTCTTGCATACGGTCTGGGGATACCCAATTATAAGATTCTTTCAAATCCCCAGGCATGGTTGGAGTAAGACGCTCTTCCTCCAACCAATTATAACCAAGATTTTCCTTTACACCACTATATGCATATTGTTTTTTTTCATCTAGTGGTAGTAGAAAAAACTCATCAATGAGTTGCTTCCAATCAGCAAACTCCGATAACCATTCATCATAAACATGAGTGAAAACTGCAAAACCACAAGTAGTATATGCATTTCGCATTTCTTCTACACAATTTTCATCTCTGAAATCGATTATCGGAATCATTTCTTACTGCGTAGGAAAATTGTTTACAATCCCTTTTACGAAGTACTGCATGGTTTCAAGTTGTTGACGTTTGATTTTACCTGCCGGGATCTTGGTNCCATCCTTTTTCGTAATGCCTTGAGAAAAAGGATACCACTCATCCATATTGTCATTTATCCATTCCATTTTGACAGTTTCAACTTTGTTAACCACACTACCTGGAACATTTTTGCCCCATGGTGATAGTCCTACACAATTTTCTTTCAAACCCCAATTCCACCTCTGATTCATTTTGAGTTTACCAGCTGCGAGTTGGTCAACGATATGTTTGTATAGAACATTCCAGTTGAACATCATACCTGTGATNTATCGATCTGGNCCGTTACTTCCCATAGGAGCATCATTACCCATACTCCACACNTCTTTACCGTTTTGCTTCCATGAGGTTTGTGCAAGAGTAACTACACTGGGTGAATCAGTCGTTGTGTACAGGATGTCATTCCCGTCATCAAGAAGTGCTTTAGCTGCATCCATGTCTTTAGGTGGATCAAACCATGAATTGATCCAGACAATTTGAACTTTAATGTCTGGCCTTACTGTCTGNGCCCCAAGTGCAATTGCATTAATATTACGGATNATCTCAGGAATTGGATGAGATCCAACTACTCCAATTTTACCAGTCTTGGTNAACATACCAGCTGCTATNCCAGTTAGGTAACGAGCTTGAAATGAGTGACANACGTAATTGTCCATGTTTTTGTCGTTTCCCTTGTAACCCGTAGCGTGCAAAAATATTGTATCTGGTGATTTGCTTGCAGCCTTAACCATTGGGTCCATATACCCAAATGAGGTTGCAAAGACAATATCGTGTTTCCGCGCAAGTTTGGTAAATACTTTTGAAGATTCGGCTTCTGGCACCATTTCAACACCAGATACCTTATATCCATGCTTCTTTAAGGATTCAAATCCTTGGTANTGNCGCATTGACCATCCACCATCGTTTTTTGGGCCTACAAGGACATAACCAACTGATGGTAAAGCNAAGGCNCTTNAACTAAATATTGCAGACANTANANCTGCTACCATTAATGAAATTAATTTATTCATATTTCCTCCTTATTTAGAGTAATNGATTAAATAGGTTCGCANCTAGAACCTATATTAAAGCTGCCATTCATTGATGCTTGGCAGCAGGGAATCCCCCCTTTTCTGGATTGCGAACTATTTCTTCTTAAGTTCGAAAAAAACAGACATTAAATGATCCATATTTTTTTTAAATATTTCAACCAAAATATGGTTCCTTTAATTTCAGGCTGCAGGGGAATAATATAAAATTTAACTTTGATTTTTCTGATTTGTCTAAGTCTTTGTTTTTATATAAAGAATGATTTAGCCTCAAATTGGCTGGTTACAAAGTCAACCAAACCGCTGGTAGATCCCTCACAAAAAATCAATGTTTTTCACCTCTAAAAAAAANGTTCCCAAGTGCGAGAGGCATAACTTGGATCCCAAGACGTTTATGCCTGATGGTCACTAAAGTTAACACCAGTATAGTTAANANATATGGTAACATTTTCAAAAAATAGGGTGAAATTTNTATACCCANGATTTGCAGACGAAGTTCCAGAGCCAGTGCAAGACCAAAAAGGTAAGCTCCCCCCAATGCCTTAACCGGATCCCAAAAAGCAAAAATGACCAAGGCAACAGCAATCCATCCCCTTCCTGCAGTAATACCATCTACCCAAAACGGAGTTAATGCAAGCGGAAAATATGCACCTCCAACTCCGATCAACATTCCACCACCAACAACAGCAAAAAAACGATACCTCAAAACAGAAAGTCCGAGTGAATCACAAACCTCTGGTGCTTCTCCCATTGAACGTATGTTTAATCCTAATCGTGTTTTGAAAAGCATCCACCATGAAAGTGCCACACAAAGATATGAAAAATATACGAGTAAATCCTGATTAAAAAGTGCTCGGCCTAGAATGGGAATGGCGTTCAGTCCAGGTATTGGAATACGAGTAAGAGGTTCTACTGTTTCACCTGTAAGTTGGTCTCCTAATAATCCACTGAGTCCCGCACCGAAAAAAGTCATTGCTAAGCCTGAAGCTATCTGACTTGCGCGCAGCATTAAACAGACAATTCCGTGAATCATTGATACGGTCCCGGAAGCAAGGGCAGCAGCAACTACTGAATAAAAGTAATTACCGGTATTCAACATGACTACAAAAGCAACCAGCGCACCGATGAGCATCAGTCCCTCCATTCCGAGATTTATCACTCCAGCTCTTTCACTTATCACTCCACCCAGTGTAGCAAATAACAAAGGGGTACCCATCCCAACAGCGGCAATTAGTATTTGTATGAAAAATTCCATAAATATTTTGTTAACTAGTTTTCATTTATTTTGCCTAAACTAAAAAACGTGTTATCCGCAAACGATATTCGGTAAAAATATCTGTACCCAATACTGTAAACAAAATAATACCCTGATAAAGAAAAACAATTGAAATCGGTAGACCATATTCTATTTGCAGGACTTCTGCACTGACAAAAATAATGGACATAAAAAAAGCGCTGATAATTACACCCAGCGGATGATTTTTCGCAAGCCAGGCAATAATGATACCGGTATAACCATAACCGATAGAAATGTTTTGCTGCAGTCGGTAATGAATTCCTGTTACTTCGCTGAATCCGGCGATTCCGGCAATGGCTCCACTTGCGGCAAAGATCAGGATGGTCAAGGTACGAATATTAACTCCCGCGTAACGTGCCGCTTCTGGGTTGTCTCCGGTAAGCCGGATTTTAAATCCAAGCTGCGTTTTCCACAAAATCCAAGCTGTAATTACCACAAAAATAAAGGCTAGAATCAGTCCGGCATGTACTGATGTGTTACCAAAGGTAGGGAGTTGTGAAGCTGCTGAGAATTCTCTGGTAATTGGAAAGTTGTTACTTCCAGGATCACGCCACGCTCCAAACAATAAATGGTCAATCCACGCAGCAGCTACATAATTGAGCAAGAGAGAAGTGATGATTTCATTAACACCGAATCGGGCTTTCAGGAATCCCGGAATGCAGCCCCACAATCCACCGCCAATAGCCGCCATTATAAGCATGATAATTATCAGCATGCTCCCAGGGACAATATCGTCGAAGTGTAAAGCGAACCATGTCATGGCAAAAGTTCCCATGTGAAACTGACCTTCTGCTCCGATGTTCCACTGACGCATTTGGGCGGCAAGAGCTACTGCCAGACCTGTAAACAACAAAGGCGTCATTTTGACCATCAGATCCTGCCAGCCGTAATTTGTAAGGAAAATTTCCTCGCCGATAATATTGTATGCAGCTAGGGGGTCGATGCCGACCGCTAAAAAAAAGAACCAACTTATGAGCAGGACTAAAAACAATGCTGCGGAAAGCACTAAAGCGCGTCCCTTAGAAGTAGTATTTACTCGCTTTTCTAAAAAAATCTGCACACTAATTTTATCTGTTATGAAAGATTTCCAGGTCTCAGCATGAGAGCAGGAAACAAGTTGCAGGAATGAAAAAGGCTCCTGTTCAACAGGAGCCCTTGAAGAAGGAAGGTAGAATCTTGTTATTTGAATGTGGCAATGTACGCTGCTACATTATTGATAGTTTCCTCATCTGCTAAAGTCATTGCCATTGGACGCATTTGCGCTCCATAAGTATCTCCGGCTTTTGTACCGCGTATTCCGGCTTTGAAGTTTTTAATCTGGCGCACCATATACCAGTCATGTTGCCCTGCTAGCCTTGGGGAGTTTAGAGCAGCATTTCCACCACCGGCAGGTCCATGACAGGATTGACAAAGCATATAGGCTGTTTTGCCTGCGGCAGCATCACCTTTAACAGTGGAGGAGACCGCTTTTATCGGCAAACTTGACACATAGGCAGCCATATCGGCAACAGCCTGATCACTCGGCAAAGTTAAAGCCATTGGACGCATTTGCATTCCGTAGGTATCTTTTGGATTTGCGCCACGGATACCGGATTTAAAATTTTTGAGTTGCCGTTCAAGATACCAGGTAGATTGCCCGGCAATTTGAGGTGAATTGAGCGCTTTGTTTCCCATACCGTCCGCTCCGTGACACGCAAGGCAAACCGCGTATGCAGCTTTACCTTTTGCTGCATCTCCTGCTGCATGTGCATTAAAACCTAAGATAATTGCGAGGGCAAAAGTAATTCCTAAAAAAAATAGTTTCTTCATCTTAATTCCTTTTTATGACAAGACTGTGAGAGTATTCGTAAAATTTTGCTAACCTCCTGCTGACTGTAAAATTTATAACAATATGTCTAAAGAGGCAACAAAAATCTGAATTATTTAAAAGATTTAAACTTTTTACGGAAACAATACAAAAGTAAAAATAGAGGAAAAAACAGTGAAGAGGAAAAGGAAAGGGAGAAAAAACAGGGGAGCCGCGAATGCGGTTCCCCTGGCAGGTGAGTGTTATTTGAAGGTGGAAATGTAGGCTGCTACATTATTTATTGTTGTGTCATCTACAAGAGTCATGGCCATCGGGCTCATTTGCTGGCCATAAGTATCACCGGCATCACTACCGCGAATCCCCTTTTTAAAATTTTGGAGCTGTCTCACAATATACCAGTCATGCTGGCCGGCAATAGCAGGAGAATTCAACGCTTTGTTGCCCTCACCATTTGCACCGTGACAGGATGCGCAGACACCATAAACGGCTTTCCCTGCTGCTGCATCACCTTGTACGGTTGATGCGGCAGGAGCGCTTTTCAGCGTATTCGTATATGCTGCTATATCTGCCACTGCCTGTTCATTGGCCATGATCATGGCCATGGGACGCATTTGCTGACCGTAGATATCATCCTTGTGTGAACCGCGGATTCCCACTTTAAAATTAGCTAATTGTCGTGCAACGTACCATTCCTGTTGTCCGGAAATTCTTGGTGCGTTCAGTGCTTTGTTTCCTGCTCCGTCAGCTCCGTGACAGGATACGCAAACCGCGAATGAAGTTTTTCCGTTTTCGGCAGATCCTGAAACATTAACTGCTACTGTTGAAGCTGGTGCTGCTTCAACACTTTCAGTAGAAGCTGTAGAAACTCCTGCGGAGAAAGTGGAAATGTATGAGGCAACATTATCAATAGCTTCATCATTTGCCAGAGTCATTGCCATTGGCCGCATCTGCATTCCATAAATGTCTTTTTGGTGGCTGCCGCGGATTCCTTTTTTGAAACTGTGTAGTTGCCTTGCAATGTACCAATCAGGCAGTCCCGCAATTTTTGGTGCGTTCAGAGCTTTGTTACCCTCTCCTTGTGCACCGTGACATGCTATACAAGTCATATAACCTGTTTTTCCTGCTTCGGCGTTTCCATTAATCGTCTGTTTCAAAGGAGTTCCATTAAGTGTACCAATAAATCTTACTACTTTATTAAGTGCTTCATCGTTGGCCAGAGTCATCGCCATTGGACGCATCTGCATTCCGTATACATCTTCAGCGTGCGTACCACGGATACCGTCACGCCAGTTGCGCAATTGTCTTTCAACATACCAGTCGTTTTGACCAGCCAAACGTGGTGCTCCCAGTTTTTGATTGCCTTCTCCTTCAGAACCGTGACAAGAGGCACATGGAGCATAAAGAGGTTCACTCACAGGAGTTGTCACAACAGTTACTACTGTACTTGATTTTGCTGTAACTGGTTTTGCTATAGAAATTCCTTTTAAAGATGCCATGTAAGCTGTTACGTTCCGAACCGCTTCATCGTTGGCAAGAATCATTGCCATGGGTCTCATCTGTTGGCCGTATACATCTTTGGCATCAACTCCACGTATACCGCTTTTGAAATTATTCAGTTGTCTTTCAACATACCAGTCCGGAAGTCCCGCGATTTTCGGCGCGTTCAATGCCTCATTTCCCTCACCGTTTGCACCGTGACAGCTGACACAGACGGCGTAGGCCAATTTTCCGGCTTCGGTATCTCCAGCAACACCTGTGTGTTTTCCGCGTCCGTTCAGCGTACCGATGTACGCAACCACGTCTTCTACTTCCTGCTCTGTAACAAGGCTCAAAGCCATCGGACGCATTTGCATTCCGGTAATATCTTTAATGTGTGATCCACGGATTCCATCTCTGAAATTATTGAGTTGTCTCGTTAAATACCAGGATTGTTGACCAGCGATACGCGGTGCATTTGTGATCTTTCTGCCACCGCCATTTTCACCATGACATGCTACGCAGACTTTGTAACTTGCTTCTCCACGCGTTAAGTCTCCTTTTGCAAAGACATTCATTGAAAACACTGTTCCGAGAGCAAGAATAATTAATCCGGAGATGAATTGTTTCTTCATATTAATTCCTTTGTAATTCATTGTCTTTTAATCAAGTCTGTTAAAAAGTTATATTTCTGACTCGGTAGAGTTTATTAATGACCGCCAACTCTAACAAGAGTTTGAAAAATACGCAAATACTTTGACGATCAAAAAACAATATTTCACAGTTTAATCATCTGCAGTACGGTAAACTGCCGGCGCACGGCATTCTTCGAAAGACTGTGATTTATAACTGTAGGCTTGACCTGATCGAGCTTTTTGACGGTCCTGTTCTAGTTTTAGTTTACACTCCAAATAATTTTGCTGATTCAGAGAATTGGCACAACTGCCGATCAGCAAAAAAATAAGACTGACCGACAAAGCTCCGAGCAAAATATGTTTTAAAAATTTCATGTTATTTTGCTCAGAAATAGACATTTGGATCATGGATTTCCGGTTTTATTTTTTGCCTGTAAACGCAGTATGTGATGAGTCAAACGCGCGCAAAAATAATCAATGTCTTCTGAACTTGTCGACCAACCCCAACTGACACGTAAAGTTGATTTTGCCTCGGCACGTGATATCCCCATGGCTAAGAGCACGTGACTGGCTTCCATGGCACCTGAAGAACAGGCTGATCCGGTTGAAACTGCAACTCCGTCCATATCTAGAGAAATCAACAAACTTTCTGCACTGATTCCATGACAGCCAAAGTTGAGCGTGTTAGGTAAACTATTTTCCAGATCGGTATTAATGAAGATTTCCTCGAGTTTTGCTATTTCCTCCAAAACCGATTGTCTGTATTTAAAAAACTGCTCGTTGAGTTTGGACTGATTGTTAAGATACCATTCAACGGCTTTTGCAAAACCTACTGCCAGTGTCACATTTTCAGTGCCTGCCCGTCGTGCACGTTCCTGTTTCCCACCGCTGATCAGTGACTGGAATGGGGTGCCCTCTCTGACATAAAGTAATCCAATCCCGCGTGGTCCACCGAGTTTATGTGCAGTCGCTGTCGCATAATCAATTCCGGATGTACTTAAATTACATTCTATTTTACCGAATGCCTGTACGAGGTCAGTGTGAAAAGGAATTTGTTGCTGCTGTGCAATTTTAGTTAATTCTTCAATTGACTGAAGTTTTCCAGTTTCGTTGTTTGCACTGATCAGTGAAATTAATTCAGTTTCCGGACGGATCGCCGCGCTCAGATCATCCGGAGCTAGAGTTCCGGAGGAATCAACAGCCAGTTCTGTGAATTGAATATTTTGTTGTTCAGCAAGAATCCGGCAAGTTTCCAGTACAGAAGGATGTTCAACAGAGGAGCTGATTATATGCTTTTCTCCTGAAGTCATTAATAACTGCCGGAGGACGGTATTGTTGCTTTCAGAACCTCCGCTGGTGAAGAATATTTCCTGAGGTTTTGTGCCCAAAGCTTGAGCTAGTTTTTCCCTAGAATCTTCAAGTAAAATACGTGCGTCACGACCTGCCCAATGCGGACTTGAAGGATTGGCAAATGCCAAATGCTCCACCTCAGCCATTGCAACCGAGACCTCAGGTAATAATGGAGAGGTTGCATTATGATCCAAATAAATCTTTGAATTTGACACAGAAATTTTTTAAAAAAAGAAGGAGGAGGGTTAAACAGCAGTGCGGATTGGCGGACCCGCAGGTCCGCCGGAAGAAAAATCAGCCGGTTAACAAACCGCCGTACTGAATAAAAAATGGTACAAAAACCAAACTGAGAATAGCCGAAAGTTTAACCAGGATATTTAATGATGGTCCTGATGTATCTTTGAAAGGATCGCCTACTGTGTCGCCTACAACCGCCGCTTTATGTGTCTCGGTTCCTTTGCCACCGAGGTTACCTTTTTCAATATATTTCTTTGCATTGTCCCAGGCTCCTCCGGAATTGGCAGATGCAATTGCAAGTACACCTCCGGAAACCAGCGAACCTGCCAAAATACCTGCTACAGCAGGCACTCCAAACAGGAACCCCACCAAAAGCGGTGTTCCCATGATCAAGATTCCTGGAGCAATCATTTCGCGAAGAGCTGCTTCTGTGGATATTCCAACACATTTTTCATAATCCGGCTCTGCGGTTCCTTCCATGATTCCTGGAATTGTGCGGAACTGTCTGCGGACTTCCTCAATCATATCAAAAGCAGCTTTTCCAACCGACTTCATGGTCATTGCAGAAAAGAGGAAGGGCAGCATTGCGCCTACAAACAATCCTGTTAAAACCAGTGGATCTAGAAGATTAATGCTGTCCATGATATTTGCTTCAGGATCCAGAAGATCCGCCCGTGTTAAAAATGCGGAAAAAAGCGCAAGGGAAGTCAGAATCGCAGATCCAATAGCGAAACCTTTTCCGATTGCGGCAGTGGTATTCCCAGCGGAATCCAGCACATCGGTACGGTCACGGATACTTTCGCCCATGCCCGTCATTTCCGCAATTCCACCGGCATTATCAGCAACCGGTCCATAAGCGTCAATGGTCAAACCAACCACCAATGTACTCAACATACCGATTGCCGCAACCGCGACACCGTACATTCCAGCAAGTGTAAAGGGGATAAAAATACTGGCAGCCAGGAGCAGAATTGAACCGGCGGCGCTTTGATAACCAAGAGCAAGCCCGAAAATGATGTTGGTCGCAGCACCTGTTTCAGAAGCTTTTGCAACTTCCTGTACCGGTTTAAAATCATGTGAAGTATAGTATTCGGTCAGCAGACCAACCAGCAATCCTGCAACTGCACCGGTTAAGTAGCTCAGAAATACGTCCATGTTTGTATAAAGCTCACCGTTTATTTCAAAGCTTTCCGGAAGTGCCCACATAGAAACAAAATACATTACGACTGCACTGAGAGCTGTAGCGATAATCAACAATCGTTTTAATGCCGGTGCAACATCCTTCTCCTCCTTCACTCGTGCAGTGAACATAGTAGCAAGGCTGATAGGAATACCGACTGCGGAAATTAAGATGGGGAATAAAAGTGCTTCCAGATTAGTGGCAAAAGCAACCGCGCCGATAACTAAGGCAGCACAAGTACTTTCCGCACAGGAACCAAATAAATCCGCTCCCATTCCGGCGACATCACCTACGTTGTCTCCAACATTATCCGCAATCACAGCGGGATTTCGCGGGTCATCTTCCGGAATACCCTGCTCAACTTTGCCGACAAGGTCGGCACCAACATCTGCGGCTTTAGTAAATATTCCACCGCTGACACGTGCGAAGAGTGCGATGGAAGAACCGCCAAGTCCGAAACCTGCCATGACTTCCATCAAAATATGTTTTTCGATTCCTGGGAGAAGTGCCTCAAGCACCAGGTAAATGCCGACAAGTCCGAGAACTGCCAGACCGACTAAGCCAAAACCCATCACCGCACCGGAGTTCAGCGCGACATAAAATGCATCCGCAATTGAATTTTTTGCGGCAGTTGTTGTTCGGGCATTGCCGATAGTAGCAATCCGCATTCCGATGAATCCGGACAGGATTGAAATAACACAACCGAGTAGAAATGAGATTGCGGTGTAAAGCCCTTCATTAACATCCGGTGTGTGCGGATCATCAATCAGCAGAGCGATCAAAATTCCAAATCCTGCCATGAAGTACACCATGTACTTGTACTCGGCTTTTAGAAATGCCATTGCGCCTCTGGCAATTGCACCGTGAATTTTTGTAAGTTTTTCTGCTTCTTCTGTGTTTTCTATTCCCTGTGTTAGCGGAATTCTAGATACTTTGAGATAATAAATAAGCGCTATTCCTAAACCGAGTAACGCTGATGCAAAAAGTAATAGGACCATTAATCCTCTCCTGAGATAGTGATTGATTAAAACCAGTCAGCGCTCCGGCATTAAAAAGAACGCTTGCGAACAAGACAATAAAAAGGCATTCTGCTCAAAAAAGTTTTTTCTGCAAAACAGCTAAAACTAAAACTAAATCCGGAAGCCTGACTTCACAGCCAATTATTATACGACCAGCGAAACTGATTTATAAACATTTATGAACCCAACCATCATACACATTTCCGACCTGCATTTCCACACATATCCGCAAAATTATCAAGAATGCAAGTCTAAAAGAATTTTAGGAATGGGGAATTTGTTTTTTCGCCGTGCCAGACATTACCCTCTGCAAAGAGCAAAACTGCTAGTAGAGCAAATACACCAGATGAAATGGGATCATCTGGTGATTAGTGGTGATTTAACTCAACTTTCACTGGAACGAGGATTTTCACTGGCAAGAGAGACACTGGACCCTCTGCTAAAAGATCCGGAACGTGTGACCATAATTCCGGGAAACCATGATCGTTATGTGAAGCAAAGCGGAGGCAAGGATTATTACAAACAATATTTTGGAGAATTCTTTGGCGACGAAGAAATTCATGTGCGTAAATTAAACTCGGACTGGGTAATTGTAGGTTGGGACAGTGCACATCCTAACGACTGGTTAACTGCTTCAGGCACAGTACGCCGCAGTACAATTCAGGCCACTGAAAACCTGCTGAGCAGTTTTCCGGGAAAAACGCGTTTTATCGTTGTTAATCATTATCCACTGACTTTTCCTGAAGGCTGGGAGGTGGATCATTTTCACGAACTCTACAATCTTGTACCTGTCCGGAACTGGATTTTGCGTCATCCAAACATTCGTCTGTATCTGCACGGACACATTCACCGCAACTGGCAGCATCGACTATCCAGAGATTCTGCTCCGGAACTGCTACTGCTTAATTCTGCCTCTTCTACCTCACGGCTTCATCCAGGGCAAAAATCTTCATTTCATCAGATTGAGTTGGCAGGCGAGAAGGTGAAAGTTAGCCCTATTTTATTGAAGTGAATGATGCGACTGTTATTTACGGTTTTATGTGTGTTTGTAGGAACTTTTGTTCAGGCAGCAGAATCAGCAGAGAAGCAGGAGAATCTTTGTGAAAGAGCTGTTAATCAAGAAACCGCATACAGAGTATCCGGAATTTACGGAAGTTCTCTGGAGTCGGAACAGCACCCTGCAGCAGCATATGTTTTGCTCAGAGAAATGCAAAGATTTAAGGTTCTTCAGCGTGAATTTCAACAAAAAACCGACGAGTGGCGCTTTGAGTTTGCGGAAATGATCGGTGGTAAAACGATCGTTTTTGTTTATCATCTTCAGAACCAGACAAATTTCTGCACTGGTGCAAATGCTTTTTTTGTGTTGAAAAAATGATTCTCCCTTTAGTCTAAATTTGTTTACCTGACAGAAGTGTATCTCATCTTCAGCCGCTTTTTTGAATTTGCAGAATTGCTCTGCTTAAGTATTTTCGCTGAATATTGGCTGTCTGATTGATTAAGGCACAATTCTGTGATAATTTGTTTGCCTACTAAAAGTGAATGGATTTGATACAAAATGTTATGAATGATTTTCAAGATATCCCCGAAAAATACAGCAAATTTCAGGTGACGGTAATGATGCAAAGGCAGGAAATTACCAATAATCCGTGGACTGATGCCAGCTGGAAAGCGTTGGGTGTGATGATAGACAGTCGTAATGATCCGGAGTTAAAGCACTTTGAACGTGTTGTTGCTGATGCAGATATAGAACAGTATCTTTGGTCAGGACTACCGCTGGCTTTGTATGCAGACGAATGTGAAAGTTACTACTACAATTTAATGTCTGATAATCCGATGATTTTTGTAATCAGTCGTGCAAATGAAGTCCTGAACCTGCCGGAACCGTTTGTGGTAACAGCAAGTTTTGATGAAGCAAATGCATATCAGGAAAGTGACGATCAGGTTTTTTCAGCAGCAATGGCACCGGACATATACCGTTGGATAGAAGGTTTTGTGCTCGAAAATTATGTTCCGGAAAAGAAATATAAACGTAAAAGAAAAGTGTGAAAAAACTAAAGCTCGCAAATCGCTGGGATGAACGTCTGGAAAAAGTCCGGCAGGAAAAAATGGAAGTAGAAAATCCGGAAGCGGAACAAAAAGATGCGGAGTCTTTAGAGGTTCAAGAAACCGAAGCAGAAAAAGAGTTTAACGAGACTGATCTCAAAACTACTGATGAGTCTGAATTGACTGCTTTGGAAGACCTTGGCTCAGAATCAGATTACACACAGTTTATGTCTCCGGAAGTAAGTGAGTCGATCAGGAAACTTGCTTTGCGAAAATTATTTTCAGGTGCCGAATTTAATATCACTGACGGACTTGATGATTATGATGAGGATTATACGAGTTTTGCCACTTTAGGTAATGTGATCACTCAGGAAATGAAATTAAAACAAAAAACAAAATTGGAAAAGAGAGCGAAAGAAATGGAAGAAGTTGAAGAAAATGTGGAGGCACGTGAAAAAGCATTTGTTGCGGTAGAAGAAGTTTCAGTAGAACCAACCTCAATGGTTCCGTTGTTGTCGAGTGGCAACCTGCTCATCATTGGTAAGGACGAAACCCCAATCATGCAGGCGCTCACAAGTCTGAAGGAAAGTCCGCTGAGGACAAGTGTTTTGCGTATTGGACGTGGAGATGAGGAAGATTTTGACGGCATAAAGGTGATTTACAGTCAAAACCTGGAAGTCAAAATAAGCGGATATCTGGGAAATTTCACAGTCACGCTGGAAACCCCACAGGGTAATATGAACATTGCGCAGGTAGTGGACAGCAATCGTGAAAATTTTGATTTAATTCTTGATTTGAATACACCTTCATTGTCAGGTGCAGACACAAAACCTCTCGGTTACTATGCTCCTGAAGGCGATGAAACTATTTTGAGAAAGGCACTTGAAGCTTTGCCTGAACAGATTGGAGAATTTGAAAAACCAGTTTTTCTTCAATACGATGCTAATATCTGTGCTCACAACAAAAGTGAACAAATAGGTTGCCAGCGCTGTCTGGAAGCTTGTCCAACCCTTGCCATTACTTCTAAGGGAGAAGCAATAGATGTTGATAATTATCTCTGTCAGGGCGGAGGAGTTTGTGCCACAGTGTGTCCGACAGGTGCGCTCAAATATGTTTTTCCGCGTCCGGAAGATATGGCAAATCGGATTCGCACTTTGCTGACGGCATTTCTTAATTCCGGAGGTGAAGAACCATGGCTTTTGTTCTACGGTGAAGAAGCAGGTGCTGAGAGAATTAAACATATTATTGACTCTCTGCCCGGAAATATCCTCTCCATTGAAGTCGAAGAAGTAGGCAGTGTCGGTTTGGAAATTTGGCTTTCGGCACTTGCTTTTGGTGCAAAGAAAGTGCTGCTGCTTGACTCTCATTTAATCCCGGAGAGTGTAGAAAATATGATCCACAAGCAGATTAAAATAGCACAGCTTATTTTGCAGGGACTTGGATTTGCGGAAACTTGTATCAGCTGGATAGGTAGAAAATCAGAACTGACAGACGTTTTGCTGGAAAAAACAAAAGCTATGCCTAAAATTGCTGAAGCTACATATTTTGCCTTGAGTGATAAAAGGAAGGCTTTGTTTTATGCACTTGACCATCTGTACGAGTGTTCTCCGGAACCTCAGGAAATGATAGAATTACCATCGGATGCATCTTTTGGTCAGGTTAAGATTAACTTAAAATCATGCACACTTTGTTTGTCATGTGCCTCAATCTGTCCCACCTCTGCTCTCACTGCAGGTGGTGAACATCCACGATTAAATTTTCAGGAGAATTTGTGTGTACAGTGCGGATTATGTGAATCTGCGTGTCCGGAAAAAATAGTCAGTCTTGAACGCAGGATTCTGCTTTCTCCTGAATTAAGAAAAGATTTTCATATACTTAAAGAGGAAGAACCATTTTGCTGTATCAAATGCGGAAAGGCATTTTCGACTCCAAGCATGATAGAAATGATTACCGGTCGTTTAGCAGGCCATTCCATGTTTTCAGAACCCGGCGCAATTGACCGGCTGAAAATGTGTGAGGACTGCCGTGTGATTGACATGTTTTAAAGGGAACGGTCTCGAAATATATCTATAAACTGTCTCATTTCGTGCAAAGCGAGAAAGCTATTTTATGTTAAGTGCTAATATTATTAAGTTTCCTCTCCTCGTTCGAGATGACAAATAATTAGTTTAGGAATTATTACGAAGCCATCAAAGCTAATTAAGCAAATTTGTGGATTGCCTTAAGAGGAAATTCTGACAGTAATATCATAATCAAATTATCAGGAGACACTTTGAAAATCAGTGAAGAAAATCAACTACGCGGTGGAATGTATGCTTTATTAGCAAGGCTATTGCGCAGCGTTCCTGATCAAACCCTGTTCGAACAACTGGATGCAATTGAAACTGCAACCAATGATAATTCAGACAAGAAAAGTAGTAAAGGTCAACTAGGTCAGGCCTTGAATGTGCTAAAACTTGCGGCTAAAAGTGTTGACCGGGAAGCATTGGAAGAGGAGTATCACTCCCTTTTTATTGGTATGGGACGGGGTGAACTGGTGCCATTCGGTTCATGGTACCTGACAGGATATTTGATGGAAAAACCTCTGGGAGTTCTGCGCGAGGATCTCCTGCGTTTAGGCTTTGAAAGGCAGGAGGGAATCCATGAACCGGAAGATCATGCTGCTGCGCTTTGTGAAGTGATGTCTATGCTGATTTTGTCCGAAGATTTGAATGAGAATGAAGCTCTCAACTTTTTCCGTAACCACATTGAACCCTGGATTGACCGTTTTTACAGTGATCTGGAAAAAGCTGAGCATGCTTGTTTTTACCGGTCAGTCGGGACATTAGGTGCAGAGTTTAACCGTTTTGAAAAACAGTACCTCGCTATGCTTGTCTAAAATCTGAACAAAACGTTCCTTTTTTATCTGCATTCATCCTAGTCGTTACCCTTACCTTACGAAACTACTCCCGAACTACGATAGTTCAAAGTGGGACATTCTGTCCTGCCTGAGACATTTTAGCAGGGGCTCTCCGTTAATTTCAACATCCGTTAGTCATATTGGTTATTATTTTAGATTATTTTTCCGAAAATCTTGGTCTTTGAATTGCTGTATATTCTGCCAATGTAAACAGACTTTAATTTTATACCCCACTTCGGAGGAAGCAATGAGTAAAAAGGAAACAATAACCGGACGACGAGGTTTTTTAAAAGGAGTAGTAGCTACAGGTTCAGGTGCAGCTGTGGCAATCACAGCAGCTAAGATGATTTCTCCGGAACGAGTCGAAGCTTCACACGGAAAAGATGAAAGCCCTTCAAAGGGATATCATATGAGTGAGCATATTTCCGCTTATTATAAATCGACTTCATTTTAGGTTTGGGGACTGCTAAGTATTTGCCTGGTTAACGTTCAGGTCATAATGCTGCTAAACGTCAACAAACAAACAACAGGAATTTTAGTAATGGAGAAATAACAATGAAATTGATTAGAAAAAAAGTAGAAGACCAGAAACAGACGCAGGTTAGCTCTGGAGGTTTTAAAGGAGCCTCAGTTGATCGTAGAACTTTTTTGCGTAATTCCGGTTTAGCGGCAGGAGGCACGGCACTGACGTCGATGCTCACGCCGGGTATGATGAAAAAAGCACATGCCGCCTCTGGTAGTGCAGGGGGAGGAGAAACCGAGACAGTTCGTTCGGTCTGTACTCACTGCTCAGTTGGTTGCGGTGTATACGCTGAAGTTCAAAATGGTGTTTGGACCGGCCAGGAGCCTGCTTTTGACCATCCGTTTAACTTAGGGGCCCATTGTGCTAAAGGAGCTTCCGTACGCGAGCACGGCCACGGTGAACGCCGTCTTAAGTATCCGATGAAACTTGTGGGCGGCAAGTGGAAACGTGTTTCCTGGAACACAGCCATTGATGAGGTGGGTGATCAAATGCTGCAAATACGGGAAAAATCCGGTCCGGATTCCGTGTATTGGCTTGGTTCCGCGAAATTCAACAATGAACAGTCCTACATGTTCAGAAAATTTGCCGCTATGTGGGGTACTAACAATGTGGATCATCAGGCCAGGATTTGTCACTCCACTACAGTTGCAGGTGTTGCAAATACCTGGGGTTATGGTGCCATGACCAACTCATATAACGATATTCATAATAGTAAAGCAATGCTGGTTATTGGGGGTAACCCTGCGGAGGCACATCCGGTTTCTTTGCTCCATTTGTTCAAAGCGAAAGAGCAGGGGGCTAAATTATTGGTGATAGAACCACGCTTCACAAGAACCGCGGCGCATGCAGATCATTTTGTGCGCATCAGACCTGGTACTGATGTGCCGATTATCTGGGGCATGATGTGGCACATTTTTAATAATGGCTGGGAGGATCAGCAATTTATTGATCAACGGGTCTTTGGAATGGAAGATGTGAAGGCCGAAGTCGAAAAATGGAACCCTGCTGAGGTAGAACGTGTTACTGGTGCTGATGAAGCAACTGTAAAAAAAGCAGCACAGATAATGGCAGAAAATCAACCAGGAACATTCATCTGGTGCATGGGCGGAACCCAGCACACGATCGGAAATAACAATACACGTGCTTATTGCGCTTTCCAGTTGGCTCTTGGAAACATGGGTAAATCAGGAGGCGGAGCAAATATTTTCCGTGGNCANGANAATGTGCAGGGTGCTACTGATTTCTGTATTTTGTCGCATAGTCTTCCAGGTTATTATGGTTTGTCAGGTGGTGCNTGGAAACACTGGTCNCGNGTTTGGNANCTNGATTTTAACTGGGTTAAATCCCGTTTTGACCAGAAAGCCTATGAAGGCAGCAAATCACCAATGCATACTAAAGGTATTCCAGTTTCACGCTGGATAGACGGTGTGCTTGAGGATAAGGAAAATATTACTCAGCAGGACAACATCAGGGCCATGGTCCTTTGGGGGCATGCACCGAACAGTCAGACTCGGGGCAAGGAAATGAAAACCGCCATGGAAAAATTGGATTTGATGGTCATCATCGATCCTTACCCTACTGTTTCGGCTGTAATGCATGACCGGAAAGATGGCGTGTATCTTCTGCCTGCATCAACTCAATTTGAAACCTACGGATCTGTGACCGCTTCAAACCGCTCACTGCAGTGGCGTGACAGAGTAATTGCACCTGTCTTTGAATCACTTCCGGATCATACAATCATGTACAAGCTGGCACGGAAGTTGGGGATGCACGAACAGTTTACAAAAAATATCAAGGTTGTAAACGATGAACCGTATATCGAAGACATCACACGTGAATTCAATAACGGAATGTGGACTATNGGTTATACGGGGCAAAGTCCGGANCGTATGAAAACACAGCAGAAAAACTGGCATACTTTCAATACAACCTCTCTTAAAGCAGAAGGAGGNCCTGCGGATGGCGANTACTACGGATTACCGTGGCCTTGCTGGGGGACTGCCGATATGAAACACCCTGGAACACCAAACCTCTATGATCCAAGTAAACCTGTTGCGGAAGGTGGACTTAATTTCAGAGCCCGTTTCGGTGTGGAGCGTGAAGGNGTGAATTTGCTGGCTGAGGGGTCTTTTCCGGTAGGTAATGAGTTACGAGACGGCCATCCGGAATTCAGTATGGCNATGCTCGAAAGACTTGGNTGGGACTCGGATTTAACGGCTGCTGAAAGAACGGCGATAAGAAAAGTTGCAGGCAGCAAAACCAACTGGAAAACAGATCTTTCCGGAGGAATTCAACGTGTTGCTATAAAACATGGTTGTGCTCCATTTGGAAACGCAAAGGCAAGGGTAAAGGTCTGGACATTCCCTGATCCGGTGCCAATTCATAGAGAACCACTCTATACCAGCCGTCGGGATTTAGTGACTAAGTATCCGACTTATGCGGATCGGAAAAGTCATTACCGACTGCCGACCCGCTACGAAAGCATACAGGCCACAGATCATACAGGACAGTATCCGTTGATTTTGACCAGCGGACGCCTAGTGGAGTATGAAGGCGGTGGGGATGAAAGTCGATCAAATCCCTGGTTGGCAGAGTTGCAACAGGATATGTTTGCGGAAATTAATCCGAAAGANGCAAATGATAATGGTATCCANGATGGCCGTGATATCTGGCTTGAGGGAGCTGAGGGGGCACGTNTTAAAGTGAAAGCATTAATCACTAAAAGAGTTGCTCCAGGAGTTGTCTTCATGCCTTTCCATTTTGGTGGACACCTTGAAGGAAAAGATCTGCGTAACAAGTATCCTAAAGGAAGCGACCCCTATGTATTGGGGGAAGCAGCCAATACGGCAATGACTTATGGATATGATTCTGTCACACAAATGCAGGAGTCTAAGTGCTCGCTGTGTAAAATTGAACTGGCATAACTGAGATAAACAAGGAGAACCAATGGCTCGAATGAAATTTCTCTGTGACGCCGAACGTTGCATTGAATGCAATGGNTGCATCACAGCTTGTAAAAATGAAAATGATGTGCCCTGGGGCATAAATCGCCGGAGAGTTGTAACTCTTAAAGATGGNGTCCCGGGTGAGAAATCAATCTCAGTCGCCTGCATGCACTGTACTGACGCACCTTGTCAGGCTGTCTGTCCGGTAGACTGCTTTTCGACTACACCGGACGGTGTTGTTTTGCACAACAAGGATATATGCATCGGTTGTGGATACTGCTTTTATGCCTGTCCCTTTGGCGCACCGCAGTTTCCGCAAAACGAAGCATTTGGTGTGCGTGGAAAAATGGACAAATGTACTTACTGTGCAGGTGGTCCGGAAACAGCGGACGGTTCGGAGGAAGAAAAAAGGAAGTATGGTTCCAACCGTATAGCAGAAGGTAAGCTACCNCTCTGTGCTGAAATGTGCGCGACTAAAGCTTTGCTGGCTGGTGATAGTGACCAGATTTCACAAACCTACACTTCAAGGGTCATGCAACGCGGAGGACGTCCTCAAACATGGGGNTGGTCCAGTGCATACGGAGAATAGAGGAGATTCATATGATGAATTCAGAAAATAATGCTGCAGTTGAAGTCAGCCGTAGAAAACGCCGCAACAGAAGGATTTTGTGGACNTTTGTTGCTATGTGGNTGATGGTGGTTTTAGCACCAATTCCCGGTTATTTTATGACCACGGATACGGTACAGGCCAAAGGCGAATTCACTGATAATCCTCGCTCCGCTTATTGGGGTGAGGTTAGACAGGGCGGAAGTGGTTACACAACTGACAAGGGGCTGGAAGCAGGCAATTTGGTTAATGACGGCGGCGAAATTTGGCGAGTCTTGNGGAATGATACAATCATGCCTTATGGGGCATGGTTGATCGCCTTCATAGTAGTCGCGATNGGTGCTTATTTCATGTTTGCAGGACCAATGAAAGTCGAAGGTGAACTTTCCGGTACCAAAATAAAACGCTGGAATCTCTACGATATATGTATCCATTGGGTTGTTGCGGTTACTTTCTTTGTCATGTCAATCAGCGGTTTGATCCTGCTTTACGGAAGGGCGGTTTTGATACCTCTTTTTGGTAGAGAGGGTTTTGCCGGACTTGCCATGCTTTGCAAAGATGTTCACAACCTGCTGGGAATTCCTTTTGCGGTAGCTCTGGTGATGATGATTTTACCGTGGCTCAAAGACAACATGTTCCGTTCAGAAGACGCGGAATGGCTGGCTAATGCCGGGGGAATGTTTGACGGCAGTCATCCTTCGTCCGGTAAGAATAATGCCGGTGAAAAAATCTGGTTCTGGATGCTGGCAATCGGAGGTACTGTGCTGATAGTTTCCGGAGTAATTCTGGTTATGCCTAATCTTGAGCCGCTTCGAAGTACCATGATTTCCATGCACATTCTGCATTCTGTCAGCGGTTTGATTTTGATTGCGGTTTCATTGGGACATTCATACATGGGCAGCTTTGGAGTAGAAGGTGCNTTAGATGGAATGGTAACCGGTGAAGTAGACACAGCATGGGCCAAGCAACACCACGATTTGTGGTATGCTGAGCAAATGGGTGAAGAAGCACCTGCAAAAGGCAAAAAATCCGCTCAATCTTCAACTACTGGCCCTGCGGGACTTTCAACCGGTAAAGTATCTGCTTCATGATTCTCTATCGGCTATAATACTTTAGACTTATAAANCGGGGTTTCCATTCGGAAGCCCCGTTTTATTTTTCCNTCCTCATTAAGAAATTACTTCTGTATAAATTCTTTCCATTTGCCTTGCACAAGAATTTAAGTTGTGAGAGCATCTAGAGTTTTCATCCGTTATTGCANGGAATCTCAGAACGCCAGCCTGGCTGGGATTTTGAGGCTGAACTTGACAAGTCTTAAATTTAATTTTAATTTTAATTCCTTGAAAACAGTTTGTTAAAATGAAGTCAAAAGCTGACATTCGCATGCGCGGATTTCTTAAGCGTACACCTGTTAAAACTTTGNTGGCATTGATCAAGGAACACTCACAGTTGTTATCTTCAGAAGATATACTCACTGTTGAAGCAAGCGGCCGTATTTTGGCTCAGGAAATAATTTCACCTGTAAATGTGCCTAACTTTGATCGATCCGCCATGGATGGTTATGCACTGAATGCTGAATCCACTTTTGGCGCATCTACTTATAATCCGTTAATGTTCCGCATNGTCGGGCAAGTTACTCCAGGAGAAACGTATGATTCCGAAGTTCAGTCCGGAAAAGCTCTGAGTATNATGACCGGAGCTCCTCTTCCAAAAGGNACGAATGCAGTTTTGATAGCAGAAAANGCTGAAATAGTAGGAGATCAGATACAGGTTCTGGATGCGGTATCTCCCGGAAAACATGTTGGACAGATTGGAGAAGATATTAANAAAAACCAGTCTTTACTCAAGAGCGGTCGTTCTCTCCGTCCTCAGGACATTGGTGTGTTGTCCAGTATCGGGTTGAAAAATGTTAAAGTTATCCGGAAACCACGTGTCGAATTATTGATCACCGGAAACGAATTACTGAAACCCGGACAGCAAGCTGACGGAGTAAAAATCATTGATTCAAATTCGGTCATGCTCTCACCACTAATTAAACGTGATGGTGGTGTTTTAAAAGCAGTTCATCATCTTCCAGACAANCGCAATTTATTACAGCAGCATTTAAGTGAATCCACTTCGGATCTAATATGCGTAACCGGAGGTACTTCTGTGGGGATTGAGGATCATGGGCCAATCCTGTTAGATGAACTTGGTGAATTACTGGTACACGGAATACCAATGCGTCCCGCCGCGCCAACCGGATTTGGACTTATTTCCGGAAGTTCCGGTGGCAATACAAAAAAAGTGTTTCTGCTTCCTGGAAACCCAGTTTCCTGTTTATCTGCCTATGATTGTTTTGTCGGCCGTTCGCTGAGGATGATGGGTGGGCGTGCTACAGAATGGCCTTACCGGACTAAAATTGTGAAACTTGCTACNAAAATATCTTCGCAAATTGGCAGGACTGAATATGTGCGTCTCCGCATTGAAAACGGGCGTGCTTTTTTTATCGCTGCCGGTGGTGCGTCAATTCTGTCTACTACAACTCAAGCGGATGCTTTTTTGTTGACGGAAGAAGAATCGGAAGGATTTGCTGAAGGCGAAGAAGTACGTGTCTGGCTTTATGATGAATAATCCAAGCTGCATTGGTATAGATAGTTATTTTCCATATATTCTTTTTCGGTAAAGAATTGTATGAATTTTAATTAAACATCATCGTTTATGAAAAAAACACTATTAGTAGCTCTATTATACTTTTTTTGTGCTGGGCTTGTTCAGGCAGAACCCATCAGACTAGCAACGACAACCAGTACCGATAACTCAGGACTGCTAAAGGTGCTCATTCCGTATTTTGAAAAGCAGACCGGACATGTAGTGCATGTACTTTCGGTCGGTACTGGACATGCACTTCGCATGGGGCAGGACGGCAATGTAGATGTAGTACTTGTGCATGCGCCAACTGCGGAAATGCGCTTTGTTGATGCAGGATATGGCTTAAATCGTCGCAATCTGATGTACAATGATTTTGTGATTGTCGGACCTGCTGATGATCCGGCGAATATCCATGGAGAAAATAATGCAGTGAGAAGTCTGCAAAAAATTGCCCGTGGAAAAATTTTGTTTGTTTCGCGTGGTGATGATTCAGGGACTCATAAAAAGGAACTGTATCTCTGGAAAAAAGCAAAGTGGATACCGGAACTATCATGGTATCGTGAAGTAGGACAGGGCATGGGACGTGCCCTGCAAATGGCGAACGAATTGAACGCTTATACAATTACTGATCGGGGAACATGGCTGGTTATGCGTTCCCAGTTGTCGCTAAAATTATTGGCAGAAGGCGATGCTGAATTATATAATCCTTACAGCATAATCGCGGTCAATCCCGCACGTTATCCAAGTATCAATTATCTGGGAGCCATGTCCCTGATCGCTTGGTTGACCTCAGTTGAAGGTCAAAACCGTATCAGAAATTNCCGTCTTGAGGGACAAGCTTTGTTTATCCCAACTGCAATTAAAAAACTGAAATGAACGGATTACTGTTAACTACTCAACAAGCATTGCAATTACTATTATACGGTGATGCAGAATTGTGGACGATTGTCCTGCTTTCTTTTTCGGTCTCACTCAAAGCAATTTTGTTAACCACNCCTTTCGCGCTGCTACTGGCCTTTGGTTTAAACCATGGGAATTTTCCGGGCAGCAGAATTATTCTTGCTTTCTTTAATTCACTGCTTTCTGTGCCTACTGTTGTAGTAGGATTGTTCCTGTATGTACTGCTGACCCGTCAAGGTCCTTTTGGTGATTTAAAGTTATTATTCACTCAAAGCGCCATGGTTATTGGACAGATGATTCTATGCTTTCCTGTTCTGGTAGCATTGGGTTATGCGGCAATTCAGGCTGCGGACCGTAGAGTATGGGAGACAGCACGTACCCTGGGTGCACCTACTTGGTTTACAATCCTGACTATATTTTATGAGGTACGATTTGGTTTACTGGCGGCAGTACTTACCGGATTTGGCCGNGTTATTTCGGAGGTTGGAATTTCGATGATGGTTGGTGGTAATATCATGGGATATACCCGCAACATAACCACTGCCATTGCCCTTGAAACCAGTAAAGGAGAGTTTGCTCAGGGGATCGCACTGGGGTTGGTTTTATTGTCACTTGCTTTTATAGTGACGGCATTTCTGAGTTATATTCAGAGTAAACAAGGAGTCACTAAATGACCGAACCGTTGTTTGTTTTTCATGGTATTGANAAATCTTATGCTGAAGTTGAAATTCTACGTAAAGTTGATTTGTCTCTTTACCCTGCAAAGTGTATTTTGCTCACCGGAAAAAACGGCTCCGGTAAAACCACTTTGTTGAAAATCCTAGCCGGACTTGANAAACCAGAAAAAGCTGAAATAGAACTTTCCGGAAAGTCGCGCTGTTGGAAAAAAGCCATGCCCACTATACGTAAGGAAATTATTTACCTGCACCAACAGGCGTTTTTGTTCAGCGGTACAGTAGAATCAAATGTTTCTTATGGTTTGCGCTTCACCACTTTAACCCGCAAACAACGCAGGGAGTCTCTCAAGAAAGCGCTTGAATGGTCCGGACTGACTGAATTGGCAAAACAGCAGGCAAATACTTTGTCCGGAGGTGTTCAGCAGCGTGTTGCTTTTACCCGTGCCTGGATTTTGAAACCGAAGGTACTATTGCTGGATGAACCTGTTTCCAACATGGATCAGGAGTCAAGGGAGCAAGCGTGTCTTTTAATGCAGCAGATGAAGTCGGCAGGTATGTCAATTGTGATCACCAGTCATGTTCCGCAATATTTTGGAGGACTGGCTGATGTACAGTTTGATCTCGCAAACGGACGATTGCTACAATGAGCATTTTCAAAAGGCAGTCAGTTTAGCAAAAGTATTGTAGTTGAAACATTAAGTAGAATCAAAAATGATTATTTTATGTTAACAGTAACACCTCCTCTGCTTGGTTTTTGTGCTTATAGCGGCACCGGAAAAACAACCTTGCTGACACGTTTGATTCCTGTTTTAAACCGTAATGGCTTAAAAATAGGACTGGTGAAACATGCTCATCACCAGTTTGATATTGACCAGCCGGGGAAAGACAGCTATGAGTTGCGAAAAGCCGGAGCTTGTGAAATGATGGTTGCATCAGCAAAACGCTGGGCACTCGTCCATGAGTCTCCTGAAAAAAAATACGATCCGTCACTCGAAGAACTGCTGCCGCATTTGTCNCTTAGTGAATTGAGTTTAGTTTTGGTTGAAGGGTTCAAGCATGAACCACTAGAAAAGATTGAACTGCATCGGCCGAGCATGGGGAAACCATTGTTATACCCAAATGACTCCAGCATAATTGCCTTAGCAACAGATTTACCTCCAAGCGAAAAAATGCAGTTACCNATNTTGGATTTAAATGATATAAATGAAATTGCTGATTTCATCAAACAGCGCTATTTAAAGCATTAATTGGAAACTCATAATTTCACCTAGCTTAATGTTTTTAGCAGGTAATCAAGTCTGAATAAAATGAACAGTTCCATCAACACATCTGCCGCTAGCAAAAAGAATTTAGCTGAGGAATCAGTAAGCATAGATTCCTCCGTCGAAATGCATAAGCGAGTTTTTTCAGTCCTGGTTATAGATTTTGAACGTTCGCTGCGTGACTTCCTTAAAAAGGGGCTGACTCCTTTCTGCACAATGCTGAAGTTGGTTTCCAATGTTGAGGAAGCAGAAGAGTTATTGAAACATTATCATTTTGATTTACTGATTGCGGAAATCAGCGGTCAGGGCCAGCANGNTGTAGAACATCTGAATTCGTTGCTGAAGAACACAAAGTCAAAAGTTATTTTCACCTCAAATGAGACAGATGTAGACACAGTTTTAGCTGCCTTACGGATGGGCGCAGTAGAGTTTTTGCAGAAGCCTTTTCGGATGGAACAAATGCTGGCAAGCGTACAGCAGGTGACTCAGCGGATTGGCCAAAAAAAGGAAGATGAGGCATCTTTTCCAAATAATACCGAAACAATTGACCTCACACTGGGTGGTATGATTGGCCGATGTGAAATCATGAAAGATATGTGCGAAGTCATTGGACAGATTGCCCCAACGCCTTCATCTGTACTTTTAGAAGGCGAATCNGGAACAGGCAAGGAAATGGTGGCAAACACAATTCATCTGATGAGCGGACGTTCCGGACTTTTCGTACCTGTTCATTGTGCCACTATTTCTCCACAGCTTTTGGAGAGTGAATTGTTCGGGCACGCGAAAGGCGCTTTTACCGGAGCACACCAGGCAAGAGAGGGTTTGTTTCACCATGCAATCGGAGGCACTTTATTTCTGGATGAAATTGGAGAGATGCCTTTGGAAATGCAGGTTAAACTCTTACGTTTTATGGAGGAAGGAACAATCCGCAGGGTTGGTGAAAATCAAGAATCACCTGTTGAAGTACGCATCATCTGCGCCACCAACAGGACTTTGGCGGAAGAGGTTAAAGCCGGAAATTTCCGCGAAGATCTCTTTTTCAGGATCAACGTTCTCATGATTCATTTACCNCCNTTACGTGAGCGTTCAGAAGATATTCCATTGCTGGCACAGCACTTTTCCGAAGAACTTGCACCTAAACTAAAACGCACTCCACTAGAATTCAGTAAAGCAGATCTAACATTTTTTAATAATTACAACTGGCCTGGAAATGTGCGTGAATTGAAAAATGTGGTTGAACGCTCAATGCTACTGAATCGTTCACTTGAAGAATGCTATCAAGCTGGAAGTACTATAGATTGCCTTGTCCCTCCTGCCTTAAATGNCAGAACTGAAGAACTTGAACTCTGCGAAGTTGAAAAGAATCATATTTTGAAGGTTCTGAACGGTGTCGACGGAAACAAATCAGCAGCATCCAGGTTACTGGGAATTGCCAGAAAAACCCTGGATCGTAAACTCAAGGACTGGAACGCCGAACTTTAATTAGCGAGCTAGCTTCGGGGTNCGGTATTATGAGNTGCAGATTAAAGAGTAGCTTGTAAAATCACGCTTGGATTCTTAAAAACGTCAAAACAAAAAAGGTTGTTTNCTCAAGGGGCATTTACTCTGTTTTTAGCAAGTCCGCCTACTCTTTTTACTACTCTCCAATATCNTCCTGCAACGAATTAATATAAGCATGCANNTTTTCGAAATCAGCTAAATTATCATCTGTTTGCAGTTCCTGATACTCCACGCAACTGCTTTTTACAGCAAGCCATTCCTCTGCATAATAAGTCGCCAACAATAGTGTTTGAGTCAGCAGGGCATATTTTCTTTGTCCTTGCGTATCATGGTTTTCAAGACAAGTTTTTTCTTCTTCTCTGAGCTCACGGAAAACCTGCGAGATACGATCCAGATTGAGTTGCGCTGTAGACCTGTNTGAATCTCCCACCTTTACATCCACTCTTTCTCTGAGATTATCCCAGAATTGATCTGCAATTCTCTTATTGAGTTTTTCAAATATCAACAGTTCAAGTATGTGCCATTTTTGAAAACTGGACATTGAAACATCCAGGAAACAACGCTCCAGAGGTGAAAGCTGGTTGTGTTTAGCAACCTTCATCTTTCCTTTACCACTCAAAAGCCATTCTGCGCGGTAGCCGTGTTTCAGTTCAATTGAGTTTGCGAGCGGTTTTGTCAAACCTGCCGGACCAGTCAAAACTTTATGGAAAGAAGTCGGTTTCAAACCTATACTTTCCGAAAAAGCGCGGCTTGATTTTCCAGATGCCTTAAAAACTGTGTTGAGGCGCTCCNGCACCTCTTGTTTGTGTTGCTCTAGTTCAGTCATACGAGATCTGCTGTGCCTTGTTTTTAATGTTGCGCATTTCAGGAATAGAATGTTTCCACTTTTAAAATATNAGACGGTTTCTTAATGCTCACCGCCCCAAATCAACTTTCCGCTTTCACTAAAGTTGTATCCGCCTAACTGTCTGGCTTGTTTCAAAATAACCTGAGAACGCAGATGTTCCANAAATGTTTGAAATATTTTACGAAAATAAACATCACGACGCACCGCAAAATCTAAAGCTTCCCAGCCGAGCTCAACGAATGCCAATCCAAATTCCGTAGCAACACTACGTGTTCCTGTAGCTGCGTCTACCTGTCCGGAAACTATGAGTGCCGCGGTTTCACGATTGGAAAATACTTTTACTGTGGAAGATAAATCCTTGATTTTCATGCTGTGCTGAGCCAACAACTCATTGAGAAAATGCAGTGTCCCCGAACCATCCTGACGAATTCCCCATTTAAGTTCCGAACTNAGCAGAGACTCGGNTGAGCAATCTNCAGGTTTGCGGTCAGGATGAATCATAAAACCTCTCTCCCTTTTAAACGCGCGTACAAGTACCCACTGCTGATGCTGTTTATAATTCTGAAGCAGGGCAGGATGCCGTTGCGGGCTTTCCTCGACCTCTCCCCAATTCAAACAACTGGCGTTGACTTTNTGAGCGGAGAGTAATTCNAATCCAAGTCTGGTTCCGGTTCCGGTGTAGCTCACCAGAGCGTGTGACTTCATGTTGTTTGAAAGTCTGAGCAGCGTCCGGTAAAGCAGGGGATCCTCACTTCCTGCTATCACCAGCCGGTCAGTAAAGACACCTCCATGCGCGGATTCGAGCATCCATCGATCGATGAGTTCACGTGGGAACATCCATTTCCCTGTAACTTTTGTCGCGGGAATTTTTTCTTCTGTCGCGAGGGCATATATTTTTTTCTCGTTAAGCTGCAGATATTCCGCGATTTGCCGCACGGTCATAAAACGGCTGTTCGAATTGTTCTCGCTCATACTTCTAATTCAGCTTTCCTGCGACGTTCACGACGGGTGCTGTCTTCGCTGTTATTTGCGGAATCTTCAAATCTGGAAGTAGTTTTTTCCGGCGGTTTTGCGTCAAAAATCAATGTGTCCGCACCGTTGTAGACAAGAAAATGTTTTCCGCCTGCACGGGCAATTGTGGTTACGCCCAGTTCTTTTGAGAGTTCCATTCCCATTTGTGTGATTCCGGCACGTGAAAACAAAACTGGAATTCCCATTTGCGCGACTTTGATCACCATTTCTGAAGTCAGGCGCCCAGTTGTGTAGAATAACTTGTCTTCACCGTCTATAGCTTCTAAAAGCATGTGTCCGGCAATTGCGTCAGTCGCATTGTGTCGACCAACATCTTCAATAAAAATTTCAATCTTTTCACCTTTGCACAAAGCGCAACCGTGAACTGCGCCGGATTTTTTATAAACATCATTGTATTCACGAATATTATGCAAAAGNCGGTAAAACGAAGATTGTGCTAAAGATGGTTTTGCNAGGTTTATATCTGCCAAATTTTCCATCATATCACCAAACATGGTNCCTTGCCCGCATCCGGAAGTCACGGTACGTTTTTTAAGTTTTTCCTCCCAACCCTCACTGCCGTTCCGGGTGACCACCACCGCGGCGTCAATGTCCCAATCAACTTGTACAGCTTTTATTTCATCCGCGCTTTTAATAAAACCCTGATTGTGCAGATAACCGATTACCAGCAACTCCGGATATTTACCCAAAGTCATTAGGGTTACAATTTCCTGTTTATCCACATAGATGGTTAAGGGACGTTCCCCGGTGATGTGAGTTTCACGGGTATTCCCAAATTCATCCGTTACGTTTACCGGATATGACGCCGCGATACCGGCATTTGTCATCTCTGGTCGGTTATTCTTGTTTTGTTGATACATGAGGTCTCGGCCTTTTCATCTGCTTCTTGTCTGCTTGAATACTTGCAATTTTCGTTTAGAAAATCACTTACTGTTAAAATCGAAACAGGATCGGCNGTTGGTGCCGTCCTTTTATTAACGCCCTTTCCAGACAGCCTGACGTTTGTTGATAAAAGCGTCCACGCCTTCAGACACATCTTCCGCCATCATGTTGCAGGCCATTATTCCTCCNGCGTATGCATATGCATCTTCCATCTTATTTTCAAGTTGTTTGTAGAACATTTTCTTTCCGGTGAAAATCGCTACCGACGATTTTGACAGAATCGCGTCAGCCAATTTTTGAGTTTCTTGATCCAATTTATCAAGGGGTGCCACACGGTTGAGCAAACCCCAGTTGAGTGCAGTGTCTGCGTCAATAAATTCACCTGTCAGCAATAATTCCATCGCACGTTTGCGTGAAATATTGCGACTCACCGGAACCGCGGGTGTAGAGCAAAACAAACCGACATTGATTCCGGATGTCGCAAATCGTGTCCCCTCTGCCGCCACCGCTAAATCACAGGCNGCTACCAGTTGACAGCCTGCTGCAGTCGCTATTCCATGAACTTTGGCAATGATTGGTTGAGGCATTTGATTGAGAGTCATCATCATCTTGCTGCACTGCAGAAAAAGAGTTTGATAGTACTCCTCCTTGCGTTTGGCAATCATTTCTTTTAAATCATGTCCGGCACAGAAAACCTTGCCAGCACCTTGCAAAATTACCAGCCGCAAAGCTTCATTATTTGCGATGGAGTCCAGTTCCACCTGCAGTTTTGCCAACATTGCTTCGGACAATGCGTTGAATTGTTTCGGACGGTTGAGGGTCAAAGTAACAACGCCATTTTCTTCCTGACGAAGAACAAGATCTTCGCTCATTGAAGGACTTTCCGGAATTTGCTTTTCTGCAGGTTTCATTTTTCTCCTGAATAGTAAAGGTGGTTTTCGTGGAGCATAATCAAGTATCTCTCTATTGTTGGTACTATACACTGTGCCGTTAAAGTGGGGAAAATGTCAAATGCATGTTCTATCAGAGGCAAACGCAAAAAAGCGGAATTAGTAACTTTGTGAGCTTGCAGAACTTCCCAGAATGCTTGAGTTTCTGTTGCTGAAATCAGTGCGTCAGTTTCTCCCTGGATCAGCAGAAACGGAGGTGTCTTTCCCGAAATCCAATTTGCAGGAGTAATTTGCTGATAACGATCAGGCTGTGTTTCCGGAGTTCCACCGCAAAGCATTTGTAAAACTACCGCTTTTGCCGGAAAGGGAGTCCGTTTGTCAAAAGGGGCACTGAAATTGAAAACACCATAAATGGGCACACAGCCTTGAATGCTGGTATCCGTCTTCTCAAAGCCTGGTTGAAACTCCGCTTGGTTTTGAGTGAGCGCAGTCATTGCAGCCAGATGCCCTCCTGAGGAACCTCCAGTCGCAATGATGAAATCCGGATCCAATCCGTGTTCTTCCGCATTATTTCTAATCCAGCGTAAAGCACGTTTGATATCAATTAAGTGTTCCGGAAAAACAATGTCCGGACTGAAACGGTAACTGACGGAAAAACAGACCCAGCCCCGCGCTGCCATGCGTGCCATTAAAAAAGAAGCCTGCCGTTTACTGCCCGTAATCCAGGCACCGCCGTGAATTTGCAGGATTCCCGGATGTTTCTTTTTTGTGTTATGAGGTCGGTAAATATCAAGTTTAAGCTGAATTCCTGCTTGCTGATGAAAAACCTGATCACGGATAATTTCTATACGCGGATCATCGATAACCTTATTTGGATTAAACCAACTGTGCCAGTCAACCTCGAAAATACTACGGGGAGCAAGCGGTTGCGGATAAATCTTTTGCCATTGAACACCCAAATGTGCTTCCATCTTCTGCTCAAGACGCTCCGGTAAATTGAGCATAATCCAGAGACGCAGCATCAAAATTATCCAGCCGCTAAAATGAACTAGAAGTCCGCCCCAACCAAGAGGCTGGCTATAAATTTCCGAAAATGAAAAAAGAAGCAGGATACCTGCATTGAGCAGAATCCATTGTGGCAGCAGATCACCGACCAGCCAGCTCAGTACAAAGGAAACAAGGATTGCGCGGAATGATGAATTTGAACGTTTGGCAAGAGGCCGGAAAACATTGAGAGTCAGAAAGACTGAAGCCAATGTCCAAAATATGAAGAGAAATGTGACCATGCGGCTTGGAAAAGCGATGCAGAGTCCTCTTTTTTAACTACCGAGTTTAAAATGCTTTATAGGAAAATCTCCAGGATTTTAAAAAACTCAGCAGTTAAAATAACAATAAGAAATCAGCGTTTAGAAAATTGATATTTTTTACGTGCACCGGGTTGACCGTATTTTTTACGTTCAACTTTGCGTGAGTCACGGGTCAGCATTCCAGCTTTTTTGAGAACATCACGTGAGTCTTCAATTGCGAGCAGCAAGGCACGTGAAATTCCGTGTCGAATTGCTCCTGCCTGACCAGACAATCCACCGCCGTGTACGTTGATGAAAATATCAAATTGATCGAGAGATTCAGTCAATTCCAGCGGTTGACGCAGAACCATTTTAAGCGTCTCTCTACCGAAATAATCTTCAACAGGTCGCTTGTTAACAACTATTTCTCCTTTTCCGGGACGGAGATAAACGCGGGCTACGGAGTCTTTTCGACGACCGGTACCGTAGTACTGGACAGTAGTTTCTTTTGCCATAGGTCAAATATTAAGGGGCTGAGGTTGCTGAGATTCGTGAGGATGCTCCGAACCTGTGTAAACTTTTAAACGTAGCAGGGAACGTCTGTTGAGACTGTTTTTTGGCATCATGCCTTTGACAGCACCTTCTACAATGCGTTCAGGATGCTTTTCCTGTAATTCAATATATTTTGCACTTTTGATTCCACCTGGATAACCCGTATGGTGGTAATACATTTTGTCTTCTTCTTTCTTTCCACTGACATGTATTTTTTCTGCGTTAACAACAATTACAAAGTCTCCTGTATCAACATGCGGTGAAAAAAGTACTTTATGTTTTCCTCTAAGAACATGTGCAATTTTTGTTGCCATCCGGCCTAATGTCTGACCTTCCGCATCTACTACCCACCAAACCCGTGGATTTGTGCCGTTGTAGAAATCTTCTTTTCTGGCAAATTTAGTATTCATTATTATCTCTATCTCTTTTTGTATGAAATCTGGTCAACTATTTTTTAGACAGCCTAATAATATGCTGTCGCTAAACCCATTAATAATGCTTTAAAATTAGGCTTTTTGCAAGACCTTAATCTATTTTTTTGAAAATTACTCAAAGCGCCAACCGCAACAATTATAATGTTAATCCATATCTGTAATTAACTTAAAATCACAAAGCAATTATATCAAATGCTTACAAGTTTCTCTACTCCTGTTTTCACAGAGGATAAAATTTTGCAGGAATATGTGATTAAGAACTAACAATCAGTATTGTGCTAAATCTGCCTGTACCGCGAAGCATACGTATTTTGCTTAAACCTGAATATCTATGTAGGCAAAAAATTAAAGCGGCTCAGCGGCAAGTACCTTGTTTCTTCCACTCGCTTTACCTTTGTACAAACAGTCGTCAGCCTTTTTCAGCAAAAGTTCTTTGCTATCTGCGTCTTCCGGAAAAGTGGCGACTCCAAAAGTACAGGTGAGGTTACCCAGTGGTTGTTGCTGTTGATAAGGGAATTTTTCCACCTCAATTGACTGACGCATTTTATTTGCAATCAGCATAGCATTGTCTTTTTCACAGTTTGGTAAAATAACAACAAATTCCTCTCCACCATACCGTGCCGCAAGGTCACCTCTGCGGATATTGTTTTTGAAGATGGCAGCAACTGAAGCTAGGACAACGTCACCAAGTTGATGTCCGTGTGCATCATTATAATGTTTGAAGTGGTCCACATCTGCGATGATAAACGAAAACGGTTGTTTTTCTTCCGGAAAAAGAGTGAGCATTGCTTCCAGAAATTCATCCATCCTCCGCCGGTTGGCCAGTCCAGTAAGTCTGTCGGTATCTGCCGCGATTTCAACTTGTTCCAGTTCTTGCTGGCGGTAATGATCTTTACGNAATTTAATGAGNAGATGCNGCAGGTCAAAAGNTGAAAAAGGTTTCAGTAAAAAATCCGTTACTCCCAGGTCTGCAAGGAATTGTCGGTTCTCCTCTTTTTCACAGTATTTACTGATAACAAGTATCGGCGCCAGATGTGAACTACAAATTTCTATTAAATTACGGATTTCAGCAGTCTGAGCAAGGCCTCGCNCAAGCATTTCCGGATCAATAATTATAAAATCAAAATTATTTTCAAATGGGTTTTTAAGAAAATCTTGAATTGAATCCAGTTCTAAAACTCGAGACTTCTTCCAGACATTTCNCAGCGCCGATTTTATCGTTCCGCGATACTGTGGGTCCGGATCAAGGATTCCTATCAGCGGACCTGGATCTTCATGTAAACGCCTATTCTTTTTCAGCAGCGAACGTGCTGTAAAATGTCTGAGTTTTTCNGCGAGAATGTGTGAAAAAATATAATATGCAACCGAAACTTTTGTGTCATCTTCGGCTACTGTAAAAAGGTGATTAGGAAAAATAACTACCTGAGAATCTTCTTCTGCAATTACGTCTGCATAAGGATTTGGATTATCAGAAATAACGGACATTTCTCCCACGACTTCTCCTGGATGATTCAGACGCATGATGAAATGATTCTTTGATGTTACTGCAAGTGATCCTTCAAGCAGTACAATTAATTCCGGTGGTTTAGAGTGGTTCTCGTGCATGAGATACTCTTCCGCTTTCAAGGTTACAAATTCACCCTGGCGCAGCATTTCCTTGAGCAGAGATAGGCTGATTTTATGAAAATAACGGCAGGACTTGATGATTTCAGCAAATTTATCCAAATCCGGATTTTCCTTGGGTGAGGAGAGTGATTTTCGTTGCATTGGATTCTTTTCTGATTTTCTTCTAAGATGTTATAAGCTCCCTTATTCAACATATTAGCATGAAGTGTGTTTCTATTTAGACTATGCCATGAATCCGGAGNAATCACAACACTNAGGAAATTAAGAATGCTGCCTATCATCGGAATAGTCCTTGTCCCTGGAATCCTNTGGGGTTGGGTTTTTTATCATGCACAGNGTTACAANAAAGTGTACCTGNCTTTACTGCTGNTTTTGTTCATCGGCGGTATGGGATCTGGANTGCTGGCACTGGTTTTAAATCATGCGGTTGAAAAGTACACACTTTTCTGGCCAGATGCNCTTTGGCCGCAGATTATTGTATTNGGCAAATCTATTCCTTTGCNCAGTTCCGGATTNTGGTTTTTCGTCGGATTTAATGAAGAATTTGCGAAATTAATTGTCTTGCTGGCAGTAGTTTATCCCTGCCGGTATTTAAAGGAAGTTTTTGACGGGATACTTTATGTGGCTGTGGTTTCCGTAGGATTTGCGACACTGGAAAACTTTTATTATCTGGATCAGTACGGTGTGGCGGTTGTTGCCACAAGAACGGTAATCACTATTCCGGCTCATGCTTTTATGAGTGTACCAATGGGATATTATGTAGCAAAATCACGTATGCTGCTTGAGGTAGCTGATGAAACAAAATTTAGTTTTTATTTGCCGATGTTGACGATTATTCAGGGTTGGTTTATTTCCGCGTTTCTACATGGTTTGTATGATTTTTTCCACTCATTGAAGATGGAGAGGACTGCGTATTTACAGATTATGGTGATGGGAGGAATCAGTATCTGGCTAAGCAGAGTTGCTCTACGTGCAAGCAGGCGTCAGAGTCTGGGAGACTCTTAAGGTAACGGATTGCAAAAAATGAAAAATTCCTGATTAGTGCTTTTACGGAACCATCACTATTACATAAGTTCCATTTTCAGAGTGCCGATAATCTGCAGTACATGGGGTCGAATTTCGGTTTGCTCGTAGAACTGCTCAAAATCTGTCAACAGGTAATTCAGAGCTTTCTGTTGCACTTCCGGTGCTTTGTTAAGAGCAACCACACTGCTCAGCAAATTGATCAAATCCAAGGTTTGTTTCTTGGAAGAAGATTTATCAAGACCTGTCTTGATCATATCCAGACTGTCTAAAATCAATTTTGATTCGCCTATTTCGTTGGAAATGTTGGCCAGTTCCTGAATAAGAATGAAACGGTCTTTATCGGTAGACTGCTGGAACTGCTCGAGCAGTAGCTTGTAATTTGCCAGATTAATGTAGCGTTGTGCCTCTGCGTAATCAGGTGAGTGCAGTGGCACCTTGGACAAATCTACTAGCGCAAGTTGATACTGTTTTTGCTCAAAAGCCGCCACTCCTTTTTTAAAAGGCACCTTCTGAATCATCCAGACTGCTTGTGGATAAAAAGGAGAACTCGGGTCAATTTCACGGAAATGGGCCTTTGCCTCTTCGTATTTACTTTCACTTAAGGCTTTTTTACCAGACTCATAGGCATCATTTGTTGGTTCAGTAGTTTCTCCAAACCAACTACAGCCTGCTGTTCCTGCAGCAATCAAGATTCCTAGAAAAAAACTTAGTAAGTTGTTGTTTCTTTTCATAATTTGCGTCAGCTTTGATTTTCCCCAACGGACTCTTTTTCGCGCCTCTTTGCCATCAAGTTTACGGTAACGCCGATCACCAGCATCATTCCTGCAAGAATCAGCAAAAAGACACTCCACGAAAAAGCCTCTTTGAACACTACCAGAAAAACTATACTGACCAGCAGCAGTGTGGGAATTTCATTAAAAACACGGAACTGTTTTCCGCTCCAGCCGCATTTTTCATACAGCAGATTTTTACGCAGGTGACCGCACCACAAGTGATAAAGCACCAACAGGACTACCAATCCTATTTTTGTGAGAATCCACGGTTGCACTCCCCACTCCACTAACATGGCGGTTCCGAAGAAAATTGTGATGCACAGGCCGGGCCAAGTAATTCCGTAATAAAGTCGCTTTTCCATCATAGCGAACTGTGATTTCAAAGCCCCGCGTTGAGGTTCCGGATGCTCATCAGCTTCCCGGTGATAAACAAATAAACGGCCTAAATAAAACAGTCCCGCAAACCAGACAATGACGCCAATGAGATGCAGAGCCTTGAAATAAAGTAATATCATGTGAAAAAATATTGTGTTTTTATGTGAAGCAATCGTGAATTGTCCTCATTCTTGCGAAAGCGGTAATGACAAACAAGTGTGTTATTTTGACTTTTTACATGAGCTTCATGTTTGAGTTTATTATGTTCAGCTATTCAAACAGGAGCATCTGTTGATAAGCCAAGCTTATTTAATTGTGTTTGAATGTTTGCTTCCTGCAGCAAATTAATAAACTGTCTTACTTCCTGACGTTTCAGGCGCTTGTTTGGAATAATAAAATCATATTCCTCATCCTGCATTGGAAAAAAATCAAGACCGGAATCTTCGGCAACTGAGCGGATCGCAATTCCCCAATCAGCTCGTTTATGTGTAATTGCGGCTGCTACAGAATTATGTGATTTTGCTTCCTGGAAAAATCCTGAAGGCCGTTGGCCTGCTAATAAACGATCGAGCAAAACCCTTGTTCCGCTGCCTAAATTTCTGTTGATCATACGTACATTTTGATCTTCCATCAATTGCCGAATCGTCTCTTGAAAATTCTGTTTGACTAAAGCAAAACGTGAATCATCTTTACGAAACAGCAAACCCTGACTACGGCGGTAGCCTTTTATCAAAGCCAGCTCCACTGTCAGCAGATGGCTGTTATATTGATTTGAAGCTTCATCCAGCAAATGCGTTCCTGCTAAATCACACTCTCCACGCTGAGCTGCCAGAATACCGCCCATGCTTCCTACTGCGAGGAACTTACAGGAAACTCCGCGTTTCTGCATTTCTCCAAGCAAAAAATCTAGTCCCACGCAATGGCTGCCGATGATCATCAAATCCGAGGGACGCGTTGATTCTCCAAGTAAATGAATGGTTGTATCTTCACCGGCTTCCAGCATTTCAGTAGTGCGCGGAATTTCCATAAAACCGTCTGCCCGGGCAAAACCTGTAATAGAACCGGAACCTTTTCCTGTAGAATATGCACTGAATCCATCCTCGTTACGTACCAGATGGACAAGGTTAAATTCGGTACGTCCTTTGTCGGAATTCAATCGCAGCGGAACATTTGCCTGAACATGAGCGCTGCGTTCAGGGGTAAGGCCTGCCAGTTTACGCAGAACCGGAGCAATGAATTTACTGAAGGTAAATGTGGAAGATGTGGGGAATCCCGGCAGGATGGCTGCAGGAATTCCATCTAGCACGGCCAGACAGAGTGGTTTCCCGGGTTTGAGTGACACCCCGTGAACCAGCACGCCTGGATTGCGGAACTTTTCAAAGACACGGTAATTCAAATCTCCTTCGCCTTTTGAGGTGCCTCCGGAAAGCAGCACAAAATCCAAGGCAAGTGCTTTTCGCAGAACCGTTTCCAGTTGTGCTTCGTCATCCGGAACAATACCAAAGCGTACTGCTTCGCAACCAAGTTCTTCCACAGCATGGGCAATTACGGTTGAGTTTGAGTCATAAACTTTTCCCATTTCCATTTGCTCGCCCGGAGCAATCAGTTCATCTCCAGTGGAAATTACTGCTACTTTTGGTCTTCGCCAAACCGAAACATTTGCTTCACCCAAAGCGGCCAAAGTTCCGGTTTCGCGATAGCCCAGGAGTTCGCCGATGCGAAGTACCACTTCACCCGCACCGATATCGGAACCTGCGAGAGAGACTCCGGCGTTTGGCACAATCGGTTTCAGCACCTGAATCATGTTTTCTGCGGGTTCAGCGTTTTTAAACGGAAAAGTATTTTCGATCATCACTACACCGTCGGCGCCGCGAGGCAGCACTCCACCGGTAGAAATTGTGGTAGCTGTTCCCGGTGCGACATCTTCCTGCGGAACCACACCACAGGCTAGAATTTCCGGATTCAATGTCAACAAAATCGGAGCTGTTTCCTGTGCACCAAATGTGTCTTCCGCACGCAGCGCAAATCCGTCAAAATTACTGCGGTCAAAATAAGGCACATTGTGCCGCGCCACAATATCACATGCTAAAATTCTACCATGAGCATCTTCCAGCATCACCAATTCTTCGCCCAGAGGCTGAGGCTGAACGGCTTCCCAAAATCTCTCTTCTGCTTCCTCTGCAGTTGCTAAATTTAAAAATTGCTGCTGTTTCATGTTGAAAAATTAATTTTGCTCATTTGGATTTGGCTGTTGGTATAAAACTGCTTGAAGCTACGGGAAGGAGTAGCGTGTATTTTAAGAAACAAAACTTGCTTCCGGTATTACCAAAATTTGAGTGTTTTTATTACTGAACATGCAAAGAAGGATACATCAGGTGTACTAAAATTGCCAATCAATGTGTTAAGCCGACGGGATTAGCCTCAGGGTCACTTTGTGGAGGGTACGATAGCGCGTAGTTTTTCGTTATGAGGAGCTTCATAATATTGCTTTTCTCCTTACGATGTTCTGCCTCGTAATGTAGTTTAATAAAGGTATTTCCGGGTTACGGCTTTTGCCTAACCCCGCCTACACAATTTGATTTATAATCATGGCGTTATGATTACCAGTTTAATTATTAAGGTTTTACGAATAGAATTATAATGTTTTTGATTTTAAGTACAGCAATTTTAAATTGAACGGTAGCCCACTCTCCATAGCGGGGGGTGGGTCTTGATTTTCCATGTCGCATATATGATTTTAGTTTTATTCTTCCTTATAATTAACACTCCTGGATTCCCGCCTGCGAGGGAATGACAACTGTGTATTTACGTAATTGGGAAAACGCAATGTAAGTGAATACACAATGGAGTAAGGCTGAAAAATCTTTCTCCTTGGAACCAATCGAATTGAACAGGGTTTAGGGCAAAATATTAGCTTCAACTAACGGAATGTGCGTTCAGGATTGTGTCTGCAAGCTCTACAAATCCGGAAGCGGTGCTATTTTTTGTGATCCAGCGAGGTTGTTGTTCCAGAGTATCTGCGAAGTCCAAAACATTAGCCACCCCAACAGAGTTATCAAAAAAGCCGAACATAGACGCATCATTAGGTGAGTCTCCGCAAAAGACTATTTGATCCTGTGCAGAATCCATCTCAGTCTGAAAACATTCTGCAAGTAGAATTCTTGTCATTGATAGTTTGTCGTAATCGCCGACCCAGCCGTTAACGTGAATGGAACTTACTTTTGCAATCGCACCTGCTTGTTCAAAGATGTCGACAATCTGCGCAACAGTAGATTTTGAAAGTGCGGGTACATCCTCGCAAAAATCAATCGCCAAATCCGCTTCCCTATAAGCTTGATCTGAGGCAACAGCGCAGCCTTCAACTTCAGCTAAAATAATCTCCCGGAGTTGTGCCAAACGTTTACAGTCGGATGCTCTTTCGTTTTCGTCTTTCCAGAAGCGTTGTTTTATTTTTTGATGAACTGAATCATAAGTGAAATAGAAGGCTCCGTTTTCACCAACGACGCCATCCACCGGCCACATGCGGGCTATATGATCACACCAGCCGGCAGGACGTCCGGTGATGGGGATCACTTTTAATCCGGATTGATGAAGACTTTCCAGGGCTTGATAACTTTTTGCAGGAAGCCGACCGTTTTCGGTTAATGTATCGTCAATATCGGTCAGTACAAAGCGTATTTTGCGGAGACCAATTTTGGAAAAATCTAAGAGAGGCTGCATTTCAAAACGCTCCTCAAATGATGGCGTGACGTACTTTTGCGGAAATCCATTCACTGAAAATGACTGCTATTAGAATGAGTATCAAAATCAAGGTGACTTGGGGCCAAGCAAGAACATTGAGGGAAGCATTTAACTGCAGGCCGATTCCTCCTGCCCCAACGAGTCCGAGAACTGTTGATTCCCGGATGTTGATGTCCCAGCGGAAAACGCTGATGCCTGCAAATGCGGGAAGTATCTGCGGGAAAATTCCGAAAACGAGGGTTTGCAAACCGGTTGCCCCTGTGGCAGTAATTGCTTCCACCTGGTTTTTATCTATTTCTTCAATTGCTTCATAAAGCAGTTTGGAGATGAAACCGATGGAGCGAAAACTGATTGCCACGATTCCGGCAACCACTCCAGGGCCAATGATAGAAACGAGCAGAAGAGCCCAAATCAGGGAGTTGATTGAGCGTGAAGAAACAATGATCAGTAATGCAATCGGTCGTACAAATCTAGCACTGGGTGTGGTGTTGCGGGCAGCCAGAAAAGCTACCGGAACGGCCATTACAATGGCCATCATGGTGCCGATTGTGGCGATATTTAGGGTGTCCCAGAGTGGCTCCAGCAAATCACCGATGTAACTCCAGCGAGGAGGTATCATCCGTGAGCCGATGTCAGCGGCAATTCTCGGTGCATCCCAGACAAAAAACCAGGTAGTGCTTTCAGAAACAATTTGCCAACAGTACATGAAAATCGCCGTTCCAATCAGCCAGAGAAACCAAGAAATGATTTGCTGGTTGCGGTTTCTATGCTGCCAGACTTTTGGTGCGGGAGAAAGTGATTCAGTCATCACTGCACTCCTGCCCGGATGTAACCGGAAATATATTCTGAGAGCATGACTATACCTATGATCAAAATTAGAATAGCAGCTGCAGTATCGTATTCGTAACGGTCAAACGCAGTGTTGAGTGTCGCACCGATTCCTCCCGCACCAACCAGTCCGACAACTGCGGATTCACGAAAATTTATGTCCAACCTGTACAGTGAAAGTCCAATCAAACGCGGCATAATTTGTGGCTGGACTCCGTAATTAATCCACTGCCACCATGGTGAACCCGTTGCTTTTACCGCTTCAGCCTGACTTTTATCAATACTTTCAATATCTTCAGCAAGCAGTTTGGAAAGGAATCCGATAGTTGCAAAAGAAAGAGTCAGCACACCTGCCAGTGGTCCAAAGCCGAAAATTGCCACAAAGAGAATGGCGACTATGATTTCCTGAAAACTACGTGAAAGCGCAATGATACCTCTGCAAAACAAATATATCGGTAAAGGTGCCAGATTACTGGCTGCACCAAAACCGATAGGAATTGAAATAGCGATTCCAATTACGGTGGATGTAACCGTCATCACCAGGCTTTCAATTATTCCTTCACTTATGTCATTCCACCGTCCGGCAAAGTTGGGATTCATGAAGCCAAAAACAAATTTCGCTCCGCGATCCAGTCCTTCATAAATACGGGTCCAGTTTACTTCGAGTGAACCGATGGATAAGTACAAATAGAGTACAACCCCAAGCAGCAATCCCCATCGTAAAAGATGATTTTTGATAAATGGCGGACGACTCCATGATTCAGGAAGTGCCGCGGATTGTTTTCCGGAAACTCCAGAATTTGGAGATGTTGCTTCGATACTCATATTACATCAATTCCGCCATATGTTCTTCTGAAACAGGTTCCTCATCAACTTCGGAATCCTGACCTTTTTTTGCTTTGCGTTTTCGAACAGCAGTCCAGTCTTCTTCACCATAAATCTCAGTAAGTACATCAGGTTTTAAATCATCCGGAGAACCGTCATAAACAATACTACCTTCACGTAAACCGACAATGCGTTCGGAAAACATCTGTGCCAGAGCTACATCATGGATATTGATGATTGCCGCCAGTTGCTGTTCTTCACACAATTCTGTGATGAGACGCATAATCTGGCGTGAAGTTTTTGGATCAAGACTCGCGGTCGGTTCATCAACCAGCAATATGTCCGGGTTCTGAATTAAAGCACGGGCGATACCTACTCTTTGTCGTTGACCTCCTGAAAGTTCATCCGCACGTTTGTTGAACATCTTTTCCAACCCTACTTTTTCTAAAAGACGGAAAGCTTCCTTAACATCTGTCTGTGGAAATTTGCGCAAATAACTTCTCCAGAATCCGACATATCCCAGACGTCCGGAAAGAACATTTTCCATGACTGTCAGTCGTTCAACGAGGGCATATTCCTGAAAAATCATGCCCATGTTTCTGCGTGCTTTACGTAACTTTCCGGAACGCAATTTTACGATGTTTTCACCATTGAACCAGATTTCTCCGGATGTTGGAGCTTCAAGCCGGTTTACACAACGTATTAATGTGCTTTTTCCCGCACCGGACGGACCTATGAGCGCCATTACCTGACCCTTTTCAACTTTCAGGTCCACTCCATTTATGGCGAGGTCACCAGTCCTATATTTTTTTACGAGTTGTTTTATTTCAAGCATAGAGATTTTTTATCACGCAGGAGCGTGTTCGGTTCCAATAGAAAAATTCCGGTAACGGATCATTCATTGGAACCGATGAGGTAGTTATTTGCAAGCGTAAGAAACACCGTTTGCTTTGTCGATGGTACGAATAACAGCCCAATGTGTTTTGTAGGTAATTGGAATGAACTGTCCTTCTTTGGATTTGGAAAATTCCTCTTTGAGGGAAGTAGGTACCAACTTCTTCTTTGCCCAGTCTGGCTTGTCCCATTGGAAGCTGAAGAAAGCTTCTTGAATTTTCAACTTCAGTGCTGGATGTAGATTGTGGGCATATCCAAAACCGGTGGTTGGGAAAGTCTGAGACTTGTAAATGGTGACCACGTCATCTGCTTTGATCACTCCTCTTTTGATCATCCGTGATTTAACAGAGTTTGCAATTGAGGCAGCCACATAATCCTTGTTGGCAACACCAAGAATTGAGTTGTCGTGCTTACCGGAG
>NYXK01000031.1 GCA_002685535.1 Deltaproteobacteria bacterium
ACGGTCCTGTTTCTGCACTTCGGCAAAGAACCGCCGAAAACTGGGCAACGTGTATATCCGTTCGATCTAATGACGCTTCGGATATTCAAACCAATGTTAAAGGATAACGATAATTCCAAAGATGGGGAGACCCGCTAATGGAATTGGCAGCAGAAAATTATCTGGTCATAGGGATGTTTGTGTCATTCATCGCACTGCTCTTTACAGGTTTCCCTGTTGCTTGGGTATTGGCTGGCGTCGGTATTCTTTTTGCTGGCGTCGCTTGGTGGACCGACAATGTAATGGAGTGGACCATGACCGGACTCGATTACAACACCCTCGGTTTACTGGTGGGTCGTATCTTCGGCATCATGGATAACTGGGTACTGATTGCGATTCCGATGTTTATTTTTATGGGACTCATGCTGGACAAGTCTGGGATGGCACAACGCATGATGACCTCGATGCAGAAATTGTTTGGCAATGTCAGAGGGGGGTTAGCGATCACAGTAACTTTGATTGGGATCATACTCGCCGCTTCTACCGGGATCATCGGGGCATCGGTTGTATTGTTGGGCTTAATGTCTGTCCCAGTCATGCTCAGTCAAAATTACGATAAACCTCTGGCTTTGGGAACAGTAGCCGCCTCTGGTTGTCTTGGTATCCTCATTCCTCCTTCCATCATGCTGGTAATAATGGGAGATCAATTAGCGATCCCCATACTTGATTTGTTTATGGGGGCAGTTTTCCCCGGAATAATTCTTGGTTTCTTATATATTACTTACATTTTGGTTTACTGCAAAATTTATCCTGATAAAGCGCCGCTTGCTGCAGATCACAAAGAGGCAACTCTAAAGGATATTTTGCAAGCATTGTTAGATATCGTTCCACCTGCAGGCTTAATTTTACTTGTTCTCGGATCCATTTTTATGGGAATTGCTACTGTCACAGAGGCCTCCGGGGTTGGTGCACTAGGTGCAACATTAATTGCTGTTATCTTCAGGCGCTTTAACTTTAGGGTTTTAAAAGATGTGGTGGTCAACACCATGAACACTGCTGCCTATATCTTTGCGATATTTGTTGGTGCAACAATATTTGCTTTGGTTTTGCGTGAATGCGGTGGAGATGAACTCATCGAAAACGGACTTACAGGGTTGGGTTTTGGACCACATGGTCTCATTATCTTTGTTTTGGTTGTGGTCTTTTTTCTTGGCTTCTTCCTGGACTGGATTGAAATCAGCCTTATCATGCTTCCGTTGCTGGCACCTGTGATTACTGGTCTTGATCTTGATATCAATGGTTTTGGTGTTGTTGATTATCCTAAATTGACATGGTTTGCCCTGTTGGTTGCTGTAACATTACAAACCTCATTCCTGACTCCACCCGTAGGTTTTGCACTCTTCTATCTCAAAGGAGTTTGTCCTCCCGAAGTGCAGATGACTGACATTTACCGTGGTGTCGTACCTTTCATAATTTTACAACTGATTGCACTTGTTCTTGTCTTTGTATTTCCAGAAATAGTCACTTGGCTGCCAGCCAAGGTTTTCAGCCCCCTTTAAGTAGCTCGGCCTCGATATCCATACAGCAATAATCAGCGGAATTGCCGCTAATAATGAAAGTGTATGTGATGCGAAACCGATCAGAACAGCCACCGGGTCTCACAAGTCAATGCGCGTCGTGCTAGCCGACAGCAGCCTCCTTTTCGCTGGTTATTGTTTTTATTGAAATTATAACCAGTCTACCTTCAGTTGAATAGCCGAAAAGCCTGAGGAGTTAAGCAGTTATTGTGTGATTCTGCAGCCTTGAGATTAATTTGTCAGGATTTGTAAAAAGAGGTCTTTTAGGTTTAAATTAATTGCCGATTATCAATACTGCAGGTTAATTTTCAGGATAAAGGCAACTCGCTGAGTCCCAATTTCCAGACACGATCATTTCCCTGCATATCCGGAAGGAAGGCGGAGGTTTTCCAAGCCGGAAAATCCTTCAGAAGTAAACTCAATTGTGTCCTTTGATCAAAACCGATTTCTAGTAACATTTCTCCTTCCGGTGCTAATAAACCGGGAGCAGTATCAAGCAGGTAACGGTAAAAAGACAGACCGTCGGGACCACCGTCAAGCGCGGTGTGAGGTTCATACTGAGCTACATCAACTTGTAGTTTTGAAATGTTCCCGCTGGGAATGTAAGGCGGATTGCTGACTATGAAATCGAGTTTTGCGGGGGGGTTGATTCTTGAAAATAAGTTGCTTTTCACCAGCTCTATTCGGTTATCTCTAGGAGAAAGAAGGGATTCATGACGCTGCAAATTTCTGATAGCAACCTCCAAAATATCCGCAGAACAATCAACAGCTATAATGTGAAGGTTCATCAATTCAGCGCAAAGTGCCAGTGGAATTGCAGCTGTTCCAGTGCCGAGTTCCGCAATCAGGCACTGTGATTCTGAATGTTTATTTTGCCTATTTCGGATTTGTTCAACAGTATTTTCAACCAGGGTTTCTGTATCTGGACGGGGGATTAAGGTATATTTATTTACCTCGAGAGACAGAGACCAAAATTCCTTTTCACCGGTTAAATATGCAATTGGACAACCAGCTGCACGCTGTTGAATCAATTCGCGGTATGCGCCGCGTTCCTTCTCATTAAGGGGTTGGTCTGCCCGTAGATAAAGATCTAAACGAGGACAATCGAGAACAAATGCCAGCAGAAGTTCCGCATCCAGCCGGGGAGAGCCGGGTCGCAAATTTTCAAAATGACCCTGCGTCCAAGCCAAAATGTCTGCTATCGTCCATTGATCAGTGGCCACGTCTCTTTGACTTAGAGTTTAATGTTAAAAGCTGATTATTCTGCTAAGAAACGTGTATCCAACAGTACAAATCAACTATTTCGTTATCAAAAAATTAGGGTCAGAGTAAAGTATTATTTATTCATTTTCAAAGACTCATGTGCGTTGAGTAGAATTCTGTTAGTATTATCCCAGTCAAGACATGCATCTGTCACAGAAACTCCATACTCCATTTCCATTGAAATGGGCTGGTTTCCACTATTGATATTACTTTCGATCATAGTACCAATGATGGACTGGTCACCGTCTTTAATTTGCAGGATTAAATTTTTAAGCACCAGTTCCTGACGTTCAGGATCTTTCCCTGAATTTGCGTGGTTGCAGTCAATCATGATTGCTTTAGGCAAACCTCCTGAAGTAAGTTCATCGGAAGCAATTTGGATGGAAACGGCATCAAAATTAGGACCATTGCTACCGCCACGTAAAACTAGATGAACATAGTCGTTTCCGGAAGTCTGGATGACAGAAGATGCACCTTCCTGGCTGATACCCAGGAAATGATGCGGCTGCAGTGCTGATTTCATCGCATTCAGAGCAACATTTAAGCTGCCGTTAGTGCCATTTTTAAATCCAACCGGCATAGATAAGCCACTCGCCAGTTCCCGATGTGTTTGAGATTCAGTGGTGCGAGCTCCGATTGCGCTCCAGGAAATTAAATCCGCGAGATACTGCGGTGTGATCGGATCAAGAATTTCTGTAGCGCAGGGCAGTCCCATATTATTTGTTTCCAGCAATATTTTCCGTGCGAGCTCAATACCCTTATTTATTTTATGACTGCCATTTAATTCAGGATCATTGATCAAACCTTTCCAACCAACTGTTGTACGTGGTTTTTCAAAATATACACGCATTATGATCAAAATTTTATCAGAAACTTGATCTGCGAGTTTCTTAAGTCGCTTCGCATAATCATGCGCAGCCTCTGGATCATGAATGGAACATGGGCCGACTATCACCAGCAGACGCTTATCCTTACCTGTTAAAATCTGTTGGATCGCTTTTCTGGCATTTGTGACAGTCTCAGCCGCAGTATCTGAAAGTGGTAAAAGTTTTTTTAGTGTTAATGGTGATATTAACGGTAAAACGTCAACAACGTTTAGGTTTTCAGTAAGTTTCATGAATTAGTGTTTTGCTAATAAAATTTGGTGATAGCGAATTATCCAGTTCTTAATCCGTCAAAACAGATGTAAGACAAAAGAATAGTAGTATTTCTAAATTTTGGAGTTATATAGAGGCAGGTGGTCGGAGCGACTGGATTTGAACCAGCGACCGCACGCCCCCCAGGCGTGTGCGCTACCAGGCTGCGCTACGCTCCGATTCCTCATATATGAGATGTTTTTTTTAAGTAAGTGTCAAGTTCTTTAAGCATCAGACAGAGCCGGGGATCTCGTTAATACTCAGTGGAACTTAGCCGACGACATAACTGCCTGTGCCGACTGCAATCAGAAGCCCATCATCATTGTGCAGTTCCATCCGGGTTACTGAAAGTTTGTTTCCTGTACGTAAGTTATAGCCCGTTGCAACAAAATGTTTGCCAAAACCTGGGCGCAGAAAATCCACGCGAAGGTCTATGGTGCCGATTTTAGCAAATCTTTCAGCAGTTTCCTCGAAAGAACGCCCTTCCATTTTTTTCATAATTCCGGTCCAGGCCACCATTCCTCCGGTTACGTCAAGTACTGATGAAATCACCCCGCCGTGCAGGTTTCCACGCATGAAATTACCTACAAGTTCCGGACGCATTTTAAAACTGATTCCGATACTATCCAAATCAAGCGTCTCTATTTTCATGCCAATTAATTTGTTAAACGGAATACGCTCCTCAGTTATTTCCTGGAGTAATTGTAATAGTTTCTGTTTAGGCATGGAAGTTTTATGGTTTAAGATTTTAGTTTTTGAAATTAAGCTATAGCCGCTGAGAAGCTACCAAAGTACGCTTATATAAACGCTAAGGTTGTCCTTAGATTGCGCCCCATGAATGTCTGTATTGCTTGAGCGGAGTCGAAGGCGAACTTAGCAGAAGCAAGTCCAGTGAGTATTTTATAAGATAAAAGTGGTAACGAGTCCGATCAAACCTCCAAAAACACCACCCCAGACAACGAGCCAGCCGAGATGCTCCTGTATCATACGCTCAATAATTTCCTTTACCATCTCTGGAGTTAGTTCTGCTAAACGCCGGCTGACGATTACGTCAACTTTTGTTAAAATATCATCACTCACAGAAATGTCCTCAAGTTGTTCATGCATTGCTTCCTTAAAAGCATCTGACTCGGAAATTTTATGTACGGCAACCTGCAGTTTTTCTTTAAACGGTTCACGTAAAGGCTCCAGTGCCTGTACTCCTCCTACCATGGATAACATGGGCCCAAAACTGGAACCCTCAATCGCTTCCAGTAAAGAGTCAAAGGCAGGGTTTAAATTTACCTTTTTAAGGACTTGCTCAAAATCCGGAATCAGTTTTGAACTTTCCGAATCTGCAAAAAACTGCTCTACATTTTCACGGTTGAAAAATTGGTGCATGATTAATTCGTGAATGCTCGTCTTGAATGTTTCAAAATGCAGTGGAATTACACCTGAACCATAGAGTCCAGGGACTCTCTCAAAGAGCATGTAGATGGCGAGCCAGTTTGTTACAGCACCGGAAAGCGCAAACAATCCGGTATACAAAAGAGTCTCATTCCACGGTTCTGAAAACCAGAAACCGGCGCCGATCAATGCTGCGGCCACGAGGTTAGTGCCTAAACGTTTATCAAATAATATTCCGGAAGTCCCTGAACCGGAGAGGGAAAGAGTCTGACTCATAAAAAAATATGTAGTTGAAATTTTAAATCACGCAGGATATTTTGCAGGTGTTATACGAATCCGTATATAGAGTTTAACCGGATTCACAACTGGAGGCAAGTAAAGGAGAGTTTGACATTAAATTTAAAAGACGTTCGCTGGTTTGAGCTGCTCCTTTTATGCTTGATTCCGGATGCAGATTCAATAAGTCAGTATCAAAAACCTGAACATAATTATTACGGATAAGTTCCGCAAAAGCATCATCGCTGGTAGTACATCCTGCCAGGTACGCCAGTGCATCCAGATGCTGACCCTGACCCTGAGCACTTTCCAGTTTTATCTGCAGGAAATTTTCTTTGAGAAACAAGGCAACACGTTTGTTCTTCGGTTTGTAAAAATTCTCTGAGGGATGACCCTGATCACAGCCTGAGGTTTCAGAGGAACGCGCCGCAGCCATCGTGCTGCCGGAAGGAATGAAAGTGGTACTGCTGGTAATTCCCATCAGACCTGGAGCTGATGGAACTTTAGGGCACTTGTGGCGGGCCTGAACAGATTGTGAAACTGCGCTAAGTAAGAGGAATACGGCAAAAAACTCGAGTAAGAGTGTCGGTATTTTTCGCATAAACTTGTGGAGGAAGTGGGTAACTTGATCTTCTGAAGCAGACTCTACAAAATCGGGAAAGGCTGGACCGATGTTCAGCTCAACCATAAACCGTTCCAATCAGTGTTAAAGAATCTGGCTCAAAAAGAGCTTGGTACGGTCATGTTGAGGATTATTGAAAAACTCATTCGGCGCATTTTTCTCAATAATTTCTCCTCCATCCATGAAGATAACACAATCTCCGACTGCAGTCGCAAAACCCATTTCATGTGTTACCACAAGCATGGTCATTCCACTTTCCGCTAGTTCAATCATCACGTCTAAAACTTCCTTGATCATTTCTGGATCAAGTGCGGAAGTCGGTTCGTCGAAAAGCATAATCCTCGGATTCATACACAATGAACGTGCGATTGCAACACGCTGCTGTTGTCCGCCTGAAAGCTGCCCCGGAAATTTCAGAGCCTGTTCCGGAATTTTTACCCTTTCAAGATATTCCATCGCTATTTTTTCAGCTTCTCCTTTTGGTGTTTTTCTAACCCAAATCATGGCCAGAGTACAGTTTTCGAGAACAGTCAGGTGGGGAAATAAATTAAAATGCTGAAAAACCATCCCTACTTCTGATCTTACAATTTCAATGTGCTTGAGGTCACCAGTCAGTTCTGTGCCGTCCACAATGATACTGCCCTGCTGATGTTCCTCTAACCTGTTGATGCAGCGTATGAGAGTAGATTTTCCTGAACCGGAAGGTCCACAGATGACAATCTTTTCACCACGCTTTACATCGAGGTTGATATTCTTGAGTACATGAAAGTCATCAAACCATTTGTGCATGGAATTGATTGATATCATTACTTCCGATTCACTTGCTTTTGTATTTGTTGTAGTAGACATGAGAACATTTTAGTTGAATATTTAACTCTTAATGACCAGTGTGAAGTTTCTTTTCAAGATAAAGTGAGTAACGTGACATGCTGAAACAACTGATAAAGAAATATATGGCAACGAAAAGATAAACTTCATTAGCTAATCCGGCCCATTTTGCATCAGCTAATGAAGCATTCCCGAGCCCCAGAATATCCATCATGCCGATGATCAGTACAAGAGTCGTATCTTTATAAAGACCAATGAAAGTGTTCACAATACCGGGAATTGAAATTTTCATGGCCTGCGGTAAAATAATCAGCCGGTGTGCCTGCCAGTATGTAAGTCCAAGAGAATCACCTGCTTCATGCTGTCCCTGGGCAACTGCCTGCAAACCTCCACGTATAACTTCTGCCATGTAGGCTGAAGCAAAAAGCGTAACCATGATTAAGACACGAACCAGCAACGCATAGACGGTACCAGGGGGTAAAAAATAATTGAGCATCGTTGAGGCGACAAACAACAATGTAATCAGTGGAACACCACGGATAAACTCAATGAAAAGCACGCATAAAATTCTCAAAACAGGCATATTCGACTGACGTCCAAGCGCAAGTGCGACGCCTATCGGCAAAGAAAATGAAATGCCTGTAACACCAAGAATCAGCGTGAGCATAATGCCTCCAAACTGATCAGTGTCCACTGTTTCTAATCCAAATCCTCCGGCCAGCAACCAGCCTGCGATAAATGGAAAAACAGCTGAATAAATCAGGCCATATTTTCTATATGGTAATTTTTCATAAAGAACCGGCACCACTGCTAATGCCAGCAGGACGAAAGAGATATTTACACGCCATCGTAATTCAGGAGGATAAAACCCATAAGTGAAAAGTGCTACTCGGTCTTTGATAAAAGCCCAACACGCTCCTGAGCCTGGAGAGGACATCTGGTTCCAGCATTGTTCACGTGATTCTGCGGTGGAAATAGAATTGACAAAAGCCCACTCAAAAAACGGTGGTAGACTTTTCCACAACAACATCAGTGCTAGTAAAGTCAGGAATGTATTTAGCGGTGAAGAAAATAAATTTTTTCTAGACCAGCCAATAATCCCTGTAGTGCTGACAGGAGGCGGCAAGTCCGGATGATTCCCCGGAGCAAATTCTTGTTGTACGGTTTCACTCAAAATTCAATCATGGTTAGCGTTCTACTAATGACATTCTTTTATTGAACCAGTTCATAAAGGCAGAAATTAGTAATGAAATACTTAAATAGGTCAGCAGGACGAAAATCATTGTCTCCATCTCTTTACCAGTTTGCATCAGGGAGATCCCTCCAATGGTTGCCACTACATCCATATAGCCTATGGCAATTGCGAGGGAAGAGTTTTTAGTCAGGTTTAGGTATTGACTGGCCAGAGGCGGAATGATGACACGCAGTGCCTGTGGAATTATCACCAGTCGTAATGTACTGCCGTGAGTCAAACCAAGTGCATGTGAGGCTTCAGTTTGTCCTTTACTAACAGCTAATATTCCGCTGCGTACAATCTCCGCAATAAAACAAGATGTATAATAGGCAAGGGCAAATGTCAGCGCGATATACTCTGGCTTGATGGAGGTACCCCCCTTAAAATTAAAACCCTTAATTGCCGGTATATCCCAGGACAAGGGAGAGCCTGAAATGAAAAATGTCAAAAGAGGTAAGCCGATTATAATGGCTGCAGAAATTGAAAATACCGGGTAGTTCTCTCCAGTTTCATCCTGATTCTTACGTTCCCAGACCACAAAGGCAATGACTGCCGCTACTGCGGCCAACAGTGCTAACAAGACATAGCCAAAGCCGTCCTCAAAAACAAGTGATGGTATAAAAAATCCGCGGTTAGTCAAAAACACAGTATCTGATATGCTGACCGCTTTTTTTGGGACAGGTAGAACATAAAGGAAGATTCCGTAAACAAAGAAAATATGCAGAAGTACAGGGATATTTCGAGTGAATTCAAGAAAAACATAGACGATTTTGCTGATCAGCCAATTGTTCGAAAGTCTCAAAACCCCCATGGTAAAACCCAAAATTGAAGCAATAATAACACCTGTTACGGCTACTAAAAGGGTATTTAATAAGCCGACTACTGCTGCTCTTAAGTGGGTATCAGTAGGAGAAAAAGATATGAAAGGCTGGAAAGTAATATCATAACCGGCAGGATAACTTAAAAAACCAAAACTAAATTCTTTCCCTGCCTTTTCCAGATTTGTTACTACATTATTACCGATCATTCCTAAAAAGGTGAACAGAATAAGTATTGTAGTTATCTGAATAAAAACTGAGCGGTATTCCTTATTACGCCACAAACGCAGCAGCAGCAATGGTTTATTGTCAGTTACGGATGGTGAGGCCATTTTGAGTAACTACCCGTTAACTTTAAAGTAGTTCGGGTTTTTTAATGAAAAAGCGCACAGTCCTTTTGAATAGAACATGTGCGCTTAAAAACATCAACGTTGTTTTACGATGATTAACGGAATGGTGGAGAATACTGAAGTCCTCCTTTAGTCCAAAGGGCATTCAAACCACGAGCTAATCCAATCGGTGTATTTGTACCGATATTGCGCTCAAAGATTTCAGAATAGTTTCCAATTTGCTTGATGACCTGGTAAGCCCAGTCTTTGCTCAAGCCAAGCTCTTCACCTTGACTGCCTTCAACACCAAGAAGTCGCAGAATTTCAGGGTTGTTTGAACCCTTCATGCTGTCTACGTTTGAGGATGTTACTCCTAATTCTTCAGCTGTTACAGTCGCATTGTAAACCCATCTGACAATGTCAGCCCACTGATCATCACCTTGACGAGTCGCTGGTCCAAGTGGCTCTTTGGAAATAATTTCCGGTAGAATCATGTGGTTTCCTGGATTAGGAAAGGTGGAACGTGTTGCTGCCAATCCGGAAGCGTCAGTTGTGTAAATGTCACAACGACCTGACAAATAGGCGGCACGTGCTTCCGAGTTTTTCTCAATGGTAACTGCTTCGTAGCTCATGTTATTTGCACGGAAGAAGTCTGCGAGGTTCAACTCAGTTGTTGTCCCAGTTTGTATACAAACTGAAGCTCCGTCCAGTTGCGTCGCACTTGACACACCAAGACTTTTGTTGACCATGAAACCCTGGCCGTCATAATAGTTGACGCCTACAAAAGTCAGTTTAACACCAACATCACGTGAAAACGTGATGGTCGTGTTACGCCACAATACGTCACCTTCACCGGAATTCAGTTTGGTGAAACGCGTTTTACCTGTTGAAGTAACTGCTTTAATAGCACTGGAGTCTCCCAACACCGCTGCAGCAGTTGCGCGACAGAAATCAACGTCGAAACCTTTCCATGTTCCATCTGAATCCGGATATGCAAATCCAGCAATGCCCGTACTTACAACACAGCGAAGTTCTCCACGAGACTTCACATCTTCCAGTGTTCCGGCAGTTGCCGTGAACGCCATGGCACCGACAGCAATCAGCGTCAGTGCAATCTTTTCAAGTGTTCTCATTTGTTTTCTCCTTATGAACACGTTATAGAAAATTCCACCCCAATTATTTAGGGCAGACCCTTTTCAAGGTTGTCAAGTCTTGTATCTTTTTCCTTGCGTGTCAAGTCGAAACATGTAAAAAGTTGCTTTTTATATGCTCTGAGCGAAAAAAAGTATCTGATTTAAATATATAAGTTTTCAATTTCAGCCTGAAAATCAAATCGGCGTTTTCGCTCTTTTCGAGGTGTATTTGCCTGCAAAAAGTCTTCTTTTGTAAAAAAAGCGGCTTGTCGTAATACCTTTTCTAAGGCCCTTTCTTCTTTTGGACTCAAATCCCAAAAAGGATTTTCGACATTTTCCGAACTGGTGAAATCTCTCAGTAACTGCACTTTCCAGCCTAAAAATTTCTTTGACTCTCCGGAACGTCTGTAAAGACAGCGCAGCAAATACATTCTCTTAAACTCATCGAGCCGTACTGCTGATTGAAAGACTGCTTCCNGGAAGTCCCAGTTCCAGCCTTGATTTAATNCATTCNCTAAGNCACTGNTGCCGGNANTTCCGGANATAGAACTTTTAGTCTTTTCTGCAGGTATTGCTTTCTTTCTTTGAGGATCAAAGCTTGATGTATTAAAGCTTCCCCGCTCACGTGCGTCGTAGAGTTGAAATTCGGTTTCCGGAAGTTCNTCTTCAAGGAGTCGGACAATTTCAAAACTTTCCTTCTCCAAACCGCGTCTCTTTTTTTCAGCCGTAATCCAACTAATGAGTCGGCTTTCCTCATTTTGAATTTCAAGTAATCCTTTGTTTTCACCTGCGATCAGCCATTCCATAACTTCTTGGCGCGAATTCGCCCGTATGTATAAGCATTTTCCTGTGTGTTCCTTTCGCAGGTCAAGCAGCATAAATATTTGCCGTNCATNACTTAATGCAACACGTTTCCAACCCTGTTTATACTTTGCCAGCCATTGATCAAAATCGGGAGGGCTGACATTCCTTTCTGCCAAACTATTTTTTTGCATAAGGTCGAATTGTCTCTGTGCGAGTTGAGAAAGTTCTTTCCGCTTTGGTTTCAATCCAGCCCAAGTTTCTTCGGGCCATGGCAATAGCAATTCCGGAACTTTGAAACTAACCAGTTGCTTTTTCAAAAACTTAACTAATTCAGCTTCAGACGCAGATTCTGTGTATTGTAGAAAAGCAGCAGGTCGTGCGCCAAATTCAACATCTTTTACCGGAACTACGGCGGCCTCGNGGATCATTCCGCTTTTAAACAAGACACGTTCAATCTCCTCCGGATGAATATTTTCACCCCCGGAAATGAACATACTGTCTTTGCGCCCTAGTACAGTCAGGTTGTGATATATTTCACTCTGATCCTTTAATAATTTTCGGGATTCGCCGNACTTCTTTTCAGGTTGAAAATTATTTCTTATTGCCGGCTTAACATCCAGGGTCCCTAAATCTCCGGTTTTAAACCAACCGTTTTTATCAAAAGGCTGACGCAGCCCTGATTCATCCAGGTAACCTAAAAAACGGGTTTTACCTCGCACTTCGATTTCATGGCATGCATCATTTTCAGAAGAAATCCGGACTTCGCGAAAAGGCAGAATCTGACAGCAACCCTTTTTACCAGTTGCTACNTGAGATGCCATTTCTGTAGAACCGTATGTCGTATTGACATTCAGGCCGAGTTCAGCGCATTGATCAAGCAAAGTTTCAGGAATTACTGAACCTCCGAGCAAAANAAGTTTCAATTTGAGCAGAGAATCTCTACCGGCGTTTGTCTGCAAAAGCCTGTGGAGCTGAGTAGGTACCAGTGAAAGGTGAGTGATGTTATTGTATTTTAATGAGTTTGCCAAAGTTTGTTTTTCAGCTGGAANTACTATGGCTGCACCGGAAAGTAGAGTGCGGAAAAAAATTGCCAGCCCGCCCACATGAAAAAGAGGNAGCGACATCAACCAGCAGTCACCGGGATTTAAGGGCATCTTCTGATTTGCTCCAAGNGCGCTGTAAAAATGGTTGGCCAGCGAGTGGACCACTGCTTTAAGCGATCCGCTGCTGCCGGAAGTAAAAATGATATTGGCCCATGCCTCAGGATTGATCAACGGCAGAGTGTTGTCTGATGAGTGCTGATCGGCGGAAATTTTATTTAATTCAAGTTGCTCAAGTAAAGTGCTTCCTGTTTTNATCAGCAATTCTTTTTTCTGCTTTTGCGGAAATTTTGGATTNAAGGGAACCGCAACTGCGCCTTTAAGCCACAAGGCCAACAGCGCTTTTAGTAAAAATTCAGGTTTTGCAGAACAAAGCGCGATATGTTTTTGAGGGATAATATTTAATGAATTGCTGAAAAGAACAGCTTCCTCAAAAAAGTCTGAAAAAGTCCAATCTACTGATTCACTTATTAAAAACTGTTCACCCCCAAAGTGTTCCAGTACTTGCTTCAGGATATCTGGTTTAACTTCAAACATCATTCTCAGTAGCTATTCTAGTATTTCCTTCAGCTATTTTGTGCAGATAATTATGATTAGCTGTGGGCCACGTTTCCGGNAAAACATAATTCCCATTTGTGAGTGTAAAAGGCGGATCGATTAAATCATGCGCGAAGCATTTTCCTGTGTCGAGCCCTGCCGCCGGTTGCTTGCTGAGCAGTTTTGCGGACGTATAGGCGAGCCAGTGCAAACTGAGNCCACTTTCAAAAGAACTGCTCAAAACTACATCNAGCTCATTTAGTTCGGCATAGGCTGTCCAAAATTTTATGTTCTCCCATGCTCCGATAATTCCCGGTTTTAAAATCAAAGTCCTGATGCCTTTTTTAGGCAAAGTTTGTGAATTTGGGTTATGCCAGAGTGTTTCGTCCAACGCAAGCGGGATTTCGGTTTGTTGATGCAGTTCTTCCAGTTTTTGGAATTCAGACAGNGGTTCTTCACAGTATTCAATCCTGCAGTCCTTTATAGCATGAGCAAACTCGAGTGCCTCTTCCCATTCCCATGCACGGTTTGCGTCAAGTCGTAAAGAAATATCATCAGCCAATATTTTACGTGCGCTCTTCACGCGTTCAATATCTTCCTGCACGGTCTGCCGTCCTACCTTAATTTTAATGGTTTTAAAACCTGCATNTTGGAGTTGTTGGCATTCTAGTTCGAGTTTTTTCCCGGAAGCGGATGTCAGGCCGTTAACAGGGATTTGCTTTTTATTGATCCCGTTTTCNGCAGACATGTAATTCCGCCCTGCGGATTGTTGCTGACTTTGAAGCAAAGTTCTGAGAGCCATATCTAAACCAAAACGAACTGAGCCAAAAAGAGCCTCAGAACGAGGTGTTGGCTTTAAATTAGCGGAAAGATATTCACGGATTTGACTTTCTGCCTGTGAGAGATATTCTGGATGCAGTCCAGGCAGAGGAGCAATTTCACCTTCACCAAAATTATCTGCCGTGGAACTTTCACGGGATATTTCAATCAAACGTAGAATGAGACCTCGGCGTTCATTTAACACTTGTCCAAGCATCCGCAGTGGTTCTTTTAGTGGAAGAGCATAGCGGAAGAGTTCCCAGCGGCAAGATTCCATTTTATCCGATCCACCAACCAAGCGAAAAAAGGACACTGTAGATAATGATGAGTTTCCCGGTCACAGCTAAAGTTTCATTCAACTCTATGCCCTTTACTCCGGAGGTGATTTGACGAATTGCGCTGCGGCCAGGAATGATGATTAAAGCCGAAAGGCATGCAAACCAGTGCGCATCCGTTCTAAACGCCAACACGAATGGTAGAATCAGCGCCAATGCAAAAGCGGCAAGATACTCCGCCCGGGCAAAGCCTGGACCAAAACGTACAGCTAATGTTCGTTTACCAACTTTTTTGTCAGTTGGTTCGTCACGCAAATTATTGACTGCGAGCAGGGCAGTAGCTAACAATCCGGGACCGAAACCGGCGAGAATGACTACNTCCGAAATTTCCAGTGACTGTACATAATAAGTGCCGCCGACTGCAACAGGACCAAAAAATATAAGCACAAACAAATCACCCAATCCCAGATAACCGAGGGGCATCGGACCGCCGGTGTAAAGAATTCCNGAAGCAATTGAAAGTATGCCGATAATCACTATCGGCCACCCGCCACGGTAAACAAGGTAAATCCCCACCAAAACAGCCAGTCCGAAGACCAGNACGAAATTTTTCAGCATGGCTTGCGGAGAGACTAATCCNGCTTGAGTAGCCCGCATTGGACCGAGACGTTCTTCTGTGTCTGCTCCCTTNATGAAATCAAAATAGTCGTTGGAAAAATTAGTGCCGATCTGAATCAGCAGTGCGCCNAAAAGGGCAGCCANNGCTGCTCCCGCGTGTCCTTTGCCCTCCGCGAAAGCCACGGCGGTACCGATCATGATAGGAGCCAGCGCCGCGCCTAGAGTTTTTGGTCTGACTGCCAGCAGCCAGANGTTTAAATATTTTCCGNAATTCATGGACGGCGTGTGAATTGTTTAAAATCCGGTTTACGTTTTTCNAGATAAGCATTGCGGCCTTCCTGTCCTTCGTCTGACATATAATAAAGCATGGTCGCGTTTCCGGCCATTTCCTGNAATCCGGCTTGTCCATCACAATCTGCATTGAGTGCAGATTTCAAACAGCGCAGTGCCATCGGCGAATGTTGAAGCATTTCCCTTGACCACGCCAGAGTTTCCTCTTCAAGATTTTCCAGCGGCACAACTGTATTAACCATCCCCATCTCCAATGCTTGTTGTGCATTGTACTGGCGGCACANGAACCAGATTTCACGGGCCTTTTTTTGACCTACCATTCTGGCGAGATAACTCGAACCATAACCGCCGTCAAAGGAGCCTACTTTAGGTCCTGTTTGACCAAAGATGGCGTTATCAGCGGCAATAGTCAGGTCGCACATGACGTGCAAGACGTGTCCTCCGCCGATGGCATATCCTGCTACCATTGCCACAACAGGCTTGGGNCATGTTCTGATTTCACGTTGGAAATCTAAAACATTAAGACGCATATGCCCTGTTTCACTGTCTTTGTATCCTGCTTCACCACGCACACGCTGATCGCCTCCCGAACAAAATGCTTTTTCTCCCTCACCTGTTAAAATGATGACGCCGATCAGTGTGTCTTCACGAGCGTCGTCAAGCGCATTGCGCATTTCACGTACAGTCAGTGGACGGAACGCATTTCTTACTTCAGGGCGGTTAATCGTTATTTTAGCAATGCCTTCTGCTGATTTTTCGTAACGTATGTCAGTGTAACTTCCAGATGTTTGCCAATATTGTTCACTCATTCTGCTCCATTTCTGCTATAATAATTTTCTTAAAAAAATGCTTATTTTAACACAGCTTTACCGTCAAAACGATAAAAAAGCCTGCTGATTAGTTTTATCTGGAAAAAGTTTTGAAAAAGCTTGATTTGAAGATGATATTAATGTAATTATATAGAGTTATTTTAAAAACAATTTTATTAACTCAGGGAATTAAAAGATGTTTGCAATTATTCGCACAGATGGAAAACAGTACCGTGTTGCTCAAGGCGATACCATTCGTTTAGCACGAATGAGCGCTGAACCTGGAGACACATTTGAGACAGATCAGGTGTTGGCAATAGGAGGGGAAGAGAGTGAGCTGAAATTCGGCACTCCTGTTATAGCAGGCGCAAAAGTTCAGGGAACTGTTCTTCAACATGGAAAAGACAAAAAGGTTATTGTTTTCAAACGCAAGCGCCGCAAGACTTACCGTCGTAAATANGGACACCGTCAAACGCATACTATGGTGAAAATCGAAAAGATTAGCGCCAAAGAAGTTTCAGCCAAAAAAGCAGCACCAAAAAAAGCAGCACCAAAAAAAGCAGCACCAAAAAAAGCAGCACCAAAAAAAACTGCGCCGGTAAAAAAAGCGGTTAAAAAAGCCGCAGCAGAATAACCTTTAGCCTCATAAAATAAATGGCACATAAAAAAGCAGGCGGCAGTAGCCGTAACGGTCGTGATTCACAAGGGCAAAGACGTGGTGTTAAGAAATTCGGTGGCGAATTTGTTAAAGCCGGAAATATTCTGGTACGTCAGGTCGGCTCCACTTTTCACGCAGGTACAAACGTTGGTACCGGAAAAGATTTTACTTTGTTTTCTCTGATTGAAGGAAACGTGAAGTTCATTCAAAAAGGAAGTGGAAAACACAAACGCAAATATATCAGCGTTCTTCCGCCCGAAGCTGCAATAGCTGCTTCAGTTTAAATTATGGGCTCTAAACCCCGTTCACTTTCGGGCATAAAGCCTACCGGAACCCCCCATTTAGGTAACTATCTGGGTATGATAAAACCGGCGATACAATTACAGGAAACGCATGAAACGTTTTACTTTATCGCCGATTATCATGCTCTGACTTCTGTACGTGATCCCGAACAACTGAGGGAAAACACTTACGATCTCACCGCCATTTTCGCGGCACTTGGTATGGACTTTGAGAACCATGCTTTTTTTCGACAATCCGATATTCCCGAAGTTACAGAACTGACCTGGATTCTTTCCTGTATTACCTCAAAAGGTTTGATGGAGCGTGCTCACGCATACAAAGATGCGATGGCAAAGGATCAGGAAGTCAGTATGGGTTTGTTTTGTTATCCTGTGTTGATGGCCTGCGATATTNTGATTTATGACTCAAATTTTGTGCCTGTAGGACAGGATCAGCGTCAGCATCTTGAAATTACGCGTGACCTTGCAATTCGTTTTAATCATCTTTACGGAGAAGCGTTTGTAATTCCGGAAGCAATTATTGAAAAAGAGGTTGCGACTATTCCCGGCCTGGACGGTAGAAAAATGAGCAAGTCCTATGGAAACGTGATTCCTTTGCTTGCACCGGAGAAACAATTTCGTAAAGCAGTTATGAAAATCACTACTGATTCAAAATCAGTGGATGAACCAAAAGATCCTGAAACATGCAGTGTTTTCGCGCTCTACAAATGCTTTGCCGGAAAAAAAGAACAGGAAGCTTTGGCTGAACGGTACCGCTCAGGAGGCATGGGTTATGGAGAGGCAAAACAAGNTTGCTTCGAAGCNCTGAATGCTGAACTCAAGGGTCCGCGTGAAATTTATCAGCAAATCCGCNACGACAAGACAAAGTTAAACGGAATCCTCGAATCCGGTCGTGACAAGGCGCGNGTNATTGCTCGACAGGTCACTGACAGGGTACGCGGCAAAGTTGGGTTGTAAATTCTACAGTCGCAACAATCAGTTTTTCAACCCCTACAATTTCAATAAAAAATTTTAGTCAATTCCGGACATCAGTTTTCATCCGTGAAAATCAGTGGCTAAAACCACTAATCCAGTTTCAGGACTAGTATCCGTTTTCATCCGTGAAAATCAGAGGCTGAAAAGAACCTCCAATCTCCAACCAGCAAAGTAAAATGATTCCCGATATTCTAGCCGCACGTTACGCCAGCACCAAAATTTCCGCCATCTGGTCTCCCGAAGGAAAAGTNCGCCTGGAACGTGAATTCTGGATTGCAGTGATGAAAGCACAGCGAAATTTAGGTGTTGATATTCCGCAATCCGCGATTGAGTCTTACGAGCAAAAACTGGAGCAGATTGACCTGGAAAGTATTGCTGATAGAGAAAGTAAATTACGGCATGACGTTAAGTCTCGCATTGAGGAATTTTGTGAGTTGGCAGGTCATGAACAGATTCATAAAGGTATGACGAGCCGGGATTTAACGGATAATGTTGAACAATTGCAAATTCTACGTTCACTGCGTTTGTTGAGAAGCAAAGCTGTGACGGTTCTGCATCAACTTTCATTGTGGAGTTTACGCACTAAAGACATTATGATCGTCGCTCGCACCCATAATGTTCCAGCACAACCAACAACTTTGGGTAAGCGTCTGGCAATGTTCGGTGAAGAAATTATGTTTGCCTTAAAACGGATCGATCATCTGATTGAAAATTATCCGCTGCGGGGTTTGCAGGGNGCGGTTGGAACGAGGCTTGATCAGTTAATTTTACTGAACGGTGACGAAAAAAAAGTAAAGCAGCTTGGTGAACAGATACTGGAACATTTGGACTGCAGTGCGTCTTTTAACGCAGTGGGACAGGTTTATCCACGCAGTCTCGATGTGGAAACCGTACGTGCACTGATTGCACTCAGTTCCGGGATGTCGAATTTTGCGCGGACACTACGTTTGATGGCAGGACAGGGACTAGCCGGTGAAGGGTTTCAGCAGGGACAGGTTGGTTCTTCTGCAATGCCTCATAAAATGAATGCCCGCACCTCAGAACGGATCAATGGATTACACCAGATTCTCAACGGTTTCGGCACAATGCTTTCCGGATTAAGTGGAGATCAGTGGAATGAAGGAGATGTCTCATGTTCGGTAGTTCGCCGGGTGGCACTTCCCGGAGCTTTTTTCGCGGCGGACGGACAACTCGAAGCAGTTCTTACTGTACTCACTGAAATGGGATTTTATGAAGCCGCAATCGCGCAGGAATTAAAACAGAATCTGCCCTTTCTGGCATCCACCTCTTTATTGATGGAGGCAGTGCGAAAAGGCGGTGGAAGGGAAAGTGTGCATGAAGCAATCAAGGAACATGCGGTAGTGGTTGCCGAAGCCCTGCGGAATGGTGAAATAAGCGAAAATGATTTAGCTGAACGNCTTACGAATGATGAACGTGTACCTTTGGATTTTATTGAAATTTCTTCTGTGCTGAACAATCCTCGGCGTTTTGCCGCATCAGCTCCGGAACAGGTGGAAATATTTGCAGAAGAAGTTGGGAAATGGACTAAACGTTTTCCGGAGGCTAAAAACATAGTGCCGGAAGCACTGCTTTAAGTTAGGTAAGTTTTAATAGGGAAGAGGAACCGTTTTCACGGTTCCTCTTAAATCCCGAATGACGCAAATTATTCAGTGGATTCGTACTTCTTTAATTCAACGGACTTCAGATGTGCCAATCGCAGGCGGGAGTATACCTCGATCAAGAATGGTCTCAGTTCGTTGATGTCTTCATCATCAGAAAATTCTGTGAAAAATTTTGAGTACTGATCTAAGGCGGGAACCAACAGGCCATTATCTTTGAGCAAGCCGGCATACATAAACCCGCTTTCATCCATGCTCTGGTACTGACCTTTTTGTTTTTCAAACTTGGCCAGTTTCTTTCCGGAAAGCACCTTCAGGTTTGCGGCTTTCGTGGTGAAAGCCACTGCTCCGCTACCGTCCAAAACTTCAACAAAATATTTTTGTTTTTTGCTGATCGGTTTTATACTTGTACGCACAACCTCATCTCCTGTAGAAGGTACTTCGTAAACAGCAGAATCTNTCCAAGTTTTGGTTTTACGATCCTTGGCNCCCAGNTGTAAGCGGTAGGCGTANTCAGCACCGGCGGATTCCCATGCCAGTTCCGAAAAATCTGCGGAAACGGTGTTGGTTGCCAGTTTGAGGTCGATGCCTCCTTTTTTGGCCGCGCGGCGTACCGTCGTGTATTTCTGAGTCTTTGAAAACTGCTTGGACAATCCGGACAACAAACCGCCTCCGGAACTTTTGTCTCCAAGACTACCTTCAATTACTTCCAAACCGTCTGCAGTAACTTTTACTTTGGAATTGGCAGTTAGCAGAGTGGTCTCGTTTGTTTTTTGATTCAGAAACTTAATTGTGCTGTCTGCACCAACCTTGACTAAATAATTTTTNTAGACAAACTTGTTACGGCGTACTTTTTTCCAGCGTTTACCTTTTTTGCTGTATTCAATTTTACCTTTTATTTCAACCAGCATTCCCANGGGAACTTTTTTCGCTAAAGCAGGCTGCAGGGCAAAAGCCGAAAGAAAAAGTATTAATGTGATTATTTTTATGAAACGCATGACGCCTCCTACTGTTTAGATTAAAGAAACATGTTCCTGAAATGATAGCCTTAGACTTTTGACACTAACATAGTTTTTACTAACAGGCAATCCTTAACTATGGTGTAAAATTTTGCAATATCAATCAAGCTGAAAAGCGATCTATTTTTTTGATAGTTTACGCGTAGTGAATCTACGAATCAAACTTGTCAAGGACTTGATTTTAACTCATCTTTGCCAGGAATGAAAATGTCAGTTTGAACAACAAATCAGTTTGAATCAAAACAACGTTCTATTCGAGGACTGAATCAAAACAACTGGTCCACCAGTCGTTNACAACTGAAGACNGAGTTCACTTTTTTGAGATAATTTCTACAGGCATACCGACTTCCATCTNNCCCATTTTTGTNGCAAGCAGATTCTGACCAAACAAAACTTTGCCGTTTTCTTTTCTGAAAGTTGCCAGAGTCCGTAAAGGTTCTTTTCCAGAAAATTTNCCTGTTTCCGGATCAACAGTGGTTAAGACACAGCGTGAACATGGTTTAACAACTTGTAATTCACAATCGCCAATCCGGATAAATTTCCAAAAATCCTCTTCAAAAGGTTCAGTATTTTTCACTACCAGATTTGGACGAAAACGCATCATTGCTACACTTTCCGGAAGACGTTTGTTAAGATCGTTTAATGATGCTTCAGAAATCAGCAAAAATGGNAAGCCATCNGAAAATGAAACCTGATTTTCACCAACCGTATAGTCAGGATCCACCGGACGATTGCTGTGATCCGGCATAAAAACGATATTACAGCTTTCCCCAAGGAACTCACTGATCCATTTTTTTGTCTGAGGGCTTGAGGTCCATGCCTCACAGCGGTCACCCCAAATTTCAACTTCCTGCGACTCACCTGCTGTGGGAAACAAAGGCAGGCTCAATTCTGACATTCCCGGTGCATTCAAATTCAGTGTCTGAGCGGAAATTTTTGTGTTTATCAAAGCCATTTTCGGAGAGGTTCTTTGTGTCATAAATTGTCCAGAATCATCGACAACCATCCAGCGTCGGTCATGCGCTAAACCTCTTGTTTCAGGAACTCCGTTTACCAGGGGTATTCCTCCTGCAGATTTTAGCGGATAGATATTAATTTGACTTAAANTTGGCTGAGACATTATGCACCAACAATGTTTAAAAGGTGTCGTTGCGGGAAAATTAAATGTATATCACCGGTACAGACTTTATTGTCCAGATAGAAAGGTAAAACGACATATTCTTCATCCTGAGCAACTTCCTGGAGAAAACTCAATTGTAGGATGTGACGACACCGTGCAATTTTTAATTTGTCACTTGCGGGCCAGAGTTCCAGTAAACTGCCGAACAACCTACGTAGCATTTCTGCAGTTTCAAGATAAATCACTGAATCCGCTTCGCGTAANTCATGATAAATATTGCTGTAAATACGTGAATTTTTACTGTGAGACAGCGAGGCAAGCCCCTCCCCTACGGAACGGCTGAGATGTAAAATCCAGACTGATTTTGATTGTTGCATCTCAAACAATGAAAAATAAGAACGTCCGGGAGACCAACTGTGCAAATTGGCATAAGAAAGGCATTGTTCAGGTAAAGGAGTGATTCTAAAAGTTCCAGGAAGGATGGCCTGCAGTTGAGCAGTTAAAGTGTTTACAATTCTCTGAGCCAGGAGATTGTCTTTTGAATCGGAGTCACTGCCGATCTGCATTGAAAAACCTTCACCGGGGAAACTCTCTTCTTCCTGACTTTTGTAGATCTCGGGAATACCAAAGGTGTCCCGGGTCATTTTATTGTAAATTTCTTCCGAAGAAGATAATTGGTCGGGGATTTGATTTTGCATTTATGCGGGATTTTAGATCTCAAATCTGGAATCGCCGGTGTTCTTTTAACTGCGGTCTCAGTCAAACAGACATCAAGAATTATTTCAAGACTAACACATATTTTCAATTATTGGAACTTCCCAATGGCAGTATTACATCTCATGTTAATGTTTTCAAGAGTCGAAATATGATATTGAGATTCAGTTTACACTTCAACTTGTTGCGTAAAAACACCGTGCAGACAGGATTGTCAACGAAGCCCGTGCTGTTGGTTTTGTCACTTAAAATTATTGTTCTCAGTCTATTTTGTTTTTCGGAGATTGTTTTTTTCGGAGCAAGATTGCAGGCAGAGAGTCATGAAAAAGGACTTCAAAGTTATGTTAAGAATGCAAAGAATTTAGAGGATAATAAACGAAAAGCAAGGAGGGTTGCGGCTCAAAAATCAAATGGGCGTGTAATAAAATATTATCTAATCAGGAAATCTGTTGTCCAAAGCAAGAAAAGTAAAGCAAAGACNGCTGCTGTTAAAATGGTGGACGCCGGTTTGATAACAGCCAGTATGGTTAAAAAAAACCGCTGGTTTGTGCAAAAACCTTTTGAAACTTCTTATACAAAAATCAGCCCCATAAAGCGTTATCAACCGCCGCGGTTGAGTCCTGAAGAAAATGAAAAAACCAGCCGCAAAGTTTTTACAATTTCTAAAAACCATGCAAGGGATGCAGGGCCTGTCAAACCGGGTTCTCTCTACCCTGAAGACACCAGCCGTGGTGCTCTAAAAATGACCAAAACCAGAGCATCTGACACAGGAACTACAAGGCCTGGAATTGTTTATTCTGAAAATTCCGGCCGTGAAGCATTTAAAATCTCCACAACAAGAGCACGCAAGACAGGTCCTGTGAAACCTGATAGTCTCTACCCTGAAAGTGTCAGTCGGGAGGCGAAAAATATGTCAAATATACGCTCAATAAAATACACAGTTCCAAGAAAAGGGCTTGTCTACTCTGCAGAAATGTTGAAGAGTATGGGGAGAAGACCGCCGGTAAAAAACATTCCATTTAAGTCGGAATCTTCTGCTCTGGAAAAAAAGGAGGAAAGCAATAGCAACGGTGATTAAGCATTTTTAGGACATGACAGTTCTTAGTCTCTCATTAAAAAAAGCAGTTCAACTGTAAAATCAGCATGAATTTTTTACGGCAGAACTTTAATTCTTATACCGCATTATCAAAAGCCGGCATTTATCCACTCCTTAGAAATGACAAATTGTAGCATTGAAACTATTTGAAACCGGTATTATTTAAGATTTCTCCCACAGTCGAAATGATACACCGTGTATATTGGCTTTATACGTTACTCAAAGTGCAGATTCATAACTCCAACTGAAGAGATTCAACAATGACTTCAAATAACGAAAATGATTTAGATCCGCAGGAAACTCTGGAATGGGTTGAGGCAATGGAAGCAGTTGTTGAAAGGGATGGTCATGAAAGGGCACAATTCCTTCTGCGTCAATTAGCAGACCAGGCAGTTTTGTCTGGTGCAGGCAGTCCTTATTCCGCAAATACACCTTACCTAAATACAATACCTCCTGAACTTGAAGTACGCTCCCAAGGTGACCAGGAAATGGAATCGAAGATTCGTTCCATTATTCGCTGGAATGCAGCAATGATGGTCATGCGTGCTAACCGTGACTCAACTGATCTTGGCGGGCACATCGCAAGTTTTGCTTCCTCCGCAACACTTTACGATATTGGTTTCAATCATTTTTGGCGTGCACCATCTGAAGATCACGGGGGTGATTTGGTTTTTTTTCAGGGACATTCGGCACCGGGAATTTATGCCCGTGCCTTTTTAGAAGGCAGGTTGACTGAAAAGCAAATGGACAACTTCCGCCGTGAATCAGAAGGTCAGGGAGTTCCTTCATATCCACATCCGTGGCTGATGAATGACTTTTGGCAGTTTCCAACTGTTTCAATGGGACTGGGGCCTATCATGGCAATTTATCAGGCACGTTTCTTAAAATACCTTCATAACCGCGGTTTGGCAGACACATCAGGACGTAAAGTTTGGATGTTTCTGGGGGACGGTGAGACTGATGAACCGCAATCTCTGGGAGCTATCGGACTGGCGGCGCGTGAAAAACTGGACAATCTTATTTTTGTAGTTAACTGCAATTTACAAAGGCTCGATGGTCCGGTACGTGGAAATGGAAAAATAATTCAGGAACTTGAAGGTGAGTTTCGCGGCGCAGGCTGGAATGTGATTAAAGTTATCTGGGGTTCTTACTGGGATCCTTTGCTCGCGAGGGATACAGAAGGTTTACTTCGTAAACGCATGGATGAAGCAATTGATGGCGAATATCAGGCTTTTAAAGCAAAAGGCGGTGCGTATACACGGGCTCATTTTTTTGGTAAATTTCCTGAACTGCTGGAGATGGTTTCCAATATGTCAGATGAGGACATCTGGAGACTGAACCGCGGTGGACATGACCCTCACAAAATATACGCAGCATACCATTCTGCGGTTAATCACACGGATCAGCCGACTGTGATTCTGGCTAAAACCGTAAAAGGTTATGGAATGGGCGGTTCCGGAGAAGCGATCAACATTACACATTCCCAGAAGAAAATCAAAATGGTCGATCTGAAAATATTCAGAGACCGTTTCCGGGTGCCGATTTCGGACGAAGAAGTGGAGCAAATGTCGTTTTACCAACCACCGGATGACGCGCCTGAGCTTGCTTATTTACAGAAACGCCGTAGTTCTCTTGGAGGACATCTCCCTGTTCGAAGATTAAAAGGCGACTCGCTGACAATTCCGCCTTTGACTGTCTTTGAGCGTTTACTACAGGATACCGGAGATCGGGAAATATCAACAACTCAGGCACTTGTGCAGGCAATGACCTTATTGTGCAGAGACAAGAATATCGGCCAGCGTGTGGTGCCGATTGTGCCTGATGAAGCAAGAACATTCGGTATGGAGGGGATGTTCCGCCAAATCGGAATTTACGCGCATGAGGGGCAAAAATATGAACCGGTTGACCGCGATCAACTCATGTACTACAAGGAGAATCAGAGTGGTCAATTATTGGAAGAGGGCATCACTGAAGACGGTGCAATGTCTTCCTGGATTGCGGCAGCAACCTCATATACCAATAATGGAATGCAGATGATTCCGTTTTACATCTTCTATTCTATGTTCGGTTTTCAGCGGATTGGTGATCTGGTTTGGGCCGCGGGAGATATGCAGGCACGCGGATTTTTAATTGGAGCAACTTCCGGACGAACCACGCTTAACGGTGAGGGTTTGCAGCATGAAGACGGTCACAGTCAAATCATGGCCGGCAATGTGCCTAACTGCGTTTCTTATGATCCTACTTTTTCATATGAATTGATGGTGATTCTGCAGGACGGAATGCAGCGCATGTTTAAAAAACAGGAAAATGTGTTTTATTACATTACCACGATGAATGAGAATTATTCACATCCCGGACTCAGCAAGGGTCAGGAAAAAGACATTGTAAAAGGCATGTACTTGTTTCAAAAGGCTAAAAAGGGCAAAACAAAAGTGCAGTTATTAGGTTCAGGATCTATTCTGCGTGAAGTTATCGCAGCCGCGGCATTACTGGAAAAAGACTTTAAGGTACAGGCGGATATCTGGAGTTGCCCCAGTTTTAATGAATTGAAACGTGATGGAGATGAAGTTTCACGTTGGAACCTGTTGCATCCCGATAAAAAGGCTCGTCAGTGTCATGTAACACAATGTCTCGAAAGTACTGAAGGGCCTGTAGTTGCGGCAACTGATTATGTGAAACTATTTGCAGACCAGATACGTGCTTATGTACCTAGATCTTATGCTGTACTCGGGACAGATGGTTTCGGCCGGAGTGATTCGCGAGAGGCCCTGCGTAAACATTTCGAGGTGGATCGCTATTACATTACAGTAGCGGCTTTAAATGCGCTTGTGGGAGAAGGCGGAATTTCAGCCAAAACGGTAAAGGCTGCCATAAACAAATACGGAATTGACTCCGAAAAAAATAATCCATTGTTGTCCTGAGGAGAAAGCGCATGAGCAGAATCAAAGAGGTACTTGTTCCAGACATTGGTGAATTTGACGGAGTTGAAGTAATTGAAGTGCTGGTTAAGTCCGGGGACACGGTTGCAGTGGAAGATCCATTAATCACAATGGAAAGCGATAAAGCTTCAATGGATGTGCCTTCGCCATTTGCCGGTACAGTAAAAGATTTGAAAATAAAAGCCGGAGATAAAGTTTCACAGAACGACCTGATTCTTACTTTAGAAGTGGAAGAATCAGCACACGATACTGCGGAAACATCAGTTGAAACAACAGAGAAAACATCTCCGCAATCATCTCCCTCAAAATCTCCAACTTCCGCAACTGCATCGCAACAAACAGGGGATGCTGCTATTGTCAAAGCAGAATCAGTAAGTTCCGAGTCGAGTCCTGCAGAACGTGTTCGACGTCCACCGCCAGTGGTGATGCCAGTTGAACAAAAAGATTTTTTACGGGCGCACGCCAGTCCTTCAATCCGTAAATTCGCCCGTGAATTAGGCGTTGACTTGGGCCGTGTCCACGGTTCAGGGCGCAAGCAGCGGATCACCAAAGACGACGTTCAGGAATTTGTAAAGCAGGCTTTGGGCGGAATAGCTTCCGGAAATGCTGCGGCGACCGGAACAGGAATTCCAGAAATGCCTGAGATTGATTTCAGCAAGTTTGGTCCAGTTGAAATACTGCCGCTTTCACGGATCAAAAAGAAGACCGGCATAAATCTGTATCGAAGCTGGCTTAACCTGCCAATCGTGACTCATCACGATGAAGCTGATATTACAGAGCTCGAATATTTCCGCAAATCACTCAAAGACGAAGCAGCAAAGCAGGGTGTAAGAGTTACAGCTCTCGCTTTTTTGTTGAAAGCATCTGCGGTGGCAATCCGCAAACATCCTAATTTCAATTCATCATTAACTGTTGACCGGGAAAATTTAGTTTTGAAAAAATATCTGCACATTGGTGTTGCAGTTGATACTCCGGACGGTTTGGTTGTTCCGGTAATCAGGGATGTGGAAAATAAAGGTTTGCTTGAACTGGCAAAAGAATTGGGTGAGCTTGGTGAACGTGCGCGTACAAAAAAATTAAAAAGCAGCGATCTGCAGGGTGGTTGTTTCAGCATTTCCAGTTTAGGCGGAATCGGTGGAACTGCTTTTACGCCGCTGGTGAATGCTCCGGAAGTTGCAATTCTCGGCGTAACACGTTCCAGAATGATGCCTGTTTGGAATGGAAAAGAATTCTTACCACGCCTGATGCTGCCTTTGGATTTAACTTATGATCACCGGGTGATTGATGGAGCACAGGCAGCGCGTTTTATGGTGGATCTGTGCAGTGTTTTGGGTGATTTGCGGAGGATGTCACTATGAACTTCACTGAAATAAAGGTCCCGGATATAGGTGATTTTCAGGATGTGGAAATTATCGAAATAATTTCTAAAATTGGCGATACAGTAGTTGCAGAAGATCCACTTATTTCTGTGGAAAGTGATAAGGCCACAATGGAAGTTCCTTCACCATCCGCAGGGATTGTCCGAGAAATAAAAGTAAAGGTTGGTGATAAAGTCTCTGCGGGGACACTGATTTTGAAAATGGAAGAGACTGAAGTATCAACGAAAAAAGATGAAAAGCAGACAAATGAAAAAGCAGACTCCGCAGAAAAAAGTGTAGAATCCGAGCCGCCTCCTGAAGCTGCTGAAAGCTATTCCGGAAAAGCGGACATAAGCTGTGATGTGCTGGTGCTCGGTTCCGGTCCCGGTGGTTACACTGCGGCATTTCGAGCAGCAGATCTGGGGCAGAAAGTAGTTTTGGTGGAACGTTACAAGCGTATCGGCGGAGTGTGTTTAAATGTGGGTTGTATACCTTCCAAGACCCTGCTCCATGCCGCAAAAGTCATCGACGAAACGGAGTTGATGAGTGAACATGGAATTTCTTTTGCTAAACCAATAATTAATCTGGATCAACTGCGTGACTGGAAAAACGGAATTGTGAATCAACTGACAGCTGGTTTGAAAAGTCTGGCCAAACAACGCAAGGTACAAATCGTCAGTGGTTTTGGTGAGTTTTTGGATCAGAATCATCTTTGTGTCACTGATACTGAAGCTAAAAAAATCACCATACATTTTGAAAACGCGGTTATTGCCGCAGGTTCACAACCGGTGAAACTACCATTTCTACCGGATGATTCACGTATCATAGATTCAACAGGCGCATTGGAGCTGACTGGTATTCCGGAAAAAATGCTGGTACTGGGTGGAGGAATAATTGGTCTGGAAATGGCTACGGTTTATCATGCTCTGGGTTCAAAAATTACCATAGTGGAAATGCTCGACGGTTTGATGGCTGGTGCGGACCGTGACATCGTGCGGCCGTTTCAAAAGCGTATTACCAAACAGTATGAAAATATCTGGCTGGAAACTAAAGTGACAAAAGTGGAGGCTCTCAAAAAAGGATTAAAAGTACATTTTGAAGGAAAAAATGCACCGGATAAACCACAGATGTTTGACCGAATTCTCAGTTCGGTGGGACGAACCCCTAATGGTTTGCGCATTGCTGCCGAGAAAGCAGGGGTCGCAGTAGATGACGGAGGTTTCATCAAAACTGACTCGCAAATGCGCACGAATGCCTCAAATATTTTTGCCATAGGTGATATTGTCGGACAGCCGATGCTCGCCCACAAAGCGACGCACGAAGCAAAAGTCGCAGCGGAGGTGATTTCAGGGATGAAAAGTCATTTCGATGTTCGTACGATTCCCTCTGTGGCCTATACTGATCCGGAAGTCGCCTGGGCAGGAATTACAGAAGAGCAGGCAAAAAAGGAGGGTATTGCTTATGGAAAAGGTACTTTCCCCTGGGCCGCAAGTGGACGCAGTTTATCTTTGGGACGCAGTGAAGGAATGACCAAAGTTATTTTTGAAGAAGGCACTAAGCGTGTTATAGGTGTTGGAATTGTCGGACCAAATGCCGGTGATTTAATTGCAGAAGGTGTACTGGCGATTGAGATGGGATGTGACGCAGAGGATCTAGCCTCAACGATACATCCTCATCCTACACTTTCGGAAACCGTGGCATTTGCCGCAGAGGCTTTTGAGGGTACGATCACGGATTTGTATCTTCCAAAAAAGAAAAAAAACAGCTAATATAATATTTATGTCAGGAAAAATTTGCTTTTTTGAACGTAGAACAGATTCGGAAAAATGCAATATTTCAAAAAAACACTTGACAAAAGTATAAATATTGGCGATCTTGTAATTACCTACTTTTGATAATTTCAATTCATTTTCAAGTATTTCCACACAAGACAATTTCTTGCCCATTTATTTATTAATCATTAATTACGCTTTTTGTAACTGGAATTTTCTGCAAATACGTTAAATATAATCATCCTCCCATTTAAACTAACACACCATAGAATGGTCTCTCTTTTATTGAGATCCCATCATTGATTAACCTCCTGAGAAACCTCGCATGTCTAAAAATCGGCCGGAAAATGACAACGGCATCAATTCAAAAAGAAATTCAGATAATGATTCTAAACCGGACACACTCAATTTAATTGAGTTGAAGAAAAAAGATATTAACTCGCTCATTCAGATTGCACGTGACTATGATATTGAAAACGCGAACAGTATGCGGGGTCAGGAACTGCTCTTTGCTTTGCTGCAGGCACAGACGAAACGTAAAGGAATCATTTACGGTGCAGGAGTACTTGAAGCACTTCCGGACGGATTTGGCTTTCTACGAGCACCAGATTACAACTACCTCCCGGGGCCGGATGATATTTACGTTTCTCCTTCTCAGATCAGGCGTTTTAATTTACGTACCGGTGATACGGTAGCAGGTCAAATCAGGCCTCCAAAAGAGAGCGAGCGTTACTACGCCTTACTTAAAGTTGAAGAAATAAACTTCCGCGATCCGAATAAGGCTTTTGAAAAAATTCTTTTTGATAACCTCACCCCGCTCCATCCCAACGAACATCTGAACCTTGAACGAAAAGACAATGATTTAACCACCAGGGTTATTGATCTTGTATCTCCTATTGGTAAAGGTCAGCGTGGAGTTATTGTTGCTCCGCCAAGAACTGGTAAGACGATGATTTTGCAGTCGATTGCAAACAGCATCACTGAAAATCATCCTGAGGTTGATTTAATTGTTTTATTGATTGACGAACGTCCGGAAGAAGTTACTGATATGCGTCGTTCAGTCAACGGAGAAGTGGTTGCTTCAACCTTTGACGAACCGGCAACACGCCACGTTCAAGTTTCTGAGATGGTACTGGAGAAAGCAAAACGTCTTGTCGAACATCAACGGGACGTCGTCATCCTGCTGGATTCAATTACCAGACTCGCGCGTGCTTACAACACGGTCATTCCTCCCAGCGGAAAAATNCTTTCCGGAGGGGTTGACTCAAATGCGCTTTTCAAACCAAAAAGATTTTTCGGCGCAGCTAGAAACATTGAAGAGGGCGGATCACTGACCATCATTGCCACAGCACTGATTGATACCGGAAGCAGAATGGACGAAGTGATTTTTGAAGAATTCAAAGGAACCGGTAATATGGAACTGGTGCTTGATCGAAAACCGGTAGAAAAACGTATCTTCCCGGCAATTGATCTCAGTAAATCCGGAACACGTAAAGAAGAACTGCTTGTTGATAAAGCTGANCTTGATCGTATATGGGTCCTGCGTAAAGTCCTTTCTCAACTAAATGTAGTTGAAGCTTTGGAATTTCTTATTGAAAAAATGGAAAAGTTCAAAGAAAATGTGAATTTCCTCAACATGATGGATAAATAATTAAAGTTGAAAAAACCTTAACCATTGAAAGTAAACAGAAAAATGAAACCTGATATTCATCCAAAATTTGAAAAAACCTCATTCCGTTGTGCCTGCGGGACTACCTGGAATACACAGTCAACAAAAGGCGGGGAAACAACAGTTGAAATCTGCTCAAACTGCCACCCCTTCTTTACCGGTGCAGGACAAAATTTAGTGGATACTGCCGGACGAATTGAAAAATTCAACCGACGCTACAAGCGTGCATGACCTTAGATGCTGGACAAACTTGCGGAAATAAATGTACGCTTTGAAAAACTGACAGAAGAACTTGGACAACCCGATGTGGTTCAGGATCAGGAGCGTTTCCGGAAGTTAAGTCAGGAACACTCAGGCATGCAGGAAATTGTTGAGTGTTATCACAGTTATCTTGAAATTCAGCAGGAACTCGGCGACAACCGTGATTTAGCAGAATCAAAAGAGGAAGATCTGGAAATCCGCGAAATGGCGGAACAGGAGATTCCGCAACTTAGACAAAAGTTGGATGAACTGGAAAAACAAATCCAACTGTTACTAATTCCTAAAGATCCAGACGATTCCCGTAACACTATAATTGAGATTCGCGCTGGTACAGGCGGAGACGAAGCGGCATTGTTTGCCAGAGATCTTTTCCAAATGTATGCTCATTTTAGNGAAAGCCGAAAATGGCGTATCAAACTTCTCAATGAAAGCAAAAATGATCTGGGAGGTTTCAAGGAAATCACTTTTTCAATTGAAGGCAAAGATGTTTTCAGTCACTTGAAATTTGAAGGTGGAGTACATCGGGTACAACGTGTTCCGAAAACAGAAACTCAGGGGCGNATCCACACTTCAGCCGCAACAGTCGCGGTCTTGCCTGAGGTGGAAGATGTTGAGATTGAAATCAATCCCGGAGATTTGCGCATAGATGTTTACCGCTCAAGCGGTCCAGGCGGTCAGAGTGTGAACACAACTGATTCCGCTGTCCGGATAACCCATATCCCGACTGGACTGGTTGTCATTTGTCAAAATGAGAAATCCCAGTTAAAAAATAAAGCGCAGGCTTTAAAAGTCCTCAGGGCAAGGCTCTATGAAAAGGAGCTTGAAGCTCAACAATCAGTGACGGCAGAACAGCGTCGCGGAATGGTTGGTTCCGGAGACAGGAGCGAACGCATCCGCACCTATAATTTCCCACAGGGACGTATGACGGATCACCGTATCAATTTAACTCTCTACAAACTTGAAGATATTATGCTAGGCAAACTGGAACAGGTGATTGAACCTTTGTTGTCTCACCACCAGGCAGAACAGCTCAAAGCATCGTGAATATTATGCTTTCAGAGCATAAAGTNTTTNCTCTTCTGTGCTTTAGTATGTTTTAGCTNTCTTTAGTTTGTGCGGGTTGTAGAACTGACTCAGATCCCAAAATTCAAAACCTAAAAACCCAAACATAATCCCCGAAATGGCTTTTGAAACCTTACTCAGTCCACTAAAAGTGGGTAACACAATCCTGAAAAACCGAGTCATGATGGGCTCCATGCATACCGGACTGGAAGAACAGCCNGATGGTTCATCACGTTTAGCGGCTTTTTACGCGGAACGTGCACGGGGCGGAGTAGGCCTCATAGTAACTGGAGGATTTGCGCCTAATGTGGCGGGTCGTGTTTTTGAAGAAGGTGCGGAATTAGTTTCGGAAGAACAGCTTGATTTTCACCGGCCGCTGGTAAAAGCAGTTCATGACAACGGTGGTAAAATAGCGTTACAGATTTTGCATACAGGACGTTATGGATTGCTGGAAAAATGTGTAGCNCCATCACCAATTACAGCACCAATCAATTTTTACCGTCCCAAAGAATTAAGCCATGAAGAAATATTAGCAACTATAGAGGATTACGTACGCTGTGCAAAACTGGCAAAACTGGCTGGTTATGATGGTGTAGAAATAATGGGTTCTGAAGGTTATCTGATCAATCAGTTCATTGCCAAATGTACAAACAAACGCAATGACGAGTGGGGAGGATCTTTTAAAAACCGTATCCGCTTTGCCCTAAAAATTGTGGAACGTGTACGGGAGGAATCTGGAGATGATTTCCTGATTATTTTCCGCCTTTCCTGTCTTGATTTAGTTGAAGACGGCAGCAGTTTTGAAGAAGTAGTTGAACTTGGACAGCGTGTAGAAAAGGCGGGTGCGTCTCTCATAAATACCGGTATTGGCTGGCACGAAGCACGTATTCCAACAATCGGCATGATGGTACCACGTGCTGCATTTGCCTGGGTTACAGGTAAATTGCGACCGCACCTCAAGATTCCAATTGTGACTTCGAACCGTATCAATGATCCAAATGTTGCAGAAAGCATTTTGAGGGACGGAATTGCGGATATGGTCTCAATGGCACGTCCATTATTAGCGGATGAAAATTTTGTCAACAAAACGGCAGAGGGTCGTACTGATGAAATAAATACTTGTATTGCCTGCAATCAGGCTTGCCTGGATCATCTTTTTCAAATGAAAACAGCAACATGCCTGGTAAATCCCCGTGCGGGACGTGAGACAGAATTAAATTACGAACCGGTAAAAACTTTAAAAAATATTGCTGTTATCGGTGCCGGTCCAGCAGGAATGACTGCTGCCTACATTTCAGCGATGAGAGGACACAAGGTTACTCTGTTTGATCAACGTGTTNAACTTGGTGGACAAATCAACTATGCGGTGAAAATTCCAGGTAAACAGGAATTTTATGAAGTGCTGCGGTTCTACNGTGTGATGCTCGAAAAATATGGAGTAGAACTGAAATTGGGGCAAGCCGTAAATCAGGAGACTCTTGCTGCAGGTAATTATGACGCAGTCGTTCTGGCGACCGGAGTACAACCGCGTGAATTGGAACTGGAAGGAGCTGATCATGCCAAAGTGCTGAGTTATTTGGATGTTTTAGACGGCGAATGCCCAGTCGGAAACAAAGTTGCTGTGATTGGAGCAGGAGGAATCGGTATTGATGTAGCACATTATTTAACAGCAAAAACACCNTTTTCNGGAGAAGTTCCGGAATATTTGCAGGGTTACGGTATTCTGGATTCGGAAAAAGCAATGGCTTTGCGTAAACCGAAAAAAAGGGAAGTTACTGTACTTCAGCGATCCGCCGACAAGATTGGCAAACGTCTCGGAAAAACAACAGGTTGGGCGCACATCCAAACTTTGAAATCTCACGGTGTGGAATTCCTTTCAGGAGNTACTTATCTTAAAATCGATGATGCCGGTTTACACGTCAAAGTTGCCTTGAAAAAAGGCGAAGAAGCTCAGGAAATAGTGATGGATGTAGATAACGTGATTGTTGCCGCGGGACAGGAACCGAGACTGGACTTGGAAGCTTCACTGCGTGAGGCAGGTTTTGAGGTTCACATAATAGGTGGTGCCAAAGTTGCTCTCGGACTTGACGCGAAAATCGCAATCAACGACGGTGCAGAATTAGCCGCAAAGCTGTAAAATCGTGATCGTAAAAACTTTTTTACATTTAAAAGAATTTTGATTGATGAGATCATCCAAAATAATACATATCGTCTCCTGCCATGCGGAGGGAGAAGTTGGTGAAGTAATTGTAGGGGGTGTGACTCCACCTCCTGGTGGAAGCATTTGGGAGCAAGCCCGCTGGATTGATCAAGATCAGAATTTACGCCACTTCGTTTTGAATGAACCGCGTGGAGGAGTTTTCAAACATGTAAACCTGTTGGTTCCCCCGAAAAATGAAAAAGCGGTTTATGGTTTCATCATCATGGAACCNGAACATACNCCACCCATGTCAGGGTCGAATTCAATTTGTGTGGCAACAGTTCTGTTGGACAGCGGAATGATCCAAATGCAGGAGCCGGAAACAACATTTTTTCTTGAAGCCCCAGCCGGATTAGTAAAAGTTAAAGCATATTGTGAAAACGGCAAGGCACGGAGTATTGAAATACAAAATGTACCTTCGTTTGCAGACAAACTTGATGTGAAACTTGAGGTGGCTGGAATTGGAACNCTNACNGTTGANACTGCTTACGGCGGTGACAGTTTTGTACTTGTGGACGCGAAATCGATGGGATTTGATATTGTTCCGGATGAGGCACGTGATCTTGCGGAAACGGGTGCCAGAATCACGGCGGCGGCAAATCAGCAAATAAAATTTCAGCATCCGATTCAGCAGGATTGGAACAAAATTTCGTTCTGCCAGTTTACTTTGCCGATTGAACTAAAAGATGGAATTCCGCACGGCCGTAATACGGTTGCCATTGATCCGGGAAAATTGGACAGGTCGCCGTGCGGTACAGGTTGTTCTGCGAGAATGGCGGTTATGCACGCTAAAGGAAAAATGCAGGTGGGTGAACCTTTTGTGGCAACTTCAATAATTGATTCAAGATTTGACTGTACAATCCTCAAGAGCACAAAGATCGCTGAAAAAGAGGCTATTATTCCTACAATCCGCGGACGAGCTTGGATAACAGGCACACATCAGTTAATGTGGGATCCTGAAGATCCGTGGCCTTTGGGGTATCGCCTCTCAGATACGTGGCCAAAACTTAAAACTCTTGATAAGAGTTAAATAAAGCAAAATTTCAGGCAGTATACAAAAACTTTCCGCTTTGTGCNGCTTTGACTGTCCAACCATCTTTTTCTTNTTTCCACCANACTGTTCTCTCACCTTCAGTTATAAGTGAATTTGCTTTTGACGNGGAAAATAATTTCAGCGGATTTTCACTCGCCCATGAAACGGCTTCATCCAGCGAAACGTCGTACCAGCGCATAACGTTCCTCACACATTGATCCAGTGNTACCGCAGAGCCAAGGGGGCGTGAAGTTTGCTGATCGTAAATTACAGGATCAGACCCAAGTAACAATTCCAACTCACCCAACCAGTAACGACCAGGTGCTGCCGAAGCTCCTGCTGTGGCATCCGTGATCAGTATGACACGTTNACTACATTTTGCNCTTAAATAGACTTTCAATACTTCCNGAGAAAGGTGGTAACCATCCGCGATAAAACTGGCGCTTAGTTGATCTTCACCAAGTTGAGCAATGATAGGATTATCGTTTTTTTGCAGTTCTGAGCTTGTACCGTTGCCGAGGTGTGTCGAAAGCAATGCTCCGGCTTTGACCGCTTCCCGTATTTTTTCAGTTCCAGCTGCAGTGTGTCCTAATGCCACAATAACTCCGTCACCTACTAATTTTTCAATAAATTTTAGTGCACCTTCGACTTCCGGTGCAAGTGTCACCAAGTTTATATTTCCTCCAGCGGCTTCCTGCAAACGTAAAAACATTTCCGGATTCACGCCACCCATGGCTTGTACAGAATGACAGCCGGAAAANCCGGGTAGTGCTGAAAGAAAAGGGCCTTCGAGATGATAACCCGCGATCATCGTTTTTGCCAGGGCTGAGGAGTTTCTTACAGTTTCCAGGTCAGNAAGACAGTTNAGTAAATGAGTTTCTNATCCTGTTATGATAGTCGGCAAACAAGTTGTNACTCCGGAAGCCAGCATTNTTTCAAGTGAGTGTTCTAGAGAATCTTGGGTAATTCCTGGCGTATTGAAATCCACACCTCCGAATCCATTAACCTGTAAATCCACNAGTCCCGTAGTTTTCACCAATTTATCCGCATTTTTTACAATAGNAAGGTCAGACTCCTCTNCGGNTGGTATTTCAATAATNGGCATGTAGNTCCTCTGTTTTAGCTAAAATTGCTCAAAATTTCACAATTAACGGTTGCACTCANTCTCAGTACTGAGTGGGNCTGTGAAATGTTGNCGGTTTATTATTTTGTTGTCTGCTTGTATTTTTAGTAGCGCTGCCATTCCAGTTTGTTTTTTTCCACCCATTTGTAATGATCTTTGAATGTTAATAAGTATGCCGCCTCTTCATCCAGTACAACTGTCACTCGCGGATGCATCTGCAGAATTGAGGCCGGACAACTGGCGGAAATGGGACCTTCAATCATTTTCCGGATGGCATCGGCCTTTTTGGCACCATTTGCCAGCAACAGACAATGCCGGGATTCCATAATGGTGGCAATACCCATGGTGACAACATGACGTGGAACTTCCTCCAGTTTGTCGAAATACATCGAGTTATCCTGCATGGTTTGTTCACTGAGAATTTTGACCCACGTCCGGGACGCAAAAGAACCGGTGGGTTCATTAAAACCGATATGCCCGTTAGCTCCAATTCCAAGAACTTGTAAATCAATTCCGCCTGCTGCCTTAATTTGCTGCTCATATTTGCGGCACGCTTCACGGAGATCTTTTGCGTTTCCATCAGGAAGATGAACATTATTTTTGTCTATATCCACAAGATCAAATAAATTGCTCATCATATAAAAATAATATGAACGCTCGTCTTCCCGTGATAAACCAGCGTATTCATCCAGATTAAAAGTCGTACAGTTTTGAAAACTTAATTCTCCGGACTGCTTCATCCGGATCAGTTCATGATACATGCGGAGAGGCGTACCACCTGTTGCCAAGCCCAAAACTGGTTTGTCTTCGGACTTAATAATTTTGCTGACGACACTTGCGGCCACCTGTGCTCCAGCCTCCAGAGAGTCACGAATCAGTATTTCCATGTTTTTTTCTCCATCTGCTTTTTTTTGTTGACAAAACTTTTTATTAGCTTATAGTACTGGACTATACCGGACTAAGCAGGAGATGTCCAGAATTATTTTNCATAAATTAAATTTCAAATTTGAATTAGTTTTTACNGNATAATATTCGATATCNAAATTTAGAAAATTTGTGAGAAAGATGAAATGAAGCTTTTTACACAGACTGCAGAAGATGGAGTAATAGCGGCTAGATTTGTTTACAACGGCAAGCCTGAGATAACTGGTTTCAGAATTTGCTTCAGCCTTCTCTCTACNTGCACAACAGTCTCCGGATGCAGAATAGAGCATCAGCTTGGCGGATATACTGAGTTGATGCCGGATTCTCCAATTCTACTCAAAGACGGTCAGGAATGGGAATTTTCATTTAAGTATGATTTTGAAAGACATGCGCCTCTCAATGTTTCCTGGGGGCCTACGGGNGCATACCTCAAATTAAAAAATGGTCAGTCAGTTGATGTTTTCAGTGAACCCCTGAAGTTTTTGTACATTCCTTCTCAGCCAGTAANACAGCATTCTCCGGTAGAACCNGAACTCCGTTTAATTCCTCATCCTGTTTTGTGGGAAAAAGCAACAGGTACCTGTGATCTGTCCCATGGATTTTGTCTGCCACAAATACCACCTGCTGAAATTCAAAAGGTAATTAATGCATTCAGCTCATTGATAAATCGTTATGCTTTCAAAGAAACTTTAAGCAGTGCCGGTGTAACTATTCACTTAGAAAATCTGCATCAAAAAGTTAAAGATGAGGCGTATGAATTGGNTATCACAGCTGAATCAGTGTCAATTAGAGCCTCCGGTTACAATGGATTTTTCTATGCGCTGATTAGTCTATTGCANTTGAAAGAATCCGGAGATGGGATTGTACCATGCGGCAGGATTGAGGATTCGCCACGCTTCAGTTGGAGAGGTCAGCATCTTGATTGCGCCAGACATTATTATAAAGTGGACAGCATTCTGCGTTTGCTGGATTTAATGTCATTCTTAAAATTGAACCGTTTTCACTGGCATTTAATTGATGATGAAGCGTTTCGCCTGGAACTTTCGAGTGTTCCGGAATTAGCGGATCGTACCGGAATGCGGGGGCACGGCTGCACTATTCCGGGAGTGTTCGGCGGTAGTAAAGGTCCCACAGGAGGAACATATTCTGCGGAAGATGTGTCTAGAATCATAGAGCATGCTTCCAGTTTGGGAATCTCAGTTATGCCTGAAATTGAAATTCCGGCTCATGCACTCGCACTATTAAGAGTTTTTCCTGAAATGCGGGATCCGGAAGATCAAAGTGTTGAATTTTCTGTACAAGGTTATTCCGAAAANACTATTAATCCGGCCATGCCTGCAACCTGGAAATTTTTAAAAATAGTCCTTCCAGAAATAAGTGGTTTGTTTCCGTTCGGATTAGTTCATCTCGGCTGTGATGAACTTCCTCCTGGGGTTTGGGAAAAATCACCTGCAATCGAAAAGTTAAAGCTTGAGCAAGCATTGGAAACCACAGACGATGTTCTAGAATGGACCATGCAGCGGGCAGCAAAAATTCTCGTTGAAGCAGGTGTNCGTCCGGCGGCCTGGGAAGAAGCTGCATCAGGGGACAATGGAGGAATCGGAAATGATGCACTGCTATTTTCATGGAGTGGTCATGAAGCTGGTCTGAAAGCCGCCAGGGAAGGTTATGAGGTGGTTATGTCTCCGGCACAACATGTTTATTTCGATATGGCACAATCCGAAAACCCGCTTGACCGTGGTGTCAGTTGGGCTGCTATTGTCTCGATGGAGGATGCTTTAGCTTGGGATCCTGTCCCCTTAGAAGAACCGGAATTGGAGCAAAACATTATTGGAATTCAAGGTGCCTTGTGGTCAGAAACTATTATCAAAGACAAAGATATGGACACTATGCTTGTACCAAGAATACTTGCACTCTCNGAGGTTTCATGGTCTTCTACTTTGAGAAAACGTAGTTTGCCAGAATTTATGGGTACTGTAAAATATTTTTCCAGAGTCTTAAATCAACTTGGTTGGGAAAGTTATCAACTGAACTGATTATAAGCAATAACATTTTAGCTAATTTATGACAGCGATTTCCAAGAACTCAAACTCCTCGTCAAAATGGAGGGAATTTTTACGCTCGCGTACACTCTTTGTCTGGCTGTTGATTACACCTGCGGCACTCTTCATGTTTCTTATTGTAGGCTGGCCGCTACTGGAAACTATTCGCCTCTCATTTACAAATGCAGGCCTGGGTGGTGAACAATACATTGGCTGGGAGAATTATGAAAAACTGCTGAATAACCGGAAATATCCAGGTATTGTAGGCAGAACATTCTACTGGATGTTTTTATCAGTCTTGTTAAAAATGGTGATTGGAACTGCCGGAGCCTTATTATTGAATGCAAAAATTCGTGGCAAAGCCGCTTTTCGAGTTATGGTGATGCCGCCCTGGATTGTTCCAATGGCCATTGGATGTATTGGTTGGCTCTGGTTATACAATGGTCATTTTGGTATTTTAGCCGGAGTTTTGATGCGTCTCGGGATCATCGATGGACCATTCGAATTTTTGGCATATAAATCAAGTGCGTTTTATTCGGCTGTCGTTACCGATGTCTGGATTGGAACTCCGATGATTGCTATTTTCATCCTTGCAGCCATGCAGAGTGTGCCGGATGACTTGTATGAAGCGGCCTACGTCGATGGCGCATCCCGCTGGTATCGGTTCCGCCGGATCACAATCCCGCAGATCATGCCCGTGATCGTTACCATGTCCCTGATCTCCGCGATTTGGACTTTCAATTCATTTGAAATAATTTGGATCCTGACGGAGGGCGGACCTCGAGGAGCCACCACCACCATGATAATTGACACTTACAAAATGGCGATTGCGAACTACAAGTTCGGTTACGGAGCAA
>NYXK01000032.1 GCA_002685535.1 Deltaproteobacteria bacterium
AAACCTGAAATTTCTCGCAATAGAAATATGCTGGTTGAAGGGGTTTTTTAGATGGATAGCTGAAGTGTGACCCAAATAGAAAACTGGGAAATTATCGCAGTAGAAAACTGCAGTCCGACTGGAATTTTATGCGGATACCTGAAACATGACACAAGTAGAAAACCGGAAATTTAGACGGATAGCTGAAGCGTGATTCAAATAGAAAACCGGGAATTTCTCGTAATTGAAATATGCCGGTTGAAGGGGATTCTAGACGGATAGCTGAAGCGTGATTCAAATAGAAAGCCTGAATTAGCTCTATAGTACTGCGTCTAGCTTAAAATATTACGATAAAGCGTTCCCTGAAGGGAGTCGAAGGGCACTTTCAGGTGTGAAATTGGTTTCGACTACGCTTTGTGCGATGGTTCACAGGGTTGGGTTGCCGACTCAGTGAATGGATTATAATTACTTACGGAACAACTTAAAGCCAAAGAATAGCCACGTGCTGTTTTTTGGCTTTGTTGTTTGTATTTATAAATTGCTGGATTTGCCCGGCTGCGAATTGCATATGCTGGCCGTAACTGTTTTGAGTTGCCGTTGTTTCTGAGGCATGTGCAGTTTGTCAGCCGGCTTTTTGGGATGCTAAATTAGAGTTGGGTAATTCTAACTGGATCTCTGTAATTTGCGCTGAGTATTATGCGGACAATTGCGTTGATTGGAAATTATCGGCAACCAATGAGTTTCCTGGAATTCGGAGTTTTAGCTCCTGATGAACGTCATGAGTGGGAAGTTTTATATCATGCTTATGCGGAATATTATCAACTACCAATGAATGCTGAAATTCTCGAAACTGTCTGGAGTTAGATTTTTACCGAAGATGAAGCATTCTATGCTTTAGTAGCCAGAAATATGGAACATCGCCCGATTGACCTTATGCACTTTCGGGGAATGCCTTCGCCTTTACGTGGAAAAAATGTCGGATTATTAGATGACCTTTTTGTGCTGCCTGAACTGCGTGAAACAGGAGTAGTGGTCCAGTTGATCCAACAATTAAGTCCGGAAGCGGCCGATAAATAAACACGATATTTCTCAATTCCTAAGCAATGACAGAATTGTAGATAAATATTTTGAACTGAGTTTAAGTTAAGTCACTAATTTCATACTTAGGCTGCGTAAGCAAATTTAGGCAAACCGGGAGATGAATGAATATACAGAAAAGTGAACCGGAAACGATTTGGTATCTTGAAATGTTGAAGCCGGAGGAATTGCGCCCAAAGTCTCTTCCTCCGGAGACACAACTGGTGAAGTTTGGACCAGCATTGCCGGCCATGAACCGTTTTTTTTATCTAGAGGTTGGCAAAATTTGGCAATGGACAGACAAGTTGTCATGGACCGAAGAACAATGGCGGGACTGGGCTGATCGTGAAGAACATCAGACCTGGATGTTACTTTATCAAGGTACTCCCGCAGGTTATTTTGAATTGAATACCCAGGACAGGGATGTGGAACTGGCTTATTTTGGCCTGCTGCCTCCTTTCGTAGGTAAAGGATTAGGTGGTGGATTATTATCCGCTGCAATTGAAAATGCATGGGGACCGGAAACAAACAGAGTTTGGGTACATACCTGTAGCCTTGACCACCCTAATGCGTTAAATAATTATCAGGCAAGGGGATTTCAAATTTATCGTGAAACCCTCGCTTCATAATACCAAGCCGCCGTTTTAAGGACATCGTGCGGGTATTGACCGCACAAAGGAATTGAAATGGAATGGAAGCTCTTTGAAAACTAAATCTGGCGAAACCTCGCAAAGGGGGACTCTCCCTTTTTTGCGAAGCATCGGCCATAGTATTTCCTAAGTACGGAGAACAGTGTGAATTCCTGTGTTTCTAATTTTGAAACTACGGAGAAATCCACTCTGAATAAATCTGTGCCTGTGGAAAAACCCATGGTCCTGTGTTTCAATTATATTAGAGGAGGGGTAGACCCGAAAACTTTAAGGTGAAACCTTAGGTTTTCAGCTTTGATAAATCCCTGCGTGATGTTTTCGTGACCTGGCAGTGGAATTTTCGCTAATGTTCTGCGTGAAGTGGAATACTATAAATTTCTGCGTGAAGTGGAATACTAAGCGGAGTACCGATTATCATCAGGGGAGAATTCCCTCATTGGTGTGGATCAATGTTCCTAAAAGCTGAGAATTATTTACTGAAATATTTCTATCTGTGGGGAACTCTCATTGAACCGCTGCAGGGTTTTTCGGCAGAAAGATCTAATGTAATATTAAAATTGAGGCGGGGTGTTCCCATTTTTGTAAGATAAATATTATTTTTATGGCGAATTATATCTAGAGTTTTATCAGCAGCAGGGATAGGTCCGTGTTTTTTCCAGTGATAAAAAACGCTGGGGATAAATGTCATTATTTCAATGAAGATGAACCCGTAAAAAGTCATAAAAACGTGTCATTGCTTACAAAGCGGGAAATCTATTTTATCTTAAGTACTGATATTATTAAGATCTCTCTCTTCGTTCGAAATGACAATTAATTTGTTTAGGAGTTTTTACGAAGCCATCAGTGAAGATTTGACAATAATTTCTAACAGTTATTGCGAGGAAATATGTCTTTACATTTTGAGAGAACGGAATTCGGTCAGCGTATAAAAAGCTTACGTGAGTTGATGGCCGAAAATGAACTGGATGGAATGCTGCTTTTCCGGCAGGAAAGCATGTTTTATCTGAGTGGATATGACACCTTCGGCTACGTTTTTTTTCAGTGTCTATATCTGGGTCTAGATGGAAAGCTGATTTTACTGACCCGTGCTCCGGATTTAAGGCAGGCGGAAAACACATCCATTTTGGAAGATATCCGGATCTGGGTGGATGGTCCGGAAATCAATCCAGCCAGGCAGCTTAAGGATATTTTACGGGAATGTGCTTGTGAGGGTCTGCAGTTGGGAGTGGAATACGACTCTTACGGTTTAACCGCGAAAAATGGAAAATTGCTCGACTCCGCCCTGGCTGGTTTTTGCAAACTGAAGGATGCTTCTAATTTGGTAAATAGACTGCGGGTGATAAAAAGTCCGGAAGAATTAGTGTATGTCCGGAAAGCTGCAGAGTTGGCAGACGATGCGCTGGATGAAGCACACAAACTTGTCAAGGCCGATTGCGATGAAGGCGAGCTATTAGCTGTCATGCAGGGTGCAGTATTTCGAGGCGGCGGAGATTATCCGGGAAATGAATTTATCATCGGTTCAGGCAAAAACGCTTTGCTTTGCCGTTATTATTCCGGAAGACGAAAACTGGATCCGGAAGACCAGTTGACTTTAGAATGGGCCGGAGTTTACCGGCACTATCACGCGGCGATGATGCGTACAATTCCAGTTGGACGCGTGACTGATCAACATAGCAAAATGCACGCGGTGTGTCTTGAAGCAATGGCGGCCTGTGAATCCGCTTTGAGTCCGGGAAATCCGATGGGTGAGGTTTTCGACGCTTACGCCAGAACTTGTGATAATTTCGGAATGCGGAAGCATAGGCTAAATGCGACCGGATACAGTATGGGCACAACATTTTCGCCAAACTGGATGGACTGGCCCATGTTTTATCACGGTAATCAAGTGCTTGCTGAAAAAAATATGGTCTTTTTTCTACACATGATTTTGATGGACAGTGATACCGGAAATGCGATGTGTTTCGGACAGAGTTACGTGGTGAATGATGCTGGATGTGAATGCCTTTCGCGTCACCCTTTGGATTTGGTGGTGCGTTAACCGATCCTCCAAGTCTTTTCGGTGAGATAGCACGGATGATTAAAACTATCTCGCCGGAAAGCGTTTTATTCGACGGCCGGAAAAAATATGAAGGGGCTAATTTAATAAGTTATTGAAATAATTATTATTTTATTAAAATATATAAAATTTTAATCAGAGGAATGAGATTTTTTCATTGCTCTTCATCAGCGAAAGGACTAAAGCGAAAATGGCAGATAAATCCGTACTCCTGCGTCAGATGCGTAAACACGCGCAATCATTTTCTTCGGCATTAACTCCGCCTAAAGTGGTGGATGAAGCAAATTTAAAGCATGCTCTGGGATTGATTGATGTAACCGCAAAGGATTCTAGGTTTGGCACAATACGCAAATTGTCCTTCAAGACTCCGCCGTTATTGAAAGCACTGCGGCTTGAAAATAATTTAAACTTTTTACGTACAGAACTTAATAGACGTGTTCCGGAAGGATTATCCTTAGATATTCCTTTGACGGCCAAGGAGCAAAAAAAAGAATCAGATAAAGTTAAACGGGCCGAGACAAAACTACGCAAACTGCTCGCGACAAAGGACTGCTGAAAAGTAAGTGCGGATTTGAGTTAAATTGATCTATTAGAGATGCTTCGGCATCAAGTAACACGCTTGTTGAGTATTATAAGATAAATAATATTTAACTGAAATGTAATGCCGGATAATCATGGTGATAATCCGGATATGTGGGGTGCTCCGTGAACTTCATGGAGTGATCTGACTGAAACTGAATTTTGAGGTTGATTTAAAAGCCTAATGATTCTGCTTTCGGTTGCGAAGTGCCCCCATACACTGCAGGACATTTAGCCCGTAGTGTATAAAAGTCTTCGCGTGCCGTGCACGTTGAAGAGCCAAGGGAAGGGCTTTGCTTTCATAGTGAGAGTTGTCCTCTTTAGACAGGAATGGTTTAATCTGGACCTGTTTTCCCACAGTATTCTATTGGAAGGGAATACATTTATTCTATGGTTGGAATTAATTTTCTCACTTAAAAGTTAAGGAGATAAGATGGGACTAAGAATCAATAATAATATTGAGTCTATGGTTGCACACCGCAACCTGTTAAAAAATGACCGCGCTCTTTCAAAGTCGCTTGAAAGACTGGCTTCTGGACAGAAAGTCAACAGGGCCGCCGATGATCCGGCTGCTTTGGTGATTTCTGAACATATGCGTTCGAAAATCAACGGAATGGAGCAGGCAATCAGAAATAATGAAGTTGCCATTTCACTCGTACAAACGGCTGAAGGATCTATGAATGAGATATCCAGTCTCCTGATTAGTATTCGTCAGCGTGCCATTTCCGCGGCAAACGTCGGCGCCAGTGATAACGCAATGACTGCCGCAAATCAGGCTGAGATTGAAAATGCTCTATCCTCACTTGACCGTATTGTTTCGAGCACTCAGTTCGGACAATATAAACTCCTGGATGGTACTAATGCCAGAAAAACACTTGAAGACGGTACTTCTAGGGAAGGCCTCCGTTTTCACGTTGGACCGGATGCAGGTCACACTGCTTCAATTTCAATCAGGAACATGACTTCGAGTCAACTCGGCAGGGTTGCTGAGGGTGAAATGCCAAACGCAAGTAACTTCATGTCACTTGCGGACATTGATGTGAGTACTGAGCAAGGTTCACAGGATGCTCTGGCGATCATTGACGAGGCAATTACTGAGGTTGCAACAGTCCGTGGTGAATTAGGAGCGTTTCAGACTAATACTCTGGAATCTAATCTAACCAGTTTACAGATAGCTGCAGAAAACATGACTTCTGCAGAATCTACTCTGCGTGATACTGACATGGCACAGGAACTGGCTACTTTTACACGTAACCAGATCATGAGTCAATCAGCAACCGCACAGTTGGCGCAGGCTAATGCATTACCGCAGAATGTATTGCGTTTGTTAAACACCTAGTAGGGTTCGGGGATTCGTCCCCAAATCCCACACTATTCCGGCTCCATTTTTTGGAGTCCGGAATGGCTGTGTTTATAAATTTTGAAAGAGCAGTTATTTATGATGATCTCGCAATAATTCTTGAAATGTGTCATTTCGAGTAAAACCAGAAATCTTTTTAGCTTAAACGCTAAAACCATTAAGATTTCTACCTAGGGCCGAAATGACAAATTATGGGTTTGAGAATTATTACGAAGACATCATCGATAAATTTTAATCAAAACAATGTCTGTGAGCGGAGTTTAAATACCGCATAACAGACATGAATAAATCTGAATCTTTAATTTAATGAGGAATTATGCCGTTGGGGATGAAAAACAATATTGCATCGATCAACGCAATTAATCATCTGGCGAAAGCGCAGAAAGAGATGTCGGATTCACTGACACGTCTTGCTAGCGGACAAAGGGTCAACAGCGGTGCGGATGCCCCGGAAAGTCTGGTTATGTCGGAGGGGCTTCGTGCTCAAATTGTGGGAGTACAGCAGGCTCTACAGAATACAGAGTTTTCCCTGTCAATGGTTCAGACTGCTGAAGGCGCTTTAGTTGAAGTGAACAATCTGCTGATTGAAATGCGGCAGTTGGCGTCAACCGCGGCAAATGAAGGCGCTACCGATTTTGGCGCGCTGATCTCACTGCAGTTTCAGATTCGTACTGCCATCGAAGGGATAGACCGCGTTTCACAGTTCACCCGTTTTGGTAATAAAAATCTGCTGGACGGGAGCCAGGGTGTTACCGGAATGGGCGGTAATGAAGAACTGGTTTTTCTAAATGCAACTTCACAAACAATCTCTTCTCCACTGAGTGGATACGATGTTGACATAAATGAAATGCCTCTACGCGCAAGTTTGATAGAAGACCTTGATGATGATGACGCTTCCGGTTTACAAATTACTCTGGAAGAAGAAGACGGCGCAATTATCAGAGTCCGGAATCCTGAAGGAGCTTCTGCAGTAGGATTTGCGAACCGTCTGCAAAAAGCCGCTTTTTCAGCAAACATGAATTTGGATATCCGCTATGATGAAGATGATGAAGAACTTACAATTGAACATCGGGAGTACGGTTTTACCAAAGGTTTCACCATCACCAGTTCCAAAGATGGAATTCTCGTCGATGACCCTTTTGAACCGCAATTATTTTTAGGACAGGACATTGAAGGGACAATAAATGATGAACCGGCTGAAGGGGACGGACTTGTGCTGACTGGAGATTTTAATAACAGTAAAACAAGTGGATTGAGTGTAGCATTTTTAGGTGATGGAACAGGCAATGCCGGAGCAGTGACAGTCGCGCAGAATGCGCTCAAATTTCAATCCGGTACAAGTGCTGATGAACAAATCAAAGTCGCACTGAACAGCACCCATTCTACTGTGCTGGGACGTGGAGTTGATAATACCAGTGGATTTGAAAATTTGTCCCAAATCAGGCTGACTTCTACTCAAGAGGCCATTGACGCAATTCGCCTTGTGGATGAAGCTCTTGATCAATTATCATCAATGCGGGGTCAACTCGGATCAGTACAAAAACATACTCTGGAAACAAATATTTCTGTGCTGCGTTCAAGCGCAGAACATTTAACGGCTGCTGAATCCAGTATTCGGGACACAGACATGGCATTGGAAATCGCTAATTTCACTAAAAACCAAATCATCACAGAAACTGCAGCTGCTGCCGTCGCACAGGCAAATCAGACTGCAGCTCGTGTTTTAAGACTGTTGTTCAATAATAATGCACATAACCACTGGTCGTTTTTCGCAGAATAATGATTGATGAAAAATAATGCGCCTTGACGATACAATTGCTGCGGTAGCAACTCCTCTGCAGCCATCCGGACTTGGAGTAATCAGAGTCAGTGGAACTGAGGCAGTTTCGCTTGTGGAACCTTTGTTTAAAGGTAGAGNGCGCCCGCTGAAAAAGGCGGAAACGCACAAACTGCTGTNTGGCTGGATACATGATGAGGGAGAACTGCTGGACAAAGTTTTACTCGTTGTTATGCGTGCGCCGCATTCCTACACTACGGAGGATGTGGTTGAAATTCAGTGCCACGGTAGTCCTCTTGTTTTGAGAACCATCCTGGATTTGGTTTTAAGGCAGGGAGCGCGTCTGGCGGAAGCAGGCGAATTCACTCAAAGAGCGTTTCTGCATGGACGACTCGATTTGACGCAGGTGGAGGCAGTTGCGGATTTGATCCATGCCTCTTCGGAAGTTGGAGCAAAACTAGCTGCTCAACAACTGCACGGCAAACTTTATCAAGCCATTGATATTGTCAAAAAACAAGTGGTNTCCATCGCTTCCCTGATTGAGGCAGGTATTGAGTTTCCGGAAGAAGGTCTTGAATTCACTCAACGTGAAGATTGTCTACAGCGTCTGGATCATGCTTGTGCTGATTTAGAGAACATGCTTTCTCATGCAGAACAGGGNAGGCGGATGCGTGAGGGATTTGCGGTAGCGTTGATCGGGCGGCCGAATGTAGGAAAATCTTCTCTGCTCAACACTTTGCTGCGGGAACAGAGAGCGATCGTTACCACTATTCCGGGAACCACACGGGATTCTATTGAGGAGTCCGTGCAAATACAAGGTGTTGCTTTCCGTTTGACTGATACTGCCGGAATCAGAAAAACCGCGGATCTGCTTGAAACAGAAGGTATCCGCCGTACGCAAATAGTGCGCGACAAAGCTGATCTCGTCCTGCTGATTTTGGACTCCAGCGAACAACTTACGGAAGAAGACCAGACTTTAATCCGTGATGTTGAACAGGAACGTACAATTGTGGTCCTTAATAAAAAGGATCGTCTCAGTGCNAAACTCCCTGAGTGGTACGAAGCCATTTCTGCGATGGAATCGGTTCTGATTTCAGCAAAAAACGGTGACGGTTGTGATGAANTGGAATCGTNTTTGTTCGCGAAAGCTACTCAGGGCGGACTGCCTAAGCAGGATAAAATATGGATCACAAACCGCAGGCAGCAACAGGCCGCCAAAAATGCGCTGGNTGCCTTACAACAGGCGCGGGAGATTTTCGAAAATTCTGATGGAGAAGANTTCCTGGCCGTTGATTTACGCTCCTGCTTAAATGCCCTTGGTGAAATAGTCGGAGAAACAACGCCCGATGATTTGCTCGGCCAGATTTTTTCGGAGTTTTGTATTGGCAAATAAAAAGTTGACAGACAGTGACTTAAAACTGCTGCTAGGAAAACAGGAATCACTTCTGAAGAGGTTATTGGACTTTTCACAACGCCAATTCGCCGAAACNGANCCAATTGCGCTGGACGGACTNTTGTTACAAAAGGATCGTTGTTTTGAAGANATGCAGAAAGTAGATTCACTGCTTGAAAAATGGTATACACAATTTGACAGAGATTTAAAGCCCGATGAGCAANTCCTTGAACAGACACTGCAGGATTTACTGGAAAAAATTCTGCTTTCAGAGCAGGATTTTGAGCAAGTGGTTGGACGAGAAAAAAAAGCTGTTTCATTACAAATTGAAGAGTTAAGTCGGCAAATGCAGTATCGGAAAGAACCGGTTCAGCAGAGAGCTAAAATCAAAAACATGATGACCTGAACAACACTGTTATATTAATTAACCATGCTTTTTTCAGCTTACCAGATAGAGTCGTTGTTGGAAGATATTCAACAGAAAAATTTTCCCATAGATAAATCCGCCAGCGAAACTATGAGTCTATCTGAAGATGCCATTCAGGGGGCGCGGCAATATGTGCGGACTCCGAAAAACCATGCTTTAGCCTGGATTACTCCCGGTGACATAAAGGCACTGGTTGAAGATCAGACAGTTTATGATCCTGTGGTTGAGCATGTTCAACAGAGCCGAGCGGGACGTTTTGTTATTCCGGCTTACGTACCTGAAAATCCGCCGCCCTCCTTTCCNCTGGTCAGTGATCACACTAAAGCCCTCCGCGAAAATGATGCTTTGCAGGAGCAAACTCCAGAAATGCCTCTTCCGGAAAAAAACACCTCATCAACTGACGAAAGTCTCGAAATNCCTTCTGCGGNAGACGTGGAAGCGCTTACAGATGTTGAAGAGNTAGTACAAGACTCTGCNGGTGACACAGAAATATCCGCGCTTAAGCCGANACCTGCTGAAGAAAGTTCTGAAGAAAGTTCTGAAGAAAGCGCAGAAGAAAGCGCAGAAGAATTAGCANNAGAAAGTACTGATGAGCAAACACAGGCAGAGACGGAAGAATCTACTAAATCTANATCAGCAAAATCCGGAATTTCTGCNGCCTCATTATTTGATGAAATTGAGGTAGAGGAAGAGCAGGATGAAGAATNTGACTTTGACACAGGCGGATTACAAGGAGNCATTGATGATGACAGCGATGTCGTTTTTGGCGACGGCCGCATTGAACAAAATTCGATGACTAAATTTGTCAGTAATTATCCTGACAGCACAATTAAATTNCTGCTGCGTAAAAGTTTGGATGGACGACCTTTGCCTGCTGGTTANGATGAAATTTATCTAAACTGGGAAAACCGCGGATTGTCACGTGGGCGCTTGAAAAAATACTTGTTCAAACTGATGGAATGGCAGGACTTTCCAGATATCCCCGTGCTTGATGTAGTGAGAAAAATTCGTGAACGACATTTTGAGCTGAGAGCGAAAAACAAATGAGCGGNAAAAAATTCAGGCCGAACGTAGCCGCGGTAATCTTTGATCCTGTGAAAAACAAAGTACTGATGTTCCGGCGTGTTCCCAAAAAGAGTGAAGCAGAAAAACCACTGTCCGACGGAGGTCAGTTACGCTGGAACTGGCAGTTTCCTCAAGGCGGTGTTGACCCTGGAGAAAATGAAGAGGAAACCCTTTTTCGTGANCTGGAAGAAGAAATCGGCACACGGGATGTCAACATCATCCGTTCATCCAAAACGCGGATACGTTACCATTATCCGCGCAAAATGCTGTACATACTTCATCAACAGCCTATTTGGAAACCCTTCCGCGGACAACAGCAACGCTGGTATCTTGTAAAACTGAATTGTGAGACTGAGCAAATTTCTTTCACCCATCTACCTGTTGAATTTGACGCGTTCCAATGGATTTCTCCGCGGAGAGGTTTAAAATTAGTTGTGCCCTGGAAACGAAAAGCTTANCGAAAAGGTTTGCGAAGCCTTGGTATCCTCTGAGAANTTNTTGTTTGANAATTAAAAAAGTCCTGTTAAAAAAACTTAAAACNACTTCCTTGTAAAAGCTCTGAAACCTCGTCATTGCTTTCGAAACAGAAAATCTTGTATAAGCGGCTACTCTAATATCTTTAAGATTTCTCCCTCTGCTCGAAATGACACCGTAGCTGAAGATAGTCCGGATTTCTTTCATTTCCGGATTGCTGTTTTTGGTACAGATTGGATCTTTGACTTTTAGGACTGCAGAAAAAACAATCCCCCGATCTAAAGTGAATTTGATATAATCAGAGATTGCCAGTTGATGTCAACTGTGCGTACAATAATTATATCTCGGCTGCGGAAAAAATTATAATCAAATGGAAGCTCGATGTTAATGCTTATTTCACCGGCAAAAACGCTGGATTATGAGACCCCTCCAACTACTGCGAATTACAGTCTGCCGGACTATCTGGAAAAATCCGAGGAACTGATTGCTGTTGTCAGTAAGAAGTCTTGTCCTCAGTTGATGAAGATAATGCATGTCAGTCAAAAAATTGCTGAACTAAGTGTCGAGCGTTTTAACCAGTGGCAGCTGCCTTTCAATTCAGAGAATGCAAAACAGGCCGTACTGGCTTTTAAAGGTGATGTTTATACAGGCTTGGATGCATCTGCACTTGCTGAAGACAAATTGGATTACGCACAGCAGCATTTGCGGATAATTTCCGGTCTTTACGGTTTGCTACGTCCGCTTGACCTGATGCAGCCTTACCGACTTGAAATGGGGCTTAAGCTTAAAACAAAAAAAGGTGCTAACCTTTATCAGTTTTGGGGTGAGCAGATCACTGATGCTGTCAATTCAATGCTGGCAAAACAGGACGAACCGGTTTTAATCAACCTTGCNTCAAATGAATATTTTAAAGCCATTCAAAAGGAAAATTTGGATGGACGTCTAATTACACCGGTATTTAANGACTGGAAAAACGGTGAATATAAAATGATTAGTTTTTTTGCTAAAAAAGCCCGCGGCATGATGGTGCGTTACGCCATCGACCACCAACTGCAAGAAGCAGAAGAATTGCAGAATTTTGATTATGACGGTTACAGTTTGAGCCATGAACTGAGTCACGCCGATAATTGGGTTTTCTGTAGAGGCTGACTCCTAGACCTTTGAATTTTTTGCACCTCAGTTTTCACAACTTCCATTCTTCCTTCAACTAAAGTTCCTGCTCCACCATTGAAATTGCTTCATAAAGAATAGGATTCTTATTCTTGTATATCCCCTGCTGATTTACCCCTAAAACAGAAATGGNNAACTTTTTGCTTGCTTTCACATATAAATCATTGTATTGATATATAATGATNTAATTGAAACAGGAAGACTTTCTGACCTTTTTATCGCCGAAAATCATGTCACGTATTGCTCAAGCTTTAAGATTACTGGGAGACGAAACGCGCCTCCGGATATTAATTTTAGTCTCACAGACGCCGTTAAACGTCAGTGAACTGACAACTATTTTAGGTATGGCGCAATCCGGAATTTCCCGGCATTTGAGCCACTTGCGAAAAATGAAACTGCTGCAGGAGCGTAAAGAAGGTATTTGGACTTTTTATCAACTTGCACAAAAAGAATCTCTGGACAGCGAACTGCACCTGCTTTGGAGTTATTTGCAGGAACAATTGTCAACGATGAAAGATCCAAATAACGATCGGGTACGCTTACATGAAGTATTACGTCAACGTGAAATCAGCGGTGGCGGATTAAATGAACGTCTNCTCGAACCAGGACAATCGTGGTTCGCCTGGTCGTGTCTACTTGGAATTTTACTGGGGCAGAACGGCGAGCGGAAATCCGGATTTGACTCAGGAACTTCGGTACTGGATATTATTGACCTCGGCTGTGGAGATGGAACACTGACTGTGGAAATGGCGAAGTTTGCTGCACACGTAATCGGAGTTGATAATAATCCTGAAATCCTGGCCTCGGCACGTCAGCGTATTGACCGGCTTGGTTTGAAAAACGTGAGTTTAATCGCGGAAAACGTCAGTCAATTATCCCTTCCTGATCAGTCTTTAGACGTGGTTTTCTTTTCACAGTCACTGCATCACCTTGATGATCCAAAAAGAGGATTTAAAGAAGCTGCGCGTATTCTACGTCCGGGAGGTCAGGTATTGGTGATGGAGCTAGCTGCGCACACTGAAGACTGGGTGCTCGAAAAACTTGGTCACAAATGGCAGGGATTTGAAAAAGAGACTTTNCTGGATTTTATGCAGGAAGCAGGATTTAAGCATCTATACTCAGAGATATTACCATTTCGGCGGGAAGAATTATTTCAAATCATTCTTGCGTCAGGCAGGAAAAGTTAATTCTTTGATGCTGAAAGATACTTTAACAGAAAAAAACAAAAACTGAGATTGCTCAGAGCAGTAGAACAAGTAATAGAATTATAATGAAATATACGAAACCGAGTGCCGTCAGGCTTTTGAATATGCTGGAACAGAAAATTATTGTGTTCGACGGAGCAATGGGCACTATGATTCAGCAAAAGTGTCTGGTGGAAGACGATTTCCGCGGCTCTTCTTTTCAGCAACATCCCTCTCCTCTTAAAGGCAACAACGACCTACTTTCGATCACATGCCCGGACGTAATTGAAAAAATTCATTTAGAGTTTTTAGAGTCCGGCGCAAATATTATTGGAACCAACACTTTTAACGCAAACCGCATCTCGCAGGCTGACTACAATCTGGAAACAAGCGTTCCCGACATCAATCGGGCGGCGGTAGAAATCGCACGTAAAGCAGTTGAAAAATATCAGACTGGAAAATCTGCAGAGGAAATTCAGTCCGATCACCCCATTTTTGTGGCTGGTTCTATCGGACCAACCAACCGTACCTGTTCCATGTCACCGGATGTNAACAATCCTGCTTACCGTGCAGTGACATTTGACCAGATTGCAGAAGCATACNGGGAACAGGCGGTTGCGCTGATTGAAAGCGGTGTCGATATCCTCCTNTTGGAAACNAGTTTTGATACGCTCAATATGAAAGCCGGAATTTATGCTTTGGAAAGTTATTTTGAAGAAAGCGGAATTCGCCTGCCAGTTTTCCTTTCGGTTACAATTACTGACGCTTCCGGACGTACGCTTTCAGGGCAGACTCTGGACGCATTTTACAATTCCATCCATCATGCCAAACCGCTATTTTTAGGAATTAACTGCGCACTTGGCGCGAAAGAAATGCGTCCGTTTATTGAAGAAATGGCACATATTTCCGAGTTCCCTGTTGCTGTTTATCCAAATGCGGGATTACCGAACGCCATGGGAGAATACGANCAAACTCCGGCAGAGTTCGCNGGTATCATGGCCGAATTTGCGCAGGAAGGCTGGGNCAACCTGATGGGCGGATGCTGCGGGACAACTCCGGCACACATCAANGCGTTGACGGAAAAAATTGNACATTCAATCCCAAGGAAATTAAATCCTCATTTAAAACTGCGATTCGGAGAAACCGCAGACAGTAATTCCGGTCCTGTAATAGTTGGTGCAGGAATTCCATTTTATTCCGGATTGGAATCGCTGAACATCAATCCGGACATTGGTTTTTTNATGATCGGGGAACGGACTAATATCATGGGTTCACCCAAGTTCCGCAAACTTATTTTAAATGACGATTTTGAAGCCGGACTCGCCGTTGCGCGTCAACAAGTGGAGTCCGGAGCAAACTTTATCGATATCAACTTTGATGAAGGATTGCTGGACGGTGAAAAATCAATGACGCATTTTCTCAACTTAATTGCGGTGGAACCGGACATTGCGCGTGTACCGGTTATGATTGACAGTTCAAAATGGACCGTNCTTGAAGCAGGATTAAAGTGCATCCAGGGCAAGGGTGTAGTCAACTCCATCAGCCTCAAGGAAGGCGAGGAAAATTTCTTGATGCAGGCAGGTGAAATCCGCAAATACGGTGCGGCGGCAGTGGTAATGGCTTTTGATGAAAACGGTCAGGCAACAGAGCTTGANCACAAAGTTGAAGTCTGCAGCCGAGCTTACCAACTGTTAACTGAAANCGTTGGTTTTGCANCGCACGATATTATTTTTGATCCGAACATTTTGACAGTGGCCACCGGAATGGAGGAACACAATCACTATGCTGTGTCTTTCATTGAGGCAGTCAGGCAAATTAAAAAACGTTGTCCGGGAGCGCTGGTTAGTGGTGGAGTAAGCAATATTTCCTTTTCGTTTCGTGGTAATAATCCTGTCCGAGAAGCAATGCACTCAGCATTTTTGTATCACGCGATTCACGCCGGACTCGACATGGCCATTGTTAATGCAGGTATGCTGGATGTTTACGAGGAAATCCCGAAAGATTTGCTGGAACTAGTCGAAGATGTCCTGCTCAACCGTCGAAAGGACGCTACCGAAAGACTGATTGATTTTGCCGAAAGCTACAAAGCCGAAGGTACTCGTAAAATTGTAAAGGACACAAAATGGCGTGAAGGAACAGTTGAGGAACGTATCATTCATGCTCTGGTGAGAGGTGTTACGGAACATATCGTGGCAGACACAGAGGAAATTCGTACAAAATTTGACCTTGCTCTGGAAGTAATTGAAGGACCTTTGATGGCAGGCATGAAAGTTGTGGGAGATCTTTTTGGTGACGGCAAGATGTTTTTACCACAGGTGGTGAAAAGCGCCCGTGTGATGAAACAGGCAGTGGCCTANCTGGANCCGTTTATGGAAGAGGAGAANAGCAAATCTCCCACTAAAANAAAAATGCCTAAAATNGTNATGGCNACNGTNAANGGTGATGTNCACGATATCGGNAAGAATATTGTGGGTGTTGTTTTGGGCTGTAACAATTACGAGGTCATTGATTTAGGCGTGATGGTACCCTGCGAAAAAATATTGGAAACCGCACGTGAGGTTAATGCGGACGTGATTGGACTTTCCGGATTGATCACACCGTCACTCGATGAGATGGTGCATGTTGCNGGTGAAATGAAACGNGAAGGTTTTAAGCTGCCGCTGTTAATCGGTGGTGCGACCACGAGCCCAGTACACACCGCAGTCAAAATCTCACNGCACTACGATCACCCTGTAGCCTATATCCCGGATGCGTCAAGAGCCGCAGGAGTTATCAGCAAATTATTGAACCCTGCCAGCAAAGCCCAAGCCNCNCAGGAACTNCTTCAAGAACANGANCNGCGTAGAAAAGCCTATCTCGAGCGAAACAGCGAACGTAAATTGCTTTCCATTCAGGACGCAAGGAAGAACCGTACAGCAATCGANTGGAANAATTGCCGGATTGACAAGCCATCTTTTCTCGGTTTNCAGGAANATACAGTAGAAGTNGANACNTTNATTGANTACATCGACTGGACACCNTTCTTTTACACTTGGGAAATGAAGGGNCGTTACCCCAAAATTCTCACNGATCCAAAATTNGGNNNGGAAGCCAGCAAACTTTTTGANGACGCACAAAGNCTTTTGANNGACATTGTTGAAAATCGNAGATTTCAGCCAAAAGCNGTAATCGGTTTTTTCCCCGCAAACAGTGACGGTGACGATATTNNNATTTACACCGATGANTCACGTAAGGAAGTCNAGACAACGTTCCACACTTTACGTCAGCAAACAGCTAAAACCGATGATAAACCGAATCAGGCTTTGTCAGACTTTATCGCACCCAAAGATTCTGGACGTGCCGATTATTTCGGAGGATTTGCGCTGACCTCCGGTGCGGAAGTGGAAGAACTTGCCGGAAATTTTGAAAAACAACTCGACGATTATAATGCGATTCTCGTAAAAGCGGTCGGTGACCGTTTAGCAGAAGCGCTTGCCGAATACATGCACAAACAGGTACGGGATGCATGGGGTTACGGCAATTCAGAAAATTTTAACCTGGACGATTTGGTCACGGAAAAATATCGTGGAATCCGCCCTGCGCCGGGATATCCCGCTCAACCGGATCACACTGAAAAACCTATCCTCTTTGAATTGCTGGATGCAGAAAAACGAGTCGGTGTTAAACTCACAGAAAGCAACTCAATGTCTCCTGCCAGTTCGGTTTCCGGAATGTATTACGCACATCCTGAGTCGCGATATTTTGCAGTTGGCAAAATCAACAGGGATCAAGTTGAAGACTATGCGGAACGTAAAATAATGTCTGTTTCAGATGTTGAGCGCTGGCTGGGGCCTATCTTGGGTTATGATCCGCGTTCTTGATTTTAACGTATTTAGCAACTGTCCTTTTTAAATAAAAAAAATATGCATTTGATTGAGCTTTACAAAAAACAGAATTTTGTTTTTTCCATCGAAATTTTTCCGCCTAAAACCGAAAAAGGTATGGACAAACTCAAAATGACGCTGGAGAAATTCAACGGCTATACTCCGGATTATTTCTCTGTAACTTACGGAGCAGGAGGGACTTCCCGTGCAAACACTCACGAAATGGCGGCACATATCAGGCACGATCTGGGTGTTCCGGTAATGGCGCACTTGACCTGCGTTTCACACTCTGCCAAAGAAATAGACGATGTTTTAACAAAACTCAAAAACAGTAACATCGAAAACCTAATGGCGCTGCGTGGTGATCCAACATTAGGAACGGAGCACTTTATTCTACCAGAAGGAGGTTATCATAATGCCGGTGAATTAATTTCCGCGGTTCGCAAACACAGCGATTTTGGCATAGGCGCAGCCGGTTATCCGGAAGGTCATGTTGATAATCCGGACAAAGATGATGACCGCAAACATCTGCACGGAAAAATTGCAGCAGGTGCTGAATTCATCGTGACTCAGTTTTTTCTGGATAACACTTATTTTTTACGCTGGAGAGACAAGTTGCGTGAGGAAGGCGCTAACGTTCCTCTGGTCGCCGGAATTCTTCCTCCATCAAACTGGAAAGCTACGAAGCGCATGTCCGAAATGTGTGGTGTCAGCATTCCGCAAGATTTAGCCGAAGCTCTGCTCAAACATGAAAACGATCCGGGAGCCTCCAAAGAAATCGGTTTTGTGCATGTTGAAAAACAGATTGAAGGTCTGTTGCGGGAAGGTGTGGAAGGTGTTCATCTTTACGCTCTCAACAATCTGGATACTGTAAAACGTCTTGGGCCAAAACTTAGAGAAGCTGCCGGAACGTCACCTGCTTGCTCCGCGGATTGATTTCACCCCTCCTTTTTGATTGAAGTTTATCGTGATCCAACGCAAAATAAACAGTTTAAGTTCTTCAATATATTTATAAATTTAACAACCTTCAAGAAAAAACCATGCAGGAATATCTTCCGCAAGAAATTGAAACAAAATGGCAAAACTACTGGGAAGAGCAGGGTTTGCTTGACTTTGATTTCGCTTCGGAAAAACCGAATTTTTATATGCTGACCATGCTGCCTTATCCGTCCGG
>NYXK01000033.1 GCA_002685535.1 Deltaproteobacteria bacterium
ATCAACACGTCTCCTTTTTTCCAACGATGGCGGTAGATATTCTCCGGCCCGGTAGCCAGTTGGGTGAGCCAGTCAAGCAACAATTTGCTTTCTGCTGGTGACCATCCCTCAAAACTTTCAGTATAATATGGATTTACGTAAAGTGCTTTACGACTGGTTTCCGGATGAGTACGTACTACGGGATGACTCACTAAATCCGGAATAGAAGAAATAGGCTTGGCGTTGTTGTCATTCGCGTTGTTGCGCATAACCAATGCTTCGGCCGAATGCAAAGCCCGCAATCCTTCCAACGTTTTTTGCAGTCCCGGAGACAATTCCTCAAAGACTTTATACATATTGCAAAACAGTGTATCACCCAGGCCCTCACCCGGGACCTCGAGGGCATGAAGTACAGAACCAAGCGGTGGACATTCTGCGAATGAAATATCAGAATGCCAAAAATCATTACGCGGCGCAGGCGTATCGGCTCGGTTCTCCAATACTAGAATTTCCGGTTGTGCCGGAGCACCTTCACGGCTGCCGAGAGGATGTGCTTCAACCGGTCCAAAGAAGCTTGTGAAATCAACATGCTGAGCAGGAGTTAAATTTTGTTTGCGGAAGAGCAGTACAATGTTTTCATGAAATGCCTTCTTGATCGCATTCATGGTTGCTGATTCCAAATCATGTGAAAGATCTACTCCATTCACCTCTGCGCCCAATGCTCCGCAGAGAGGATTTAGTTCCAAATTCATTAATTTACCTTAATTTTTGTTTTTAAAAATAATAGCCATGAATGGTTGCAAATATAAATTTTCAAACCACACCCTTCTGAGCNAGTTCCTTGTATTCCTCTTCATCCATTCCGAGCATTTCCGCTAAAATTTCATTCGTGTGCTGACCTAATGTAGGCGGGGCATGACGGTAACTTACTGGAGTAGCAGACATTTTTACAGGACTGCCGATTAAACTCACATCCCCTTTTCCGGAAAGCGGGTGGGGCATGGATATTTCCATTTCGCGATGTTGGATTTGAGGGTCGTCAAACACATCTTTGATTGTATTNACAGGTCCACATGGAACCTGCAGCTTTTCCAGTCCCTCCAACCANAATTGAGTNGAATTCNGCTGAGTCAATTCATTNAGCANTGGTGCTAATATTTTACGATTTTTTACTCGNTCAGTGTTTGTTTTAAAACGTGGATCTTCAGGCAATTCCGGTGCGCCTGCAAATTCACAAAACTTCCGNAACTGAATTTCATTGCCNACCGNTAAAACAAAAAANCTATCACTTGTCTGGAACNCCTGATATGGGACNANGTTCGGATGAGCATTGCCAAGACGNTGCTGATTATCTCCTGAAGTCAAATAATTCNATCCGGAATTTATTAACCATGCCGCCTGTGAATCGAGCAATGACAGGTCGATGTGTTGTCCGTTTCCNCCTGCAGCTGAATTTCCGGACTGATCACGGTGCCGGACAGCCGCAAGAATACTNACTGCCGCATACATACCGCACATCACATCCGCTATTCCGACTCCAACTTTCATTGGTGAACCGTGCGGTTCTCCTGTCACACTCATAATTCCTCCCATCGCCTGGATCATAAAATCGTAACCTAATCGATGGGACTTGGGACCTGTCTGTCCGAAACCAGAAATAGAACAATAAATCAAATCCGGAAATTCCTCTTTAATTGAGGAATAATCCAAACCATATTTTTTCAGACCACCAACTTTGTAATTCTCGATCAACACGTCACATTTAACCGCCAGTTTCCGGATAATTTGCTGCCCTTCCTGCTTTGTAATATCTACAGTCAATGACCTCTTATTGCGGTTTGCACAAAGATAATAAGCACTTTCGCTGGTGTCATTCCCGTCAGAATCTTTAACGTACGGAGGCCCCCATTTACGNGTATCGTCTCCTNCTCCGGGACGTTCAANCTTGATCACATCCGCNCCCAGATCTCCTAANATNTGGGTACAGGTAGGCCCGGCCAANATCCGGCTCATGTCTAANATCCGTAAACCTTTTAAAGGGCCTGTATTAGTTGTCATGGNTTGANNCTGTTTATAGATTTAAGTTTATCAAGAGATTGTTTNAGGCAATTGTTATTTATTGAAAGAGGAACGTTGAGGATATCATCTGTTCGGAGTTTGTTTAAGCAAATGTTCCTTTAACATATGCCCCATTTAAGGTTTTCCCTGTTTCAAAACGGTTCATGTCATACATGTCAATAGGAACACGCGGTTCATTACCAAGGATTTGTTGCGCTAAAGATTCTCCGACCGTGGGCACAATTTTGAAACCATGACCGCTAAAACCAACCGCTACATGCACTCCTTCAAGTCCAGGCACAGAACCGATGATGGGATTCCAATCCGGAGGAATATCATACTGTCCTGTCCAACTCAGTACCAGTTTTGCTCCAGCCACAGTCCTAGGCATTCTTATATGTTTTTTAATTTCATGTGTCAAGAAATAATTGGAATTTGGGNNATCTTTACAATTTTACTCTCTAAGNTGCAAAGTTGATTGTTATGATTAAGGAGGTTATTTNAACAAACAAAACAGANNATATTTCATATCTAAATTTTAAAGAGTAGAAAATCATAAAAAGCAGTCGAACTTCTTACAATTCATGCACTAAAAACAAAAAATCCCACCAAAGATTGACAAAGCAATCTCGGGCGGGATTAATTAAACGGGCAAAACCAGCTTAAGATTAATTTATTTTCTTAAGCTCCGATTCTGTTGGCTCACCAATCTCAATCATGCGAGATTTTTTTTCTTCAGGAATGATTCTTTCAAGACTAATAGTCAACATACCATTAATCAAATCAGCTCCTTTAATAACCACATCATCAGAGAGGGTAAAACTTCGTGAGAACGCACGCTTGGCAATTCCACGATGTAAATACTCCCCGTCTTCCTGACCCTGCTTTGAGCGCACAGTCAAAATACCCTCTTTGAGTTCTGCTTCCAAATCTTCTTTTGAAAATCCGGCAACAGCCATTTCGATGGTATAAATATTTTCTTCGTCTTTGCGAATATTATAAGGTGGATATCCGGTTGCTGATTCCGACTTTTCCACATCTCCGAAAAAACGATCAAACATTGAATCAAAGCCTACGGTAATTCCGAGTGCTCTTTCAAAATCTGATGGGGTGATGGATGAGTAACGTGCTAAATGTAACATAGTACCTCCTTCTAAAAGCAAGGTGTTTACAAATTAACCTCCAATCCATAGCACTGAACTTGGAGGTGGTTTACAGGGGTTACAACAATGGTCAACCCCAGACACGGTTTCTCAAACTTTAAGACAAAGAACGAGAACCGATTTTCAAAAACTAATTCAGCTTCAAGATTTTTTACCCCTGTTGCCTGTAAAACAATCAAAGGCTTATTCGTCTTTGGAATCAGCAGTTATCTTTTCAAAAAATATTTTCCCATTGGAAACATTAGCAGTGACTTCCTGTCCTTCCTGGATTTCACCGGACAGAATTGCTCTTGCTAGTTCAGTTTCCAGTTCCTTTTGTATCGCCCGTTTTAGCGGACGTGCACCATAAACAGGGTCATAACCAACTTCAGCCAGAAATTCAATAGCTTTTTCGGTCAAGCACAGGGAAATATTGCGTTCATGTAAACGTTTTTTCAAGCGTTCCAGTTGGATTTTTATAATACCGCTCATGTGCTCCTGCAACAGCGGATGAAAAACCACGCTGTCATCAACACGGTTTAGAAATTCCGGACGAAAATGCTGCCGCAGTTCCTGCATTACCATTTTCTTTTGTTCTTCCTGAACTGAAGAAGCGGAAATTCCAGCACTTTTTTGATTAATCAAATTTTGGCTGCCGATATTAGAAGTCATAATGACCAGAGTATTTTTAAAATCCACGGTGCGTCCATGTGAGTCGGTCAACCTGCCGTCATCTAGAATTTGCAACAAAACGTTGAAAACATCATAATGCGCTTTTTCAATTTCATCGAAAAGCAAAACGCTGTAAGGTCGACGCCGAACTGCCTCAGTGAGTTGTCCACCTTCATCAAAACCAACATAACCTGGAGGAGCTCCAATCAGTCTGGAAACTGAATGTTTTTCCATATATTCGCTCATGTCAATACGGATCATATTTTGTTCATCATCAAACAAATATTCTGCCAAAGCCCGAGCCAGTTCTGTCTTTCCAACTCCGGTTGGGCCCAAAAATATAAAACTTCCGAGTGGTCTGTTTGGATCGTTAATTCCGGAGCGTGCCCTGATAACTGCATCCGAGACAAGATTAATAGCTTCGTCCTGTCCCACCACACGCTGATGCAGATGTTCCGGGAGACGCAGCAGTTTTTCCCCTTCGCCTTCAATCAGTTTTTGTACCGGAATTCCGGTCCAGTGTGCTACTATCTCCGCAATGTCCTCTGCATCAACTTCTTCTTTAAGCAGTTGATTATTCTGATTTTCATCTACATCAAGTGCGCCTTCCTGTTCTTTTTCCAGTTCCGGAAGTACTCCATATTCCAGACGTGCTGCTTCTTCCAGATTATAATCCTGACGTGCCCGCTCAATCTGCAGACGCACTTCTTCAATTTTCTGTTTTAATTCACTCAAACCCTGTATAGCTGACTTTTCCTGCTCCCACTGCAAAGTCAAAATATCAAAATTGTGCTGCAGTTCTGCTAATTCTTTTGAAAGTTTTTTAAGTCTGTTTTTAGATGCAGAATCTTTTTCCTTTTTAAGAGCCTCTTTTTCAATTTCCAATTGCAGAATTCTACGTGATATTTCGTCCATTTCCGCAGGCATAGAATTAATTTCCACCCGTAACCTTGAGGCAGCTTCGTCCATCAAATCAATTGCTTTGTCCGGAAGAAAGCGGTCGGAAATATAACGTTGGGAAAGGGTGGCTGCGGCAATCAACGCACCGTCTTTGATACGTACACCGTGGTGAATTTCATAGCGCTCTTTCAATCCCCGTAAAATGGAAATTGTGTCTTCAACATTCGGCTGATCAACCATAACCTGTTGAAAGCGTCTTTCAAGTGCAGGATCTTTTTCAATGTATTTGCGGTATTCATCCAGTGTCGTGGCTCCAATACAGTGCAGTTCACCACGCGCGAGCATAGGCTTCAGCAAGTTTCCTGCGTCCATTGAACCTTCTGTTTTGCCTGCACCGACTACAGTGTGTAATTCATCAATAAACAAGACTATGTGCCCATTTGCATCAACAACTTCTTTGAGCACTGCTTTTAAACGCTCTTCAAATTCACCTCTATATTTAGCTCCTGCAATCAAAGCCCCCATATCAAGTGAGACCAGCTTTTTATCTTTGAGGCTGTCCGGCACATCATTACGCGCAATACGTTGGGCTAAACCTTCTGCAATCGCCGTTTTTCCTACTCCTGGTTCGCCGATCAAAACTGGATTGTTTTTGGTTCGCCGTGAAAGTACCTGAATTACTCTACGGATTTCGTCATCCCGTCCGATCACCGGATCCAGTTTCCCGTCACGTGCCAATTGACTCAGATCTGTGCCATATTTTTCAAGTGCTTCATATGTTTCTTCCGGATTTTGACTGGTTACCCGTTGGCCTCCACGGACAGCTTTTATGGTGTCCATTAATCGATCACGTGTTACGCTCATCTCATGCATAATCTTTCCGGCTGGCCCCTTTTTTCCCTCCGCACTTAAAGCCAGTAAAAGATGCTCAACACTGATGTATTCATCCTCCATTTTTTTGGCTTCGTCTTCCGCTCCAACCAGTGCATTATTCATTTCTCCGCTGGCGTTTACTCTACCGACTGAACTACCGCTCATTGTCGGCAACGCTTGCAATTCTTTTTCTACTGACTTACTGAAGATTGACGAATCAAGTTCCATTTTTTCAAATATTCTAGGAACAAGACCGTTTTCCTGAAAGGCAAGGGCATGCAAAAGATGAAGTGTGGATAACTCGGAGTTTTTACGGCGCACCGCATCGCTATGCGCATTTTCCAAGGCTGAAAGAGATTTTTCAGTAAATTTTTGAGTATCCATAAAACCTTTGTGTTTGCAATTAAAACTACTTTAGCACTCACTATACTAGAGTGCTAACAATTTTGCAAGTGTAATTATTTTCAGGAGAATTTCTATTTTTTGCAGAAGAACAACACGAAATATATTTTTTGTTGCTGGCTGACTTTTTATCAAATAAGATTAAAAAAACAATAAAAATAAAAAAATCAGCGGAGTGGAATCCAGTAGAGGAATAGTTAAACGGGCAGCAAGAATTTTATTTCAAAATATTACTATTTTTTTAAAATTCGTGCTTGAAATCTGACAGGGAAGTCTGTATCTTTTGAGGTCACGCCCCGGAGCGAATATGGAACAAATCCCAGGTCATGCTAGGCTCAGGATTATAATTCATGAATTCGTTTACGGATTCAAGTGGCGGAGCCACTCTCCGGGGTCTATTTTAAATATGAGCAACAAGCGTGCCTTCGAACTTATACAAATATTTCGAGTAAATCCTGCCTTTATTATTTTCTACTGAACTGCTATAATTATAAGGTTTTTGCTATTCTTCATAGATTTTTCACAAAATTTCTGAAAATTTTATCAGCCATTTTTCTGTTGAACTGAATGGCGACTGTTATTGAGAGTATCATTTTTAACTGAAAAGATGGCGAAGTTGTATTTTTACTATTCCGCAATGAATGCGGGGAAAACGACGACTCTCCTACAGTCAGCCTATAATTACCGTGAGCGTAGAATGAACACGCTGGTTCTGAAACCGTCTATAGATGATCGTCACACTGCTGCCGTTGTCCGTTCACGGATTGGACTTGAAGCAAATGCTGTCTGTTTTAAGAAAGATGATGATTTGCTTGAGCTAACTGAAGAAAGGCACCAAAAAACACCCTTGAGCTGTCTCCTATTGGATGAAGCACAATTTTTGACAAAAAGTCAGGTTTTTGCATTGGGTGAGGTAGTGGACAAGCTGGGAATTCCAGTATTGGCCTATGGTTTACGTACAGATTTTAAAGGTGAACTATTTGAAGGAAGTTCACATTTATTAGCATGGGCAGACGAATTATTAGAAATCAAGACGGTCTGCCACTGTGGTAAAAAAGCAAATATGGTTTTGCGTCTTGATGAAAATGGCACGCCGCTAAAGTCAGGCGAGCAAATTCAAATCGGTGGAAACGACAGCTACGTGTCTGTTTGCCGAAAACATTTTAAGTCAGCAGAAAGCACGAATCAGTCAGCATAAAAAACTGAGCATCTGCTACTTTGTTGAATAGGACAGGCTGAAGTGTATACACATTGAAATAGTTCTGATCAACAAAAACTATAATCCATTTAACAAAATAATAATTTGAAAAATGTTGCGATAGCCGGAGCAACCGGCGCTGTTGGTGGGGAATTCCTGAAATTGATGGAAGCCCGTGATTTCCCGATTAGTAATCTAAAACTGCTTGCTTCCGAACGTTCAGTTGGAAAAACTCTTGAGTTCTGCGGTGATAAAATCACGGTTGAAGAACTGACGCCTAAATCATTTAAAGGAATTGATTTAGCATTTTTTTCTGCAGGAAAAGGTCGCAGCAGGGAATTTGTGCATCATGCTGTGGATGCAGGCACAGTGGTGATTGATAACAGCAGTGCTTTCAGAATGGATCCTGAAGTTCCGCTGGTGGTTCCGGAAATCAATCCGCAAATGGCCTTCAAGCACAATGGTATAATCGCTAACCCAAACTGTTCAACCATTCAGATGGTAGTTGCGCTTAATCCTCTGCACAAAGCCGCGACAATCAACAGAGTAATTGTTTCCACTNATNNNTTCCACTTANCAANCCACTTCCGGAGCAGGAGCAAAAGGTATGAGCGAATTGCTNAACCAGACACGTGCCTTTACCAACAATGAACCCCTGGAAGTTTCCGCCTTTCCCGCGCAGATCGCTTTCAATCTCTTTCCTCATGTTGATGTATTTCTAGAAAACGGTTATACAAGGGAGGAAATGAAAATGGTTAATGAAACACAAAAAATCATGGATGCNCCTGAAATGAAAATTTCTGCAACATGTGTGAGAGTTCCTGTTTTACGTGCACATTCAGAAGCAGTATGGATTGAGACTGAAGATAAGTTAACTTCACAGGACGCCCGTGAAATTCTCGAAAATTCACCTGGTATAATTGTAAAGGATGAACCGGTTGCCGGAGGTTACCCAATGCCGTGGGATGCGGATGAAACCACTGAGACATATGTAGGCCGGATCCGGGAAGACTTATCTCATCCAAAAGGACTTACATTCTGGGTGGTTGCGGATCAGCTTTATAAAGGCGCGGCCCTTAATTCCCTACAAATTGCAGAAGTTCTGGCAGCCGGTTAGTTTCTAAGACTGNCTGACAGAAAACCATTCTATTTTTACAGTATATTTTAAACTGGGAGATGAAAGAAATTATATGAGAATATACTTTCCCTTCAAATACCTGTTTATAATTCTTCTCTTTAGCTTNTCTAGCGCTCAAGGNTCTGCTCAAAGTGAGAATCCAGCCATTGCCACTTTACTCAACGTTGATGGTGCTGTAAAGGTTTTCAACGAAAATTCCCCTAAAGGCAGGCAAGGCAGTCATGGAATGNTGCTGTTCGCCGGAAATAAAATCCTTACATCTGCTAAATCCAAATCAACAGTAGAATATAGAGACGGATCAAGAGTACGTTTGTTTCAAAACTCAACACTCGTTTTGAACTTATCTGAAGAACAAACTACGAACAAGCGCACTTTCAAATTTCAGCTGACACTTAAAAACGGCTCTCTGCGCGGGCGTTTTGTGAAAGGACTTCAACGCACAAAAATCCGTACACCTACTGCTCTTATAGGAATCAAAGGCACTTCCGTCCGCATCTCCGAAAATAATAATAAAGCTACTGTATCGTTGACTGAAGGTCAGGTAGAGGTCAGTAATCTGTATTCCAGAACAACCTTGAATCCTGGTCAGTGGTTGACAGATTTTGATCGTAATACAGATTTAACTCAAAATGTAACGCAAATTCCAAATTTACTTTCTCTTAAAACCGCTGAATATGAGTTGGATTTTCGGAACGCTAAAGCAAAGCAGTTGGATTTCAGTGTTCAANTGCAGAACAGCATCAGCGGAAAATCCATAACACGCAGTGGACAGGTGATCTTTGAAAGTGATTACAAAAACATTCGTCTGCCTAAACGTTTNTTGCTAAATGATAGGGGATTCGCGCGTGTCTTAATTGGCCTTGATCCGCCGAGTTTAACTGATCCGAAATTTAAGGGACTTATCACCATCCGTGCCTTCATGGATGGTGAAGGTTTTGATGACGTGACTGAAGGTCATTTAGTGTTGAAAATTCTCAATTTAGGNAGGAAGCGCACACTTCTGCTTGATCCGGACAAAGGAGTGAGCAAAAAAGAAGGTTGATATTTTTCTCACTGGCGTAACAAAATAAGGTGTTCCCACTTTCCAGATTTTCCAAAAGACTGACGTAAATTTGCATCAAATATTTCACGCTGAACTGAAGCACTTCCCGCTACTTTCCAGCCTACACTGTCAGCGTATTTTTGTGTAAATTCCAAACCGCTGACACGTTCATCGCTCTCCAGCCAGTCACCTAACTGCAGATAACANACTCCTTCTTCTGCAGTCCAGCGACGTAATTTGAGCATAAATTCACGAAAAACCTGTTTCCACTGTCTAGGAGTATAATTACGTTTCGTTATTTCTCCGGAAGACATTTGATCTGTGGGAAAATCAAGCCACTTCAGCCGGAGTTCATGCAGATCAAGATAATCATAAGTTCCAGGAAAAGGTGGACTGGTGATTGTGCAGTCGATCGAGTTTTCTTCAAAACCTTCCAGTGTTGAAATGTTTTCGTTCCAGATTGTTGCAGGAGAAGTTTTTGGAATTTTTTTGGCCAGNTCAAGTTGATTCTTGAGCAATTCCTGTGTTTTACGCTCCATCCATTTTCCAACAGCTCCTTTTGGAAAAGTAGGCGGTTTGGTGAATTCAGAAGTTTCTGATATTTTGTTGGAAAATTTAACAATCAAACTTGAAAAAACCGCACGTAAAGTATCACGCTCATTTGCGCTGCGTAAATTTTCAATACCGTCAATCCAGTGTAAAAGTTCAACAAACAGATACGGTGGATGATATTTATTCAGCCAGTTTATATTACGGCGCTGCACACTCCGTTTTTCAAAACTTCTGGTCTTGACGCGTTCACTCACCTCCTCAAATGACTGCCAGACACGACCAGCATTTTTTTCTGAAATCCAGCGGCAACGCTCCTTCGCTACCATNTTAGCGANCGGACTNAGATCATTNCCAAATACTTGNTGCTGCCACAACAAACCTTCCAGTAAAACAGTACCACCGCCCATAAAAGGATCAAACACTTTACTGCCGGCAGGAAATTGCTTGAGTAANATTTTCGGTAAATCCGGATGGAAACGACCTGGGTAAGGATGGAAACCATGAGTGACGTCGTATAAACTTCGGGTATTTTCCGGAATCCGCAATGCCTCAAGCATCAGTTTTCCCTGTTCACCAAAAGATTCACTGCTCATGTTCTTCTGGGATGCAGACCTACGCTGTTTTAAAAATTTATTGGTTTTAGGAGGCGGACCAAAAGTATGTTCATCTTCAGTTTTGCTCCAAACATTGCTCTGTCTTTTCCAGGGAAGTTGAGTAAACTNTTTTTCTACCGATTTGTTTTCCTCTGTGAACTTTGAATCTAGTCCGCCTTTGTACTTTNAAGATCCTGAATCCGTAAACTTTGAATCTGNCGACCCCGTATACTTTNAATCTCTCCCGCCTTTGTACTTCAAATCCTCTGCTTCCTTTTCTGGCGTTTTTGTTGATTTTCTTCTTACGCCAATTGGCTTTTTAGCCAAATCAGCAGCAGAAAGGGTGATCTTCTCTGAGTTTGGATTAGAAACCTCTCTCTCGTTCTTTTTTTCAGCTTCTGTTTTCATTTTACTCTGATATTTTTAAATTCTGTCACTGAATATATTTTTCAGTTAGCCCTCCTGGTCACTAAAAACGTGGTACCGACAATCAATAATCCACCGAGCAAAGTTTGCAATGATGGAATTTCTCCCAGCAGAAATAGTGCAAAGACTATGGCAAAGACCGGTTCCAAACCGGCGATNAGCANACTTGCAACCTGAGCCTGAACGTGACGNAATCCATTGATCAGCAAGGTGTGCCCTCCTACTGTACAAATCACACCTAGAATGAACAATAANCCCCAATCTCTTCCACTGATTATCCATGATTCAGACAAAGANCANGGAAGGAGCACCAACGCGGCAAAGCCGTTTTGCCAGCAGGTAAGTAACAATGGTGAATGATTACGCACATGACCACGATTCAGCANAGTCAGTACAGCAAAACCTAATCCNGCTCCAAGTCCCCANAACAATCCTTTTATTACTGAGCCGGAAANAATCACATTCGGATCCTCTGATGAAGTGGCCATCATCACTAATCCGCAAATCACGATCAATGCCGCAATAACGTTTTTGCGCCTCAACACTTCTTTGAAAAAAANCGGTTCCAGCAGAGTAGTGAATAAAGGGTAACTCGCAAAGGAGAGCAATCCAATTGCTACTGTTGAAACTTGAATTGCTTCAAAAAACGCAATCCAGTGTACCCCAAGGATAGTCCCACTGACCATCAGCCAGAGCCATTCACGATAATCCCGAAAAAAGATATTTTTGCGCATAACGAACAAAGCAATCAGCAATGTTCCAAAGGCAAAAATAGTCCTCCCCTGTACAATCAATAATGGGCTAAGAGTTAAGAATTTACCAAACAGACCGGTCATACTAACAAACGGCAGAGCGACTAAAACGCTGATAACTCCGTTGCGGTGCGACGCTGAAGCGCTCATGAAATTTGGCATTGATCAGAGAATTAGGCTGCTTGTCTGGTACGTAAATAGACCCGTAAAATTGTAATTGCCGCCGGAGTCATACCGGTAATACGACTGGCTTGCCCAAGTGTGTCAGGCTTCGTTTTCTCTAATATTTCAATCACTTCCCGTGANAGACCTGGAATTTCGGATAATTGTAGTTCTTCCGGAAGAGCAATCCTGTCGAGTTGATTAATGTGTTTTAATTCCTGATCCTGTCTTGACAAATAACCAGCATACTTGATTTCTATTTCCACCTGTTCCCGCACCACAGCAGCATATTCATTCCAGTCTATTTCATCGCCAATGGCATCACAGTCANGTATGCGTTCGATACTTAGTTTTGGACGTTTCAATAAATCTGCAAGATTAGCCGCGGTTTTCAGCGGTGATTCTCCAAGCAGNAGCAATTCATGCTGAACTGCTGCAGTAGGTGTAACCCTTTCTGCTTTTACCAGACCGGACAGCTTATTAATTTGCAGTTGTTTCTGCTGAAACTGCTGATAGCATTTTTCCGGCAGCACTCCCAGTTCCCAGCCTTTTTTGCTCAAGCGTGAATCGGCATTGTCTTCGCGCAAATGCAGTCTGTATTCTGCTCTTGAAGTGAACATCCGATATGGTTCTATTACACCACGTGTAATTAAATCATCTATCATCACACCAATATAGGCTTCATTTCTCTGCAAGATAAAGGGTTGTTTTTTTCGCACTTTCAAAACCGCGTTTACTCCTGCCATCAAGCCCTGCGCAGCTGCTTCTTCATAACCTGTCGTACCGTTAATTTGCCCTGCAAGATATAAATTTTTGACTGCTTTTAACTCGAGTGTCGCTTTCAGTTGAGTTGGATCAAGCATATCGTATTCGATTGCATAACCCGGTTCAATGATTTCAACTTTTTCAAGCCCCTCTATGCTGCGTAAAAATTCAAGCTGAACATCACTCGGTAAACTGGTAGACAGGCCATTGGGATAAATCATCAAACTATCTTCTGCATAACCCATCGGTTCCATAAAAACCTGGTGCCGGTTTTTATCTGCAAACTTGACAATTTTATCTTCAATTGAAGGACAGTAACGTGGACCGATCCCGGTTATTTCGCCACCGTAAAGAGCGGACTTCCCCAAGTTGTTTTTGATTATCTGATGTGTACGTTCATTTGTGTAGGCAATATGACACGGCACCTGTGGTAGTAAAATTTCTGAATCCCAGAAAGAAAACTTTTTCGGTTGTTCGTCTCCAGACTGCAAACCGAGTTGACTCCAGTCAATAGTGCGTTTATCAAGCCGTGCTGGAGTACCGGTTTTCATCCGTCCNAGTTNAAGAGATTGATTCGCCAGTGAAAGTGATAATTTTTTTGCAGCAGGCTCCTCCACTCTTCCTGCATCAACACGTTCTTTTCCNCNGTGAATCAGGCCATTGAGAAATGTCCCTGTGGTGATAATAACTGTTTGTGCAAAATGCTCTTCATTTTCAGTACGCAGACCTATCACCTGATTGCCTTGAAACAATAATTCCTCTGCCAGACCTTCAACAATTTTGAGTCCGGACTGACTCTCCAGAATCTGCCGCATGACTGATTTATAAGCCATAAAATCTGACTGACAGCGTGACCCGCGTGTTGCTGCACCNCGTGAAGCATTGAGCACACGGAACTGGATGCCTGTNTCATCGGCGACCTTCCCCATTTCTCCGCCTAACGCGTCAATTTCCTTAACTAGATGTCCCTTGCCGATTCCNCCAATTGCGGGATTACACGACATTTGCGCAATCGTATCACGTGACAGCGTAACGAGCAGGGTTTCCGCACCCATCCTCGCTGCTACCAATGCTGCTTCACAACCGGCATGTCCCCCACCAATCACAAGCACATCATGTGTTTTTGGGTCAGTGTTCATTTGTTATAAAATTTTGAATATTCGGAGGGATTATTGATCCAGAGCGGTCTTGATTTTGGCAAATATCTCATCAGGTGTGCCTAAACCGTCTATCGAAACAAGAACACCTTTTTCTTCATAATACTTAACCAGAGGTTCTGTTTGTTCATGGTAGATGTCTAGTCTGGACTGCACAANCTCTTCATTATCATCAGCACGTTGAATCAGAGGTTCACCGGTGAGATCATCTTTTCCAGCAATTTCAGGAGGATAAAATTCAACATGGTAGCTTCTTCCACTCTCCACATGAAAACGACGGCCGGCAATTCTGCGAACCACAACTTCATCTTTCAGCAGCAAACGCAGCACTATATCAATCTTTTGATTTTGGCCGGCAAGCATAGCATCAAGTTTTTTGGCCTGCTCCTTGTTTCGTGGAAACCCGTCAAGCATATAACCCANGGCACAGTCATTTTGAAATATACGTTCCTCGACAATTCCAACCACGATTTCATCAGAAACCAGATTACCGCCGTCAATCACAGCTTTTAACTCCAGACCAATTTTAGATCCGGAACTAGAGGCTGCCCGAAGCATGTCCCCGGTGGAAAGCTGAATGTAACCGTACTCACTTGTTATATTTTGAGCCTGAGTNCCTTTCCCTGAACCTGGTGGTCCCAGTAAAATAATNTGCATTAATTTTTTTTAATAATTTTNAAAATTTCAACTAAAACAAATGCTGCTGCTAAAAATTCGCCAGTAATTATNAAACGGATTAAATCATACATTTAAACTGATCCGTTTTTTCCTATCTATAATTCTAGAGAGTTGTGCCAAAAAAACAAATAAAATTCCTTAAAGATGATCAAAGAGTTTCAAAAAGACAATTCATTGTCACTTCCGGAACTGCGGATGCATTTGAAAGAAGGAGTAAAGTACTGACGATTTGCGCGACATCCTCCGGACGTGACATATTTTCCTGCGGAAACGAAGGAGCGTTTTCAACTGTCATGTCACTTTGTACGAAACCGGTACAAATATTTGTGACCCTGATGCCGTCGTCCCAACCTTTGAGTCGTGCTGTTTGTGAAGCAGCCATTGCCGCGTATTTGCTCATTGAATAGCCAACCCAGTCGCCCTTGACCCGTTTCCCGGACATGGAGATGATGTCAATAACACGTCCGGAACCTGATATACGCAGATATGGAAATACAAGCCGTGTTAAGCGTAAAGGTGCCTTGGCGTTGACTTCCCACATATCATCCAGCAAATCTTCCGCATCGTCTTCAAATCCGTTGGTGTGCAGAATTCCGGCATTATTAACCAGTACGTCAATGCGGCCAAATTTTTCTGCTGTTGCATCAACCCAGCTCCTTGCAGATTCGCGGTCACGTGCATCATAACTATGACAGAGCAGTTGTGATTCAGCTGCGGATGCAAGTGTTTGCGGAAGTTGTCCCGGATTACGTACACCCAAACTCAACAAGTAACCGTCCCCCAAAAGTTTTTCCGCAATCGCTCTGCCGATACCTCTGTTAGCNCCGGAAATCATGATTACTCTTTTTACTGAATTTTCCATATTGTCTGCCCTTTAACGATAATGCTTGAACACAAGTTGAAACGAATTTGGAGAGTCTCCGAATTCAGATTGTTTCTCTGCAGACAATGCAGATTGTTTACCAGAAGCCAGAATAAAACTTCCGGATAGCAGCGAATCTTCCGTAATGTTCCATTCCAATTGAGANGTGTTAATGAAGGAGCCGTCGTTCNTGTTTGAAATGACTGAACTACTCAAAGACCAAAGTGGAGACAGCTGATAAACCAGTGAAGGCAGCAAATAATCCTGTCCCATGAGCGACAGTGGATATTCCTGATAAATAACTGAAGCAGCATTNTTCAGGTATTCACTCGGCTTTGTTGTTCCCATGGGATTATGATGAAAGTCCAGCATTGTGAAAAGTTTCTCATTCCATTGTAAATTCAGGCCAAGAGTCCATACTGTCCATTTGTCAGGTATTGCCGCTGATGTTTCTTGAGCAGATTTACGCTGAATAATCACTGCTCCATCAAAGACAAAACCTAACAGTCCGTATTCAGTCTGCACTGTCAGCCCAAGCAATTTATTTTCTTGAAAACCAGCCAGTAGCGGAGTTAAGTCAGTAGTTCCCAGTAGAAAATGTGAACGCAGATAAGCCCCGTTTTTTGCTGCATCCGCGTTTTTTCCTGTTAAAACTCCGGCTTCAATTTCGGTTGTCTCACCCAAGCCTCCAATAATCCGCAAAGCATCCACACCCGGACGGAATTCCTGATCCAGCGCTTTGAAAGAAACTGGCGCAAAAACATCAGTTGGACTAACTGACATTCCACCGAATGTCACTGCTTGACGGCCAAGAATATATTCCCAATTTCCTGANTGACAACGCAGCAATGCCCGATCAAGATTTTGTTCCAGTTGCCAATGTTCNGCTGAATCCGAGCTGTCAGGAATATTTGTGAGGGAATGATTCAGGTCCGCAATTCTGTAAATTCTGCTGTTCGAGTTTTTGATCGCGATATTACTGGAGTGCATTGCAGAATCAATCCAGNACGGAAACAATTCATAATCAAGCTCANTTATGCAATTTTCCGAAAATTCAAATTCCGTTTGTGTGCGGATACGGTTAAAGAAAAAATTGCTCGTAATTTGAGAGGTCTTTTGAGCAGCAATTAAACTTTTTGTACTGAGAGAATATTCAAGCGCAGAAGTCTGCGGAACCAAAACAAATCCGTAAAGGAGAAACTGCAAAAAAATCCACAAAGCAGGATAGACTATTTTATTTACNAAAGAAGGCTTATTTGAGTTCATCCGAGACAATCTGGCCGTCGGTCAGCGTTACCATGCGTTTGGCGCGTTCCATGATTTGCGGATCGTGAGTTGAAAAAACAAATGTCATGTTTAATTCTTCATTGAACTTCCGCATCATATCAAGAAGTTGAGCACCCGTTTCTGAATCCAGATTTGCGGTTGGTTCATCAGCCAGAATAATGTCAGGATGAGANACCATGGCCCGCGCTATGGCGACACGNTGCTGCTGACCTCCGGAAAGTTCTGCAGGAAACCTGTTCTCTTTACCTTCCAGACCAACTTCCGTAAGAAATTTTCGTACCCGCTCTTTACGTTCTGCAGAAGGTACATTTTGTAGCAGCATTACATATTCAATATTTTCCAGTACAGTCAAAACCGGGATCAGATTATATGCCTGAAAAACAAGTCCTATGTGCTCACGCCGGAATTGTGCCAGTTCGCTGCCGCTCATTGATTGCAGAGAACGTCCGGAAACCTGAATTTCTCCGGAACTGACTGTGTCAAGACCGCATAAGATATTAAGCAAAGTAGTCTTGCCTGAACCAGATGGTCCTACAATAGCCGCGAAGTCTCCGCGCATTATTTCGAGATTTACATCCCTGAGTGCATGAATCTCCGTTTCTCCTGAACCAAATGATTTATCCAGATTCTTCGTATTAATTACAATTTCTGCCATAAGCACATAAATATTATAATTTTCGTTTTCGTAGAGCTTCAATCGGTAACATGTACCAGAGTTTAAACGCCGGATAGACTGCTGCCAGTAAAGTAAATCCCATACTCAAAAATGGATAAATGAACAACCTATCCCATTTGAATGACGGATAAATTTTTTCCTGAAATGTGACTCCGGAAAATTCGATCCCTGTATAATCTATCCCGTAAATAGCAAAGAGAGCAATCGCTAAAACAGCGAGAATCAGCCCGGCAACAATGCTTAAAAAACCTAAACATATTGCCTCATATAGCATTAAACGCGCTGCCTGCCATGGTGTCGTCCCGATTGATTTGATTACACCGAATTCAAACATTCTTTCGTACAGTCCCATCAACAAAGTGTTTGTCACTCCAAGAGCTATAATGAGAAACAGAATAATACCCATGATTGCCATGGAGAGATCTGTCATTTGCGTAATCATATAAAGAGACGGCATTAGCTCTGTCCACAGCAAAAGCTCATTTCCTGAAGATTCAGCAGGTTGAGTCAACGGCCGCAGCGGAATTCCAGCCGGCGTCAAGTTCTTGTAACGTAAAGCGATTTCGTGAATCCGTCCACCCAGTTTGAGCATTTTCTGCANAGTCTGACGCGGCACGAGCACCATAGACGCGTCCATTTGCTCTTCACCGGTTTTGAAAATTCCACTCAGTCGGAACAAAGACTGCGCCATTTCACCGGACTCTGCGTCAACCGCGGTCAGTACCAAACGCTCTCCCAGTATCAATTCTAATTTTTCAGCAACTTTCCAACCGAGTATCATCTTCTTTCCGGAAACAGAATCAAGATATTCACCCTCAATGATTGCCTCATCAAATTTGGAAAGCAGGTTTTCCTCAGTTGGATCAACACCCAGTGACAAAACAGGTTCTCCACCTCCCGAAGAGGAGAGCATTGCTTGAGTCATCGCACGCTGACTCAAGACAGTCAGTTCTGGATCTTTTCTCAACTGCTCCAGTGTTTCATCCAGATTCTTTATAGTTAATTTAACATCATATTCATCACGAAAACCCAGGGCGTGCATTTGAGCATGGCCCATCAAAGAGTCAGTCGCATTTTTTACCATGTTAGTGGTCATTCCAACCATCATCGTATCAATGAAAATCAAGGCTACGAGGCCGATGGCAATCACAAGGGCAGAGAGCCAGGTGCGGACTCGATTTCGCCAAAGGTTCCGCCAGGCAAGTTTCCAGATCATCTCAATTCTCCCGCATTGCTTCAATCGGTACCGCCAGTGCAGACTTAGCCGCNGGGAAAAATGCCACGACAAAAGCCACAGCAATTGTAAAAACCGCTGGTACAAACAGGACAAACAAAGAGACCTCACTTATGATGTCACTGAACAAAACTCCTCCATATTCCATCGGCGGTTCAATTGCAATTCCTTCCACCGAATAATACAAATTCAAACTAAAAGAAAAAAATAAGCCAACTAGAACACTGAGACTGCTTAGCATCGTCATCTCAACAATAACTGAACGGAAAATAAAAACCGGCGGTGTGCCCAGGGCGAGCAACAGTCCATATTCATGTCGACGCTCAAANACATTCACCAGCACTGTAATCAAAACAACCAAACCTACTATCAACATAATCACTGCCTGGGTAATCCAATTCCCCTGTTGATCCGCCTGCATCGCCTTGTAAAATTGTTCTTCCACAACCTGCCAGGGCTGCACATCCAGTTGCTCATTATTGAAAATATCCTGCAGATTTACCGCAGCACTACGTGCTTTTGTATAATTCTGCAAACGTAGNGTGACTTCATGTATCCGCTCTCCCAGCGATAAAAATTCCTGTGCACTTTCCAATGTCATGTAAATCCGGCGGGCTTCTGCGTCAGTTGAACTTTTACCAACAATACCGACTACAGTGAATAAATCATTTGCAATCGAACCGTCCGCACCCTGACCAATGAAAATAAGTTCGTCACCCGGCTTGGCCTGAATCAGCTTTTGCAACTGCAGACCCAGCAAAATTGGATTTGTCACACCAACCGCCTCTGTCAAATAAACTCCTGACTGTACTTTTTCACGCATGGTTGTCACCTGAGCTTCAAGTTCAGGATCGATTGCCATGAGACGTGCGATTGTAGATTTGTTTTCTCTGAAAATGAGGGCGGCGGAAAAAATTCTCGGAGTCCAAGCCAGGACTTCCGGATGAGCTGTGAGCAGACTTTTTATTTCTGCAGTGAGTTTGAAATTACGAAAAAGCGACGGTGCATCCAAATAATCCTTTTGATGGATTTGAACATGTCCGGAGTGTGTATCTGTCAGCATCCGGATTAAACTTCCGTAACTACCGTCACTGAATCCGAGTGAAATTGAAAAGAGGACATATGCTCCCATCATGCTCAGCCCGCAAAGCAGTGACCGGCTTTTGTGGCGTAGCAAATTCCGGAAGGCAAGTCTCAATGTCAGCATTTTATCACTCTTGTTTTTCAGAGAAACCGAGAACCTTAGTGTTTCTTAGTGAACTTTAGGCATAATAATGAAATCAGGGATAAGCTCATTTACGCCGTAAACGGTTGAATGAAAAGATATTCTCTGAAAANTCCGGATTAAAATTTATAGATTTGTAGCGTATAAGTGTCTTACTGTTTTTTTTAAGTGTACGCATTTCCATCACAGCTGGAATNATCTTGCCACCCATTTGCTGAATTTCTCTAAATTCCATCACACGTTTCTTTTCCCCCTGTTCATCATAATAAATCTGTTCAACAGGCATAAAATCAGCACGNCGAATACTTATTGAGATTTTCCCCCAAACAGTTACTGTATCTTCTTTTGGTCGCAACACAATAAAAAAAAGTTTGTCTGGGTCAGAGGGATGAGTTTCCAATTTTGAAATAAAATTGTCGGCAAGTGTGTTTTCCTTGACCAAATCATCGTTGCTGAAGTCTGAACCCATCCACGAATTCATCATCATCGACGGCGGAACTTTGAGCACCTTGTTTATTTTGGGAAAATAATTCCACATCTGATTTCCGCGTTTGAGCGTTTTTATACCTTTGTCTTTTCGTGGAGATAATATTTTTATGAGCGTATCATTCATTCCACGTGACCAGACTTCCATCTCTGTCGTACGCTCCCAATTTTCAGTGACAATTTGCATTTCCATGGCAGCATGACTTGAATCACTGCGGTAAAGCTCGTCCACCCTGTCCAGTAAATCTTCAACTGATGTCTCAGCAAAAGCNNGAAACGAATAATTCAACAGAAGAAATACAAAACAGAAGATCAGTTTCATGGTGAGTTTGATGGGAATATTTGATTGTGTAAGAAATAACTTAATCCTTTTTCTCATGAACGCAAATGAAGTTCAATCCGTAAATTTCCTTAGATCAACTGCTTTAAGAGAAAAAACCGCAAGTGCCGTTTCAATCTCAGTTAAAACTTCCGGATTTTTTTCAGTTATTTTTGCTTCTTCCAGTTTAGTTTTTGCCTGCAAATCCGAGATACGTCCGAGGGCCCATGCGGANTGAGCNCGTACCAGTGCTTCTTCATCATCAAGCCCCAAGCTGAGAGCTGGGATTGCCTCCACATGCGCCCAGTTTCCTAACGCAACTGCTACGTTACGTAAAAATCCCCGACGCTTTGCGCGTTTGATCGGGCTATTCCGGAAACGTTTGCTGAAGGCGGCTTGATCCAGCTTCATCAAGTTAAGCAACTGCGGTGCTACGTTTTCCGGACGAGGCTGAAGTCTTTTTTCCTGCGACTGAGGAGCGTCCCTGTTCCACGGNCAGACTTGCTGACAGATGTCACAACCAAAAATCAGATTAGCCATTTTTGGACGCAGTTCCAGCGGAATTGGATCTTTCAACTCAATCGTCAAATAGGAAATACAGCGCCGCGCATCCAAAGTACGATTCGCGATAATAGCGTCGGTTGGACAGGCTTCAATACAAATTGTGCAGGTTCCGCAATCAACACGTGTGAAAGGCAANTNCGCTTCCAACTGTACATCTACCAGCAATTCCGCCAGAAAAAACCACGAACCTTTTTTCCAGTTAATCAAATTCGAATGTTTACCGATCCATCCGAGACCGGCACGTTGCGCGNCTTCCCTCTCCAAAACCGGCCCGGAATCTACAAAACTNCGTGAGANCTTTCCGGCATTTAATTCACGGNAAAGAAANTCTTCCAGGACACTCAGNTTGCTTCGGATCAAATCATGATAATCATCACCCCACGCATAACGGCTGATNCAACCNATATCAGGATTTTGTACTTGTTCGGAGGGCTCAAGCGTCTTATAGTTGAAACCAAGCGCGAGCAGCGACATAGTTTGAGGAAGCAATTTGCGCGGGTCCTCTTTCAGTTCCGCGTGACGTTCCAGATAAGCCATTGAACCGGCATAACCTTTTTTGAGCCATGCATTGTAAATGTCAATGGTTTTACTGCGTGAAACNGGAATTGCACCAACAAGCTCAAAACCAAGTTCANTGGCTTTTTCACGAAGAAGACGGGTGAGAGAGGAAGGTCTCATTCAATTTTTTNGTCCTTTTTCAGTCGACTAAATTTTCAGGATCAATCACCAAATTACGCTCCAACTCAGCCATGCCCAGACTCACGTCCAGATCAAGACCTTGCTGGCGGCAACTCATACCAAGCGCATAAAGGACTTTGAAGAGATTGTGGGAGCGGCACTGCTCTCCCATTTGACCGATACGCAGAATGTCCAGGCCAAATGCTCCTGAAATCTCAACATTAAAACGTTTGGACATTGTTTTCCGGATCTGCGCGCTGTCTGTAGCTTCAGGAGTATTGATCGCAACCACGGAATTTAGACGGTCTTTAATCGGCACAAAGAGTTTCAATCCCATTGTCTCAATTCCTGNCTGCAAAGCAATTGAACTGACTCGGTGACGTTCAAAACGCATAGGCAGAGTTTCTTCACAAATTTGCCGCAGTGCTTCATNCAAAGCTAAAATTCCGGGAACCGGAGCAGTATAGTGGTACTGTTGTGAACCCCAGAAAGTTTGNGCGCGTAATGCATCCAGACACCAGTGCGGTTGCCGTNCTTTNCTGGATTTAATCTTTTTCCANGCATCTTGCGAAAATGCAATCAGGGAAACTCCAGGAATAGAAGACAAACCCTTTTGACCTCCGGCGATGGCAACATCAACTCCCCACTCATCCATCTGCAAGGGCATCGTGGTCAAGGTACAGACCGCATCCACTACCACAAGTGCACCGTGCTCTTTAGCAATCCGTGCNACTTCCGGCAGGCATTTCATTTCGACACCACAGGAAGTTTCACCCTGTGCCATCGTAATCACGTCAAAGTGTTTTTTCGAAAAGGCTTCCTGAACTTCTTCTACCCGGACAGGTTGAATACCTGCTGATTCAATTACTGTCACATCCGCGCCAACACCTTCAGCCATTTCCGCCATACGGCCGCTAAAGGTTCCCATGGACAAAGCTAAAATGCTTCTGCCCGGCCACAGTAAATTGGTGATAGCCATTTCCATAGCTGCGGAAGCAGGCCCGGAGACTCCGATAATTTTATCCGAAACTGTCTGAAATGCATAACGCCCCATGATCTTTACATTACTGATCACTTCATCCATGGTTTCACCCAGATGATTGATCACAACTCCATTTGCACGGGCAACCGCATGGGAAATCGGCACAGGCCCCGCTCCCATCAGTAAAAGCGGTTCAGACGGCAGGATGTTATCCAGATGTTGCGTTTCAGGTGGAGAATAAGGCATGTGAATANGGAATGCAAAAATTATAGTTTTGTTTTTCTTACAGAGAAATAATTTTAATTAAACACTGAAAAAGCTCAGATACATAGTTCTAAATCAAATCAAAGCTCTTCAAATCTCACGTTCGCCTAAATTTCCGTAGCGGTGGTAGTCAATGGAAATGCTCTGCTCACGTAAATAACGCAGCATTTCGATGCGGCCTTCCGCGAGCGGAATGTGACGGGAAACGTGTTTGCCCAATTTGGCGGCGGCCTGGTGAATTGTTTGTGGAACACGGTCCGGATGGGCGTAGCGAAGNCGGTCGATTTTGGATGTCATGTTTGTTATCAAAAGTCGTTCGGCGAGTTCTTCATCTGTTTCAGTGCAGATTTTTACAGAATCGCATAAGCGTTTACCTTCAGTCCCAGACAGAAATTCGGTTACACTGTTTTTCAACTCCGGTGGAAAACTAACTTCCACTTTACATTTTGCTATTAGGGCTGCTGCAATCCGGATCAACGTTTCAAAAAGGCTATCGTCGGGGTGCAGACGCACAGTAACATTGCCGACCGGCAGGTAACGGAACAAGTTGTCNTGTCCGCGTAAACGGAAAAAATCCTGCTCCCCGGAAAATTCCTTTTCAAATTGAAATAGGCAACTGTAAATTGCCTGAATAGTTTTTTGCAAATCGTGGCGAATTTCTACAGNAATTTTCGGTGTAGAATCTGTGCTAAGTGAAAGTTGATTCTGCCAGTTTCGTGCGATAAAATGCAAGTGAGCGTTACAAGGCGATTCCTCCCGTAACGGCCCTTGTGTTGGAGCCTCACTTTCTTCAATTTTACAAAACTGCACGGCGTAATTAGGACTCCCGGCTTTGATTCCTGCACCGATTGCGGAAAGTCCCATGCCGCCAAAAGATTGACGCAGCACAACCGCGCCGGTCGTTACGCGGTTTATGTAAAGATTTCCAGCTTCAATTTTTTCCATCCATATTTTTTGNTCCCTCGGATCCAGACTTTCGAGTCCGGAGGTCAATCCGTAAGCAGTGTCGTNGACAATTTCGATTGCGTCTTCCAGCGANTCCGCCCGNATCACCGAAAGCAGCGGTCCGAAAAATTCNGTTTGATGTGAAAAACTTCCACGNCGNACACCCCACTTTACCGCGGGATGCCAAAGTTTTGGATTTGNTTCATCNCATTTCGGAGCTAAGGCCCAGCTTTCTCCAGTTTCCAAAGTTTCCAAACCTTTGCGTAAATCTGCAAGCGGTTCGCGGATCAGCGGTCCCATTTTATTGGAGAAATTCCAAACCGAACCAACTTTCAGAGTTTGAATCGCATCCAGCAATTGTTTTCGGAAAGTTTCGTCTTCGTAAACTTCACGTTCCAAAACAAGCAGCGATGTCGCCGAACATTTTTGTCCACTGTGACTGAACGCGGAATGTAAAACGTGTTCGATCGTCTGGTCACGGTCAGCCATTGCGGTNACGATGGTCGCGTTTTTCCCACCGGTTTCCGCAGACAATTCCGCATCAGGACGTTTTTCGAGCAACTTCAATGCGGTTTGAGTTCCGCCGGTGAAAATGATTGCGTCCACGTCCGGATGTCCGGAAAGCGTCTGGATTGGTTCTCCGTCCTCGCAGCATACGAGTTGCAAAGCTTCACNNGGAATTCCGGCATCCCAAAAACAGTTTGCGATCTCCACGCCCAACGGAAAGGCCAGCGGTGAGGGTTTAAAAAGAACAGTGTTTCCGCAAGCCAATGCCGCAGCCACTCCTCCGGTTGGAATCGCAATAGGAAAGTTCCACGGTGGAATCACCAGAACTACACCTTGCGGTAACAATTTCAGCGAGGTCTGTTTCTCNAGCAAACTCAGGGAATGCGGATAATATTCGATAAAATCAATTGCTTCCGAAATTTCNGGATCTGTNTCATAAAAAGTTTTTCCACAAACCACCGCTGCAGCTCCGATTAAATCTCCGCGCTTTTTCCGCATATTATGTGCAGCTCCGGAAAGCAGTTCGTACCGTTCCGCCAAAGTTGTGTGCCGCCATTTGGAAGGATCGTCTTTAGCGATTTTGACTGCTTTGATCACATCCGTTTTTGTTGCCAGTGCAACTGAAAATACCGCTGGAATATCTGCTTCGTCGGGAGTTGACGGTTGAGAAGGATCGAAAAATAATTGTTGTTTGCGCTTTNCTTTAACTTCAGTATTACCTATAAAAAGCGGAATTTTTTTGACTNTTGATTTTTCGGTAGGCTGCCATTTTTTACGAATTTTGTTTGCCCATTTTCGATTTTCCGGAAGCACCCAGTCCGTGTCCGGTTCGTTACGGAAGATTGGATNNGCGAGTGTTCCAATGTTTTCAGCAAAAACTTCTTTATCACGGTTTTGCTGACGTCGCGGTTCAGAGGAAATTTTGTCTTTTAAATGCCATGCTGNGAGAAATTGTTTTTCCAGAAATTTCCATGCAGCAGAACCAACCCGGATATCAAATGAGTGGCGTAANAAATTGTCCGGACTCGTATTTTCGTCAAGCCGCCTTACTAGATAAGCAATGGCGCTGATGAACTGATCCTGACTCGTCACNGGNGTATAGANCAATAAATTTGTTTCTTTGCTGTCCCCTTTTCTTTTTTCCTCCTGCAGAGTCCGCCGTACGTGATCCGCCATTCCTTCGAGCATCTCAAAAATCAAACCNTCTGAAATTCCACGTTCTTCCGCAAGTACGTGAGTATAAGCCAGGTCAAACAAATTGTGTGAAGCCAAACCAAAATGCACTGCTGCGATATTTTCNGGTTGAAGTCCGAATTCTAGCATTCGTTTGAAATTCGCGTCGGTTTCGATTTTGGAATCAAAAACTGTCAGCGGCCAGCCANANACTTCTGCTTCAACTGCCTCCATCACCAGATTCGCACCTTTTACCAAACGCATTTTGACAGGACTTCCCCCCGTACCGGTCGTTCCGGCGTTTTGGACACGCTTTTTGGCCCACTTGACGAGTTTCTGCTGTCGTAAAAACGAATCCGGAAGATACGCCTGCAGCACGATACCGGCCTGTAAATTTTTGAATTCCGTTTGATCGAGAGTACGCATGAACGCATCCATGGTTAAATCAAGATCATGGTAGGATTCCATGTCCAGATTGACAAATTTTGCGTGTCTTGTACCATCGCTGTGCAACACCGGATTTTCCTGGGCAATGCGGTACAGTTCAGAAAGCCGCTCACAAATTAAGTCGATTTCATTCTCAAAACCAAGCGGATGCAGTTGTGCGACAATATTCGAAATTTTGATGGAAATGGTGTGGATGTCCGGATTACGCAGCGAGTCTCCGTAATGCTTCAAACGGTTCAACGCTTCAGCGTCACCCAGTACTGCTTCGCCCAGNTGATTGAGATTGACCTGNACGCCCTCAGCCTGCCGTTTTTTCAAGTGTGCATTTAGTATTTCCNGCTCTTCCGGAAGAATTGTACGGCTNGTGTCTTCNCGGATTTTACGTAAAATTTGTGAATGCGAAATTTGCGGTACGAACTTTCCGAGATGCAAAAATATCTTGAGTAACCACTGCTCGACTTGCGGAAAAAATCGGGGAATGCCGTGGTGTTCCAGCAAATAACGGAATTGATCAACCACNCGACTTGGATTTCCGGAACGGAAACTTTGATCAACCAAATGCATCACTACCGTTTTGTCTGACGGATGATTGAGCAAACGGCGCATCATCTGCTGNTGCTTCAGTTCNTCTTTNGTACGAAGAGTGTTGGCGCGGTTTTGCCAGCTTTCTGCGAGAGCGAGGGTTGTTTGTAGAATTTCCGGGAGATCCGTTTTTTGCTCTGAGGTGGAATTCATGCTCCGCCATTTTTCAGCTAAATAAAATCAATTACACTCAAGTCAAAGAATTTGAGAAAGGATCTTATGTAGAACTTCCTGAAAAATTTTTCTTTTGTCATCCCGGAATTGACCCGGGATCCAGATTTCAAATCAAAATGAATACAAAAATTGAGGAACCACCTCTGGATTCCTGGTTTAAGCCGTGCTTNGNCCGGAATGACAAGGAGTGTTACTGTTTNAGCCGATTAACAACTTTCCAGGCAGTAGGAAGCAGCAACACGGCCATTGCGATTTTCAGTAAGTCGCCCCCAATAAAAGGATAAAGCCCATATTCCAGCACAGGTTTATCCCAGCCGATCAGAGTGCCCAACCATAAAAGTCCTGGAGCATAAAGCAAAACGTTACCCACCAGCAGGGCCACTAATAACTTAAAATAACTGCGGTCAAATCCACGTTCCGCAAACCATCCACAAGCGGTTGCCGCCAGCAAAAATCCAACAAGATAACCTGCTGTAGGTCCCATGAAAACAATCATTCCACCTTTTCCACCGGAAAATACCGGTAAACCAAGCGCTCCCTCAAGTAAATAAAGAGCAACGGTGATTCCACCTAAACGCCATCCGTATGTCAAACCAATCAAAAACACCGCAAATGTCTGCAGAGTCATCGGCACCGGAAAAAGCGGTAATGAAATTTGCGTACAGAGGGTGATCAATGCAGAACCGGCTAAAGTCAGGAGAGTATAGCGAACCGCCCTATGAATTTTGCTGTCTGCTTCACCCGAAAGAAGAGCTGCGGACATGCTTGGATAAGTCATTAATTGAGGGTGGGATTTCATATTACTCCTTTTCTTAAGCAGGATTAGCTAATTTTTGCATCATTATTTGAGGTGCTGTGTTACACGGTTTAGAGTCTAACANCANATTTGGAAAAAGTGAATCCNTTTNTTGCTTTCATTTTCAAAGNGATGAAGAATTNAAGCGGCAAAATAAATAAGACACTAGTTGTTATCTGCCCATGGATCAAGGTTATTCTCTCCAAGAGTAATTTCGATAACTGCTGGACTGTCTACGTTTAGTGCTTCTTTGAAGGTTTTGGCAAATTCATCATTCTTACTGACCCTGAAACCTTCCGCGCCCATNGCCTTTGCTACTGCAGGGAAGTCTATTTTGCCGAGGGCTGTCCCGACAATGCGGTCGGGGAATTCACGATTTTGATGTCTACGAATTGTGCCGTAATTATTATTATTAAAAACAAGAACCACCAAACCTACCAGCTTTAATCTGACCGCGGTTTCGAGCTCGCTCATCGTCATGGCAAATCCACCGTCTCCGGCAAAGGCAATCACGGGAGCTTGGGGTCTTGCCAACTTCGCTGCAATAGCAGCGGGTAAGGCATAACCCATAGCACCCGTTGTTGGGCCAAAAAAAGTCCGCGGTTGGTTCCACTTATAGTAACGTATCAGCCAACTGCCAAAATCTCCGGCGTCACAAGTAATACTGGCATCGTCAGGTATAATGTTAAGGATGTCATGATATACTCCCTCAAGATCAATTGTCCCGTCTTTAAGACCAACCCTGTTGCTGCGTGGTGTTGTACGACTCCTATAATATTCACTCCAGTCAGCTATTTGCTTTTGATGCGCTTTTGACGNTTTAGCACGCATTGAGTTCTTCAAAGTCTCTTCNAGCTTGTCCATTGCCTCACCTGCATCTGCCACGAGGGATAGATCNGCCCCAATCCAACTTCCTCCTGTTTCTTCGGGAGATCGATCAATATGGATAATCTTTTGTTCAGTTGACGGTGATGAATAACTTAAGGTAGTGAATTCGTCAAGCCTGGTCCCGATAGCGATTATCAGGTCAGCGTTCTTCAGTGGTTCAGAAAGATCATTAGATACCGATGACAAATTAAGTCCCCCCATATAAAGTGGATGTTTGTTGGGAAATGCGTCGAATCTTCTCCAGGCTGTAAAAACAGGTGCCCCAAGACATTCTGCGAAGCAAACCAGCTTGTCTGTCGCGTCAACTCGTAATATNCCTTCTCCNGCAACAATACAGGGTCGTTCTGNATCTTCAATCATGGAAACAGCTTTTGCAACACCTTTGGTTGATGGAGATGGTATTCCAACTGTTGAGTAGCGCCAAAGTGAATGCTGTGCCGTTGAACTCCTGTCGATATCCTCCGGCAGACTAATTACTACTGGTCCAGGACGTCCTGAATTAGCAATGTGGAAAGCTTTGTCAACTATCTCNGCTACTCGATCAGCCCTNTTTAGTTCCACCGCCCACTTGGTAANAGGACGTGANAATTCAACTATATCTAATTCCTGAAAAGATTCACGCTGTCGTAGATTTGTCGGTACNTGCCCTACGAATACAACAAGAGGTGTAGAGTCCTGTTTTGCTGTATGAAGAGCTATTGTTAAATGTGTCAAGCCTGGACCACGTGTTACCATACAGACACCTGTCTTAGAAGATGCCTTGGCATACGCTTCTGCCATGATACCAGCACCTTCCTCATGTCTTGCAGAAANCAAAAGAGGTTGAAGCGATCCGTAAAATGAGTCCATGGTCGCGAGATAACTCTCACCGGGAACACAAAAAACGAAATCGATTTCNCGGATCTTAATGGCCTTAAAAATAGTTTCGGCAACAGTCATCATTCAAAACTNTATTTGATGGNTCTTAATGATATACATNCGTTTTAATTTGAATCTCCATTAAATGGCGGCTCTAAAATCCGTTCCATGAGTGGAATCAAAACGGATAGCCGACNAANAATGTNGTCTCACCNCCTTCCTTTCCAAAACCGCGGTCGATACGGACAATGATGGTATTAAAGATAAATCTTGTTCCTGCGCCGTATGAGGAACGCATATTTTTCCACAAGCTGGCTTTATCCCGTGAGACTGTTCCCTGTTCGTAGAAAAAAGCTAACTGAAGCCCTGCGAAGGTTCCTTTTTCCAAAAAATAATTGAATGCTTCCTGCGCTTCATGCACATACCAGCGAAATTCCGCACCACGGAAATTTGTGTAACTGTCATAAAAACGGTTGGTACTATATCCACGTAATCGGTTNGTTCCGCCGAGTGAAGTTGCTTTGCCGTTTTCTGCTTCGGCCACCTGACGTGCATAAAGTTCGTCAAGAATCGCTTGACAGCCGGGCTTTAAGACATTGTCACAGACATATAGACTCTTATCAACCGTTCCTTTTTTGATTACTGTTGAAGAGCCATAAAATTGGTTCAGCACTAAAACACCTTTACCTTCCGCTAAAACCGGAATGTATCCGGAAAGGTTGTAGTCTTCCTGAAAATATTCAGAGTTGCCTGCTCTTGAAGAAGGCTGNCCCCACTTTTCGTACTGAAAACGGTAACCGATTCTCGGATCACGGCGATTATCAGTATCGTCAAGGTAAATTCCGTAGCGGAAACCTCTGGGGCTTTCTATTATTCCGGAATTCTGCGCATTGTAAAAAGTTCCATTCGGATCNACTAAACCATAAGGTTTGACCGATGCATCGCTGTATGCGTAATAGAACTCCAACTGATTTTCTAAAACATTGACTGAAAGTTCNCCACCGGAAGCATCCACATTACTGGCCAGTAGATAATACATACTGTCCGGGTCAGAATCTATTCCACGCTCACCCTCAGGCCAGCCTGCGTTGCGGATTTTTGTTGAGAACCAGGTGAAGGTAAGATGTTCCGTAAAGAGAGGAACGTCGAAAATAGAGAGGATATCAATCTGAAAATCATCTTCAAAATATTCCGCTTTTCCTCTAAGACTGATGGCGGTGATGTCAGATTCACTGCCTCCAATTCCTGAAACTGTTCCGCCCAATCCGTAAAAATCCTGAACTCCGGGGATGCTGCCTATTACCGGATAGATAAACCAGGAAATCTCTGATTCAAAAGTTTTACGTCTTTCAAATAAAATGGCGGAAGCCGTAGAAGACCAGTAAAATAAAAATAGCAGAACAAAAATTCCGCTGCGAAACAGAGGTGTCATTCTTAAAATATGCGCAATTTTCAGTCAGAAGTCATGATAAACTGCGGCATACCCATGCAGTTGTGATAATGAGGACGGTAACGCTCGGTATCATAAAAACGCTCCACGTCAATTTTTTTCTCATATTCAGTGACAACTTCAAAAGGAACGTGATCATAACGGCCGTTTTTCAAACAAACCATTCTACCACTTTTTCCTTCCATGATGAGATCCATCGCCAGGTTTCCATATGCCATGGGGACTATTGAATCTATCGCATCCGGTTGACCGGAACGTGTCATATAACTCATTCTTTGATTGACTGTATGAATAGTCTCACCTTTGTTATATTTAGGAGCTCTTTCGACTATTTCCGCACTGACCATATCACCGATTCCACCAAGTTTTTTATGACCGTATGCGTCCGTTTCCTGATTAGAGAAAATCATATCCGCGCCTTTAAACATCGCGCCTTCCGAAATCAGCACTACCGAATAATTACTTTCATTGTCCCGGCGGTCTTTAACGAGTAATTCGGTTAATCTTTCAATATCAAATTCATATTCAGGAATCACACAACGGTCGGATGCACCAGCCATTGCCGGTACCAAAGCAGTATACCCCGCGTAACGACCCATGACTTCAATCACCAGAATTCGTTCATGTGAACCCGCGCAGGTACGCAGTTGGTGAGTGAACTCAATAGTACGTGTAACACAGGTGCTGAAGCCGATGCAATAATCTGTACCCGGGACATCGTTGTCCATCGTCTTCGGTATACCGACACAGCGTACACCTGCTTTGTGTAGACGCAGGCCATAACTGAGAGTATCGTCACCGCCGATCGGCACAAGATATTCAATACCCAGGTGTTCCAGATTTTTAATGATTTCATCGGTTAAATCATTTTCTTCTGCATCATATTTGTCACGCATATTTTCAGGAACTTTATCCTGTGAGACTTTGCTGGGTTTTGTGCGTGAAGTGTGGAGAAATGTTCCACCTGTACGTGCAATTTTCTGCACATTTTTTTCGGTCAGTATCTGGCAGTATCCCTGATCCTCCAGGGGTTTTGAACGGTCAATTTTCATGATACCTTCCCAACCGTTACGCAGACCTACGACTCTGTAACCATTCCTATTTGCGCGGATAGTTGCGGCGCGGATAGCCGGGTTCAATCCAGGAACATCTCCACCGCCGGTTAAAATCGCAATAGTTCCTTTAATATTTGTTGACATGTTTCTCCTTTTTTATAAATTTTTTCTATATAAAGTTACATACTTTTCTGCAGCGTTTTTCCATGTAAATCGCTGCTCCATTGCAATCTCGACCATTTGCTGAAAATGTTGCGGACGTTCGTTAAATGTTTTTATAGCCCAGCCGACTGTGTTGCTGACTGCTTCAGACGTTGGATCATCAAAAATAAAGCCGCTGCCGCGACCGGTACTTTCATCATACTGCATCACAGTATCCCTCAACCCTCCTACCTTTCTCACAATCGGCAGAGTACCATATCGCAGACTATACATTTGATTCAAACCGCAAGGTTCATAAAGTGACGGCATCAAAAACATATCACTGCCTGCTTCTATCAAATGAGCCAAATCATTGTTGTAACCGTTATACCAGCCAAGTTTTTTTGTAAACTTCTGTTGCAGTTCATCAAATGCATTTGCGATCCATAGTTCCCCACTGCCAAGCACAACCACCTGTGCGTCCATACCTAGAATTTCCGGCATTGCAGGCATCAGATATTCAAAACCTTTCTGTGTGGTTAAACGGCTGACCATTCCGATCAAAGGGACTGATGTAGATTCCGGAAATCCGAAAAGCCGCTGCAGTTCCTGTTTGCACAGCTTTTTTCCTGTCAAATCACCGGAGCTGAAATTCACGGGCAAATGCGGATCTGTTTCAGGATTCCACTCATCATAATCGCAACCATTAAGGATACCGGAAAAGTTTTCTCCTTTACGTAAATAGGTATCATATAGTCCGTGACTTCCGAGCGGAGTGTTCATTTCTTTCGCATATCCCGGACTGACAGTATTCACCTGGTCAGCAAAGTTTGTCCCGCCTTTGAGTAAATTTATGTCACCATGATCCTCAAACATTTCCGGCACAAAATTTTCCAGCGGAATCCCAAGCGAGTGCCTGAAAATCCCCGGGGCAACGCCTTGATAATCTGCATTGTGAATGGTCAGTACGGAACTGCTTTTGAGAAAGTCCGCATTTTCCAGCTGAGCCTGTTTCAGGTAGAATGGTACAAGAGCTGTATGCCAATCATTGGAATGAAAAATATCCGGAATCCAGTCCAGTGCACGACAGATCTGCAAAACTGCTTTTGAGAAAAAACCGAAACGTGATGCATTGTCCGGATAAGCGTGCAGACCATCATCGTAATATCCATTCCTGAAAAAATGATGCTTATGCTCAATAAAATAAACAGGTACACTTACTGTTTTACCGGCTACTGTACCCTCAAGATCTTTGTGACGTACCGCACACCAGATTTCCTCATTGCCCATCGGCACGCCCATGGAAGGGATGACCGTGCTCGTTTTATGCTTTGCAGGAATGAGACGATAAAACGGAGTAACTATCCGGACATCATGCCCAAGACTTTTTAAATGTAAAGGCAGGGCACGTGCTACATCAGCCAGACCTCCGCTTTTGGAAAAACCCTCAACTTCAGACGCAGCAAAAATAATACGCAGAGCTTTAGACAACTTCTGCCCCTTTTGGAATTACAACAACTCCGTTTTCCGTCACTTCAAATCTTTTTTTGTCTGCCTCAAGATCATAACCAATTTGAGCTTCAGGCGCGATTTGAACATGCTTATCGATGATGGCTTTCCTGATTTTAGCACCGCGCCCTATACTGACATTATTCATGATTACAGAGTGCTCAACATGTGCGAAACTGTGAATACGAACGTTGTAACCGACCACAGAATTTTCTACCAGAGCACCGCTGATAATGGCACCGGAACTGATCATTGAATTGATAGCGTGACCCGTACGCAAATCACTGAAATGAACAAACTTTGCAGGAGGCAAAGGTGGTATGTAAGTCAGCACAGGCCATTTATTGTTATATAGATTAAAATGAGGTTGAACACCTACTAAATCCATGTTTGCTTCCCAATATGTATCAAGAGTTCCCACGTCTTTCCAGTAACCCTTTTCTTCTTCTTCAATTCCCGGAATGTAATTTTGACTAAAATCGTAAACAAAAACATTTCCTGCAGGAAACATTTTGGGCAGGATATTTTTGCCAAAATCATGGTCGGAATTTTTATCTTTTGCATCTTTCTTCAATTCATCAACGAGGGGACCTCTTTCAAAAATATAATTTCCCATTGAAGCAAGCACGTAGTCAGGATTTCCCGGAATTGTTTTTGGAGCACTTTCAGGTTTTTCGACAAAACCGGTCATGCGCCATTCTTCGTCGACTTCTATAATTCCAAAATGATGTGCATCCTGTATTGGTACTGGAATAGCAGCGACTGTGAGTACCGCATGCCGCTTACTATGAAATCTCAACATCTGCCGAATATCCATACGGTAAATGTGGTCTCCGCCAAAAATACAAATCTGATCGGGATCTTCATCGTCAATCAGGTTCATATTTTGATAAATTGCATCCGCCGTTCCTTCATACCATTTTTTACCAATCCTCATTTGCGCTGGAACAGGATCAATAAATTGTTTGACTATCCCTGAAGAAACACGCCAGCCTTCACGCATATGCTGTAAGAGGGAGTGTGACTTAAACTGGGTAAGGACAAAGATTTTCATAAATCCGGAATTAACGAAATTGCTCAGCACAAAATCGATAATTCGGTAATTGCCTCCAAAAGGAACAGCGGGCTTGGTACGGTCGGATGTCAAAGGTTTCAGGCGGGAACCTTCCCCTCCTGCCATAATCATTGTCAATACATTGCTCATAAGTATTCTTTTCTATCTTTGCAAATGTTCAGCTTTATGATACTTTTTCAAACACTGCATATTTGGTTCGCAGCCGGATTTAAATTGATTCTCTCACTATTTTTGTTTTAGAACAAGTAAATATGAAAAAAGAATACCCCGTCAAACAACTCGGTGCTGCTCAGATTCCATCTTCTCTTCCAATCAGTTCCAGTTCAAAATACGAAGATTTTAAATTTGTAAATGATGACAATTGTATTCTTCATGATGTTGCGGTTTCTTCAACAAATGAAGAACAGGCCCCTTATTCGTTTGAGCAGGCGGGTCCGCGTGCACACAGTTATTTTGACTCTTCAAAAGTACGCGCGGGAATCGTTACCTGCGGTGGGTTATGTCCCG